>DATBIB010000020.1:0-2530 GCA_036557205.1 Ktedonobacterales bacterium | reverse complement strand
TCTGCACGCTGATAATCGTCGGCATCTTCATTGATGTCCAAGTGCGCAGAGCTCGCGCTGCGGGCCACACAGTCCGGTCCGAAGTTCAAAAGGCAGCGCTTCAGCTCAGCCTGGTGGCTAGTGGCTCCGCGCACATGTCCGCCACCGCCAACCGTGAACAACTAGATGCTAGCAGAGGTCAATGGGAGACGGAGATCCGGCAGCTCATCGGGGACGCGAGCGGCTACGTGCGCGAAACGGCTGAAGTAATGGCCAGCATGTCCACGCAGGTGAATGGGTTTCAGGTGGGCGCCGAATCTATTGCCCGCAGTGCAGATACGATCGGGCAGCAAGCTGGTGAGTTGACGACCGCGGTCACCAACATCGAGGATGCCGCGCGCCGGATGGCCAGTTCCGCGGGTGAGCTTAGAGCAATTTTCACTTAGTTTGAGCAGGCAGGGCGTAGCCGGAATGGGCGAACCAGGCGCGTGCATCATCCGGGGTGATGGCCTCGACTGCCACCCGCATGGCCTCCCATAAGGTCTCCTTGGTGCGGGCGCCGAGCCGGCGCAAGCTCGCTTTGATCTTGGAAAACGCCTGCTCGATCGGCGTGCAGTCGGGCGAGTAGGACGGGAGAAAGAGCAGCTGGCAGTGGCGCGCCTCGATGGCTTGGCGAATGCTGGCGGCCTTGTGGACGCTCACGTTATCCAGCACCACGACTTGCCCCGGCTTCAGCGTGGGTGCCAGCTGCTCGGTAATGTACCAGACGAACGTCGCCGTATCCATCGCCCCCTCAATCATCCACGGCACCTGCAGCCCATCAGGCGTGAGCGCCGCTACCAGCGTCGTGTTCTTGCCGTGGTTGCGTGGCACTGAGCCGGTGGCTCGCCGGTCATGCGGCGCCCAACCATACAACCGAGTCAGGGAGATGTTGGTGCCACTTTCGTCGACAAAGACGAACTGCTCCGGGTCGAGTTGGGCCGCGGCCTCGCGCCAGGCTCTGCGCGCCGGCTCGTCGCGCTCGCTGGCTGCCAACGATTTTTTTTGTGCGTCCAGCCGAGGCGCCGCATGGCCCGCCACATCGTCGTCACACTCACCAGGTGCCCCTGCTGCTCTGCCCACCAGGCGCAGTGCTCTCCCACGGTGGCATCGGGAGCCGCTTCCAGTCGCGCGAGCAGGATCGCCTCCTGCTCACGGGTGAACTCGCGCGGGCGACCAGGAATGGGCTTGCGTTCCAGCGAGCCGGTCGCGCGGTCTTGCACCACCGCCCGTTTCACCGTGGTCACCGCCACTCCAAAGCGGCGAGCGGCTTCTCGCATGGGCTGACCGTCGGCCACCGCTCGTACCAAACGTTCTTTCAGGTCGGTCGAAGACGCACGCATACCGCTCTCATCTGCACATCTCGTGCCTGCCTCTGCCTTTCGCAAATTGCTCTAGAGCGAGGGGAGGTGGTCGCGCTGGATGGCGTGCAGCTCGCGAATGCCCTTCTCCGCCAGCGCCAGCAGGTCATCTAGCCGTGCCCGCGAGAACGGCTTGCCCTCCGCCGTGGATTGGACCTCGACGTATTCGCCCTTGTCCGTCATCACGACGTTAGCATCCACCTCGGCGCGCGAGTCTTCGGCATAGTTGAGATCGAGCAGCGTCTCGCCGCCGACGATGCCCACGCTGATTGCCGCCAGCCCCACCCGCACGGGGTCCACCGCCAGCACGCCGCGCTCGCGCAGTCGCCCGCAGGCGCGCTTCAGCGCGACCCACGCGCCGGTGATCGCCGCCGTCCGCGTGCCGCCGTCTGCCTGGATCACGTCGCAATCGAGCACGATGGTGCGCTCGCCCAGCGCCCGCAGGTCCACACACGCGCGCAACGACCGCCCGATGAGCCGCTGAATCTCGTGCGTACGCCCGCCGACTTTGCCTGCGACGGACTCGCGCTGTGAGCGGGTGTTGCCGGCGCGCGGCAGCATCGCGTACTCCGCCGTCAGCCAGCCCTGGCCGCGCCCTTCCAGGAACGGCGGGATGCGCTCTTCGATACTGGCGACACAAAGCACGCGCGTATCGCCGGACTCGATCAAGACAGACCCCTCCGCGTGGCGCAGATAGTCCACCTGGAGGCGCACTGGCCGCAGCGCGTCATTGGCGCGGCCATCATTGCGTGGCATAGGGGTTTTCCTCTCATGGCATGTTCATGTTATGGCACCGGATCGCCGCTCTCGGATTGCAGCAGCACGCTTCCATCCGGCGCGACGAGGCAGACCCAGGTGTGGTGGCGTTGGAATACCTGATACCAGGACATCGAGAAGGTGACAAGATAGCTCCCTGGCTTGCCCGGCGCCGCGCTCACCGCCGTCTCCGTCGTGCCAGGGTAGGGGCCGCGCCAGCCGATATCAGGGTAATGCTGCCAGAAGTTTAGCTTGATTGTGCCCACCGCCGCTGGGAAGCTCTCCGGCGCGACGAATGGAGGGTCCTGGTTCGTATCCGGCAGGAAGCGCCCCAACGCCGCGCGCGCCAGCAGCGCCGCCGACCCACTCGCAAGCGCACCCGGTACGGCACCGTC
>DATBIB010000019.1:0-56981 GCA_036557205.1 Ktedonobacterales bacterium | reverse complement strand
GCTTTTGCGGAGAAATGGGCCAGGGAATCGACCCTTCCCCTCTCCCCCTAACTCCCTCCCCGAAAAAAAGGGCGACCAGAGGCCACGGTCTCGGCCTTTCAAGGCCGGAGTATTGAGACAATTGGGCAGGGGGCTTGAAAGCTCGACAGGGTGGGATGGCCATTTATGGCCGAAACAACGTACACGCCGAGACAACGCATACACAGAAGCGAGGGCGCATGAATACCCAGGCTGATACGCTCAATGCGACCGGCATTCGCAAGTCGTATGGCGGGATTGCGGCCCTCAAAGGCGTGGACTTTCACGTCCGCGCGGGAACGGTTCACGCGCTGCTCGGCGAGAACGGCGCGGGCAAATCCACGCTGGTAAAGGTGCTGGTGGGGGCGACGACGCCGGACGCCGGAACGCTGCAACTCGACGGGCGCCGCGTGCGCTTCAGCAGCACCGCCGATGCGGCCAGCCAGGGTATTGCGGTCGTCTCGCAGGAGCTGAATCTTTTCCCCGACCTGAGTGTCCTGGAAAACCTCTTCGTCCTGCGCGAGCCACGTCGGGGGCCAGTCGTCGCGCGTGACCGTATGGCGCGCCTGGCATCGCCGGTGATGGAGGAGCTTGGCCTCCGCGTCAACCCGCGCGCGCTGGTCTCATCGCTCTCCCTCGAACAACGCCAGTTGCTGGAGATCGCGCGAGCGTTGATGATCAATCCGCGCGTGCTCATTCTCGACGAGCCGACCTCGGCACTGCACATTCACCAGACCGAACGGCTGCACAATCTCCTGCGCACGCTCCGCCAGCGGAACGTCGCCGTCGTCTACGTCTCCCACATCCTGGAAGACGCGCTCAATCTCTGCGATGTCGTGACGGTGCTGCGCGATGGCGAGCGCGTGCTCGACGCCGTCCCCGCCGCGCGCCTGGGGATCGACGAGATCGTCCGGGCGATGCTGGGCGAGAAGAAACAGCTCCCCGCGCGCCAGGACGTGACCCACAAGCGCTACTCGCCCACTCAGGATGCCCTGCGCTTTGTCGCTGTTACAGTCCCAGGGCGGCTCGATGCGGTCTCTTTCGAGGCTCCGGCTGGCTCGATTGTGGGCGTCGTCGGGCTGGCCGAGTCGGGACATCGCGATGCGCTGGCGGCGGCGGCTGGTCTGCTCCCGCTTTCCAGCGGACAGATACAGCTACCGGGCGGAGCGCTCGTCCAACCGCGACGCCGGGCCGCTGTGCGGCAGGGGGTGGCGTTAGTGCCAGGGGACCGTCGGCGTGTCGGCCTGACGCTCGACGCGCCCGTCTGGGAGAATATGGCGCAGGTACGGTCGGTCGCGCTGGGACGGGACGGCGGCCTCATCCGTCCCCACGCGCTGCGGGAGCGCGCACGGGCGCGCATAGCCCAGCTTGGCATCCGGGCAGGCTCCGTCAACCAGGATGCGGGCCGTCTCTCGGGCGGCAACCAGCAGAAAGTGGTGTTTGCCAAGTGGCTCGAAGCGAACCCCTCCGTGCTTCTACTGGACGACCCTACACGGGGCATTGATATTGGGGCGAAGGCGGAGATATATGCCCTCATGCGCGATCTCGCGCGTCAGGGTGTCGTGCAGGTGCTGGCGTCGACCGATCTCGAGGAGCTCGCTACTATCTGTGATACCGTGCTCGTCTTTTTCGGGGGGCGCATCCGCGCGACCCTGAGCGCGGAGCACCTGAATGCGCATACAATTCTAGCAGTTATGAATACTGGCAAACAGCCCTAGCGCGACGACTCCCGGCCCCTGCGGGGCTGGCTCTCATCGCGACATCGCATTCTGGAGAACATCATGGCGCAGCTCATGTCGTTGAGCGAAGCCGTCGCGCAGCTTATTCACGATGGTGATACGCTAGCGATGGAGGGATTTACCCATCTCATTCCCTTCGCCGCTGGTCATGAGGTGATTCGCCAGCGCAAACAGCGACTGACGCTCATCCGCATGACCCCGGATGTCATCTACGATCAACTCATCGGCGCCGACTGCGCGCAACGGCTCATCTTCTCGTGGGGTGGCAATCCCGGCGTTGGCTCGCTGCATCGCCTGCGCGACGCCGTGGAGCACGGCTGGCCGCAGCCGCTCGCCATCGAAGAGCATAGCCACGCGGGCCTGTCGAACGCCTACGTCGCGGGCGCGTCGCATCTCCCGTTTGGCGTCCTGCGCGGCTACAGCGGCACGGACCTGCCGCGCAACAACGACCATATCAAATTCATCCAGTGTCCATTTACCGGCGAGGAACTGGCGGCGGTGCGCGCGGTGCGCCCGGATGTGACCGTGATTCACGCGCAGAAGGCGGACCGCAAGGGAAATGTGCTGCTCTGGGGCATTCTGGGCGTCCAGAAAGAGGCGGTGCTGGCGGCGGATCGCGCCATCGTCACCGTCGAAGAGATCGTGGATGACCTGGAGGCGTGGCCCAACGCCTGCATTCTGCCCTGGTGGGTGGTCAGCGCCGTCTGCGTTGTCCCCGGAGGCGCGTCGCCGTCCTACGCGCAGGGCTACTATCAGCGCGACAACCGTTTCTATCTGGCCTGGGACGCCATCGCACGCGAGCGCGACCGCTTCACCGCGTGGATTCAGCGCCACATTCACGAAACCGGCGACTTCGCCGAGTTCCAGCGCGCGCTGGCGGAATCGCAGCGGGAATCGCAGCGGGAATCGCAGGGAGACGAGGCGCCGTCATGAGCAGGGTAACACCATGAGCGATACGCCATACACCACCAGCGAGATGATGACCGTCGCCGCCGCCCGCATGCTCCCCGACCGCGCGGTTTGCTTCGTCGGCATCGGCCTGCCCTCGACGGCGACCAACCTGGCGCGGCTGACCCATGCGCCTGATCTCGTGCTTATCTACGAGTCCGGCCCGATTGGCGCCAAACCCGCCGTGCTGCCGCTCTCGATTGGCGATGGCGATCTCGCCGAGACGGCGGATACAGTCGTCTCGACCTCCGAAATCTTTCGCTACTGGCTGCAGGGCGAGCGCATTGATATTGGCTTTCTCAGCGCCGCGCAGATTGACCGCTTCGGCAACCTGAACACGACCGTGATTGGGGACTACGATCATCCACATACGCGCCTGCCGGGCGCTGGTGGCGCGCCAGAGATTGCCGGGGCGGCGCGTCAGGTCTTCATCCTGCTCAAGCAGTCGCCACGCGCCTTCGTCGAACGCCTCGATTTTGTCACCTCCGTCGGCTATGGTGACGGAGGTGACGCGCGTGCGCGCCTGGGCCTGAGCGGACGCGGCCCGACCGCAGTCATTACCGATCTGTGCATCATGGAGCCAGAAGACATCACGAACGAGCTGATCGTGACCCATCTGCATCAGGGGGTGACACGCAATCAGGTGCGGGAGACCATCGGCTGGCCGGTGCGGTTCGCGGCCACGGTGGAGACGACCACACCGCCATCAGAGCAGGAGCTTGCTACGCTGCGTGACCTGCAACGGCGCACGGCGCTAGCGCACGGAACACTTCAAGAGTGATTGAGCAGTGAGGAGGTCCGACGATGCCCAAGATGCGCGGTTATCGGCGGCTGGAGGAGGAGGCGCAGCCACCTTACCTCTACCCGCAATATGCCTCGACGCCCAAGCGCGCGCCCACCAGGCCGCTGATCCTGCTGCCGCACACGCTCTCAGAGGTGACCGGGCCAGTCTTCGGTTATGACCGGATTGCGCCGACGGATAACGACCTGACCTCACACCACCAGGAAGAGCCGCTGGGCGAGCGCATCATCGTCTGCGGGCGCGTGCTGGATGACTATCGGCGGCCCGTGCGCCACGCGCTGATCGAGGTGTGGCAGGCCAACGCCGCCGGGCGCTACCGGCACAAGTCCGACATGCACAACGCCCCGCTCGATCCCAACTTCGACGGCTATGGGCGGGCGATGACCGACGACGAGGGACGCTATACCTTCCTGACCATCAAGCCGGGCGCCTATCCCTGGGGCAATCACTACAACGCCTGGCGGCCCGCGCACATCCACTTCTCGCTCTTCGGCGCAGGCATCCTGAGCCGCCTGGTCACGCAGATGTACTTCCCCGGCGACCCACTGATGGGTGAAGACCCGATCTTCAACAGTATTCCCGATGAGAAAGCGCGCCTCCGCCTGGTCTCGCGGCTCGACTGGGAGCTAACCAGCCCGGAGTACGCGCTGGGCTATCGTTTCGATATCGTGCTGCGTGGTCGTGACGACACGCCGATGGAGGACTGACATGGGACTGCACCCAACCGCATCGCAGACCATAGGGCCGTTTCTGCGCATTGGCCTGACGCCCATGTTCGTCACCGAGATCGCTGGGCCGGATGTGCCTGGCGAGCGTATCACCCTGCGCGGGCGCGTGCTCGATGGCGACGGCAGACCCGTCAACGACGCGCTGATCGAGGTGTGGCAGGCCAACGCCGCGGGCCGGTACGCCCACCCCGACGACACGCAGGAGAAGCCGCTGACGCCGGGATTCCAGGGTTTTGGCCGCTCGCCCACCGACGACGACGGCGCGTTTCACTTCACGACGATCAAGCCGGGGTCGGCGCCTGGCCCCGATGGGCAGGCGCAGGCGCCGCATCTGGCGGTCACCGTCTTCATGCGCGGGCTGCTGCGCCAGCTGGTGACGCGGGTCTACTTTCCCGGCGATCCGGCGAACGCGACCGACCCCGTGCTGCAACTCATCCCCGAGGAGCGGCGCGCGACGCTGATTGCGCGGCCCGCGGCGGATGGGGCGCTGGAGTGGGACATCCACCTTCAGGGGCCGGACGAGACCGTCTTCTTCGCCACCTGATACGACCCGATCCGCGCCACGGGTCCACCCCGGAGGTTGCTCATGTTCGATCACCTGTTCACCACCGACCGGATGAGGGCCATAGTGTCGGATTCGGCGCGCATGCAGGCCATGCTAGACTTCGAGGCGGCCCTGGCGCGGGCCGAGGCGCGCGCAGGCATGATGAGCGAAGAGATCGCGGAGGCCATCGCGGCGCGCTGCCACGCCGACCATTTCGAGGACGAGGTTGCGACGCTGGCCGAGGCGACGGCGACGGCTGGCAATCCGGCCATCCCGCTGATCGCGGCGCTGACGGCACAGGTCGCCGCCGATGACGCGGAGGCGGCGCGCTATGTCCATTGGGGAGCCACCAGCCAGGATGTGATGGATACGGGACTCGTCCTGCGGCTGCGCGACGCGCTCGATGCGCTCGATGCTGATCTCACGCGACTGGCGGCGGCATGCGCGCGACTGGCCGAGCGCAACGCCGACCTGACGATGGCCGGGCGCACCTGGCTCCAGCAGGCGCTGCCGATCACCTTCGGCGTGAAGGCGGCGGGCTGGCTCAGCGCCGTGAATCGCCACCGCGAGCGACTGCGGCAGCTGCGCCCGCGTGTGCTCGTGGCGCAGCTTGGCGGTGCGGTCGGCACGCTGGCGGCGTTTGGCTCGCAGGGGCTGATGGTGGCGCAGGCGCTGGCCGATGATCTTGGCCTAGCGCTGCCCGATGTCCCCTGGCACGCGCACCGTGACCGGCTGGTCGAGGTCGCCACGACCCTCGGCTCGCTCGTGGGGACGCTGGGCAAGATGGCGCGCGATATCTCCTTGCTGGCGCAGACGGAGGTGGGCGAGGCGTTCGAGCCAGCGGAGCCGGGCAAAGGGGCGTCTTCGACCATGCCGCAGAAGCGCAATCCGGTCGGCGCATCGGTGGCGCTCGCCGCGGCTGTGCGCGTGCCCGGGCTGGTGGCAACGATGCTGGCCGCGATGCCCCAGGAGCATGAACGTGGGCTGGGCGGCTGGCAGGCCGAATGGGAGACGCTGCCGGAGATTCTGCGGCTGACGGCAGGCGCGCTCTGGCAGATGACCCAGGTTGCCGAGGGGCTGGAGCTTGACGCCGATCGCATGCGCGCCAATCTCGATATCACGAAAGGGGTAATCTGCGCCGAGGCGGTCGCGATGGCGCTCGTGCCGACGCTGGGAAAGGCGACCGCACATCGGGTGGTCGAAGATGCCTGCCGTCAGGCGCTGGCCCGCGATGTTCCCTTGCGCGCTGTCCTTGCCGAAAACCCACAGGTGACGGAGATACTTTCCGCCGATACGCTAGACCGGCTCTGCGACCCGCGCAACGCCATCGGGCTTGCGGACCAGCTGATCCAGCGGGCGCTGGCGCAACACATCGGCGGCGCGTTGAATGAATCATGATCAAAGGACTCTATGACGTATGCATTCAATTGACTTGCCGTCGGGGAAGTTTTATTACCAGTTTGACGGCCCGCCCGATGCCCCGGTGCTGGTTCTCTCCAATTCGCTGGGTACCGACCATACGATGTGGGATCTTCAGATGCCTGCGCTGGAGCGTTATTTTCGCGTGCTACGCTATGACAGCAGAGGGCATGGCGCGTCGGCCGTTCCTCCCGGCCCGTATACCATCGAGATGCTAGGGCAGGACGCGCTGGCGCTACTCGACGCGCTTGGTATCGCGCGGGCGCACTTTTGTGGGCTTTCCATGGGTGGCATGGTCGGCATGTGGCTGGCCGCCCACGTGCCGGAGCGGATCAGTCGGCTGGCGCTCTGCAACACCGCCGCGCGCATGGGGCCGCCCCAGCTGTGGGATGCCCGTATCGGATCGGTGCGCCAGTGGGGCATGGCGAACATTATCGCCGCGGTGATCGTGCGCTGGTTCACCCCGGCGTTTTTCGAGCGCGAGCCCGAGATGGTCGAGACGATGCGCCAGACACTGCTACGCACCCCGCCCGAAGGGTATATCGCCTGCTGTGAGGCAATTCGCGACATGGACATGCGCGCCACCCTGCCCCGCATTCGCGCCAGCACGCTCGTCATCGCCGGGTCGCTCGATGCGGCGTCGCCGCCCGCCGATGGACGCTTCCTGGCGGAGACGATTCCCGACGCGCGCTATCAGGAGTTCCTCGCGGCGCACATGGCCAATATCGAGGTCGGCCAGCCATTCACCGATGCGCTGGTGCGCTTCTTCAGGGGAGCAGAGGCATGACCAGAGATAGGCCGAAGAAGGATAGACCGAAGGATGAGCAGGAGCGCTACGAGGCGGGCCTGGCCGTGCGCCGCGCGGTGCTGGGCAACGCCTATGTGGATCAGGCGCTGGCCAATGCGACAGCCTTTAACGGCCCATTCCAGGACTTCATCACCCGCTATGCCTGGGGCGAGATTTGGGATCGTCCGGGCCTGCCCCGCCAGACACGCAGCCTGATTACGCTGGCGATGCTGGTCGCGCTCAACCGTGGCGACGAACTGCGCATGCACATCCGCGCCGCGTTGCGCAACGGCGTCACCATCGAGGAGATCCAGGAAGTTTTCCTGCACTGCGCCATCTATTGCGGCGTGCCAGCGGCCAACGCGGCATTTCACCTGGCAGCGGACGCGCTGGCAGCCGACACGCCCGATAAGGAGTCATAACAACACCGCATTCCTCTCGATAGCCTCGTTCCCGATGTGGGCCTTGCGTCCTCGCAGCCTATACGCTATTCTACGGGAGCCTCAGAGAAAGTGTCAGATGCGTAGGTCGTCGAAAGGGCTCTTTATGGAGCGGAATCCTGGCACTGCCGCGACCCCTGTCCGCCAGCGGCCATTCACTATACGGCAGCGTCGTGGATTCTGGCGGCTGCTCCGCGCCAATCTCTACGATCTCGCCCTCTTGCTGCGGCAGTCCTGGTTCACCCTGACGCTCTTTGGCGTGGTGATGGTGGTGGGCGCTGGCTACGAATTTCAGCATGGTCATCCTGCTGTGACCTCGGCACTCTATAACACCTTGCAGTTGCTGATTTTCCAGAGCAGCGAGCCGTTTCCCGGCGATGTGGTGGGCCAGCTGCTCTTCTTCCTGCTGCCGCTGCTCGGCCTGCTGGTCATCGTGCAGAGCGCGCTCAACTTTGGCCGCCGCGTGCTGGATAAGGGCAGCCGCCAGGAGGCATGGCAGGTCTCGCTGGCGACCACGTTCAGCAATCATGTCATCGTCTGCGGGCTGGGGCGGATTGGGTTGCGCGTCGTCACCCGGCTGATCGAGGCGGGCTACGAGGTCGTCGTCGTCGAGCAGAGCTTCCAGTCGCGCTATGTCGCCCGCGCGCTTGGCATGCACGTGCCAGTCATCGTCGGCGACGCCAGTGAGGCGCTGGCGCTGCGCCAGGCGGGCCTCACCCGCGCCCGCGCCGTCATTGCCGATATCAACAACGACCAGCTCAATATCGAGATCGCGCTCGCGGCTCGGAGCCTTCGCCCTGGGATTCGCGTGATCCTGCGCGCCTTCAACGAGGATCTGGACCGCAACCTGGAGAAGATATTCGGCCCCGATTCCGCCTTCAGCCATTCCGCCCTCGCCGCGCCAACCCTTGCCGCCGCCGCCATCAGCCGCGAGATCAGCTATGCGCTGCCCATCAGCAACGACCTCATCGGCGTCGTCAAGCTCACCATCGCGAAAGGCAGCCAGCTCAGCGGCTCCGTGCGTGACTTCGAGGCCAGCAGCGGTGTCCTCGTCCTCGACCAGCGGAGCAGCGCGGGCAGGCGTCAGGATGTTCGCCCAGACAGCGTCGTCCACACCGGCGATCATGTGACGTTTATCGGCGCCTTGCCTGCCCTCGAAGCCACGCGCCTGCGCAACGTCGTGGGCGCCGATCCCCTACCACCGCAACATCCCACGTCCGACCACAACATCGTCATCGTCTGCGGCATTGGCAAGGTCGGCTATCGCGTCGTCGAGCGGCTGGCTGGCCTGCGCACTCCACCGGAGATTGTCGCGATCTCCCTCCCCGGCGACGATAGCGCGTTTCTACGGCGTGTCTCCAGCCTCCCTGGCGTCACCATCGTCCCGGGCGACGCGCGCGACCCCGCGATACTCAGCCAGGCTGGGCTTGACCACGCCTATTCTGTCGTTGCGGCGACCTCCGATGACCTGACTAACCTGCAGATTGGGCTGGCGGCGCGCGGCATCCGGCCCGACGTCCATCTGGTCGTCCGTGTCTTCAGCGACGCGCTGGCCGATGAGTTGAACCTGGCTTTCGCGATTCGCACGACGTATAGCACCTCGAACCTGGCCAGCCCCACACTCGCCGCCGCCGCCGTGCTTCACGGGCTGGACGATGGCGGCGTCAACCGCGCCTTCACCGCCACGGGCAGGATCTTCTCCAGTGACGAGTTCACCGCCCTGCCGAAAGGTCTGCTCAACGGCCTGACCGTCGAGCAGATTCGCGCGCGGCATCGCCTGCTGATCCTCTCGCTGGACCGCGATGGCGGCCCCATCCTCCTGCCGCCGCCCGCTACCACCATCCACGCCAGCGATACGGGGACGCTAGTGGCGCCGCTCGAGGCCATCGAAGCGCTCATCCCGCACCATGCGCCCTTGCGATGAGTGGTCGCTTTTTCGCATAGTGTATCTAGTGTATCTATCGAGGTTACCTGTCATGGCGCCTGCCGACTTTGTGGCGCGACCGCAGAGCGCGGTCGCCACCCAAATAGTCTATCTTACCTGTGTCTCTAGCTTCCCTGCGGCGCTTATGGTAGTATAGCGCAGTCCAAATGCTGGTGTCGTATCTCATCCATACGGAGCAGAAACCCTGGATTCGAGACACGGCCTGGAGGAGAGCGCAATGCCGGAGAAGCATGGTTGGTCAGAGGCGGAATATCTCGATATCGTAGGCTCGCTGGAAACCGGCGAGATGCCAACGGTGGTCGTGAATGCCCCTTTTGATAAAAGCTTTGCCCGTTCCGACGATTCCGGCTATGGGACTCGCGGACCCTGGCCCACGGTCACGGTGGTTATTCCGGCGCACAATGAGGCGCGCAATCTGCCCTATGTGCTGCGGGAGCTGCCAGACCTTGTCACCGAGGTGATTCTGGTGGACGGAAACTCCACCGACGCAACCGTGGATGTGGCAAGAGTGCTGTGGCCGGATATCGTGATTGCGAGGCAGCCTGGGCGCGGCAAGGGCGACGCCTTGCGCGTAGGGGTCGCTCTGAGCCACGGCGAGATCATCGTCCTAATGGACGCGGATGGCTCAACCAAGCCGCAGGAGATCGAGCTCTTCGTGGCGGCGCTCATCAGCGGCCACGCCGATTACGTGAAAGGCTCGCGCTACCTCTCTGGTGGCGGCAGTGAAGACTTTACGCCGATGCGCAGGCTGGGAAACTGGCTCCTGAATGCCTGCGCCAACCTGCTCTACCATACCCACTTCACGGATTTTTGTTACGGATTCAATGCATATTGGCGTGAATGCATCCCCGTCATTCCCATTGAATGCGACGGCTTTGAGGTCGAAGCCCAGTTGAATTGCCGCGCCGTGCGCTCTGGCCTGCGCATCATCGAGGTTCCCAGCATCGAAAGGCCGCGGCGGCATGGTGAGAGCCATCTGATGCCCCTGCGCGACGGCTGGCGCATTCTCCGCGCCATTCTGCGCGAACGCCACTGGAAACCGACACGCGCAGCCATGCACGATACCCAGTCCATGAAGGCGCTGCGCACGAATGGTCAGCGCACGACCGCGGCCAATCCGCCGGCGGGCCAGCGCGCTCGCCCGAACGCGCCACGTACCAGGCCACGTACTGCCACGATAACTCCCGAAGTTCAACGGGAGGTGGACCGGCGCAATGGCTCTTCTCCTCACTGATCCTCCGCGTTAACATACTCGATTCGTCGGCCGCCATATGCTGCCGTGACAGGATAGGCTATATTCCCTCCAGCTCGCAAATAGGTAATAGGCACGGGTTTGTTGTGGGGCCAGGCGCCGCTATGCTATAGTGGCACGGCAAGATTGGTCCGCGCGGTTGCCCTGCCGAGCCAATTGCCGCGCGTAGGGGAGCGCACTGACCTTACAAGACAAGCTCACTGCGATATAGTATGGGAGTTTTGCTCTCCATGCGCCTGGTAGCTTGTGGGAGCTGGTTGGCAGGCGACGGGCGCGACCCCGACAGTCCTACGATTTGTGCGCCGCTTTGCTCCAGGGGTAATACTTCTTGAAAAGCTTTGTGAGAAGCTTGTATGGCGATGGAGATTGGGTAGAGTGGTGCACATGATCACGTTATCGAAGCGGCGACATCGCGGCCACAGTTCTCACCCTCGACTTCGACCTCGCTCAGACGCTGGTCGGCCTGTGGCGCGCCGGGCGCAACCGCTACTTCTTGTGGTCATGTGCTGTTTGCTGCTGTGCCTTGCCGCCTGCTCCGCGACCGGCGCCGTCTCCGCTACGGGCGCGTCGCCCACTGTGAAGGCGCAGCCCACCGCGACTCATGGCAAAGTGGCGACGCCAACGCAACCGGAACCGACGCTGGCGGGTTGGAGTCTCGTCTGGGATTCGGAGTTCAATGCGGGCGTCTTCGACACATCCAAATGGCAGCCCATTGATAGCACGATCCCCAGCACAGCCGGCTGCTGCGCGCAGTACGCCAATGAGCAGTGGAGCCCGGGCAATGCGTTTGTGAGCGGCGGCGCGCTCCATCTGGTGACGGAGAAGAAGGCGGGTGGCGGCCATCCCTATACTTCAGGCGCCGTCACGACGATAGGCAAGTTTTCGTTCAAGTACGGACGGGTAGACATCCGGGCCAAGCTTCCTACGACCGAGGGGCTTTGGCCCGCCGCGTGGCTCTTGCCGACGACGGGAACTGGACCCTGGTACTCTCCCTACGAGATCGATCTCATCGAGGCGTGGGGCAGCCAGCCCACCACCGCGCACTTCTTCTTTCACTGGCGCACCGGTCAGCATGGGTGCGAGGTGAATGGGCCAAACTTCGCGGCGGACTACCACACCTATACACTCATCTGGACACCGACGCTCGTCGAATGGCAGGTGGATGGGGTAACGCATTGTACCGCAACGAATAATATCCCGCCAACGCCGATGTACCTCATCCTGAGCGCGGCAATCGATGGATCTCTTGAGAGCACGAATGCCTCGACCGTTCTGCCGCAGTCGTTTGACATCGACTATGTCCGCGTATGGAGCGCGAAAAGCTAATGTCACGCGCGCATCAAGGGGTGACGCGGTGGGTCGATCCGGGCCAAAAAGGCAGGACTGTGAAGACAGAAGGAGCGCGCCGAACCAGCTGTCATTGCTATTGCCATTGCCACTGCTAGTTTTGGCATGATGCGGGATCTATCACGAATGCCGCAGCCGCTGGCTCATCCTGGGGTCAAGTGGGGAATGGTCAGGGAGGGTCGGGGAGGGTGCGGATAGATGGGACAGGATGAGTTGAACGAGCGGGTTGAGGCGGAGCGCCAGGCTCACAGTCGGCTGCGCATTCTGCAGGTCACGGCGCGCTTCTTTCCCTACCTGGGAGGAATCGAGACGCACGTCTGGGAGGTGAGCCGCCGCCTGGCCGCGGGCGGAGCCGACGTGACCGTCCTGACCACTGACCCCAGCAAGGAGCTCGCTCGTGAAGAGCGCGTCGATGGCGTGCATATCATTCGCGTTCCCGCCTATCCCGCGCACCGTGACTACTACTACGCTCCCGAGGTGTACCGTGCGCTCCGCAAGAGCGACGGCAGCCACTGGGATGTCGTCCACGTCCAGGGCTGTCACACCCTGGTGGCCCCGCTGGCGATGTTGGCAGCGCGTCGTGCTGGCTTGCCTTATCTGCTCACGTTCCATAGCGGGGGCCATAGCTCCGGCTGGCGCGAAGGGATACGCGGCGCTCAGTGGCGGGCGCAGCGGCGACTCTATGCCCATGCGCAACGCCTCATCGGCGTCTCCCGATTTGAAGCGGAGCATTTCCGAACGCTTCTGCGACTTCCCACGAGCCTGTTTACTGTGGTCCCCAACGGGGGCAACTTGCCACGGGTGGACCGCGGCGCGAGTGCGATTGCTCACGAGTTCCCGCATATCGTCTCCGTTGGCCGCCTCGAACGCTATAAAGGGCATCACCGGGTCATCGCGGCGATGCCGTTGCTGCTGGCGCGTTATCCGCGCGCCACGTTGCGCGTCATCGGCGCTGGCCCCTATGAAGGCGAGCTGCGACGGCTAGTCCACCGATTGGGCCTGGAGAAGCACGTCGAGATAGGCGCGATAGCGCCCGAAGACCGCGGAGGCATGGCAGCTGCACTGGCGAGCGCGAATCTCGTGACGCTGCTCAGCGACTACGAGTCGCAGGGGATCGCGGTGGTGGAGGCGATTGCGCTCGGCAGACCAGTGCTCGTGACCGCGACAACTGGACTGCTGGAGTTTGCCGAGCGGGGGCTAGCGGCGGAGATTCCGCCCACAAGCCAGACGCCCGCGGTGGCCGCGGCGATTGCTTCCGAGCTTGACCATCCACACATCCCAACGTCGGTTGACCTGCCCACCTGGGACGACTGCGCCGAAATGTTGCGCAACCTGTACCTACAGACGGCGCGCGCGACCCGGGCAGAGCTGGTTGGCCACGATGCGAATCCTTCAGATCCTTCAGGGAGGCGAGCGGTCAATGCACACCCCTGATGCGCCGAAAGCGCCGACCACGCGCCCGCTGACAGTCGATCTCTACGATAGACTGACGATGTCAATTACCGCGCTCAAGACGACTGGGGAGACAGAGCGCGTCGCGCGATACTGGGTCGTCCTTCTCTGGCTTGGTCCCGCCGCTGGCGTGCTATCACTTGCGCTGGCCGATGCCGCCGGGCGCGCGTCGAGCATGTGGGCTGATCCGCTCTACTGGCTTGGCCTGTGTTTGATCTATCTTCCAGCAGTCGCGCGAGTGTTCGTCGGCGGCCAGATCGGTCGCAGCGAAGGGGTGAGCGCGGTGCTGACCGTCGCCTGTGGCTTCTCGCTGGTGCGTATCCTGGCCTATCCGACAGGCTACGCGCTGAGTGACGAGTTTCAGCACCTGCGCACGCTGCAAGATATCCTTACGACGAACCATCTCTTCTCGCCAAACCCGATGCTCCCGGTCAGCCCGGCCTTCCCCGGGCTGGAGCTTCCCACCGACGCGCTGATCAAGCTCACCGGCCTGCCAGATTTTGTCGCCTCGATGTGTGTCATTGTGGTGGCCAAACAGCTTCTGACGCTGGCCCTGTTCCTTACCTTTGAGCGCGTGGCGCGCTCAACACGGTTCGCGACCATTGGCACGCTCATCTATCTGGCGAATCCGACCGTCCTCTACGATGACGGCCAGTTTGCGTACGAAGTGCTCGGGCTTGCGCTGGCGGCGCTCAGTCTTTACCTGCTCGTCTGCGCGACAACCCGCCATGGCGCGGCGCGCGTGCGGTATCTCGTCCTGGCGATACCCACCACGGTCGCGCTGGTCGTGACGCACCATGTGAGTGGGCTGCTCTTCGTCGCATTCCTTCTCTTCTGGGCCGTGATCGAGCCTCGTTTCGATAACGGATTGGGGAGCTGGCGCGTTCCCATCATTGCGCTCATTGTGATCCTGCCGATGATGATCCTCTGGTATGTGGTGGTAGCGAATGTCGTCTGGTGGTATCTTGCGCCATTCCCAGCCGAGGCGCTCAGCGGGCTGATCAACGTCCTATCAGGCGCCGGCCAGTCGCGCTCGCTCTTCTCGCACGTGGGGACACCCGTGCCACTGTGGGAACAGTTCGTCATATACGGCGCCGTGGCCATCACCGCTGGCGGGCTGATCTTTGGCTGGATGGTCGCGGTCCAGCGGCATCGCCTCAGCGGGCTGGGGAAGGTATTCGCGCTGGCGGCGATGGCATACTTCGCCTCGCTGGCGCTGCACTTCATCCCAGCCGGTCTGGCAGGCGCCACGCGGCTGATGGGGTGGGCGCTCATTCCAGCGGGTTTCCTGCTCGCCCTCGATGTGGTGGTGCTGACACGAGCAGGCAATCAGCCGATAGAAGCTATCACCCCGCCAGGCGGCCTGCAGCGCATACCCACGAGAATCAAGGTGTTGGTGAATTCCAGGCCGTGGATGCGTACCGTGCTCATACCGCTGGTCTTGACATTGGCGTGCGGCGTCATTCTGCTGGGAGATATTTCGACGGATGCTGGCTTTCCCTGGTTCCATACCCCTGGGCCTTTCATGGTGGAAGGCGACGCGCGGGGCATTACGCAGGAGAGCATATCCAGCGCCACCTGGATGCGCGACGCACTGGGTGCAGACCACCGTCTCGCAACAGACCTCGAGAACTCGCTGCTCTTCGCCACATATGGGGCGCAGTTTCCCATCGTGGCGCAGTTTCCCATCTTCATGAACCCACAGTACGACACCGAGGTGCAACAAATCATCGCGACGCAACATATTCAATACCTGGTGGTTGACTTACGGATGAGTCAGGCGCTGCCCACGGGGGGATCCTATTTCGGCTATAGTGGGCAGGAGCCCCAGCATACCACGCCGCTGTCTCAGGCCGCGCTAGAGAAGTTCGATAGCGTTGTGGGTATAGACCTGGTCTACGACAGTGGTGATCTGCTCATTTACAGGGTGGGATAAATACGATGGAGCGCAATACCATTACACTGGGGGTCATGGGTGTGCTTGGGCTGGCCGAGCTGATAACCTCGGGGATCTTTGGCCTGAGCAACCCGCTCTTCGGCGCGCTCTTCGTCTTCATCCTCCCTGGATATGTGATCGCTGCGACCGTGTTCGATCTGCGCACGTGGCGTCTCGCCGAGCGCATCCTGCTCAGCGTGGGGTTGAGCATCGCGATAGATATCGTCAGCGGGCTGCTAATCAACCTGGCGTCAGACGGCCTGGTGACCACATCGTGGGGCGCCATTCTCGGCGCGATCACGGTTGGTGGCGCGCTGGTGGCGTTGGTGCGGTGGTGGGGCAAGCCGAAACGTCGTCAGCCCGATGCCGCCATGCCGCCAGATCTCCGCAAGAAGAGCTTCCGTGACACGTATTTCGCCTCGCCGCTCGTTCGTGTGATGGCGCTGGTGAGCATTGTAGCGGTGGCAGGCGCCTTCGCCATCTCACTGTTTGCGGCCCAACACACTCCCTCAGCGGGATTCACGCAGCTCTGGTTGCTTCCTCCAGCCGACTCCGCCTCGGTGCAGGTAGGCGTGCGGAACGAGGAGCAGACCACCAAAGAGTACAATGTGCAGCTCACCGCGTCTGGTAGCCCCGTCTATACCTGGAACAACATCTTGCTTGAGCCTGGGCAAACCTGGACAGTCACCGCGCCACTACCGACGCAAGTGGCGAACAGCAGTTTCCAGGTGCCGGTCGAGGCGACGCTATACCTGACCAACGCGCCCGATCAGCCATATCGCCAGACGCTGATCTGGGTGGGCAACTCTGGCTAATCATGCGTCCTCGCCAACGCTCAGCAGTCGCCAATTGATGAGGGACCGCTGAGAGACCATAGAGAGTCAACGAAGCAGTGGATCCTAGAACAGGGCGGAGTATCAGGTCATGGGTGGGAGTGGAAAGCTCGAGGTAACGCAAGATGAGGCGGCGCCGGTATGGTCCTTTCGTCGCTACCTGGCGCTTGCCCGGAGTTGGATTCCGCGCCTGGCGAGCGATTCACTGCTGCGGAATAGTTTCTTTATCATGGCTACCACGGTGGCCTCCTCTGGGTTGGGCTATATCTACTGGACAGCCGCGGCGCGTGTGTTTCCCACCGCCGCCGTCGGTCTGGCATCCGCGCTCATCTCCGCGGTCAACCTGGTCACGGTCCTCTCCATCTTCGGCCTGCAAGCGGCGGTGATTGATCTGCTCCCGGCTCAGCGCACCAGCCGGTCCTGGTCAGTGATGGTGGATGCCGCACTCGCGGTGGTGGCGATCTCTGGCGTGATCTTCGGCGCCGGTATGTGGCTGTTGTTACCGGTTTTAGGCCCAAATCTGCAATTGGCCGGTGGGGGCGCTGTGGAGGCGCTCTTACTGATCAGCCTCGTCGTCGTCTGGAATGTCACGACGGTGCTTGACGGCATCTTCATGGCTGATCGCGTCGCGCACTACATGTTCGCGCGCAACGTCGTCTTCTCCGCCGTCAAGATTCCCCTGTTGCTGCTTCCGCTCCTGTTGCCCCTGTTCCACCGGAGCGCCGTCACGATTCTGCTCTCCTGGATCCTTGCCACCGTCGTCTCACTCATCCTCTCGCTGTTCTGGTTCCTGCCCCGCCTGGGCTATCGCCTGATGAAAAGCATCGGGGAGCGCGGCAGGCAGGCGCGCGTGCTTGGGACGCGAATAGTCGGCAATCACCTCTCCCGGCTGGGCGGCGCCCTGCCGATGTACCTGCTGCCGGTGATCGTTGCGACGCGCCTCTCGGCCAGCGACAGCGCGTACCTCTACACGACCTGGATGGTTGGTACCATCTTCTTCATGATTTCATCGTCGATCAGCTCGGCGCTCTGGGCCGAGGGGAGCGCCGACCGCGGCGCTCTCACGGCCCGCGTGCGCAAGAGCGCCTACCTGATTGGCGTGTGTCTCGTTCCCATTGGGGGCGCGTTCCTCCTCTGGGGCAGACTGGTGCTCGAGGTCTTTGGCCCAAGCTATGCGACGCATGGCGCGGTCTTGCTCTCGATTCTGGTCTTCGCCGCCGTGCCAGACGCCATCACAAACCTTGCGGTGAGCGTGTGGCGCGTGCGCGGGCATCTATACGCCGCTGCCATGCTCAACCTCGGTATGTCGGCGGTGACACTGATTCTGGCCTGGTTCCTGGTCCCAACCGTCGGCGTCGCCGGGGCGGGCTGGTCATGGCTGATTGGCCAGTCATGCGGTAGCATTGTCGTTCTCGCCTCTCTGCTCATGCGCGGCGGCCGTGGAAAAATCGCGCGCCTGGTTTCACCGAACGGGGGGGGAGAGAAACCACTAGGCATCCCCATGTCGCGTGGTATTGAGCCTGAGGCAGATTGAGGCGCGCGATTGATAGTATTGAGGTTGGGACGATTTAGGTGTTCACCAGGGAAATCGTGTAACGATACTTGCCCGAAGATAGCAGCGGTATCTCGGAGACGAACTCGAACTTGACGACGCAATCAGTGCCCATGACAATCCGCGTCTGGGCGGTGATGTCGTCAAGGTCTTTTTGAGGGCACGGCTCATCGCCCGGAACGATCTTGAACTGCACCTCATTGACGGAGGTCTGCACGACCTGGAACTTTTTGACCCAGCGTTTGAGCTCCAGGAGTGTGGTAAAGTAATCGCCGCCGATAAGTGTGCCGTCGCGGTTCTTGAAGCTATCGACACTCCGTCCAGCAAGGCGCGCAAGCATCTGGCCATCACGTCCGCAGGGACATTCATGCTCTCCCGCCAGCGCGCCACGGTCGCCGATATCATAGCGGATGAGCGGCATCGCGTAGTTCGTCAGGCAGGTGACGATGATGCGGCCCTCCACCTCCGGCTCTACCGGATTGTCAGCCTCATCGACGATCTCGACGTACGATCCCCACGGCAGCACATGCAGCCCCTGATGGTATTTGCACTCACCCGCGATGTCGCCGACCTCACGCGAGCCATAGCGGTTGTAGACAGGGCAGCCATAGACCTGCTCGATCTTCTCGCGCATGAACGGATAGAGGGTGCCCGCTGTGCTGATAATCGCCTGCTGCCGTCGCACGGCAATCCCTTCCCGCTCGGCGAAGCAGGCGAGTTCGTAGCTCGCCTGGGCGTAGGCCACGATCAGCTTGGGATGCCACGTGTTGATAACAGTGAGATATTGCCGCATTTTTTGTGGCGTCATACGGTACGCGTTGAGCACAATGCGGTTGGTGAGCTTGTTGGCCAGGATAATTTTTGTCCCCACGCTGCCATGCAGAATCTCGCGCTCGAACCCCCATAATGATATCTGACGATCACCAACCTCGGTTCCTGCCCAGGTGGAATAGAGCATCTGCAAGGCGACGACCTCTTCGTCGAAGTCCTTGTCCTGGACTAGTTGGAGCGGTTCTCCCGTTGAGCCACCGGTTGCGCCGTAGCCCCATTTACGCCGGGCGAGATCGTTGGAGGTTAGCCGGTCGCGCTGGGCGCGGATGAGGTCTTTGGTCAGGATAGGCAGTTGCGCGAGGATGGTGACGGGGTCGTCCTGGGGCAAGAGTCCGCGCTCCGCGAAGAGAGCCTGGTAATACGGCACAGCAGTTGCGCTGTGCTCTAACAGCCGCTGGAGCCGCTCACGCGCGATGGCATGGTGGGGGCGCGTGTGATCTTCGCGCACGAAACGGGTATACGCCTGGGGCATCTTTCCGCCGGTGGCCCGGTGCGCCGCGAAGTAGATGGTCTTGCGCCAATTCATGGTGCTTCAGTCTCCTTCGCTCATGCCCTGTATCGCGGTCAGCCGCGAAGAGTTGTAGAGGGTATAAAGGACCATATGATTTGCATGATTCGCATGATTCGCTGAGATTGGCTGGACGCTTTTCACCATGATCACATGTCTTTCGTCTCTGAACGAGTCTCGCATCCACCGCCGCTCGCTGCAACCGCAATAATACGAAAGGGCCTACAGCCGAAATACCCACAAGGCGTGTCGCCATCTTTGACGGCGACACGGTACACTATACTCTCATGTTGCATGCCACACAACTACCCAGGACGTATGTTTCCCACAATCGGCGCTAAGGCGAGTTGATCGCTGGTTCTATCCATTCGCAGAGCGCATAATCACCAGTATCTTACTCCCGAACCGGAACGCGCCTCAAGCTACCTTGCATTGAGGCGCTCCAGGTTCTAGGAGGTCACTAGCGAGATGACATAGCGGTACTTGCCTGACGCGAGCAAGGGAATGTCTTCGACGAACTCGAACGTGACGCCGCACTCCGGCCCCATGACGACCCGTGTCCCAGCTGTGATCTCGTCCAGGTCCGCCTGTGGCCCGGGCTGCCCATTGGGCACAATCCGGTACAGCACTTCGTTCGTGGAGGTCTGCACGACCTGGAACTTCTTAACCCACGGTCTAGAGTGAATCAGGTGCATGAAATAACCGGCGCCAAGGAGGGTACCATCACTGGTCTTGAAGGCATCGACACTCCGGCCTGTCAGGCTAGCGAGTATCTGGCCGTCGCGTCCGCAGGGACAGTGGGTTTCCGCTGGCGCCAGCGCGCCCCGGTCGCCGATATCGTAGCGGATGAGCGGCATCGCGTAGTTCGTCAGGCAGGTGACGATGATGCGGCCCTCCACCTCCGGCTCTACCGGATTGCCCGCCTCATCGACAATCTCGACGTAGGAACCCCATGGCAGCACATGCAGCCCCTGATGGTATTTGCATTCCCCGGCGATGTCGCCGACCTCACGCGAGCCATAGCGGTTGTAGACGGGGCAGCCATAGACCTGCTCGATCTTCTCGCGCATGAAGGGATACAGCGTACCAGCGGTAGAGATGATGGCGCGCTGCTGTCGCACTTTGATGCCTTCCTGCTCGGCGAAGCAGGCGAGCTCGTAGCTCGCCTGGGCGTAGGCCACGATCAGCCTGGGGCGTTTGGTATTGAGCACGTCGAGATACTGCCGCATTTTGGCTGGCGGCATCCTAAAGGCATTGAGCAACGTGCGGTTGGTGAGCTTGTTGGCCAGGATAATTTTTGTCCCCACGCTGCCATGCAGAATCTCGCGCTCGAACCCCCATAGTGACACTTCGCAGTCGCCTACTTCGGCGCCAATCCACGAGGAATAGAGCATCTGCAAGGCGACGACCTCTTCGTCGAAGTCTTTGTCCTGGACCAATTGGATCGGCTCGCCGGTTGAGCCACCTGAGGTGTTGTAGCCCCATTTGCGCCGGGGGAGGTCGCAGGAGGTCAGGTAGTTAGTATTGGCGCGGATGATGTCTTTAGTAAGGATGGGAAGCCGCGGGAGCGTAGCGAGAGGGTCGCCCAGGGTCGAGAGGCCACGCTCCGCGAAGATGGCGCGGTAGTATGGCACCGAGGTCGCGCTGTGTTCCAGGATGCGCGTGAGCCGCTCGCGTGCGATTGCGCTGTGGGATTCGCTGTGGTCTTCTCGCACGAAATGGTTATAGATCCGGGGCATGTTGCCGCCCGTGGCCCGATGCGCCGCAAAATACACCGTCTTGCGCCAATTCATGCCGCGGATTTCTCTTTCCCTGATCACCACTAGAGATATCACCTGGCTTGCGGCCAGTTTCTCATCGCCCCGCCGCCCGACACAATCGCAATATTGCTAACAGACCTACCACTGAAACACACAGCCAGCGCCGCGCGACAAAGGCAAGGACATATGCTACCATACACCAATCTTGCATACCGTCATAGACTTCCAGGACCAAATGGGTTGATAACAGGCTGACTGACCGGCGCAACACCAGGGTAGTACCTTCAGCCAGAGCGCCCTGCTACGGTTGACACCCCGGACGCGGGCGCCTAGACTGGCACGGTAGCTAATAGCTAATCGCCACACGAGCTTTCATGTCACTCTGCGACGTGCGGATAGTCTTTCGCCTGGCATGTACAAGAGCGTGGCACGGCCAGGAGCGAAGGGCATGATTGGAGCATGACGGATCCGACGCACAGCGGGACGACAAGCGCTGACGCCAGCACACGCGCGAACGCCACAGGAGACCACGCCGCGCCGCGCGCACGGGTTCCAATCCTGATGTATCACAGCATCAGTGACGTGACCAGCAAGGTATTCGCCCCGTTTGTTATCCCCCCACATGAGTTCGCCGCCCAGATAGAGTACCTCGCATCTCATGGCTATACGACGCTGACGCTGGCTGACCTCGTGCGTATCAGGCTGAGTGGTAGCCGGCTTCCGCCTCGTCCCGTCGTCCTCACGTTTGACGATGCCTACGCGGACTTTGGCGAGACGGTCGCGCCGCTGCTTTTGCGCCATCAATTCACAGCCTCCCTCTATGTCACAACGGGCGCGGTGGGCCGCACTAACTTTTGGGTGAAAGGGGATGTGCCGCGCCGCATCCTGACGTGGGACGAGCTACGCGAGATCGCCGCGACGCGCGTTGAGATTGGCGCGCACAGTATCACGCACCGGGCGATGGATGCGCTCGCCGCACCGGACCTCCACGCTGAACTGGCCGACCCGAAGGCGCAATTGGAGGACCGGCTCAACCAGGACGTGCCCACACTCGCCTACCCATTCGGCTTCGAGTCCGGGCGCGTGCGGGCCGCCGCCGCTGCCGCGGGTTACCTGGCGGCCTGCGCGGTAGGCTATCAGATGAGCGCCGATGGCGAGGACCGTTTCGCGCTCTCGCGTCTGATTGTCCTTCCAGGAATGGATCTGGCCGCCTATGGGCGGCTGCTCGATGGGCGCGGGCCACAGTGGGTGCAGCGTGCGCGTCGCGTGCGGTCGTTGGCCTGGCGGGTCGTGCGGCGGGCTGCTCAGGTGCGCACCCGCGGCGCCAGCGCGCCATTGGATACATCATTGGATAAAGGGGATTGATGAACTATATGGCTCCAACCGTCTCTATCATCGTCTGCTCCTACACTGAACAGCGCTGGGCGCAGCTCCAGAACTGCATCGAGTCCGCGCGCAACCAGACCTTGCCAGCGCACGAGATCATCCTGGTGATCGACCACAACGACGCCTTGCTTGCCCGCGCGCGCGCGGCCTTCACGGATGTGCTCGTCATCCCGAACCTGAACCAGCAGAGTCTTTCAGGAGCACGCAATATTGGCATTGCCAACGCCACGGGAGAGATCATCGCCTTCGTCGACGATGATGGCGTCATCACTCCCGACTGGCTCGAACGCCTCTGTGAGTGCCTGGATGATCCCGCAGTGCTTGGGGCGGGAGGAACGATTGCGCCGATGTGGGAGGGAAAACAGCCACGGTGGTTTCCTCCCGAGTTCTACTGGGTTTTTGGCTGCACCTATGAGGGGCAGCCAAAGAAGCGCCAGGCCGTGCGCAACCTCTGGGGATCCATGAGCGTCCGGCGCGCGGTCTTTGAGGCGGTCGGAGATTTCCACATTAGCCTGGGGCGCATAGGGACGAAGCCACTTGGCGATGAAGAGACCGAGCTCTGCATCCGGGCGAGCATGCACTGGCCAGAGTCCCGCTGGGTGTTCGAGCCGTCGGCGGTGATGCGCCACTCAGTGCCCGCGTCGCGCGCGCGCTGGAAATACTTCTGCTCGCGCTGCTATTACGAGGGCATTTCCAAGTCCGCTATCTCCCGTCTGGTTGGCCGGAATCGCGGTCTGGCCGCGGAACGCGGTTACGTGCTCCGGGTGCTGCCGCGCGCGGTGGCGGGTGGTCTGTTCGCGACGCTTCGTGGTGACTTGAGCGGGTTGCAGCGCGCGGTGGCCGTGGTCACCGGGCTTTTCCTGACGACGCTAGGATACGTCGTTGGCGCGTTGACCGTGGGCAAGCACAGCGGCAATTGGTTGAGCGACAACCAGGGCGCTGTTGCTGCGCTCTCAGAGCAACCGACTCAATCCGACGTCGTCAACTGAAAAGAACCGTCGAAAGGCAGACCCCATGCGCATACTGATGTTTTCAGACATGTATCCTCCCGTGATCGGTGGGATGGAGCGCCACGTGCAGACGCTCTCGCGCGAGTTCGTTCGTCGCGGCCATCATGTGGCGGTGGCCACCCTTGCTCATGAGGGATCGCCCGCATTTGAGGTTGACCAGGGTGTACGTATCTATCGCCTGGCAGGATGGAGCCGGGCGCTCAAACCCTTCTATGTCAGTGCCGAGCGTCAGTTCCACCCGACGCTGCCCGATCCCGGCGTGACGGCTGGTCTCCGGCGGGTGCTCGCTCAAGAGCGCCCCGACATCGTCCACGGACGTGGCTGGATGCTCTACTCCTATCTGCCGCTACGCTCGCGGTACGATGCGCCCCTCGTCGTCACGCTGCACGATTACAGCCTGGTCTGCCCGCGCAGAAACTATATGCATCGCGGGCAGGTATGCAGCGGGCCAGCGTATCTCAAGTGCGTGCGGTGCGGCGTCGAGCAGTATGGCCTCGCGAAGTCGCTCTTACTCACCACCGGACTGGGCATTAGCAAGCGCGCGCATAACCGCGTAGATCACTATATTGGCGTCAGCCGGGCCGTCCGCGACGCGAGCGTCCAGGCCGCGGGGCGACCACCGCGCCCAATGGAGGTCATCTCGACCTTCGTCCCTGATGACGTTCTCACCTCGCACACAGAACGCGAACGCCCGGCTTTCCTCCCCAAGACCGATGACTACATCCTCTTCGTCGGCGAGCTATCGCCACATAAAGGCGTTCAGACACTGCTTGACGCCTACCGTGGACTTGCCGACCTCGCGCCGCTTGTCTTGATCGGATCGCAGCATGGCGCAACGACCTTCGATCTTCCACCGGAGGCTATCGTTGCCCGTGATGTCGCGCATGACGATGTGATGGCCGCGTGGGCGCATAGCGCGGTCGGTGTCGTCCCGTCGATCTGGCCAGAACCGTTTCCACAGGTTGCGATGGAAGCCATGGGCGCGCGCAAAGCGGTCGTCGCCTCGGCGGTTGGTGGCCTGCCCGATATGGTCGTCGATGGAGAAACCGGGGTACTCGTCCCACCAGGCGATGCAGAGGCGCTCCGGCTGGCGCTGCGCGAGTTACTGCTCGATCCCGCGCGCCGCGCGCGGATGGGCGAGGCTGGGCATGAGCGGGCGCACCTCTTCACCGTGGGAGTCGTCGCGGACCGCATCGAGCAACTCTATCACGACCTCTGCGGCAGGGCAAACCCGGTCACTGCCCAGGGGTGAGGGGCGCCAACCGCTTCGCAATGTGTGGCGATTGTGATTTGCCATGCGGCAACTAATACCTTATACTCGACGCTCAATACTCGATGCTCAGCAATTATAGCGAGACAAGCGCGAGCGCCGATAGCAAGCGTTGCGACGATTGAAGCATTTCAGTCGTGCCAGCGTAGCATCGAGAGACGCGCGTATGAGGGAGGTTGCCGATGCCACGCAGATATTACGTCCTCTGGCTGGTCGGAATGGCGCTTACGGAAATAGGCTCAACGTTGGACGTATCGTGGCATTTCGGGCACGTCTTCGACGAAATCTCTCCATCGCACCTCACCTCCTTCTCAGGCACATGCCTCATGGCAGGGCTGCTGCTGTGGGCGCTCGTCCGCGAACGGAAGCGTGTGATCGGGCTGGAGCGCAAGGCGCTGATCGTGGCCGCCGTCGCGCTGAGCATCGGCATCCTGGACATGCCGTTCGACCTGCTCTGGCATGAGCTATTCGGCGTCGACATCACCACCTGGTCGCCGACTCACCTCATGCTCAACTTCCCCTCCGATGTCTACAACGTCTGTGTCATCATCGCTTTGTTCGCCTCGCCAGCCGCGCGCGGTCTCGGCGCCTGGGCCATTGCCTTCGCCATCTGCTTCCGTAATATTCTGACAACCCACTTTGCCCTGAATCAGCAGGAGTACGGTGCAGTAGCGCTGGCTTCGATTCAACGGACGGGGAAGCCGCCGTGGTATGTCGAACCCGCTCTCTGGAAGCTCGCCGGGCCGCGCGCCGCCCAACTGGTGACGGGCGGCATACCCGACTGGGTTTATCTTGTCTATTTCTCGCTCGCCCTCACGTATGCGCTGACCTTCGCCGCGACCGTACTAGGACGACGCACGCGGGAGACACGCCACCGCACCGACGTGTGGCCGCTACCCTTCGGCGTCGCGACCGCGCTCGCGCTGACCTTCGCGCTCTGGCGACTGGGATTCCACACGCTGTTCATCTTCGTGCACCAGGCGTATCCCGTCGTGGACTGGTATGTCATTCCAGTGGGCATCGTCATAGACCTCGCGGTCGTGTTCGGGCCGCGAATTGCCGGGGCTACTTCTGACAGACGTGAGGCCGCGCTTCGCCCGTACGCAGGGGTGAGTGCTGCTGGGTTCTCAGGCATCGTCGCGGCCATCGTCCTGTATGGCGGCATCGCGCTCATGGGGGCCGCGGGCCAGATCGTTCCGGCCACGCCACTGGTGGCGCTCCCCTTCGCCTGCCTGACCGGCGCATGTGGCGCGATTCTCGGCCACACAGTAGCAACCCGCGTGCGCTCGTGGGTTGATCTCCGGTCTATCTCGAAAGTCGGGGCGCCGCTTGTGGGTTCGGCCCAGGCAACGTGAGCGGACCTCGTCCCTTCTCCTGCAAGGAGGGGGTTATCCTTGACCGCGCCCTAAATCCTGCACGTGGCCAGGCCGCGCTTCTCCAAGTAGCGCTGGTGATACTCCTCAGCGCGGTAGAACGTCTGCGCTGGCTCGATCAGCGTCACGATGGGGCGGCGATACTTGCCGCTGGCTGCCAGCCGCTCCTTGGAGGCGCGCGCCTCGGCCTCCTGTTCCGGCGTGTGGAAGAAGATGACCGAGCGATACTGGTCGCCGATGTCCGGCCCCTGGCGGTTGAGCTGGGTGGGGTCGTGCTCGTCCCAGAAGACGTTGAGCAGCGTCTCATAGGAGACCTCCGCCGGATCGTACGTCACCTCGACCACCTCGGCGTGTCCCGTCGTATGCGAGCAGACATCGCGATAGGTCGGATCGGCGAGCGTGCCGCCCTCGTAGCCGACAATCGCGTCTACCACACCGGGCGTATTCCTGAAAGTCACCTCGACGCCCCAGAAGCAGCCCGCGCCGAATGTCGCCTTCTGTAGCGTGCGCGCCTCGCTCTTCGCTTCAGCCGTCTCCGTCGTATTCGTGTCTACCGTAGGTTCTTCGCTCATGATTATTGCTCCTGTGCTGACGTCTGCGCTTGATTCAGACGATAGTGCGCGTGGCTCATATAGGGTATTATGCCACGGTTTCTTGCGGCGCTACCTGCCAACCGCGTGTGGATGGCGAGCGTTCGTGGTACAGTCACCCCACACGTTCGCAAAAGCCCACCACACGAGCGCCGGAGATGTTGCATGGAATCAATTACCTACCGACCCATTGGCGTGGTGCATTCGCCCTTCACCACACTGGAGGGCATGCCGCTACAAACTATCGCCGCCGAGGGTGTCCAAGGCTCAGTCGAGCTTGAGCCGGAGTTCCAGGAGGGTCTCAACGGCCTGGAAGGATTTTCGCATATCATCCTGCTGACCCATCTCCACCAGATGTCTGGCTTTGCGCTGGAGGTAACGCCGTATCTGGATGACCAGACGCATGGGATATTCGCGACTCGCTCGCCCCGGCGGCCTAATCCGCTCGGGCTTTCTGTGGTGCGGCTTGTTGGTGTTGAGGGCCGCACGCTGCTGATCGAGGATGTGGATGTGCTGGATGGCACGCCGCTGCTCGATCTCAAGCCGTACGTGCCCGCCTTCGATGCGCGCGCGACCGACCGTATCGGCTGGTTCACAGACCGCCTCGACCGGATCCACACCACCCGCTCCGACCGGCGCTTTACGCCTTGACTGACCGCCTGTGGTATGGTGAGGCTGCGCGCCTGGCCTGTGGGCGCGCCAGTGGAACGCTGCGAGGAGGACAAAACGATGGAACTCAGCGCACGGAACCAGCTCTCTGGGACCGTTACGTCGGTCAAGCTTGGCGGCGTCATGGCTGAAATCACCGTGCAGATTGCCGGAGGGCAGGAGCTCGTCTCGGTGATTACCCGCGGCTCGGCGGAGCGCCTCAATCTCCAGGCTGGAGATCAGGTGACGGTCATCATCAAGTCAACCGAGGTGATGCTCGGTAAGTAGCGCCTGTGACGTGATCGGTCCTCCAATCCAGGACCTCTGGTGACGCTCAGAGCCGCTTCTCGAACCAGTGATGGGCGTAGGGCTCGTCGTTGAAGGCCTCCACCTCCTGATAGCCCGACTGGCGATAGAGCGCGATGGCCTCGGCGAGCGTCCCGTTCGTCTCCAGCCGCAGGACGGTGACCCCAGCCTCGCGCGCATGGCGCTCCAGCTCATGGAGGAGGCGACGTCCGACCCTGAGGCCGCGAACCTCTGGGGCAACCCACATGCGCTTGAGCTCTGCCGGGGCATCCGCGTGGAACTTCAAGCCGCCACACCCTACCGGCTTCTGATGCAGGCTGGCGACGAGGAACAAACCAGCCGGGGGCGTCATCTCGTGCGCGTGTGCTGAGATGCCGCGCGTCGGATCGAAGCCAGCCTCGAAACGCCGGTTTAGCTCGGCGAAGTACTGTTCCAGGCACCATCTGGCGTCCGCGCTCGCGGGATCGGCGATGGCGATGCGCACCGTCGATGCCAGCAGCAGACGCTCGACCTCCGCCATGGCCTCCGCCAGCCGGGTCTGTTGGCTCGCGCTCAGCGGCTCCAGCAGGGCGCGGGCGAATCCTTCGGCGCGGTGATCGAGCTCGGCCCGCTCCGCCCGGCCAGCCGCGGTGAGCTTCACGCGGCGCACGCGACGATCTTGCAGGCTCGGCTCAACCACCACCAGGCCATGGCGCTCCAACGTGCGCAGCAGGCGGCTGACATAGGCGGAGTCGAGCGCCAGCCGGGCGCGCAGGGCGCGAATCTCGGCGCCAGCCTTGCCCTCGCCCTCACTCCCAATCTCCCAGAGCAGCCGCGCCTCGCCCAGCGAGAGATCGCGGCCCAGGAAATGATCGTTCAACGCGCCGACACGCTCGGTCACGGTCCGGTTGAAGCTGCGGACCTGCTTCACCACTGCGCTACTCATCAGGAGACCTCCTCGCTGCCTCGCCTTCGATTACCTGACTATAGTCAGGTAATATACGCTGATGCAAGGGTGAATCTCTCGCGGCCTGAGTTGACCAGCAATGCGCGCCGCTGTGGTATATCATGGGTATCAGTCAGGGATGACGCCGCCGCTTTAACCGTCTTCCAATCTTCGCATGTCACTTTAGTTGTAAACCATGTGTTACTTTATTCGTAAACTATCATATAATTCAGCAGGCGCGTGCGCGTAGCTCGTCCCCGTAGCGCGAGATTTGGTAGCGGCTCACGGATCATCGGGATGAGTGCATTTCAGCTGACCAATCACGCCCAGACCATCATCTTCGGCGCTGGCTCCGTCGCTCAGTTGGGCGATGCGGTGGCCCAGGCTGGATGGCGGCGTGTCATGCTCTGCACCACCCCCAGCTTCCGCGCGCGCGGACATCTCGCGTCCATCGAGGCCGCGCTGGACGAGCGACTGGCGATCACCTTCGAGGATGTGCAGCCGCACGTCCCCGCGCTCCAGGTGGCCGATGCCGCCGCGCTGGCCGACCAGTATCAGGTAGATGCTGTGCTTGGCCTCGGTGGCGGCAGCTCCATCGGCACCGCCAAAGCCGTCGGCGCGGCGCTGGCGTCGCAACCATCCGCCCCGCGCGTCGCGGTGATCGCCATCCCCACCACCTACGCCGGGTCGGAGATGACGCCCGTCTTCGGCGTCACCGAGCGGGAGGACGGCGGCACGCGCAAAGTCACTCGTACCGACGCCAATGTCACGCCCCGGCTCGTCGTCTACGATCCGCTGCTGACGCTCGATCTGCCCCTACACATGACGGCTGGCACCGGCATCAACGCCGTCGCCCACTGTGTCGAGGCGCTCTACTCCACCGCGCGCAATCCGCTCGCCTCGGCGGCGGCATCCGGCGGGCTGCGCGCGATCAGCCACGCGCTGCTCCGCTGCTATGCCCACAGCGACGATGTGGCGGCGCGCGACGAGATGCTCGGCGGGGCGTTCCTGGCGGGCACGGCGCTGGCACACGTGGCGATGGGGCTACACCACGGCATCTGCCACGTGCTCGGCGGCGCAACCGGAGTCGCGCATGGCGACGCCAATAGCGTGATGCTCCCGCATGTGATGCGCTTCCACGCGCAGGCCATCGCGCCGCAACTGGCCGAGGCGGGGGTGGCGATGGGCGTCGTCGTCGCGGGGCAGAGCGACGAGGCGCTGGCGGCGGCAGCCGCGCGGCAGGTGGAGGACTGGGTGGCCGCGATGCGGCTTCCTTCGCGCCTGCGCGAGCTGGGAATCCAGGAGCGGCAGCTCCCCGAACTGGCGCGGTTGGCCTTCGCCAGTCGCACGGTCCAGAACGATCCACGACCCATCGGCGCGGTCGCCGAGATCGAAGCGTTGTTGCGTGAAGCGTGGTGATGTGCGTCGTGGCGCATGCTGATGTGCGCCGAACTCGTAGCGTATGCGCTGTGCGTAGCTGTGTGTTGTACCTGCTTGACGTCATCAGGTCAAGATGAGGAGGCCCCATTGCCCAACTGGCCCTGGAGCAAGCGCAAGACGGCAACCATTGCTAGCCCCGATGTTGCTCCTGTTGCTCCTACGGAGCAGCCTGTTCAACGAGAGGAGAAGTCGCCTGTGGCAATCAATCCGATGGACTACAGCGCCAAAGACACTGTTCTCGACGTAGTGCGTACCGAGCGGGGCAAATTCTACTCGATCATCGACGTCCCGCAGAACTGGGAGTCGCCCACACGCAGCGGTCACTGGGAGGTGCGCGACCTCGTCGGCCATATGATCGACGTCACCGAGGGCTATCTCACCCGCTGGGATATGGCGCATCGCGGTGAGCCCGCCGAGTCGCTTGGCCTGCTGGTGATGGCGCAGGAGCTTGACCGCGTCGCGCTCACCTTCCGCGATCTCCCCCGCGACCAGGCGATCTCGCGCCTGAAGACGGACTCCGACAAGTTGATGACCATCTTCGACGGCCTCACCGCCGACGACTGGGGCGGCTTCAACGTTACCCACGTCTTCATGGGGCCGCTGCCGACCTTCTTCTATCCCGCCTTCCAGATCATGGATTACGGCGTGCATAGCTGGGATATGCGCTGGGGGCTGGGCGACAAGAACGGCAAGCTGGACCAGCGGACCGCTGGCGTGCTCGTCCCGTATATGTTCATCCTGATGCTGTCCACGGTGGACCAGGACTCGGCGAAGGACGTGGACATCGAGTATGGCATCGTGGTGGACGGCGACTGGGGCGGTACCTGGCGCGTGCACGTCAAGGACGGGCAGTTCACCTACGAGCCCGCGGATGACGTCTCGAATCTGCCCGCCACGATTCACTATGCGGATGAGTCCGAGTTCGTGCTGACGACCTTCGGGCGCATCGAGGGCGGGACGGCGACCGGCGATCCGGCGGTTATCGAGAAGGCGCGCCACCTCTTCTTCAGAATTTGAGGCGGACCTCACCCCCTATCCCCCTCTCCCGCGAGGAGAGGGGGGACCAGAACCAGATGCCGCCCAACAAGACACTCAACCGGCGGCTCTGGCTCCCCTCCCTTTTAGGGGGCGGACGCGCGAGTCGAAGGCGAGAAGCGCGCGATGAGCGCGCGGAGCGGCAGCGGGCCGGAGGCCGGGGCTGGGGGAGAGGGCTGGGGCATATCACAAATCGATTCCATACCAGGAGACGATTCCCATGGCTAAAATACAGGTGCAGGGCGTTCATCACCTCACCTTCGTCGGCTCCAATCGCGACGCGATCATCGACTTCTATCAGGGCGTGCTCGGCATGCGACTGGTGCTCGACCAGCCCAACCTGGACGTGCCTAACGAAGAGCACCTGTATTTCGATGCTGGCGATGGTCGCCTGCTGACGTATTTTGTCCGTCCGACGCGCGAGAACGACACCACGCCCAATCCTGAAGATATCGGCAATCTGCATCACATGGCGCTCACCGTCTCGCATGCGGTCTATACCCAGGTGGTCGAGCGGCTCAACGAGCTTGGCATCGAGAATACCGGCCCGATTGACCGCGGCTTCATGGATTCGATCTACTTCCGCGATCCCAACGGCCAGCGGCTGGAGCTTGCCTGCTACAAGTTCGTTCCGCCCGCGGGTTGCACCGTCGCCGATGTGCTGCTGCGCGCCCATCGCATCCGGGTCGCGGCGGGCGATTATAACGTGAACGACAGCCATCTTGCCCAGGCCATCGAAGAGCTCTCGCAGTGCCAGGAGTCCCTGTGACATGCGCGTATCCGCTGCGCGAGGAGTCTGAGTCATGCGCGATCTCCATCTGTGGGCCTTCGAGCGCGGCACGCTCTGGGTGCGTGAGTGCGGCGGGCAGGACATCGCGCCGGTCGTCCCTGGGCGAGAGGCGGTGCTGCGGGAGGCGCATCCCAGAGATGCTGAGGCGCTCGGCCGCGCGATGGGGCTTGCCGGGACGACCGAGGCGCAACGGCGCTTCGATGGTGGGCGGCGCTGCTTCGTCGCGGTGGTGGATGGCGCCATCGCCACCTACGGCTGGGTATCGCATGGCGTCGAGAGCATCGGCGAGCTGGAGCGCTCGTTTCGTATGGCGCCCGATGAGGCGTACATCTGGGACTGCGCGACGCTGCCGCCGTATCGCGGCCAGCATCTCTATCGCTCCCTGCTCGATTACATCGTCACGACACTCTGCCGCGACGGCACGCGCCGCATCTGGATCGGCGCGTCGCTCGACAATACCCCTTCGATTCGCGGATTCGCCGCCGCCGGATTCCAGCCGGTGCTCACGCTGACCTACCTCCGGCTGCTGGGTATCCGCCGCGTCTGGATGGCGGGCGATACGGCGGCCTCGCCAGCGCTGGTCACACGCGCGCGCGAATGTCTGGCGGTGTAGGCGGTGGGCCAATGTCGCGGGATGAATGCGCTGGCGGCTGAAGCCGCGCCTACAGGCTACGCCGCAAAGCCCGCCTGCGCGGGCTCCCAGACGCACCACATGAATTACCGGAACGCCACGTAATACGGCGAGAATGCCGCGGCTAATTTCGCCGCGCGACGGCCTCTGGACGCCTCGCCCTACCATCTACACAGGGGCGATCCGAGTGGAGCATATCGCTCTCTGCAGCCCGCGCAGGCGGGCTTTGCCGCCGAACGGAGCGAGGCGCTTAGGCGCGGCTTCAGCCGCCAGCCACAGGGAGGACGACCGTGACCGATCAGCATCAGCCAGTAGATAATGACTATGCGGACGAAGTGAATGCGTTTCGGCAGGAGAAAGATCGCTTCTTCGCCACCGCGCATCAATCGCCGATTCCCCGCGAGGAGCGTGGCGACCATTTCGGTGGACTGAGCTACTATCCGCCCGAACCGGCGTATCGAGTCGCCGCTGCGGTCACGCCGTTCGAGCATCCCGATGTGATCGAGATGGCCACCTCGACAGGAGATATCCGTCCGCAACTGCGCTACGCCGAGCTACGCTTCCACATCGGCGACCAGGAGCTGCGCCTCATCGGGTTCACCGATCCCGATGTCAGCCACACGCACGAGCTGTTCGTGCCTTTCCGCGACGCCACCTCTGGACGCGAGACCTATGGCGCCGGGCGCTATCTGGAGATCGAGCTGGAGCACCACGCCGATAACTCGCACACCGCCACCATCGACTTCAACCTGGCGTATAACCCCTACTGCGCCTACAGTCCCTACTATAACTGCCCGATCCCGCCCGCTGAGAATACGCTGCCAGTCGCCATTCCCGCAGGCGAGCGCAACTATAGCGAACATTGAGGAGGGCGCGCAATGACCGATCAAGCAGCGCCCGACGAGAGCACGGAGATCAGTTGGCCGCTGGACGCAACGACCATAGACGGCACGATGGTCAGGCCATCCTGCGCCGGGCCATTCCCCGCGGCGGTGATGGTCGCGGGCAGCGGCCCTACCGACCGCGACTGGAACTCGCCGCTGCTGCCCGGACCCAACGGTAGCGCCCGCCTGCTCGCGGAGGCGCTGGCCCCAGCGGGAATCGCGTCGCTGCGCTATGACAAGCGCGCATCAGGCCCGCGCGCCCGCGAGAATATGCAGGTCCTGTTCGGTAAGATGAGCATGCAGAGCCACCTGGACGAGCTTGCCAGCGCCGTTCGCATCCTGGCGAGTCAGCCATACGTCCGTGACGACCGCATCTTCGCGCTCGCCAACAGCGAAGGAACGCTGCATGCGCTGCACTACCAGCTACAGAACCCCGCGATTCCGCTGGCGGGACTCGTTCTGCTTGCCCCGCCCGGGCGACCCGTCGGCGTGGTGGCGCGCGCCCAGTTGGCGGCTCAGGCCGCTGCTATCCCGAACGGCGACGCGCTGCTGGCGCTCTACGACGAGGCCATCGCGCGCTTCCTGGCGGGCGAGCCTATGGTGCCCGACCCGGCGCTGCCGCAGGGCGTCCAGATGCTGCTGCAGAGTCTCGAAACGCCAGCCAACCTGCCCTTTGCCCGTGAGCTCTGGACGGCCGATGCAGCTCCTCTGTTAGCCAGGGTGGATGTCCCGGTGCTGGTCATCATCGGGAAGAAAGACATCCAGGTCGACTGGCACGACGATGGCGAGCCGCTCCAGCGCGGCGCGGCGGGACACGCGAACGTGACGTTCCTCTTCCCCGAAAACGCCAATCACGTGCTCAAATACGAGCCCCGGCCACGGTCGGAGCTGGCGCAGCCTGAAGCGTTACCGCGCTATAACGCGCCCGATACTCACCTGGACCCCGAGGCGCTGGCCAGCATCCTGGCGTGGCTGGCCCATCATAGCTGACACGACGCCAAAACACCCTCGATCTTGCTCAGCGACCACCCGGTGTCGTTCAATAGGTATGATGAGCACATGGGCATCAGGCATATAAAGGGAGAGCGCGCCGACGATGGACGAGAAGCGGCTGGTGAAGCTGAGCAAATATCTCTCGCGCCACCTGCGCCACCAGCCGCGGGCGCTTGGGCTGACGCTCGAACCGGGCGGCTGGGTCGCCGTCGAGACATTGCTGGCGGCGATGGCGCGTCACGGTATGACCATCTCGCGCACGGAGTTGGAGGAGATCGTCGCCCGCAACAACAAACAGCGCTTTGCCTTCGACGCGACGGGCGAGCGCGTCCGCGCCAGCCAGGGGCATAGCGTAGAGATCGATCTCCAGCTTGCGCCGACCACCCCACCAGCCACGCTCTATCACGGCACAGCGAGAGCCACGGTTGACGCGATTCTGCGCGAGGGACTGCGCAAGATGCGCCGCCAGCACGTGCACCTTAGCGCCGATATCGCCACGGCGGTGAACGTCGGCGGCCGACATGGCGCGCCCGCCGTGCTGCTGGTGGATGCCGCCGCGATGGCGCGCGACGGCTACCTGTTCTACCGCAGCGAGAACGGTGTCTGGCTCACCGAGAGCGTCCCGCCGCGCTATCTGCGTCTCCTTGCGCCCGACGAGTGGTCAGATAGCGCCGCGGCCTCCTGATCCCGGAACATCGGTTTACACAGGCGCCAGCGTATCCTGCGCCATCGCCGCATCGGGGTTGAAGAAGAGGTAGGCCTCCTCCAGCGTTGGAGTGACGGGAGCCGCCGCTGGATGCGGGCGCGCGCGGGCCAGCAGCCGCGCCTCGACCATCTCCCCCCGGCGAATGGCGGCGCTGACCTGATGAGTAGCGCGCAGCCGCTCGAACTCAGCGCTGCTCACGGTGATAGCCCAGGCGCATTCGGCGGCGTCCGCCAGCAAGCCCTCGGGTGTGCCTGTCCAGATGAGGCTGCCCTGGCGTACGAGCGCCAGATCGGTTGCCACCGCCTCGACATCGCTGATAATGTGGGTTGAGAGGACGACAAGGCACTCGTGCGGCAGTGCGGCCAGCGTCTCGCGGAAGCGGACGCGCTCGGCGGGATCGAGGCCCGCGGTTGGCTCGTCCAGCACGAGAAGACGTGGATTGGCGAGCAGCGCCTGAGCAATCCCAATGCGTCGCACCATGCCGCCAGAGAAAGTACCCAGCCGCCGGTCAGCATCACCGGCCAGCCGCACCGTCTCCAGCGCGGTCGCCACGCGCCGCCGCAAGTCAGCGCCGCGCAGCCCCTTCAGCTCGCCGATGTAGCTGAGAAACTCACGCGCCGTAAGCTGGGGATAGACGCCGAACTCTTGCGGCACATAGCCCAGCTCGCGACGCAGGAGAACGGGCTGGCGCACGATATCCTGCCCGTCCCACGTGACTGCGCCTTCGGTGGGCACGAGCAGGGTCGCCAGGATGCGCAGCAGGGTCGTCTTGCCCGCGCCGTTGGGTCCGACCAGCCCCAGCACGCCGCGCTCCAGCCGTAGTGACACATCATCCAGCGCCAGGCGCGTTCGTTCGTAGCGATGGCTCACGCCGTCGATCAGCAGCCCAGGCATTTCGCCGCTCCTTTCCAAAGTCTCTCAGGTTATGCGCCGCGCCGCTGCCGCCGCACGCGCAGCACCGTGAGAAGCACCAGCAGGACCGCCAGCGCCACGAAGAACACGCGGTTCCAGATGAAGATGGCCGGTAGCTCAGGTGGCAGATGCGCCGTCATGAACTGAACCATCTGCGCCGCAATGCCGGTGGTAGGAGAGGCGCCCGAGCGAAAGATGTCTTGCAGCGATGGCGGCAGCGACGCTGCAACCGCATCGGTCACCGAGCCATACAGGCTCCATCCAGCGACGTCGAGCAGGCTGAGCGGTCCGCCAGAGTAGGAACTGGCGAACAGAGCAGGTCCAAACCAGAGCACGATGGCGACCAGTGAACTGATGACGCGCAGACCGCGGGTGAGCGTGACGCACGCCAGCGAGAGCGCCACGCCGAAGACAACCGGCACGACGGTGAGCCAGAGCCACGCCGAAACATACGGCCACGGGCCAAGCGATGGATAAAGGCTGTGGCCAAGCACTAATGGAGGGTTACGCCAGCCGAAATGATCCATCAGGATAGCGCCTGGCAACATCAAGGCTGCCACTCCAAGAAACACTGCCAGCGCGGCGAGATACTTGCCCCAGACGTACGCTTGTGTCGCAATTTGCGTGCTGAGCAATACATCGGCGACGCGGCGGTCACGATCCCGGATGATCTGGTCACCAGTAGCGAGCGTCAGGATAAGCGTCACAAAGAACGTGGCGACGGTCAACTGCTCCCAGGCGTCGAAAGTTGCCTCACGGACCATCGAAGCCTCATAGACGCCGAAGAAGACCGCTACCAATCCCGCGATCCATATGCCCCAGCCGCGCAGCAGCAGCCGCAGCTCCAGCCGAAAGACTGCCCAGAATCCGCGCATGTCTCACCTCCTATCCTGCACGATGCGTGGTCGCTATGCCGATACGCGGGCAAGCGCGCGTTGCCATGATGAGTCGCGCAGGAAGAGCAACAATACCACTACTCCAAGCGCCGCCGCGCTGATGCGTAGCGCGAACGAGAGGGTATCGTGTGGCAGCGCGAAAACCGCTGCCGCCGTGGAATTACCGGGAATTACGAACGCCACCACCGCCAGCGCTAGCCATGGTCCTGCACCGACGATGGCCGCCGGAACCGCGCCCCAGCGTAGCGCGACGGGCAGTGAAAGTCCCGCCAGCAGCAGTAACGGACCGAGCCAGGCGACCAGCAAGGCCGCGAATGGCGCCCAGGAAAGGAGCGCCAGGAACGAGGTGGCGATCAGCCCGAAGGCGCAGTCGAGGCCAACAATCGCGAGCGCGGAGGCGGCCATCACTGTCGTCCGGTTTACCGGCGCAGCACTTTCGACATCCCTTAGCCCGCGAGATGGCGTGCGCGAGGCCTGCGCCAGCCCCAGCACGGCCGTCAGCGGCAGCGCCATCACCAGCGGGACCATCCTACTGGACGTAATGTTGATGGCGGTGACCGCGCCAGCCACCGCCAGCCCCAGCACACACGCGATCCAGAAGGGCACGCTCATCAGCCGCACGCGCCAGCGCGCGACTCGCATCGCCGCGAGCACTGTTCTCCGGCGGGGCATATTGCTGGCGGGCGCTATCACCGGCTCCGCCAGCAGCCGGTCTACCAGCCGCCTCGTCTGCTCAGGCGTTGGCCGCGCCACGGGCTGAGCGGCATAGCGTTGCGCCGTCGCCAGCAGGTCGGGCGGCAGATGTTCGGCATAGCGCGCCTGGTCGTTATCCATGATTGTCTTCTCTTCGTTGATCAAGGTCGTCGCTAACTTCTCGCTGCTTGAGGGCATCTCGCAGCCGTCGGAGCGCGGTGAAGGTGCGACTCTTAACCGTTCCCTCCGGCACGCCAAGCACAGCCGCCGTCTCCTGCACGGTGAGCTCCTGGCCAAAGCGCAGGCTCAGCGCCTCGCGCTGCTCGAACGTCAGCGTGGCCAGCGCCATACGCAAGCCCTCCCGCCGCTCCCAGCGCTCCAGCCAGTCCGCCGGGTCTGGCTCGTCACTGGCGGAGTCCGGTAGTGTTTGGCGATGCTCCACATGGCGAGCGTAGGCACTCTGCAGGGCATTGCGCGCCAGATGCCGGGCGATAGTGTAGAACCAGGGCAGGAACGGTCGTGGATAGCGGTAGCTGGCTCCGTCGCGCACCAGCCGCAGGAAGGTTTCCTGCGTGAGGTCTTCGGCCAGAAGGGGGTTGCCGGTGAGCCGGGTAAGGTGCGCCAGCAGCGGGGCATGGTGGCGCTGAACGAGCGCTTCGAGCGCACCCGCGCTGCCTTGCTGCCACTCCCGGAATAGCTCTTCGTCCGCCGCCATCGCTCTCCCCATTCTGGACAGTATCCAGCGTGTCTCATCGCACTCATAGTTCTTTACCAGATACCCATCGTTCAGGTTCATTCGCGGAGAAAGTTGCCCATCTGCGCTACCGAGGTATGCCCCTGTGGCGGGCAATGTGGCGTATGCGTTTGCTCGAACGTTTCTGAACTACGAGAGGTGTGTTATGTCTTGGGTTTGGCCAATGCAGTGACCAGAGCGAGGGGGCGCATATGCCCGCATTCTTTCGAGCCAATGGCAAAAAACAATTCATTCAGGCACACTACACCATGAGCGCCGCGCCGCGCACCGACGAGGAAGTGCGCGAGCTTCTGCGCCTGCTACCACGCTATCGCGTCATGCTCCACAATGATGATGTTCACTCCATGGATGAAGTGGTCCTCGCGCTGGTGCGCACCGTGCCGACGCTCTCCATCGAGGCCGCCACCGCGATCATGTTCGAGGCGCACACTTCCGGCTGCGCGGAGGTGATCGTCTGCCCGCGCGAGCCAGCGGAATACTACCGCGAGCGGCTGGAGCGCTTCACCCTCACCTGCACCATCGAGCCCGTGTAGAAGTTACCGCGTCGAGCCAGTTGGCGCGGCCCCGCGACGGATGCGTAGCGCCTCGGCGCGCGCCACCGCCTCGCCACCGCGCTGGCTGTTGCTGCCGACCTCGTTCTCCAGGATGCGCCGCACCATCGCGATGCTGGCGGCGTAGGTGGAGTCCATGCCATAGTAGGAGAGGCTGCCCGCGCCGAGATTCTTGCCGCGCGTATAGGGCGTATCCGAGGCGTAGTGGATGATGCCCAGCTCGAACGGCAGCTTGGCGAAGTTGATGTTGTCGTTCGTCGGGTAGCGGGTCATATAGAGGCTCTCGTAGACCGCGTCGAGGTACGGGCCAGCCTCCATCTCCACCACGCTGTAGTTGGCGCGATAGTAGAAGTCCAGGTAGGCGCGATTCTGCAGGAAAGTGCCTTTGCTGGAGACCGCTTTCTGGTTATCGAGCACCGCGCCAAAGACGAGGTGCTGGCTGACGTCGGCGGCGCTGAAGCAGTTATCCAGCCAGTAGGTGTTCTGGCTGTGTTCGTCCAGCACCACATTCGAGATCATCACGTCGCCGATGCTGCCGTTGAGCGTCGCCGCCTTGCCGAGAATGTAGATGCCCTTGACCTGCACCAGATTTTCCAGCACCTCGCGCAGCACCCGATAGGCCGCCATCCCCAGCGGATAGTCGATGTTGATGATGACGCCATGGCTATCCATCATCCGCTCGCTGCCCGAGACGCGGACGCGCGGGTCGAGGTCGTCGCCGCGCACCTTCGCCAAATCAATCACCTGCACGTCAATCTCCAGCCCGTGCTTCGCGCCGAGATACCAGATGCCGCGCTCCTGCTCCTCCACCGGTTTGCTACGGGCAAATCCCTGGCCCGCGGCGGTGCGCTGATACTCGCGCGCCACGTAGTAGAGGTAGTTCTGCCAGTTGCCCGGCGAGCGGTTCTCCTTCAGCTTCTTGAACTCCTCCGCCAGAAATGTATCGGCGCCCGTCACGGCGAAGCGCGACAACTCGTCCTCGCGGCGACGCACGACCCCGGAGAGCAGGTTGGCGACGCTGTGGGTGTTGCTGGAGATGAAGTAGACCGGACGCCGCCCCATCCGCACGTCATCCATCAGCTTCGCGATTGGCGACCACCAGCGGCGTGTCGCGCGGACGAAGCCGACGTGCGAGCCGCCGAGCATGCGCAGCGTGAAGTTCTTGCGCTCTTTGCCGATGGCGAGCAGGTTGGTCCAGAGATTGTCGCCCCAGATGACTTCGAGCCGCCGCCAGTCCTCGATGCTGACCTTCAGCCGCTCGCGCACGACCTTGCTGATCTCGGCGTAGACCGGCGAGGCGCGATCCACGCGGCTTTCGAGCAGCTGCATGGTGGTGGCGTCGGCGTTGAGCAGCCAGTGGAACTTGTTCCACTCGATCTGGAGGGCAACCAGCGTCGGCACAATGTCGTCGGTGTCGCTGACGCTGGCGATGTAGACGGCAAGGGTATTCTTGCCGTCGAAGAACCACTGGCGGCGGCGGGCGGCGGCGGAGACGGCCTGCCACTGCGCCACCTGGAAGTTATGCTGGGCAAAGACCTCGTCTGACTGGCCGAGCAGCACGCGCGAGCAGTGCAGAATCGCCGTCGGCAGGCGCAGCACGGTGTAGATGAACGCGGACATGTCGGGATCGCTGGAGCGCGCCTGTGGATGCAGCACGGAGTCGATGTTGTAGTGCGCCTGGACGAGCGCCTTGAGGCCGACCTCGCCGGAGCTACGTAGCAGCGTCTGGTAGGTGCGGATATACATCTCGACTTCGCGCTTGCCAGCCTCGTGCAGCTCGTCTGCTGTCTCATCACTCGCGCCAATGCCGCGCTCGACCCGTCGCGCCGCGCCGTTTCCATCTACCACGTTGGTCTTCCCTTCTCCAGCCTGCGTCCGCCCATGCCGTGCCGCATAGTGGCGTCATTATATATGATGGGGAGCAAGACTGGCCAGCAAAGCAGCCTATTGTGGAGAGTGACACACCTTGCCGCCTCAGTGGCTACAGTCAACCGGCAGTAGAAACACAGTGCGGTTCACAATGCGTCATGTTAGAGAAGGTTGTTGCGATTCATCTGAAGACAACCAGTAACGGCCCGCGAAGTACTGGAGAGGTCGAGAGCGCTGGTAATCCGCAGTATCGATCCAGCGCCAGGGGATGAGGGGAAGATCCGTGCTCCAGACTACTCGATTGATGCTTGCCTGGGCTGGCGGGCGGGTCCGATGGGTCATTGCCTGGTTCGCCGCGGGCGCCCATGCCGCGCCTCCACTTCCCTGGCGGGCGCTATTCAAGCTGGCGCTACCGCTCTGGCTGGCCACCCGGCTGCTCGCACTGCTCATTACCTACTTCAGCCAGACGTTGCTGCGGGCCAGCGTCATTCAAAGCCCTCGGCCTGGCGCAATCACACTCGATAGTCTCGTCAACTCGTGGCGACTGTGGGATGGCGGCTTCTACGGCCATCTTGTCCGTGTTGGCTACACACGCCCCATCGATGCCGACTTCTGGCCGCTCTATCCGTTGCTCTCGAAGCCCTTCGAGCTGCTGCTGGGCGACGACCGCTGGCAAATCTCACTTCTCATCACAAGCAATGTCGCCACACTTCTGGCATTCGTGGCACTTGGCGCGCTGGCCGTGCAGGAGGATGAGACGATCGGGGCCGCCAGTCGTGCTATGCGGCTGCTCGCCGCGGCTCCTTTGGCGTTCTTCCTGAGCGCCGCCTATTCCGACAGCCTGTTTCTGGCGCTGGCGACGGCGATGCTCCTGTGCGCACGACGGGGCCAGTGGCGCGCTGCTGCGCTCTGGGCATTTTTGGCGGCGCTGTCACGGCCAGTAGGCATCATTCTCATTGCTCCGCTCTTGTGGGAGTATGCGCGCCAGGCCAAGTTGGCTATGAACTGGCGACGACTAAATGCCTGGCTCCCGACGTTCGTGCTGCTTGCGGGAGCCGTGCCAGCCGCAATTGTTCTGTTCAGCCTCTACTGCTTCAGGATATACAGTGACCCGGTGGCATGGATACATGCGGAGGCATTGTTCAACCACAGAGCAATGCCGCCATGGAGCGCGGTTGGCTATGCCTGGCAGCAGTTCTGGCATCTTCAGCCCGCCAGCTTCCAGCAGGCGCGGGTGCTGGTGGACTATGCGCCGCTGGTCTTCGTTGCTGGTTTCACCGTCATCACCATACGCCGCATCCCTGCCTCGTTCTCGCTCTACCTTGTCGTCCTGCTGCTGGTATGCATCATGTCACCAGTGGTAGGGGCGCAATTTCCAGAGGCCTTCGTCTCGGCAGGACGCTATCTGCTGGCCGCTGTGCCGGTATATCTCATCCTGGCACGAGCCATACGCCGCGCCCCATGGCTCGACGCGCTACTCGTTGGCGGCGGCTTTGCGATGCAGGCGCTGCTCATGGCATTCGTGCTTACAGGCGGATGGCTAGTGTGAGGTGGCTCTAGCCGCCCAGCACCTCCGGCACGCGTACACTCCCTACCATCTCGGCGAAGGCCGTCGCCGCGGGGGAGAGCGCCCGCCCGCTCCACTGCACCAGCGCCACGTCATAGGGCGGCAAGGTGGCGTCGCGCACGCGGATGCTGACCAGCTCGCCGCGCGCCAGCTCGTCCCAGACGGCGATGGCGGGCAAGACGGTGACGCCCAGCCCGCGGCGCAGCAACTGCGTCATCACCTCACCCGCGTTCGCCTCGATGGCGATTGGCGTCGCATCGTCGGGCGGCAAGACATGGCGCAGGCCCAGGCGCGTTGGCCCAGCCTGCGTCGAGAGGATGGTGTGGCGCCCCAGGTCGGCGCGGGAGCACTCGCCCTCGCGCGCCAGCGGGTGTTCACGGCTGGCGACCAGCAGCAGCGAATCGCTATAGCTCCAGAGCACCTGGGCGCGCGGCTCAAGCTGCGCCTGCGAGCAGATGGCAAGCTGAATCACGCCATCGAGCAGGCTCTCCATCAGCGCGGGACTGGTGGCCGTGCGGACGCGAATCGGCGCCTCGGGATGCTGGCGATGAAATAGCTCGACCAGCCGAGGGACGAGATACTGGCTGGCGCTGAGATTCGCACCAAGGGTGAGCCGTCCCAGCCCACCCAGCGCGAGCCGCTGCACCTCGGCGACGCCCTCTGTTCGCAATGCCAGCATCCGCTCGGCGTAGGGCAGCAGCGCCCGTCCCGTCTCACTTAGCTCCAGCGTATGGCCGTGGCGCACAAACAACTGCGATCCCAGCTCGCCTTCGAGCGCGCTGATACGTCCGCTCAGCGTCGGCTGCGCCAGCCCCAGCACCACGGCGGCCCGCGAGAAGCTGTGCGTGCGGGCGATATAGACAAACGTCTCCAACTGATCGAGCGTCATGTTCCGCCTTGCACCGTTCCTTATCGAGAAATCCGATACTGACTATCACTTGCAATGGCTGGCATTATAGCGCAAAGTCAGGTACGCTCGAAGCGGCGGCTGACCTCTCCCCCTACCCCCTACCCCCTCCCTATGAGGGGAGGGGCCGCAGACCAGCAGTGAGGCCATATGAACGCAGGATAATCTGCCCACACACTGAATATGGAGCAACACATGAGCGATTCGCGAAGCGCCAGCGATGATATCCTCGTCCTTGCGCTGGATCACATGCAGCTGGCGATGCCGCGCGGCTTGGAGGATCAGGCGCGCGCGTTCTACGGTGGCGTGCTGGGGCTGGAGGAGCTGCCGAAGCCACCGGCGCTGGCCGCGCGCGGCGGCGTCTGGTTCCGTTGCGGCGAGCAGCAGATAAATCTCGGCGTCGAGGAAGACTTCCATCCACAGCGCAAGGGGCATCCCGGCCTGCTCGTGCGCGACCTGGCGGCGGTCCGCGCGCGGCTGGAGGCGGCGGACGCGCCGATCATCCCCGACGATCTGCTGCCCGGCTACGAGCGCTTCTATACCGCCGACCCCTTCGGCAACCGTATCGAATGCCTGCGCCCACTGGCGGGCGCCTCTGAGCCTGCGAACGCTGAGAGCGAGGCGATCAAGGCGCGGGTGCGCGAGATGTTCGGCGAGTCGGCAGAGGCGTATGTCGCCAGCCCCGGCCATGCTGGTGGCGCTGATCTGAACCGTCTGGTAGAATTGGCCGCGCCCGCACTCAGCGACCAGGCGCTCGACATCTCGACCGGCGGCGGGCATACCGCGCTGGCGCTCGCCCCGCACGTCGCCCACATGACCGCCAGCGACCTGACCCCGCGCATGCTGGCCGCCGCCCGCGACTTCCTGACGGCCAGCGGCGTCACCAACGCCAGCTACGTCATCGCCGACGCGGAGCATCTGCCCTTCCTCGACGCGAGCTTCGATCTGGTCACGGTGCGCATCGCGCCGCATCACTATGCCAGCGTCACAGCGGCGGTGCACGAGATGGCGCGGGTGCTGCATCCCGGCGGGCGGCTGGTCGTCATCGACAACATCGCGCCGGAAGACGCGACGCTCGACGAGTTGGGCAACCGCTGGGAAAAGTGGCGCGACCCCAGCCACGTCCGCAACTACACCGCGAGCGAGTGGCGGACGTTTCTGGCGGACGCTGGCCTCGAAATCACTGATCTGGAGACGCAGCGCAAGACATACGACTTCGCCTCCTGGACGGCGCGCATGCGCATGCCAGCGGATGAGCGCGCAAAGCTGGAGGCCGATATTCTGGCCGCTACTCCTGAGGCGCGCGAGTACTTTGCGGTAACGGAGACCGACGGCCACCTCGTCAGTTGGAGCGCGGACTTCCTGATTGCCCGCGCCGTAAAGGTGGCGGGGTAATTAGACGGAGGTAGTTATGGCCGTAGATGTAGATCCCTATCTTGCTCTGGTTCCCACATTGAAAGGTCTGCGCCAGCATAGCCTCTGGAGTCATTACGATCCCGAGACGGACACGCTTGCCATTCACTTCACCGAGCCAGACACCCCCAATGTCGCATCCGATAGCGATATGACCGATGATGACATTATCATGCGCTATAGCGATTCTGGCGAGGTGATTGGCCTGACCATTCTGCACGCAAGCTCACGCAAGAATCCATAGCACGAGTCGGCGTTCAATCAAGCGGCAGGCGCATCTCCCACTGCGTATGAGGTGTCGGACAGCCGAGCGACACGAGCGCATCACCCAGCGGGTCGCCCGGAGCTACGTTGATCGCCCGGACCGGCGCGCCTGGCGTCGGGGCCAGCAGCGCGCGAATCAGCGTCAGCACATCATCCCGACGCGCCTCGGGGGTGGCGGCGCGGGAGCCGAAATCCATGATGCTGAAGCCCAGGCCAGACGGCATGTGGATCAGCGTGGCTCGGATGCTGCCGTCCCCATTCATCAGCGCGGAGGCGTGGAGCGATGGCGCCATATGCGCCAACGAGGGGCGATCCCGCTGCCAGGGTGGCGGCGTCTGGTGGAGCGTGGCGAAGTCGGCTAGCGCCTGCTCGACGGTGACATCCTCTACCAAGGGCTGTTCTTTGGCTAGCGTTGCGCCTTCGGTCAGCGGGCCGGTGAAGACCGCCAGCGACCGCGCCTCCTCGAAGCCGAGGCGGGTGTAGAGTCGCCGCGCGGGCGTATTCTGCGCCAGCACCTCCAGCTCGACCGAGGCCAGGCCAAGCGTCCGCGCCTCGCTGAGCGCCGCCTCCATCAGCGGTTCCGCCTGCCCATGCCCGCGCCACTCTGGCGCCAGCCCCATCCCGGCGATCCAGCCGCGCGACCCGCGTATCGCCAGCATTACCACGCCGCCGGGCCGCCCCTGTTCATCCACCGCGACGAAGGAATGGGCCAGCGCGACATCGTTCACCTCGATGAGTATGCGCAGCGAGTCAACGGTGTGGGTCATCGGCACAAAATAGCCTTCAAACGAGCGGTTGAAGGCCTCGACCACACGCGCTGGCGCGAGCGACTCCGCCCGCAGATAGGTCAGCGTCTCCACAGCGGTCCTTTTCGTGGATGATGAGCGGTCAATTACCCGATGATATCCAATAAGTGCAGCGGCAGGCTCACGCGCTCGCCGGTATCCAGCTCGACAGTGGCGCAGCGGGTGCGCAGCCCGGCGGCATCCACCGCCATGTGGGCCGGGACGTGACGAATCATGCCGCGCATCCCACGGCGCGCGCCAGCCGCAACCCGCACCATGGCCCCTGGCCGCAGCAGCACCGGCGGCGGCACATATTCGCCCACTGCCAGATCAGGGCGCGAGAGCAGCACCTCTGGCCGCACATTCTGGCGGGGATGCGAGGTGCCGTTGACGAGCGCCATCTCGCCCTCGCGGCGGCGCAGCAGCGTCTGCATCTCCATCTGCATCGCGGCATCTCCCAGCCCCTCGGTGAGTATGACGACCAGCGGACTAGGTATCGCCAGCGGCACCCGCTGCTCGAGGAAGGCACTGATGTCGGCGCGGGCAAAGGCCTCCAGCTCCAGCGCGGAGGCGCTCGCCGCGATCACCCCCATCGCGCCATGCGCCGCGGCCCGCTGGAGCAAGGTCAGTGGCGCCCGCTGTGGATAGACGAGGATAGCTCCGCGCGGAATCAGCGCCACCGCTGGCGACTCGCCCTGGGGCAGGAAGGCCAGCGGCCCGGCGGCGCTCTCGCCCAGGCCAACCAGCCCCTGCAATAGCGTCGCCACGCCCTCGATGATGACTCCCTTGCCCGGCGTCACCGCGATGACGCGGCCATCGATGCCCGCCAGCACCGGCACGCGCCCATTCTGGGTGGTGATCTCGGCGATGGGTTGCAGCGCGCTGACGCCATCTCCGGTCTGCACGCGCAGCACGGCCCCCTGCGGGAGCGGCCTGCGGCGACGCACCGTAATGGATGGCGCGATTGGTCGGCCAAGCGGGTAATCCAGCGCGAGGTTGCTCACTGCTCACTCTCCCCACGGAGCGCCTTCCGCCAGGCGCGCAACTGTTGCACGCGCGTCTCAGGATCAGACGGCAGGAGGAGCGGACGCCCGCGCGCGTCGACGATCAGGCCGAGCACGCCTCCCTCAACCGGCTCGCTCGACCGTGCGTGCTGGCCCGGCCCCAGTCCAATATCCACATTCGGCGCTGGATAGAGCGAGAGCAGCACGCGGTCGCCGGGAGCCACCGGCAGCCGCACGAGCGTGCCGCTGACAATCTCCGCCTCTTCTTGCCGCCCATCCAGAAATTCCATTACGATGCGCAGCGCCAGCTGGCCATCAGGCGCGTCGCCATGGATGGAGATGGCGGAGCCGAGCAGCAGCGGCACGGCGTCGGTGCTGGAAAGCGCCGCCGCGATATCGGGCGAGACCATCGCCAGGTTGCCGAGCATGCCAGCGATCTGCGCGCTATCGAGCACCAACGAGGTGATGCCCCGCGGCTGAAGGCCATCCAGCAGGACGAGAGCGGCGTCGGCGGGATGGGCGACATGCGCCAGCACACCACCCGTGCCAAGCACGATATCCATCGGATGCAGCCCCGCCATCCGGGTGCCGGGCGCGTGCATCGCCAGCCGGATGGCTTCGCGAGCCAGCGCATACTGGATTTCGAGCGCGAGGGGTGTCGCTGGCAGCAGCCGCGGCCGCAGCATATGGGTCAGGACGTACTCGCGCAGATCATCCTCATCAATCGGCGCGGTGATCCAGCGGAGGATGCTGTCGGCGCCCACGGCCCGCACCAACTGCCCGCTGCCCGCGCCAACGCCCGCCGTCGGATGCAGCGCGGGCAAAAACTCGCCCTTGGCGGTGGCTCCGGCCAGTTCGGTTGAATTCGCCCCAACATCCACGGCGACGACATTCATCTGAAAATGATGCGCCAGGAAACGCGCCACGCCTCCCAGCGAGGTCACCGTGGCCAGCGGCGGCGCCGCCACCATGCGACGCAAGGCCGCGTATCCGGGCGCCTCGCGCAGCACACAACTCTCGTAGAGCGCGCTTACGGCCCGCGTCAGCGGCGAAAGCGTCGATGGTGAGAGCGCCTCGACACTCTGGACGTTCGTGCGCCCTTGCAGCGTCGTGGTGACGATCTGCGCGTCGGGTGGCGCGCCGGTAAAGATGACCGGCAGGCCCGGTGGGCGCGGGTAGGAGACATCCATCGCGGTTGGCTGAAGCATGTCAATGGCCCGCGCGACTGACTGCGCGGCGGTAGCGGCGGCGTTACCAGGCGTCGGCGTGGGCGACCCGACGATCAGCGCGGCGTGCGGCTGAATCGCGCGCAGATTCACGGCGAGACGGTGCAGGTCGCCGTCGGAGAGCGGCGCTTCGGCTGGTGGCAGTTGTTGCGTCTCGAGCTGGATGAACAGGCCGCTGAGCGCGCGCTGCAAGAGCATCGCCAGCGATTCGCGGCCCGGCCCAAGCGTCATCAGGCGCATCGGCCCCCCGGCGCTCGACACCAGCACGGCGAGGTCTACCCCGGCGCCATCCTCATCCTCAGGCTGGATCGGCTGACCCGCGCGCATCAGGATGCGGCCGGTGATCCGCTCGATCTCACTCATGGCGTTGCGCACGCCCAGCATGATATCGGCCTGGGGCGCGGCGAGCGTCGTGGGAACGCTGACACTGGCCAGCATTCGGTAGCGACTCTCCACCAGACCCACCAGCGCCGCCTTGGTAAAGGCTGACCCGCAATCAATCAGCAGCAGCGAACGCGCGGCGCCTGGCTGACGGCCGCGCCCAGCATCCAGTGACTGCGCCGCATTACTCGTGGCGCCCAACACGCTCGCCTCCTTGTCGCCTAGCCGCGTCTCAAGAACCCGAAGAAACCACCCTTGCGCTTCTTCGGCGCGGGCGCCAGTTGCTGGCGGGTCGGCTGTTGTCGGCCTCGGCGCGATGTCTCATAGCCATCGCGGGCATCTCGCACGGCCCGTGAGCGGCCCGTCTGGCCCTCGGGCATCCGCCCGCGCTGGCCGGGTTGTCCGCGATAGCCATTCCGGCCGGTTGGAGCGCCATACTCGCCATAGTCTTCGTAGGCGCTCGGGTCATTGTAGCCGTCGTAGCCGTCGCGATCTCCGTAGCCGTTATAGCCATTCCCGTTCCGGCCGTTGTCGGCTCTGCCCTGACGCCCAGGCGGATAAGCCCCCTGACCATATCCCCCCTGCGATTCTTCACGCAGCCACCCCGGTTTCTCCTCCTCGCCGAGTGGCCGCGCCGCCTGGTGTTTGCGCGACGCCGCGCCACGATGAGCGGTTCCGGCCCGCGACGCGCCAAAGTCGCGCTCGGCGGCTGGATTCGCGACGGGCGGCGCCGGTACCCGGCTGGTACGCTCACGCGCCAGGTTGTTCTCTTGCGGCGGCGCTGGCATCGGCGCCTCGTTGCCACGCACAAATCCCGGGAGCATTGAGGGATCGATCAAATCGGATGCCGACCATCCCGGCTGCCCGGCAGCGCCGGGCTGGGGCATACCGCCCGGCTGGGGAACGCCCGCCTGACCCTGGTTCTTCATCCATTCGGGGAGCGCGCCGGGGTCGATCAGCTGGTTAGCGGAGAATCCCGGCTGGCCATTCATCGGAACGGGCGCCGCCGGTGACTGCATCGGCTGCATCTGTTGCTGCATCGGCATCTGCATGCCCGCGTATCCAGCAGGGGCAGCGGGGGCAGCGGGATATCCGCCCCAGCCCGGTGCGGCGGGCGGTGGCGCGGCAACTGGCGCCTGCGCGGGAGACGCTGGCTCATTGCGCATCCATCTGGGCAGGGCTGTCTCATCCACCAGCGATTGAGCGCGCATGCCCTCGCCGCCACGCATGCCGTCGGGCGCGGCCTGTCCCTGCTGACCACCAAGCCAGGTTGGCAGGGCATTGGGATCGAGCAACGAGCTGGCGGGCATGCCGCCACCACCCGCGAGCGGCCCCTGATAGCTGCCCGCGCTCTCGAGCGAAGGGAATGCGCTGGCGTCGGGACGTTGCACTGGTGGCTCGTCAGCCGGAGCGTGCGCGGGTGCGTAGCCGCCATAGCCATTGCCGCCATAGCCATTGTTACCATATCCACCGTAGCCCGGCGCGGGTGGCTGATTTTGATTGGCGGGGGGATACGCCGACGGATAGGGTTGCTGTGGAGGGTAGGCGGGAGATCCAGGAGATCCGGGAATTGGCTGGCGCTGGGTGGGTTGCGCCGACTCCGCCGAGGCCTGGCGGAGCCAGTCGGGCAGCGCCTCCTCGCTGACAAGCTCATGCACCGAGAAGCCCGGTCGCGCGGTTGGCTGTCCATACATTCCCGCGCCCGGCGCTGGCGGTTGTTGGGGTGATTGTTGCGCCTGCGCCTGCGCCTGCGCCTGATAGTCCCAGGCAGCGGCCGCTCCATCATACCCATTGGCATATCCGTTGGCCTGATACTGCTGGGGGGGTGGCGCGAATCGCTGCCCGCAACGCGGACACGCGGGGACGGGGGCGTGAAGCGGCTGGCCACAACGCGGACAAGTTGTCACGATACTCCTCGATTCAATAGGGCAGCGCCTGCGTGACCATCATCGTGCGAAGGGCGGCCAGTGCTAGTGCGTTGAATGTAGCTTTGTTCTCTTACCGACAGTGATTGCGACGTCTCAGAATTCCGGTGCGGGCATATAGGTCAGGCCGTGCGCCAGTGTATCACTCACGTCGTAGCCCCGCAACTCTACAGCCCTTTTGTGGCAGTGACGCTCTCGATCTTCCACCGGATGGTCGTGGGGCATCCGTACGTCATTGTATCCGCTCGACACGCCAGATAGCCATCTCAACCCGAAATTGTGACCCCAATCATACTGCGCAAGCAACGAAGCGTGCTGCCATTGTGATGCTCTGTCACATTCTGCGTGGCAAGCTAGCAACACGTACCATAAAGCCAATTCACCCGAACTCCTCGGCCTTGCTACGCATTTTGGCACGTGTGCAATCGCCACTTGTCTGGTACGATTACTTCGAGCAAGAGAGCGTGGACGGCTCTACCTCCTTTTTCGGCTGTGCGGCGGCATCTCGCCACGTATGGCAATGACTGTACCGTGAGCCGCCGCTCACCCTTGCCGACGAGAGGGGGCACATCCATGGCACGACGAAAGCAAGCTGTTGAGGGCGCATCGGCGACGGAACCCGAGCAACCGAAACGACGCCGCGGACCACGCGCTGGCTCGGAGAACGCGCGCCGTGGCGGCATGGCCGTCCGGGAGAAGTATGGGCCTGAGTTCTTCGCCAGGATTGGCTCGAAGGGCGGTCGCACTGTCCGCGAGCGGCGCGGGCCAGATTTTTACGCGAATATTGGTCGGCTCGGCGGCCAGACCACCCGTGATACGCTCGGCGTCGCGCACTACGAGCGCATCGGCCGGATGGGCGGGCTGCGCGCGCGGAGGCGCGAACGGGACGCGCAGGCAGCGGGCAAGACTGAGTAGGTGGTTTTTGTAGGAATCAGGTAGAGCAGGCCAATATCCGCCGACATCCAGCAAAGATGTCGGCGTTGTCTTGCTCATGAGCGTTTCCAGACGATACTGGTTTCGCCTGGGATGTTGTCACTGGGCCACCGCCCTCTCCCCCTAACCCCCTCCCCTAAAGAGGGAGGGGGTTAGGGGGAGAGGGCCTGTGCCAACAACTTCACCACAAGCGGTATGAGTGGATGCTATCGCTGTGGCGCGGACAGGGCGCCTATGGATACTGGATACTCCTTTAACGTCACGGCGTTTGCCGACTTCTCGACGCCGCTCGACATCAGCGCCTTGAACGGCCAGTGCTCCATCATGCGCATGACGTGATTGACCATCCAGGCCTGCAAGTGCGACTTCGACAACAGGAAGCCCTGCGCGCCATCGGCGAACTTCTGCGCCTGCCTGACCGCCTCTCCCAGCTCGCGCTGGTACCGGGCAAAAGCGGCGGGGTACTCGTCGCCAGCGGTCGCCAGCTCCCCGGCCAGCACGTACGCGCCCACCAGCGCCAGACTCGTGCCCATGCCTGACATGGGGGTGGGACAGTAGGCGGCGTCGCCCAGCAGCGCCACCCGCCCGCTCGACCAGCGCTCCATGCGCACCTGAGCAATCTGGTCGAAGTAGAACTCGGGCGCGGTCCACATCGCATCGAGCAGCTGGGGAATCTCCCAGCCCTCACTGGCGAATGTCTCCGCCAGAATCCGCTTCTGCCGCGCGCTATCATGGCGGTCAACGTGCTGATGCGGCATGGCAAAGTAGAACATGGCGCGCACTTCGGTGTTGTCGCGCACGGGATAGAGGCCGACGCTCTTGCCTGGCGCGCGCCTGCTCCCTGGCATCCGATAGAACAGCTCCCAGCCATCGAGACGGTACGCATTGGGCGCGCTGAAGATGGCGACGTAGCAGCCCATGTCGCGGGTGAATTGCGCCTCATCGCCGAAGACCAGCCTGCGCACGTTGGAATGGAGGCCATCCGCGCCGATGACGAGGTCGAAGGTGCGTGGAGCGCCGCGCTCGGAGGTCACGTGCGCGCCCGCGTCGTCCTGCCTGATGCTGGTGATGGAGTCGTCGAAGAGATACTCGACGTCGTTGCGCGTCGCCTCGTGGAAGATGCGCACCAGATCGCCACGCAGAATCTCGATCTCGGCAATCAGGCCACCTGAGCCGTTCATGGTGTCAGAACCCATACTGACCAGCCGTTTGCCCGCACTATTGACCACCGACATGCCATGCGTGCCGGTATGCGCCCGTTTGATCTCTTCCAGGACGCCCATGCGCTCGACGACGGTGCGGGCGGTTCCACGCAGGTCAATCGCCTGCCCGCCGCTACGTGGCGCGCTCGCGCGCTCGACGATGGTGACGTTGAAGCCGTAGCGGCGCAGCCAGTAGGCCAGCGCTGGCCCGGCGACACTCGCGCCGGAAATGAGGATATTGCGGTCATTGCGGTCTGTCATACAGGTGATCTCCTCGCTCATGCTCGTGAACACTCGTCGCGAGATTGCACAAACGTATCACACGTTTGTCTCACACATTTGTACAACATAATGGCGTGGTTTGACAAGCGTCTCAGACATTTGTACAATTTTGACCAGTTGGAGATGATTTTTTCACTGGGGGCGACTACTTTATGGGCAATCGCGAAGACCTGCTTGCTGGCGCGCAACGCTGTCTATATGAGAAGGGCTACGCGCGCACCACCGCGCGCGACATCGCGGCGGCATCGGGTGTGAGTCTGGCGGCCATCGGCTATCACTTTGGGTCGGTGGAGGCGCTGCTCAACGCGGCGATGATTCAGTCGATTGACGACTGGGGCAAGCAACTCGGGCGCGACCTGGCCGCCGACGCCGACCAGTATGCCACGATGGAGCCATTCGAGCGCTTCGCGACGATCTGGACGCGGGTAATCGCATCGCTGGAGACGGAACGGTCGCTGTGGGTGGCGACGCTCGAGGTCGCCGCGCAGATCGAGCGCGCGCCGGAGGTTCGCGCGTTCCTGGCCGACGCTCTCCAGCAGGGACGCCTGGGGCTGGCAGAGTTGTTCCAGGGCATCGACCCGGCCAGCGATGAGCATACGGCGTGGATGGTCGGCTCGCTCTATCAGGCGCTGATGTCGGGTGTGGTGGTGCAGTGGCTGGCCGACCCTGAGCGCGCCCCCTCCGGCGACGATCTCGCCAACGCGCTGCGCATCATCACGGAAATGAGTCAGGATGGGCCAGCGAGCGGATGATATCATGAACCGCAGAATCTGAGATACGATGTTGGCCGGGTCAGTCCCGCTGGCGTTGATTGGAGAAGCGCCTTGTCCGAAACGATACTATTGCCTCTTGTCGAAGATGCCCTCGCGCACTACGAGATAGCGCACACCGTCCTTGAATGCCTACCGGAGCTTGCCGATACCGCCGCCTTCTGCGGGCATTACCACGTCGCGCCCGACCAGGCCGCGAATACGATTCTGGTGGCGTCGCGCAAAGCCGAGCCAACCAGATATGCCGTCTGTGTCGTGCTGGCCACGACCCGGTTAGACGTGAATCAGAAGGTCTGCGAGCTATTGGGCGTGAAGAAGGCGTCCTTTGCCGACGGGGAGACCACCGTGGCGCGCACTGGCATGCTGATAGGCGGCGTCACCGCGATTGGCGTCACCGATATACCCATCTATATCGATAGCGCCGTCATGCAGCCGGAGCAGGTGGTGATGGGCGGCGGCAACCGTTCCAGCAAGCTGCTCCTCGATCCACACGAGCTACTGAAGCTGCCAAACGTGGAAGTCATTGAAGGGCTGGCCAAACCGCGAGAGTCGGCTGGCGGCTAAAGCCACACCCTTCGGGCCGCTGGCGCTACGTGCGCTTGACGCGCACTCCGAGGCTCTCGCCTCGCGCACCAGCCCTATGGGCCGGTGGCCGCAAAGGCCGCCTGCGCGGCCTCAAGAGCGTATGTTAGGCCAGTGCGAGTCGCGCGGGTTCAGGCTCGGGGGGGTGCGGAGCGAGCGATAGCGATGTACCAGTAGCCGCCTGCAAGATTCAGCGTCCCAAGCACCAGGAAAAAGGCTGCCCATCCGTAGGCGCGATAGGAGAGGCACACGACGCCTGCGGCGGTTGCGACACCGCCACCGGCAATACGCGTGACCCCAGAGGCGCGGAGGTGTCGATACTCCCATGGCACGATCAGACTCTGCATACCGGATCGCGGGGGAGATGCCCACCAGCCGCGCAGACCTCTCGCAGCGGTGGTGTCACTGGGCGCGTGCATCGAGGCGCCTCCTGTTACCTGTGGTGTCATCCACCCGATCAGCTAGCACAGTAATAGCCTTTTGGGAGGACTCTGTCAACGGCGGCAGGCGCTCGGAGCGCTTGCCAGCGGGGTTGATCGGCTCTGCTCCGTCTGCCTGATAGGCGTCGAGGGTAGGGTTCAAATCATCCCCTCAAACAGCGGAGCGATGGCGCGCTGGTAGAGGTCGGTGGTTAGCAGCCCTCGCGGATCGTGCTGCCGCTTGAGCGTGTGAAATCGTTCGAGCGCGTCACCGTACATGCGCTGCGTCTGCGCGGGCGCCAACGTGCTATCCTTGGCGAAGTAGACGCGCCCGCCCGCCTCGGCGGCGCCATCGTTGAGCGCGCCCAGCAACGCCCGCAGCTTCGCTTCCTGCCCTCGGCGCACGGGATAATCCAGCGCCAGCGAGTAGCCATCCATCAGGCAACTGAGCAGCGCATCGGAGGCGCGATGCTTCTTCAGCACGGCGAAGCTCGGCGTCAGTCCGGCGCGCTGCGAGCGGTCGAGGATCTCGCGAAAGGCGGCGCTGGCAGCCTCGGCGGGAATCATACTCTGATGCTGCAACAGACCGCCAGGCCGATAGCTCTCACGCCAGTCGGGGATAGCGTCCAGCGGGAAGTTCGCGCCGACGTAGCTGCTGAGGTGCGAGCTCCGGTGGCGCACGCCCTGGCCGCTCATCCACTGGCCGCGATTGGAGAGCCAGACGCCCGCGGGGCTGGTCAGGGGCCGCGCCAGCCGTGGCAGCCAGCCGCCTGGCAGCCGCGTCGCGAGTGGCTTCTGGCGCGTCTGATAGGCTTCGGTGCGCGTCATCTCAGGGTGGGCGTCTTCGTCAGGCCCAAGGTCACGCGCCATCTTCAATAGGCCACGGCCCAGCCGCTTTCCTCGCGCGCTGGTATCGATCCACGCTACCAGATCGGTCGCCCAGCTAGTCGCCTCGTCCAACGCGGCGATGAGCGCGTCGAGCGAATCGTGAACCGAGGTGACCTCCCAGACATTGCCGGAATGGACGCGCCGCGTCTGGAGCGTCAGCGCGGTGAACGCGCCGAGCAGGCCCATACCGCCAATCGCCGCCGTGAAGAGGTCACTATTGCTCTCGCGCGAGCAGGTGAGGGTCTGCCCGGAGGGCAGCAGCAGATCGAACGTCAGCACGCTCTCGCCGAATGCGCCTGTATGCCAGTTGTTCTTGCCATGTATCTGCATTGCCGCCGCGCCACCCACCGTCACCGCGCTCGTGCCGGGAACTACCATGGGCCACCAGCCGTCGGGCAGCGTCCGCCGCCAGACCTGCGCGATGGTTACGCCTGGCTCGACGGTGATCTGTCCGCTCTCGGCGTCCCATGCCAGGATGCGATTCAGCCGCGAGCAGTCCAGCACCAGCGCGTTGGCGTTGAGCGCGGCGTCGCCATAGCTGCATCCCGCGCCACGCAGCGCAATCGTCTGGCCAGCGCGCGCCGCCTCGGCGAACACCTCGGCAATCTCGGCGACCGCCTCGGGCCGTGCGACCTTGCACCGGGCCGCTTGCGCCAGCCCCCAGCCGGTCAGTTCTTCATCCATGACATCGAGCGCAACAGACATGTTGGTGGTTCTTTCCTGGGATATACAAGGCTGGCGGCTGAAGCCGCGCCTAGGGGCCTCCGCTGCGCTATGGCCGCAAAGCCCGCCTGCGCGGGCTCCCAGACGCAACTCACCGACTATCTGAACAACACGCTAAACAACATCAGCCCACGGCTAATCCTGTCAGGTCGCTTCCGCTCGACTGGCGGCGGATTCGTCATGGGCGCGATTAGCCGCGGCATGAATGCCGCGAAGCTGGCCCACCACACATCTTGCCCACGCCGAACGCGCTAGCCCTACACCGGCAGCCTGGTCATCACAAAGGCAGGCAGCTGGCGGATCGTCCACATGATCGGGCGCCAGTAGCCCGGCACGTAGGCGACGGCACGCCCGCGCTCGGCGGCGGAGATGATTTGGCGCGCCGCCTCGTCCGCTGAGATGGTGGCCCGCTGGGGCAGCTTCAACGCGGCGGTCATCGGCGTGGCGACGTAGCCCGGCTTGACCGTGACCACATGCACCCCGCTCTCCTTGAGACGATAGCGCAGCGATTCCAGCCAGGTCGTCAGCGCCGCCTTCGACGCCTGATAGGCGCTGTTGCCGCGCCGTCCGCGCTCCCCCGCCACCGACGAGACGCCCACCAGCGTGCCACTCCCCCGCGCCGCGAACAGATCGGCGGCCAGCCCCAGCCAGCGCATCGCGCCAATGGTATTCGTTTCGAGCATAGCGCGCTCGTCTTCAAACGGCCAGTCGCCCGTCGCGCTCTCCGGCGGAGGCATGATACCCGCAGTATAGACGACCATCTGCAGCGGTTGCCCTCCCAGATCGGTCACAATCTGGCGCAGCAGAGCGGGCGCGGCGTCGTAGTCGCGCACATCGTGGGCATAGGCGCGGGCGCACTCGCGGCCAGCCGCGCTGTTGATCTCGTCACGCAGGCTGGCCAGTTTACCCTCACGCCGAGCTACCAGCGCCAGCGTGTAGCCCCGGCGCGCCAGCTCGCGGACCACCGCCGCGCCGATACCACTGGATGCGCCAATCACCAGCGCGCCGCGCCCTGATGCGACGGCTGGCGCCTGCTGTGTGTTCTGCGTTGGGGTTGGCTGCGTCATAGGGTGGTCCGTTACTTGATGAGCGTCTGCGCCGCCTGCAGCGCCCAGTTCACTAGCTGCATCGGCACGATGCCCAGCACAATCGTGAGGATGCCCGCCAGCGCCAGGCCGATCCAGGTGGCGGGATGCACTGGCGCAGG
>DATBIB010000018.1:0-6755 GCA_036557205.1 Ktedonobacterales bacterium | reverse complement strand
GTTAGCTGTCGTCGGATCACCGCGGTCGACGATGTGGTAGTAGTGGATGACATCCTGGAGGTCCTGCGCGTTGACCTCCAAATCGTAACCATCCGCTTTGAGTGGCCCGGTTATCTTCAGAATGTCCCTGATAATTTCGGGCGTAATCATGATGACGCCGTCAACCGCCTGGCCGCTCTCTTGCTGATACTTCTGCATGATCAACTTGGCCGAGGTGGGCAGGTTGGGCGAGATGTTGGAGTCGCGCATGCGGAAAGACTGTGGAAATGCGTTCATCCAGGCGTATTGCTGGGGTATGGGCGGCCCATCGCATCTATTGTTACTTGTTCCACCGGGGCAATCCAACTTGAGGGTATCCAGCAGATGAATGCCGCCGATGAGTTTCCCATTTTGCACCGTAATGAGGGCATAATTGCCGAGGAACCCGCCCGTCGAGCGCATTTCGTCGCTATCCATATCAAAGAACAGATAATGCGCCGGTTTGGTGACGCCTAGCAGGTCTGGCAGCGCCGCCATGATGCTGTTGGCATAGCCGAGATAGGTCGGCAGCTTCGGCGCGAAGCTATCCATCTTCTTCAGGATTGAGACGACGCTGCCCAGGCCAATCGAGCGCAACTGGCTGTCGTTGACGTACTGGCGCTCGGTCAGCGCGCGCTGGGCGAGTACACCCGCCAGCGCGATGTCCTTCTGGACGCGCGTCACATCGTCCATCGTCAGGCCGCCCGATGCCACATTGCCCGGTACAGGGGTCGCCGTTGGCGTCGGCCCGACGGTTGCTGTGGCCGTCGGAGATGGCTTCGCGGCTGCTGTGCCACTGGCGGTGGCGGCGGGTGTCGCGGTAGCGCCGGTACCCACAGATGAGAGCACGCCCTTGAGGTGGGGCACGAGAATGAGCGCCGCGTCCAGGCCATAGCGCCCCGCCTGCACGAGATCGAGCGCCATCGTCAGCGTATGGTTCAGGCTGGCTCCTGAGGATGTCGAAGCCACTGGTGCTGGGATCGCGCTTTGCAAGCGAAACAGGTCATCGTTGAGCGCCACAAGCCGTGTCTGCATCTCGGTCAGATGGCTGGTATCGGTGACATTGCCACCCTTGGCCAGCGCCTCCAGTGCGCTGACCTGCGCCTTCGCGTCATAAGCGGCATAGGCCACATTCACCAGTTGCAAGGTGCTCTGCGTGCAACAGAATCCGACGATGACGCTCATCAGCGCCAGCACCGCGACTACTTTGACGGAGTAGTTGCGGTCGCGCAGTCGCCGTCGGCCCGCCTTGCTACGACCACCCCTGCGTGAGGGAGTGGGACGGCCATATGCATCGCCATCGTCGTCACCTCCCATGCTACCGGGAGGGCCATCGTACCTATCCAGGGGAGGCCCATCGTTGAATGGCTCAGCAGCGCCCCAGCTCCCTGCCAGCGCAGCGTTGTCCCACTCGCGGTCTATTTGACGTTGCCGACGACCGTATCCTGTGGCACGCCTCACCAGCGGCATCCGCCCGGTGAATTCGCGCATGCGTTCGCCAAATGTGCCGCGATGGCGCCCGTTCCTGTCTCTGGCGTTCGCGGAGGGGCGTGCGCCACGGCCAGCCCGATCATCGGCCAGACGATTGTCATTGGGCCGACTCGGTGTCAGTTGCCGTGATCTCTGCGGTGCGCGCTTCCCATCCATTCGCGGGCGCCCTTCCCTTCCAGTCTATCGCGTCTATCGAGTCTATCGCGCCTGATTCAGTAGAGGGGATCCTTGGTGTAGTATATGCAACCTTCGCCGCGCAATCACATCCTCTGTAGCAAGCGTCCTCTCACAAACGCCTACCTGTGCCCAACATATCGTACAACAGGCGCTTTACTGCTGAGAATGTGCGGGCCTATCTGGCTAATGTGACGATTTCATTGGCCCTGGGTGTTTGTTGGTTCCCTCATCTATGCTATGCTGTCCCGCGTATCAGTGCGTTTATGCCAGTGCGTCTCTTGCCACTCTTCTTGTCACTCTGAAATAACGTCTATAAGGGACGATTATGGCACGATTGAGGCCACCGCCTGTATATCGGCTCACTATTATGACGAATAACCCTGGCAGAGCGGACTGTCGTGTTGTGCCGATTCATCGTCGTGGCATGTGTCGCCCTGGCGCCCGACGGCTTTCCCGCTTTCCATGCCTGATATGATGACTATACGTGCTACGTCTATAGTCTGATGTCTGGCGGAGGTACCTCTATGCCCAGTTGGATCGAGCTGGCCGCGGCTGCCGCCGTCCTGCTGCTCATCCTGCTCATTGTCCTCATTATCCTGACATTGCGCGCCGCGAACCGACGACGCGCCCGCCGTCAAGCCGGGATGTTCGGTATCGCCGAGACGCATGATGTGTTCATCGCCGACAAAACGCGCATCACGCACCGCCCGGCTCCCCTCTCCGATCCAACGCCACAGACGCCAGAGTCGCCACACGAACCTATGCAATAAGTGCGATGATCCGGGCCTTATCTGGCTCCCCTCTCCTTGTGGGAGAGGAGCCGGGGGTGAGGTCAGGGCGAGAGGCGCTCGATCTGCCAGCCGCCGCTGGCGAGCAGGCGGTAGCGCAGCCGGTCGTGCAGGCGGTTGGCGCGACCCTGCCAGAACTCGATGGCGTCGGGAATGACGCGGAAGCCACCCCAGTTCTCCGGGCGTGGAATCTCCTGATCCTGATACTGCGCGCTCAACCCCGCGACCCGCTGCTCCAGCTCCTCGCGTCCAGCGATTACCTCGCTCTGGTGCGACGCGCTGGCGCTGAGCTGGCTGCCGACGGGGCGGCTATGGAAGTAGGTGTCGGACTCCTCCGCCGAGACTGGCTCAACGCGCCCCTCGATGCGAATCTGGCGCTCCATCTCCGGCCAGAAGAAGGTCAGCGCCGCCCAGGGCGTATCCGCCAGCTCGCGGCCCTTGCGGCTCTCATAGTTGGTGTAGAAGACGAAACCGCGCTCGTCCGCCCCTTTGAGCAGCACCATGCGTAGGGAGGGCCGCCCATCCGCGCCCACCGTCGCCAGCGCCATCGCGTTCGGCTCGATGGGCGAGGCCGCGCGCGCTTCGTCGAACCACGCCGCAAACTGGTGGAACGGGTCGGCGTCCACGTCGCTTTCATCAAGCCCTCGCTGCATATACTCTTTGCGGAGGTCCGCGAATCCCATAAAAGCACTCCTCGGTCTGGTTGATAGACGCCTGAGCGTACCCCGACCTCATTCCCCCCTCTTCCACGAGGAGAGGGGGAGCCAGATTGATCTCTGCCGGTGCAACTGCCTTCAGTATAGCGCGATATCGCGCGGCGCGACCCCGGAAGAAAGTCCCACAGGCCTCGACGGATACCTACGCCAGCTTGTAAAGTCGTTCAGGTACAGGACGTACCTGAGGCGTGCGGGGATGCAGCGCAGAAGGAGGGAACTTCTGGGACAGTGGTGGATAGCAAGCCTCTTCGGCAGACTGATTGCTCTGCGTGGCGTGCGCATGCTGATGGTGTTCGGTGTTGTGCTGCTGGCGGCGGCGATTGGCATCGGCACGCAGCTTCGCCCCATGAACGCGGGCGCCAATACCATGCGCACCAACGTCGCCAGCACGGCGAAGATCTCGTGCGCCGGGCAGACGACATCTGCCACTGGTGACCCCTCCTGCTTCAGCGGGAATGATCTGCTGGCCAACAGCATCAGCCGCGCGGTCAGTGTCGCGATGCAGCCAACGCCAGCGGCCGCCCAGCCCTCGCAGCAGACGGCGCTGGCAAACCAGGCGCCCAATACCAATGGCCAGCCCTGCCATGACACCTATATGTTCGTGCCCAACATCTCGGAATGGACCGTGCCGCCGGGCTGCTATGCGACGATCTACACGCCCAACCGCAGCCAGTATACTGCGCCAAGCACCTTCGGCTACTGCAACTGGTGGGTTGAGGCGCTCCATCCCAAGCAGCAGGATATCCTCTACGGCACGGAATATGCGCGCACCACAACGCCCGTCGTCGGCTCGGCGATGTGGTTCCCGCCCAACCAGCAGGGGGCCAGCTCGGCGGGCCACTGGGCGCAGGTGGTCGCCATCGCGCCAGACCACTACTGGCTGCTGATTACCGAGATGAACTTCGAGTGGCGCGGTGGCGGCTTCGGCAAGGTGGACTACCGTTACGCCCACGTTGATGCCGCCGCGGGCATCGTCTTCGTCCATTAGCGGCTGACCCTCACCCCCCAGCCCCCTCTCCTGTGGGAGAGAGGGAGCTAGAGAGCGAGCCAGGTGAGGGCTGCTACCCCAGGATGTGAATCGCCCCGGTGGCGTTGAGGATCAGCACGATCACCGCGATGATCGCCAGGACGATGACGATGAGGCCGACCATGCCAATCGCGCTGTTCGTATTCGCTGGGGCTGGGATGCTCGCCGCACCCGGATCGGATGTTCCGGTCGAGCCGCCGGGCTGCCCGCTGGGGTCTGGGTCGCCGGTCGCGCCTATCGGGAAGGGATTGCTGTTGGCGGGCAGGGCCAGCTGGCCGCCCTGTTCGAGTGTCGCGACGCGGGAGACGAAGTCGTTGAAGCCATCCGCGCCAGATTTGCCTGTCAGCCGCTGATACGTCTCGCCGAGTGTCGCGCCGCCGGTGCTCACAATCTTCGCCCAATCTACGCCGAGCTGGCTGTGCAGGTAATACAGGAAGAGCGTCGCGCAGCCGTTGCTGTTCTCGTCCTGATCGGTCGCGCTGTTATTGTTGACGTAGTCGGCATGGCCAGCGCTCCACCATGCCTGGATTGTCTGGGCAAAGTCGGGCGCGAGATTGGCGTTGCGCTCGCCCGCCAGCACACGCGAGAGGCCCTCGCCGTTGGTGTTGCCACAGGCCCAGCCGTTATTCGCCGCGGCCTCGAAGATCTCCACCAGCTCTGCGACCATGAAGCCGTTGGCCAGCGAGGGGTCGGGCTGGATGTAGATGTCGGTGGCGTCGCAGCCGAAGTGGTACGCGCCGCCTGCCTGTGGATCGACCAGTACCTGGCATGGTGTGGCCGTGCGCGGGGTGTTCTGGTCGTCGCCATCTTGCCCCGCTGGGAGTGTGAGACCGCCAAACCACGCCTGCACCGCCTTGAAGTCAGCCTCGGCGGATTGGAGCACAGCCTGGGCCGAGGCGTTGCCTTCGGCGCTGCCATCGGAGTAGACGATCATATCCGGCGTCCGCCCAACCTCGGTCTCGCCACGGAATGTGGCGCTGGCCGCCTGGAGCGTCACCGCCTCGAAATACTGCAATGAGCCTTGACGTTTCGGTCCTGCCAGAATAAAGACATGCGGCGCTGGGCCACCCTCTGTTCTCACCAGAATAGCTCTCTTTCTATGGACGTCTTCCATGCTGTGAGCGCCTACGCATGTGATACGACCATCATACTTACCCAAAGCAACCAGATGCGCCTGCCCATGGTAAGAAGCTGGCGCATGGATGTCAAGTGATCCACGCCACTCAACCGATGGTGTTTAGCCTATAAAGCGTAGCTGCGTGGCAGCCACCGGGCAAGATGCGCCCGGGAACACCATGCCGCAGGCTGAAGCCCTGCGGCTAACCCTGTATGTGGGCAATGCTCGTTCGCCATAGATAAGGATTCTGGACAACGGAGATTAGCGGTGGCATTCATGCCGCGAACGGTTCCCGCCAGCCCTTATCGCCGCGTTCGCGTTGTGGGGCGCTTGCCGGTATACTTCTGGCCCGGACGCGACTTGGTCTTGCCTTTCTTCTCGTCCTCCTCGCCACGGTCGGTCGTGCGGGCGCGGAACTGGAGCCGGATCGCCGTGCCCTCGAAGCCGAAGACGTTGCGCAGCTGGTTCTCCAGATAGCGGCGATACGAGAAGTGCAGCAGCTCGGGGTCGTTGACGAAGAAGACGAAGGTCGGCGGGTTTGTCTCGGCCTGCGTCACATAGAAGATGCGCAGAGGCCGCCCCTGGACGCTCGGCGGATGGTGGCGCTGCACCGCGTCGCGCACGACCTCGTTCAGTTGCGCCGTCGGCACGCGAATCGCGCGGGTATCGTAGATGCGTAGCGCGTGGTCGAGGATGTTGTTGACGTGGTACTTCGTCTTGGCGGCGGCAAAGACCAGCGGCGCGTAGGGGACGAACTTCAGCTTCTCGCGCATGTCGTCCATATACGCCTCGGCGTCGCGTACCTCCAGCGCGGCCAGGTCCACATGCTCGCTGGGCAGGATCGGCACGTCGGGGTCGGCCCATTCCTCGGCCTGGCGGCGGCGCTCCTTGATGATATCCCACTTGTTGATGACGATGACGATGCCCTTGGCCGCCTCGTTGATGTAGCCCGCGATGTGCGTATCCTGCGCCGTGATGCCCTCTACCGCGTCTATCATCAGCACGGCGACATCACAGCGGTCGATGGCGCGGTCGGCGCGCAGGACGCTGTACTTCTCGACGCCGGGGCCGATATGCCCCCGCCGCCGGATGCCCGCCGTATCGATCAGCGTGATGTGGCGTCCCTGATACTCTACCTCGGTGTCAATCGCGTCGCGTGTCGTGCCAGGAATATCGCTGACGATGACGCGATCCGACCCGGCGATGGCGTTGAGCAGCGACGACTTGCCGACGTTGGGCCGCCCGACAATCGCCAGACGCGGGATGCCATCGCCGACGGGTTCATCCTCTTCGTCGGCGGGCGGCAGATGCTCGGTGATCGCATCGAGCAGATCGCCGGTGCCGGTGCCGGAGTTGGCGGCCAGCGTGATCGGCTCACCCAGGCCAAGCGAATAGAACTCGACGGCCTCTTGCCGACGGGT
>DATBIB010000017.1:0-33350 GCA_036557205.1 Ktedonobacterales bacterium | reverse complement strand
GAACAGCCTGCCACCATCAACGGAAAAGGCATGGACTCTGGCCCTGGCGTATATCGCCGGTCTGGGTTCGCTGATGGTCAGCTATGCGCGCGCGCGGGCAGAGGGTCTGGGCCTGGAAATGAAGAGCGGCCTGATGGCCCGGCCAGAGCGCGTACTGGTGCTGGCAGTGGGGCTTATCCTGGGAGCCGAACAGTGGCTCATCTGGACGTTGCTCTTGCTGGCGGTGACGAGTGTGTTCACCTCGGTGCAGCGGATCGTGGCTGTCTGGCTGAAGCTTTCGCGGTCAGCGCAGCAGTCACCTGAGGCTTCGGACGGTTCACCCGCGCGCAGCAATGGCAGACTTCCTGAACACGCGGATACCGCAAATCACTGATCACTGACTTCGGAGCATCGCTCGTGGACGCTTGTAGACGTAGTGTTTGACGAAGCGCTCCGAAATCGTTTCTGGCGTGCTGCTCCGGCGGCGCACAGACAGAGAAAGAAAACAAACCCGCACAGGGTTGCGCTCCCGCCAGGGATGGCGGGATGCCGGAAGGGTAGTGGGAGAGGGTTGAGGCTGGGTTGGGTTGGCCAGGGATTACACGACTGACGAGATAGCTTCCTGCCGCGGCGCTGAATCGCGGTCAACAGACTTCACGCACAGCGCGCCAGAGCTTCCTAAAAAGTAGCGTTTGACAATAATCTGGGTCACACATCAGCCTCCCCACCACACCGCTCTGCGCCCCTGCTCGCGGCAGAATCGGGAGACAACATGACTCAAGATCAACACGACCCCGTCGCACAGGCGCCCGGGTCCACCGAGAGCACATCAGCAGCCAGCGCTGACGCTGGCGCTACCGCAAAGGTCGCCTCCTCGCGGCCACAGCGCCGCCGACACACTACCAACCGCAGCCGTCAGGCCAAGGAAACGCAGGACGCCAACGAGGCCAAGACAACAAAAGCCACGAAACCCACGAAACCCACGAAGGACGCAAAGGGGACGCAAGGCGCGCTAGAACAGCAGGGCGCGCAAGAGCCAGCCGCCATTGCCGAAGCTCCGGTAGCGACCGAAACGGCAGCCGCCGAGACAGAGCCACCAGCGGCGTTGGCAGCGGAAACGTCCAAGCGCTCAACAACACGTGGGCGACGCGGCGGGAGCAATCGCCGCCGCAACGGCAAGGCCGAGGTTCCCGATATCCAGCTCGTGCCGGTTACGTCGGCTACCGAGCCAACTGAGGCAGCCGGTCCGACCGAGGGCGAGAACCCGCCAGAGACGCCGCTGCCTGTCCCTGAGCTGTTGCCGCTAGACGCAGCGATCTTTGCGCATCTGGATGCGCTGTCGCAGGCCGAAGTGCGCAAGGCTGCCGAGGAGGGTACGCCAGCGCCCACGGCTGAAGAACAACCAGCCGCCACCGCTGAGGTGGCAACGCCCGCGCCGCGCCGCTACCGCTTTGACCGTCAGCGTGGATCAGCCACCGCCGAGACAGCGGCCGTTCGCCCGGAACGCCTCAGTGGATGGCGTGCGACACCCCCAACGCTGATGACGCCAGCGCCAGCTACACCAGAGTCGGCGCCAGAACCGGCGCCGGTGGATGAAGCCGTTGTGCAGGCCGAGCCAGTCGCGGAGGCTGAAGCCGTCGAAGCGCCTGAGGCCGCTGAAACACCAGATGTGATCGATGCGCCAGCAACCGAGGAGCCTGCTGTGGCGACCGAAGTGGCTCCCGACGAAGCCGACCAGAGCGATCACGAGGCGGCGTCTCGCCGTCGGCGTCGGCGTGGCCGTCGCGGTCATGGGCAGGAGGTCGAGGCAGGCGACGGCGAGAGTGAGGGTGACGAGCATCAGAGTCCGCCAGCAAGCCGACTGCCCGCGCCCTACGCCGCGCCCGAGACACGGGTGACCTATGCGCGCGATCACGAGGCCGGCAACGGCTACCAGCCGACGACGGAGGGCTACGAGGAATCGGGCTACAGTCCCTATACACCTGCCGTACGCGGACGCGGCTCTCGCTCCGTGACGCCATCACGATCAACCGCGCCATCAGCGCCAACAACGCCGTCCGCTCCTGCCGCGCGCAACCCGGAGGCGACATGGAGTATGTCAACCGCGCAGCAACACGTGCAGGAATCCGCGAGCCCGTTCGAGTCGCCAGAGCCATCTTTCGCGCATGGCTTTGGCCCCCAGTCGTCTGGCGTCGCCGGCCCGCTGCATGAGCCGCTGCCACGCATCCGCCGCGGCGAGCGCAGTGGTGATGTGCCGATGTCGGCCAATCAGTTGGGCACGATCATCACCAGCGCCATCACGCAACAGACCGACCGCCTGCTCAGCGAGCTACGCCGCCAGCAGTATCCGCCGAGCATGACGGTGGCGCTTCCAGCGTTCCCTTCGACCGAGCGCATCGGCGTCTTCGTTGATGTCGCCAACCTGCTCTACTCGGCGCGCAGCCAGCGCATGAACATTGACTTCGGGCGTCTGCTCGATTTCCTGCGCGCCAACCGTCGGCTGATTCGCGCGCATGCCTATGCGCCTACCAATCCTGACCCGCATGCCGAGCAGTCGTTCCTCTCAGCGGTGAAGGGCGTGGGCTATCGCATCACGACCAAGAATTACAAGACGTTTGCCAGTGGCGCCCGTAAGGCCGATATGGACCTCGATCTCTGCATGGATATCGTGCGCCTAGTGGACGCCGACGCCATCGACACCGTCGTCCTGGTCAGCGGCGACAGCGATTTCCTGCCGCTGCTGGAGTACTGCTCGGATCATGGAGTGCGCGTGGAGGTGGCCGCCTTCGATGACGCCGCCGCGATGATCCTGCGGCAGAGCTGCGACCTCTTCATCAACCTCTCGCAGGTGGACGAGATTCGCGCCTAGCAACCACTCTACTCACCCTTGCCCGCATCTCTCTGGCTCCCCTCCCTTTTAGGGGAGGGGCTGGGGGAGAGGGCCTGCATCCCTTCTCCCATTATTCGGAGGAGGGATGTTTTTTGCCTGGCTAGCTACGCGCAACCTGGTTGCCTCTCCATGAGAAAATGGAGCTGCACGGCAATAAAGATGCTAGAATTGCGGGTGTATAGGCACGAAGGTGCGAGAAGCGATTGCGGTGATTGAAGTAGACGGGTAGATTCTGGTCAAGATTGCTGGAGACCACCGCCAATACAAACATCCTACAAAGCCAGGACGTGTTACCGTTGCTGGCCATCCAAACAAAGATCTTCCACCCAAGACGAGAGACAGCATCTTTCAACAAGCAGGTTTACCCAAACCCAGGAGGTGAGATATGCGCTATCTAGTTGTTATCGAGCAAGGAGAAAGCAGCATTGGCGCCTATGTGCCAGACTTACCCGGCTGTGTCGCCGTTGGGGATACACGCGAGGAGGTGCTCACCAGCATCCAGAAAGCTATCGAGATGCATCTGGAGGGCATGCGCGAGGACGGATTGGCTATCCCTCAACCAAGTAGCGCGCCTGAATACGTTGAGGTTTCCGCGTAGCGGCGATAGCAACGCCTGGCATGACCCAATCGGTTGGCCCGCAATGAAAGTGAGCGAGCGATGCGACGAGACGACGCGAGTCAGGGCGGCGTGGCGCGGGGTCGAGCCACGATGGGCGAGGACAAACGCCTGGTAGCGGTCTATCCTGGCAGCTTCGACCCCGTTCACCGAGGGCATCTCGATATCGCCAAGCGTGCAGCGGGCGTGGTGGACGAGCTGGTGATCGCGGTCTATGCGACGCCAAACAAGCGCCTGCTCTTCACCACCGACGAGCGCGTCCAGCTCTGGCGCGAGACGGTCGCCGAGGAAGGATTATCGAACGTCCGGGTCGAGCCGTTTGAAGGTCTGGTGATTGACTACGCCCGGACCATCGGCGCCCAGGCCATCGTGCGCGGATTGCGCGCCGTCACCGATTTCGAGCTAGAATTCCAGCAGGCGCTCATGAATCGCAAGCTCGCGCCAGAGATCGAGACGCTGATGATTATCACCGACCTGCGCTATCTCTTCGTCAGCGCGACGCTGCTCAAGGAGGTGGCGCTCCTTGGTGGCGATCTCGATGGCATCGTCACCACCAATGTCGCCGACGCCCTGAAGCAGAAGTTCAGCGACCGTTAATCATATTGGCCAAAATATGTCAGCCTACTTTCCGCTTTTTCACCCGGCAGGGCGATATACTCATTAACAGATGAAGACTAGCGCCTTACGGTTGACGGGAGGGTGATAGGTCGTGGGAAATCTCATTGCATTCGGTTGGTATGGGGGGAAATATAGTCACCTCGACTGGCTTCTTCCTTTGCTGCCAGATGCCCAACACTTTTGCGAGCCATTCGGCGGGTCCGCAGCGGTTCTCATCAATAGAGTGCCGACGCCGGTAGAAACGTATAACGACCTGGATAGTGAGGTCGTAAACTTCTTTCGAGTGTTGCGCGATCAGAAAGAGACACTTATCGAGCAAATAGGTTTCACACCATTCTCGCGTGAGGAATTTGAACTCGCCTGCCAAGGTTCGACCGACGACCTTTCGGAATTGGAACGAGCGCGACGTTTCTACATTCGCGCCCGGCAGGTCAGAACGGGGCTTGCCCAGAAGGCGAGTTCTGGACGATGGGCGCATTGTCTGCTGACGAGCCGCGCCGGTATGGCTGGAGCTGTCTCACGCTGGCTAGGATCTGTCGAAGATTTGAGCCTCATTGCCCAACGATTGTTGCGAGTTCAGATTGAGCATGCTCCCGCTCTCGAAGTTATTCGCCGCTATGATAGTCCCCAAACGCTCTTCTACTGTGATCCCCCTTACCCACATAGTTCGCGCGGCGACAGCAACGCTTACGCCCACGAAATGACCGATGAGCAGCACCGAGAGTTAGCCGAGGTTTTGCATCATGTACAGGGAAAGGTAGCGATTTCAAGTTATAGTTGTCCGCTTATGGATGAACTATATGATGATTGGAACATGGTGAAAGGGCCGGAAAAACTGGTCCACTCGGTCAAGGAGCCTCGCCAGGAAGTTTTGTACGTAAATTACGATTTGGGAGAATTCGGCCAGTGGACTCAAACAGGCAGCAAAGTGAAGCGCCCGAAGCCATCCTCGAAAGACTTTACCAGCGAGCCGCTGCTGATCTGACGACGTCCTTTCTTGCGGATCCTGTTTTGCGTGAGAGAATACTGTTCATCAGCCGTAACAGAATTGGCGCTGATGTGCGGGTTCTCATGGCCTGTGCGCTTGCGAAAACCAGCGAGCCAGCAAAAGATATTCGCAAGCCATACTCTGTATTGGGCGATGATTCCTACTCAGGCCGCTACTATGATGAGCATCCAATTGCGGCGTTCATTTCTGCCCGTGGATTGCTATGTAATCGCACGACAGGATTTCTCACTCCCGCATTTCGCACCAAGAATATCGTGCTAACTCCTGATGTGAATCTTGGAGGCGACTCGCCAGAACTGGACGCTGCGTTCCTTGCGGTCATCGCTGCTATCTTTGAGGGGAAAGTATCCGCTGAAGACGTGCTTGCCGAGATTATTCGCGAACTGCTTCAGATAAAACTAGCGCATGAATCTGAGCTTGAAGGGTCAATGGCAAGTCTCCGCGCGCCAGGGCTTTCAGCGTCGCTGCCTGCTGAAGGCATTGTTATGCTGCTTCAACAGCATGTGGCCTCTCCTTACACTAGCAGGCTTCCTGTGTTGATGGTTGCGGCGGCTTATCGCGCAGCCGCGCCGATGCTACGAGAGCGCGCATTGCCGCTTCAAGAACATAACGCCGCAGATGAGCAAACAGGCGCACTCGGCGACGTTGAAATCGTTCTCACCGCCGACAATAACCTCGTCACGTGCTATGAAATGAAAACGCGACGAGTGACGCAAAATGACATCGACCAGGCTTTGCAGAAGGCGCAAAATATTGGCAGCAAGTAGGTAAGAGGCTCGATAACTACATCTTCATCACAACGGATAACATTGATGCGGATGTTGCAGAGTATGCGGCATCACTTTATGAGAAAACGGGCGGTATCGAGTTTGTCATCCTGGATTGCATAAGCTTTCTGCGCCACTTCTTGCATCTCTTTTACAGAGTACGGATGGAATTTCTCGAAGCCTATCAGGCGCTTCTCCTTGCCGAGCCAGAGAGCGCGGTGCGACATGAGTTGAAAGTCTCGTTCCTCGCTCTACGTCGGGCTGCTGAAACGCGCGATACATAGAGGTCTGTCGTAACAGCCACTGATGCTGTTATGATGCTCTTGTAAATCAAAATCTCCGCAGAACATTCCGCAAGGAGAACTTACAATGACGTACGACTCCATTCTCGTCGAGCGCGACGCTCCAGTCGCCACGATCACCATGAACCGGCCGGAGAAACGCAACGCGCTCTCCAGTGAGATGATGCGCGAATTGAACGATGCCCTGCGCGCGCTGAGCGCCGAGCCTGAGGTGCGCGCGATTGTGCTGGCGGCCAACGGGCCAGCGTTCTCGGCGGGCCACGACCTGCGCGAGCTGGTGGATGGTGACATCAACCGCTATCGCGCCGTCTTCGACCTATGTACCGAGCTGATGGAGACCATCCAGGCTATCCCGCAGCCGGTGATTGCCCGCGTCCATCGCATCGCCACCGCCGCCGGATGCCAGCTGGTCGCCACCTGCGATCTGGCCATCGCCGCCGAGGAGGCCACGTTCGGCACGCCGGGCGTCAAGATTGGCCTCTTCTGCACCACGCCGATGGTCGCCCTCAGCCGCGCCATTGGACGCAAGCGCGCGTTACAGATGCTGATGACGGGCAAGCTCATCTCTGCCGAGACCGCCGCCGACTGGGGGCTGGTGAATACCGTCGTCCCCGCCGACGAGCTGGAGAGCGCCACCCGCGATTTAGCACTCTCGATAGCCAGCGCCAGCTCGCTCACCGTGGCACTGGGCAAACAGGCCTTCTACACGCAGATCGACCTCGATCAGCCCAAAGCCTATGCCTATGCCAAAGAGGTGATGAGCATGAACGCGATGGCCGCCGACGCGCAGGAGGGCATGTGCGCCTTCCTCGACAAGCGCCAGCCCGCCTGGGTGGGGAGATAACTGGCTGGCGGCTGAAGCCGCGCCTATGGGCTCCGCTGTCGCTCCGCCGCAAAGCCCGCCTGCGCGGGCTCAATAGACTCGGATGCGCATCGCCGATGACTAGCGCAACAGATGAAACGTTGGAACGCGGGTAAACTCTGCGCTCCGCCTCGATGTCCGCCTGGTCAGGCTCCCGAGTCAGATGCAATGGGATCTGACGAGCCTGCGCAGGCGGGCTTTGCCGCCAAGGGCAACCGAGGCGCTTAGGCGCGGCTTCAGCCGCCAGCCTGCTCGCCACCAGGAGGGGTCTCCATGGACGCCGCCACGAATAGCGATCCCCGGCTCGCCGCCGATTTCGCGCTCACCGGCATCTCGCGGCTGGTGACGGTTGCCCCGGAGCGCTACGGGAGCGGCCCGCTGGGCGTCATCCCGAACGGCGCGCTGGCTGCCCAGAATGGCGGGATCGTCTGGGTAGGGCCAGAGGCTGATCTGGCGCAAGCGGTTGCCGTCGAGGCGATTCCGCCAGCAGAGCGCCATGATGCTGGCGCGCGCGCGGTGCTGCCCGGCTTCGTCGATTCGCACACCCATTTCGTCTTCGCGGGCAATCGCGCCGAAGAGTTCCAGTTGCGCCATGCGGGCGTCTCCTACGAAGAGCTGGCGCGGCAGGGCCGTGGCATCCTCACCACCGTGCGGGCGACGCGCGCCGCCCCCGAAGCGACGCTGTTCGCCCTGGGCCGCGACCGGCTGGAGTCCTTCGCTATCCACGGGACTACCACCGTCGAAGGCAAGACGGGCTACGGACTCGATCCCGAGAGTGAGGCGCGCTGTCTGGCGGTCATGCGCGCACTGGCTGCCGTGTCGCCAAATCTGCCGACCGTGGTGCCGACGTTTCTCGGCGCGCATACCCTCCCGCCGGAGTACCGCGAGCATCCAGGCGACCGCGCTGCCTATGTGAACCTCATCTGCGAGAAGATGCTGCCCGCATTTGCCGCCGATGCGCGCTTCTGCGATGTCTTTTGCGAGCGCACCGCCTTCACCGTCGAGGAGGCGCGGCGTATCCTCGAACAGGCCCGCGCCCTGGGCTATGCGCTCAAGCTGCACGCCAATCAGCTTGGCCCAACCGGTGGCGCGCGTCTGGCCGCCGAGCTCCATGCGGTCTCAGCCGATCACCTCGATTTCGCCTCCGACGAGGAGCTAGATATGCTGAATGGGGCGGGCGTCGTCGGCACATTGCTGCCGGGCTGCTCTTTCTCGCTTAGCATCGCCTATCCCTCGGCTCAGCGGCTGCGCGAGCATGGCGTGCGGACCGCGCTGGCAACCGATTTTAACCCAGGGACCAGCTATTCCGAGAACATGCAGATGATGATCGCGCTGGGGGTCAGCGCGATGGGCATGACGCTCGACGAAGCGATCACCGCGGCCACCCGTGGCGGCGCGGCGGCGCTGGCCATAGAGGCAGAGGTTGGCAACCTGGAGCCGGGCAAACGCTGTGACCTGATTGTGCTGCGAGGGGACGACGAGCGCGAGCTGGCCTACCATTTCGGCGTCAATCTGGTGGCGCGGACGTATCTGCGCAGCCAACTGTTTGTGGGACGTGAGGGAAGTACTGAGAGGGGATAGACAGCCGCAGAGAGTGTGCTATACTGGAGGCCACGGGCAACGCCGCCCGAAAGGATTTCGGGATTTGGAGTGCGGCTATCGTTGAGGGGGGATGTAGAGGGCCAATGGCTATACTGCAAGCGCCGGGAACCGGCTTCGCCGCTGATATGGGAATGGGAAATGCCACCTCGCCGCTCGTCGTGCTTTTCGAGCGTGATGATACGATTGCGGTTCCGCTGCTCTCTCAACTGCGTGTGACAGGCTATGATGTCCGCGCTGCCCGTACCCCGGTCGAGCTCTTTGGCATGCTTGGCAAGCAGCTGGTTGCGCTGGTGTTGGTTGATCTCGGCAACGCGACGGCCGGGCGTCGCGAATTCTGGGTCGCGCTGGATGCCCAGCGGCGCGGACGCTCGCTTCAGGTCATGACATTCCGCTTCATCACCCCCGCGAATGCGCTCGACCCCGATTTCGATCCGGCGGCGCGGGCGCTGGCCGACGTGGAGGTGCGAGGCGTCCAGGAGTTTCAGAAGGTGCTGGACGGCGTGCGCCAGCGGATACCGCTCAATGGCGCGTTGCCCGCTCTCGCCGCCCCCGGCGCGGCGTATGGAATGCCGTCACCGTTCGGTCAGCCATCATCCTATTCCCCCTTCAGCCAGCCGTCGCCTCTGCCGAATAGCCAGCCCTCCGTTCCGCCGTATTCCTCCAATCCACACGTATCGCCGTTCGCGCAGCCGCTCTCCGCGTCACCGTTCGCCCAGCCAGCCTCCTCGAATCCATTTTCCGGCGGCCAGCCCGAGAACAATTCGCCGTTTGCCCAGCCCTACAACGTGAATCCATTCGCGGCGGGCAACGCGACGCCGCAGGCTGGCGGCTGGGGACAGGCTCCGGGCATGGCAGCCAGCAATCCATTTAGCCAGCCATCGCAACCCGACCCGGCGCGCTTTGGCGGGCAGCATATGCCACGAGGGCAGCAACCGGCTCATCCCATGAGCCGGATGGGGCGGGATGAGCAGCAGATCGTGGATGTCTGGATTCCGCCCGAAGAAGACGATCAGGTGACGAGCGTTGTGCCCGAGGCCACCTTCGAGCAGATCGAGCGCTATGGCCGTATGGGGCAGCAGAGCCAGAGAGGCCAAATGGGGTCGATGGGCCAGTTCGGCCAGTTGGGCCAGATGGGCGCAGCCCTGCAAGAGTCAACCCAGCGCATCGCCGCGATGCCTACCGCTGGCGCGGGCTATGCCGGAACACCCACCGAGCGCGCGCTGAGCACCGTCCTGGTGGAGGGCGCGATGCTGACCGACCAGAAGCTCGAGGCGCTGCGTGGCATCCAGCAGATGCTCACTGGCGTCGGTATGCAGTTCAAGCTCGGCGAATTGGCGCTGCTCTTCAAGTTCCTTAGCCCAGACCAGTTGCTGGCGGCCCTGCTCGTCAGCCGTGGACTCGTCAGCCCGCAGCAGATATCCTCGCTTGGGCGCATCAAACAGGAACTGGCCGCCACTGGCAAAGACGAAGACCTCGCCACGCTGCTGCTCAAGTTCCAGGTGCTCCCCGCCGATCAGCTGCGCGCCCTGCAGAGCGAGCTTTAGAAACCGCTTCGACACAATCTCTGAACCAGGCAGCACGACACGAGTGTAGCGTCTCATCTGCTGCCATGAGGCGCTATTAACTGACACGCGGGTGAGCTCGCAGACCGTGGTGGAGATACCGTGCTCCTCTGCCCTCGAAATCATAGATCGCAATCGTCTGCATATCCTCAAGCGGATCGTCTGTGGGCATCAGGAAATGCGTGTCACTGATCGGTAACAGCGCGTGCGTGATGGCCGCTGGCCTTTGCAGGACTGCTGCTTGCACAGGATCGAGATAAGTCGTCATGACGAGACGCCCGCCATCGACTGACACGACATAGCGGTTTCCGCCGGGGCGCTCGTAGTGGCCCTCATACTTGGACAGGTTGAGCTTGGGCGCCCGATCAGGCTCGGGAAGGTCAGGTATTGTGACCGCCCCAAGTTCGGTCAAGATCTCGTTGAACACTTTCTTGTAGAAGCTGTTTCTCAATGCGCCATTTGTTAGCATAGCGAGCGCAATCTGGGAGTCGGGGAGGATGCGCAGGTACGCACCCTGTCCGATCGTGTTGCCGTCGTGCCCGTAGACCGTTTCGCCATGCCAATCGAACAGCATGAGTCCGAGACCGTACGCATGTCCGAAGCTGTAGGGATCTGGAATCGCAACCGTCGGCCTCATCATCTGGCGAATGCTCTCGGCAGCGACGAACTGCGCCCCACTCTGCGTCTGACCGCCGGTGAGGAAGAGGCAGACCATCGCCAGCACTTCGCGCACGGTCGAAGTGATGTTGCCTCCAGGCCCGAATACACGCGGCAGATACGCCACCGGCGTCACGAATGGCCCCTCCTCGAGCGACCGGATAAGATGACCTGTCGCTGCACGGCCCCGGTCCACCTGTTCACGCCAGCTGCTCGTCGCGGTCAACCCAAGTGGGTCAAACAGACGGTTCTTTATCACCTCGTCCCAGGGCTTGCCGTCAAGCACTTCCATGATGCGCGCAAGGATGGCATAGCCCAGGGCTGGGCTGTACGACATCGTGTGGCCCAACGGGTGCACTTGTGGCGCGCTCGTGGCGTTGTCCACGCAACGCGCGTAGACATCGTCGCTCTCGCCAGGGTTACCGAACACCTCCTCAAGGCCGTGGGTATGACTCAGTAGATGACGTGAGGTGATGCTCGCGCTGACCTGTGGGTCGGCCACGGTGAAGCCGGGCAGATAGGTTCGCACTGGCTCGTCCAGATCGAGTAACCCCTCTTCCACGAATTGCATTGCGGTGAGGGCTGTCCACGCCTTGGTCATGGAGCCGCACTGGTAGATGGTGTCGGTCGTCGCCGGCTCGCCCGACGACAGATTCTTGACCCCGACGGCAAACTCCGTGATCGTTTCGCCGTGAAGGACACCGATGGCGGCGCTCGGGATCCGATAGTCCGAGAGGAGCGCGGACAGCCTCGACCTGATCTTTGGCACGTCAAGCTGCCTGGTCATAAGCAACTCCATTCGCGGCAACCAGTCTGCCGCCTAACTCGGCAGGCCAACGGCATTCGCAGCGTCGGCCTCGAAGTATTCGGTAGTGCTGAACGGGCCTATCAGAGGGTCGAAGAACTCCTTGACGGCGGCGAGTGGGGCTCCCACGAGGAGGTTGATTCCCCTCGTCCCGTCGGTGCTGGCGACCGCCAGCACCCACCTGGCGCCTTTCGGCAATTGGGCATGGCCTCGCTTGCAGGCCGACCAGAACTCGTCGGCATCCGAGATGGCGTGGACGGCGATAATGTGCATTGTGTGCCCCCTTTTTCCATTCGCGCTGAGCAGCCGTCGCGTTTCCCTACTCCGTGAGTCGGCCCTTGATGGTCTTTTTCAACGCTCCCTTGGGTACCCGGGTGTGAATCGAACGTACCCATTCCTTGCCGAAGCGCTGGAATGCTGCCTGTTTGCTCACGCCGAGTGCCTCGCCCACCTCGCGCCAGGTGTGCTCCTCCAATGCGCGCATGACCGCCTCGCGCTCTCGCTGGGCAATCTCCGAACGCAGTTCCGTGATCAGAGAAAGTGCGGTCAGGGGATCATCCGCAATGAGCTGGCGTAGGCCAGCATCCAGGGCTTTGGCCGATTCTGTGATAGACATATCGTCAAGATACCTTGACAGTGAGCCATTTGTCAAGGTATCTTGACGATACGGGTATCGCCTGGTGGATCGGGGCCTAACAAACTTGAGGTGGTTCCAAATCGCGATTCGTGGGCGACCTCCGGCTGCTTATGCGCTCTATGCTCAGTCCGATACTTTACAAACCTCTTCACCTGAAATCATGGGAGGAGTTGAGGCGCTGCTTGGCCAGTCCGAGGATAATGAGGCCAACGCAGTTGAAAGGTCTTAGGTTCGGCGAGTTCCTCTACCACGGCTGGCCGGTTCGCACGGCGGACTGCGAGCGCGTCCCGCTATCCAGCGTGGGCGGCTTGCGTGGTCCGGCGGCGGAGATGACGAGAATGATGCCGACGATAAAGAGGATAAGGCTCAGCAGGCCAAGCCCCGCAATTGCCACAATGCGCTTCGTATGGGTGGGCGTTTGAGTCGTCCCGGTATGCTTTGCGGGCGTCGGCGATGGCTCGACCGTCGGTGTTGCCAGCGGCGGGCCAATCTGAATGACGCTGGTGGCGACGAGCGACGGCGGGAATGGCGGCTGGCTGTTCACGACCGCATCTGTCGAGACGGCATGCAGGAAAAGTTGGCCGGTAATCGCCGAGGGGAGCACGACAATCGCCGTGAACTGCCCCTGGTTGTCCGAGAGAATCGACGAACCATCCTCCGTCTGGAGCGCGTTGTCCGGCTGATAATCTGATGCGGAGAAGTTGCTGCTCGGCGTCACAAAAATCGCTACCGCCGTCCCCTGTGGGAAAAAGCCTCTGCCCTGCACCTGCACTGGCCCTCCCGCAGCATACACCTTGCCGGGATGCGTGGAGGAAGGCGCCTGTGAGAGCGTGACTCGCGGGGCATTGGAGCCGAGCACCTGAAATTGCTGAGCGGCTGTCACCACGTCCGTCGTGGGGTCCGCGGAGTCGCTGGCGCAGATCAGATAGAGCGTGCCGGGAGTGCCCGCGGCGTCTGGCCAGATGAAGGTGGCGGTGAAACTGCCGCTGCTATCCGCCATCACCGTGATCGTGCCATCGGTGAAGGGGTTGAATGCGCTCGCGCAGCCATCGGTGACGTTGGCCCACCCCAGATTAAAGGTCGCGCCCGCGGTCGCCTGGCTCATCGAGACCGAGACATTGGCGCCCACTGGCCCCTGCACGGTCTTGCCATCGCTCGAAGGGACCGGGACCACCACATGCATACTGCCGGTGGCGTCGGCGCGCGCGGTGGGCGACGTATGGACCGCTCCCACTACCAGCAGCACCATCATCAGCGCCCAAAGCCCATACCATCCCTTGCCAATGATGAGTTGCGCCCTGCGTCGCATGCCTGCCCCCTCCGTTGCTGGCCACTCAGTCTCTGTCTCTGTCTCTGTCTCTGTCTCCCATAGCGCCGTGCCGCATCAGCCGCATCAGTATAACACGGCAGCCTCATCATGCCATCGTCCTCCCCCAATTTGCGCGTATTTGACCGTGTGCCGCGTGTCTGATAAAATGACCAGGATAAGTGCCCGCGCCAGAAGCGAACGGGCATACGGCAGCTTTACGTAGCGGCGATTTGGAGGACGGCACGATCCATGGATAAGGTCATCGCCTGGTTATTTACGGACCCGAACAATACGGCGTCGGGCACTCCTGCGGCATTTCATTTTTATCTGCCCTGGATGATCTTCTGCGGACTTGGCCTGCTCATCCCGCTCTATTATGCGTTCGAGGGACGCAAGCGCTTCTTTGGGCATCATACGCTGCATAAGTATCTCATGACCAAGTTTATGAATCAGCTCTGGCCGCTCGCGCTGGTGGGCTGGATTCTGATTGGCGCGCGCTATGCCGAGCTTTCGCTCTTCGATTGGCGCGTCTGGCGCTACGGCTGGCTGCTCTGGCTCGGTATCATCGCTGTCTATTGGGGTCTGTACTTCACCCGCCACTATTCCCACCATCTGGAGCACTATCAGCAGGAGCGCGTGAAGGCGCAGTATATCCCGCCGCCCAACCCCAAGAAGCGCACTGCGCGCGCTGGCCACTAGTCGCGCCTGAGATTCACGCTCAGAAGCAGTTGCCGGGCACAGCGAATCGCGCCGCCATCTCCGTGAAAGGATAGGCGGCGCGGCCTGTTTTCCGTCAGATTTCCTCTGTTCAAGCGCCAGGAACAGAGCGTACTGTGATATATTGATACGTGGTGAGAATAGCGCTACAACCTGGCGCCACAGACAATGAGCAATAGTCCGGGGTTTCAGCTATGCCTTCCAATAAAACGCCAGGTCAGGCTACCGGTCGGCAGAAACGCACCGACGTCTCCCGGCTGTGTGATGCGCTCTTCGGAACAACGCCCCTGGCGGCGCACTGCCACGCCTGGGCCATCGATAACCAGCGATTCGCCGCCTTTCTCGATCTCTACCAGGGCAAAATTGGCAAGAAACTGCGCGGCGTCAGCGACGATGGCGGCTATCTTGACCTGCTGGCGGAGCTGGATGTGGCGCACCGGCTCCTGACCGACCGCGGTTTCACCCTCGTCTATGAACCCTATCTCGCCGAACGCCAGCGCGGACCCGACTTTGCCGTCACCTTCAAGACGCATACAACGTTCACCGTCGAGGTGCGCCATCTCCGGCCATCCGACGCCGACGCGCAACTCCGCTTGGAGGCGATCCTCGCCGATAAGCTGCGCCAGTTGCAGCCCTCGACCCCGAATGTCCTCGCATTTGTCGGCGAACCCAATGTCGCCACGCCCGAACAGGTCCGGGCGGCTCTTGATACGCTGGCGGCGGCTGGGCAACGGAAAGACGACGACGCGTGCAGACATAGAGGCTTTGCCGACGCGCGCGATCTGCTGCGCCGGATGGAGCGGCTCAGCGCTATCACCATGCTTGCGCCGTCCGCCGCATCGCTTTATGAGCCTCCACGCGCGCGCCATCCACTCCCGCCAGAGCTACGCAAAACGCTGGCCCGTGCGTTTGGGGTGATGCTCCCCTGACACGGGCGCAACAGCAAAACAGCGCAACAACCTGGCGAGCTAGCGGCCAATGGCGCGCATCAGCAGAATCGAAAGCTCGAAGAGCACGGTGAAGCTGACGCCGATAATCACCGGGCTGAAGGGGTCCGCGCCCGGCGTGATGAAGCAAGAGAGGAACCAGAGTCCAAAGAGGATAATCATCCGCTTCTGCCGCAGCACCGTACTGCTAATGACACCCACCACCGACATGAAGGTCAGCACCAGCGGCAGCTCGAAGACAATCGCGAAGGCCAGCAGGAAGTAGGTCACGAACGTGAAGTAGCTGTCGGCGTCGGTGAGCAAAATGAACCGGTCGTTGCCGAAGGTGACCAGCCAGTCAATCGGATAGCGCAAGACGATGAAGCCAACAGTGATGCCCACAAAGAAGAGGCCGACCCCCAGCAGCGTGAATGGCAACGCATACTTGCGCTCGCGGCGGGTCAGCGCGGGCGAGATGAAGGCCCAGAGCTGATAGAGAATGACCGGTGAGGCCGCCATGATGCCCACGGCGATGCCGACCTTCAGCGCGACCATAAACGGCTCGCCGATATCGTGGGCCACCAATTGGCCCTTTTCCGCGCCAGGCAGTTTGTTGGCGGCAGCGGGAAGCGGGATCAGCAGGAAACCGATGATGCGATCCCAGAAGACGACGCCCAGGATCGAGAAGGCCGCGACCGCAATCAGCGCTTTGATCATGCGGCCGCGCAGCTCTTCGAGATGCTCGATGAGCGTCATCGTACCGCCTTCAGGCTCCTCCTCTTCGGCGGTCTGATTGACTTCATGCAGATGTTCCGCTTGTTCGGCTGCCATCGCATCCCTCCCACCAACCGCACACCCAAGACACTTGGGCCAATGCGCTCAGGGCCGCCCGCGCGACGCCTATTCCTTAGGGGTCTCGGTCGTAGCGCTAATCGGCGTGGCAGATGGCAGCTCCGGCGTCGCCTGTGGCGTTGCGGGCGGAATGGCGCTCGTCGGCGTTGCCTCCGGCTCCTTCACCTCGCGCATCGACTTCTGGAACTCTTTGATGGTCTTCCCAATGGACGAGCCCATTTCCGGGAGCCGCTTGGGTCCCCAAATCAGGAGCGCGATGAGGGCCAGTGGGACCAGGTCGTACCAGTGAAATCCGCCAAACATATGCTTTCGCTCCATTCCCTAGGGTGAGGTGTCGGCATTCCCCAAAGACCTTGCCATCTGTTCACCTCTATTCAGCGATTATAGTACATCGTGAGGACATCGGGTAGCACAACTGGTTATCCTTTTCACACAATACGAGTGACGGCATGCACTGTAACACGGTGCGCCATTCCGCCGCATACCCACGGATACCTAGCACAGACCGTTCCAGTCCCTCGGCTTGTGCATTCCTGCCAATGACAGCCCGGCGTCAGTGACGATTGGCTAGCGGTCGGCAGTCAGCCGCTCGGGAAGGTTCGTCTGTTCCGTGGAGTGTTGTGGCTGTCGCAGCCAGAGCGAGATATGTGTTGATTGCATCGTCTCATCGACGACAGCGATCAACTGCTCGCACAGCCGATTCAGATCAACCTCGTTGCGTATCATCGCGCCAAAACCGGCCAACGTCTTGTCGGCATTGTATTTCCTGCGATAGAAGCGCCGATCAATCATGTGCTGGATGCGCCTGCGTGCAGGCTGAAAGAGTGCAGCTATCGCGAGCGTTGAAATGACCAATGCCAGTGGTCTATTTGCCTGTTGATCGAGAATTAGGCCCGCGAGACTCTCCAGGCCAATGATCAAGCTCGCATAGAGCACCGTCAGCAGCAGGGTCAGCGAGCCGTACACGAGCGCTTTGTTGATGATGACGTCGATGTCCCAGAGGCGATAGCGCAGGATGGCTACAGTCACACAGATGGGAATGGCCAGTGATGCAAGGGTAAACAGCGGATGGCCAATGAGGTCATAGAGCGACCCTGGCTGGCTCAGCGAGCCAAACAAGATGATCTGTGGGATAAACCAGGCCATGAACGCAACGAAGACCACCAGCAAACCAAACACCACCCACTTCGTCTGCTGTTGCTCAACTGGCGTGGATGCGCGGCGATAACGATAGATCACGGACGCCACAACCAACGGGAACGCGCCTAGAACGAAAAGGCTTTCTATCAGGTCGCCAAGAGGCATCGTCGGGAAGAGGCTCGGAGCCACATCAATCAGGCAGAGCGCCAGCAGCGTCCACCCGATCCAGCGAGAGACGAGTTTTCCATTGGGGAAGAGCGCGCAGACCGCGAGGACCTGTATCGGGGAAATATAGGCGAGGGCAAGGGCTGCCACATGCCAGGGCGATGTCTGGTTGTCGAAGGGGCCTTGCAAGTAGTTGTTCTCATACAGTCCCTGCGTGATGAGCATGCTGCTGACCAGCAGAGCCATCCAATCGCTCGGCCTGCGCCAGATGATCATCGCGGCCGCTCCGCAGTAGACCAACGCAGTGATGCAGACCAATCCAACGCTGAGAGCGGCATAGCTGCCCGGCGAGAGGCCGAACTGACGCAGCACATGTGCCATTGCTGTCGTCGGTTGCCCTGCCACGCACGCTCCAGGCTGACATGAGGCTTGAACGGCCAAGAGATAGTTGGGAATACTCCCCACAAAATTGACCAGACAGAGCACCGCCAACACGACCCACACGACCCATGTCACTACCAGCAGTCCGCCACGCAGGCGCGTGCCAGCGTCCGCATCCGACGCCTTCACTGCGGCGGATAGCGCTGGAGATGGCATGCCCATTACTGGCCTCCTTCTCAGTTGGATGGCTGGTACTTTGTTAGGCCGTTCTCTATAGAGGCAAAGGCGCTATCTTTGATAGCGTATCCACATGTTCATGATTATCGTATCCTCCGGGCATTCCGCAAGCGTTACAGGAAGCGTTACAACCGATGGCAAAAAACGACCAACCTAATGTTGACTATTTTGCTAGGATATATGCACAATATGGAAGGCAGCTCCATGACAGGCCGTCTCAGATAGATCGTTGGTATTGGGAACGTCAGGCTGTATCTCCTGACAGAAAGGGGCTTTAGGCCGCCGTAAGCCGCTGAGTTTTAACCCAGGCGGTGAGGCGTCTGGTGGTTTTAGCCCTTGCTGTGCCGCTATTACAGTGGTATAATAGTGGCATGGATGTACAACAGCAGGGAACCAAGATCACGATTCGGATTCCGGCAGAGATTGCCGAGCAGCTGCGACAACTCGCCAAGCAGCATGATCGTTCACTTAATGGCGAGATCGTGCGCGCATTGCGCGCATATGTCGAGAAATATCGTGAGAAGTAGCCATGCCTGAGAGTCTGCGCAGAGCCTACAAGTACAAACTTACGCCGACGCCCGACCAAGAGTGCCAGCTTGAGGAGGTCTTGTGGCAGTGTCGCAGACTCTACAACACGGCGCTGGAACAACGCATCACACGGTGGAAACAGCACAGCGTCACCGTCTCGCAGTATGAGCAAGAGGCTGAACTGAAAGACCTCCGGGCCGATATGGCCGAATACGGGGCCATCCACAGCCACATCTTGCAGGATGTGCTGGCGCGGCTCGACAAGACCTATCAGGCGTTCTTTCGCCGGGTGAAGGAGCGGAAGGCTGGACAGACACCGGGATTCCCGCGCTTTCAGGGGCGCAACCGCTACCACAGCTTCACGTTCAAGGAGTATGGCAATGGCGCGCGGCTGGACAACGGCTTTCTTGTCCTCTCCAAAATCGGGCGGATCACCCTTCGCTGGAGTCGGCCCATGGAGGGTACTCCGAAAACCGTCACCATCTCGTGTGAGGCGGATGGCTGGTATGTCTGCTTCTCGTGTGCTGATGTGCCTATACAGCCCCTTCCCGCCACTGGCCAGGGGATCGGCATAGACCTCGGCATTGAATCCTTCGCCACGCTTGCCGATGGCACAATGATTCATAATCCGCGCTGCTATCGCCGTGCTGAGCGCCGTCTGAAAACCGCTCAACGCACAGTGGCGCGACGAAAGAAGGGCGGCAACCGCCGCCGTAAGGCGGTGAAGCTGCTCGCGAAAGCGCACCTGGCAGTGAAGCGGCAACGTGCCGATTTTCAGCATAAAACCGCGCTCCAACTCGTGCGCGACTATGATGTGATTTATCACGAAGATTTGCAGACGGCCAACATGCTCAAGAACCACCATCTCGCCAAATCCATCCAGGATGCGGGCTGGTCACAGTTATTGAACATCCTCAGCGCCAAAGCAGCATACGCTGGGCGACGAGTCGTAGCCGTGCCGCCTGCCTACACCAGTCAGGTATGTTCTGGCTGCGGCGTGGTGGTGAAGAAGGGCTTATCCGTCCGCTGGCACGCGTGTCCGGACTGCGATGCCAGCCTCCATCGTGACCACAACGCCGCGAAGAACATAGAAAGGCTTGGGCAAAGCCTTCAGGGAGAGGTGGCGTAGGCCGCCCCGGAGAACTGAGAATCCGTCGGGTTGCTAACCCGTGCGGAGTGTCAAGGCGTTACTATCAGGCTTTGCTCTGAGGAGGGATTACCATGACAGACACAGCGGCAGGTATAGCCCCAGGCGCGACGACAACCACGACGACATACGTCCATCCCGAAGTGCTGGTCACCACCGAATGGGTCGCGCAGCACCTCGATGATCCGGCGGTGCGTATCGTCGAAGCTGATGAGGATCCGCTTTTGTATGAGGCGGTGGGCCACATTCCCAATGCCGTCAAGCTCGATTGGCATGTCGACGTGCAGGATCCGGTGCGGCGCGACTTTGTGGACAAAGCCGCCTTCGAGGCGCTCCTGAGCCGCTACGGCATCGGCAACGACACCACCGTCGTCTTCTACGGCGACAAGAACAACTGGTATGCCGCCTATAGCTACTGGCTCTTCACGCTGTATGGCCACCGAGACGCTCGATTGATGAACGGCGGGCGGACCCTCTGGGAGGCCGAGAATCGCCCCTACACCAAAGACGTTCCGCAATTCGCGCCGACAAGCTATACCGCGCAGGAACCGAATCTCACCATCCGCGCCTTCCGCCGCCAGGTGGAGAGCCTGCTGGAGAGCGGCCAGGTGAGCGGGGGCAGCGCGGCGCTGGTGGATGTGCGCTCGCCCGATGAGTACACCGGCAAGCTGGTGCATATGGTCAACTATCCGCAAGAGGGGGCGTCGCGCGGCGGCCATATCCCCGGCGCGCAGAGCATCCCCTGGGCCACCGCGGCCAACCCGGATGGCACCTTCAAGTCCGCCGAGGAACTGCGAGCTATCTACGGTGGCAAAGGCATCACCCCGGATAAAGATGTGTTCGCCTACTGCCGCATCGGTGAGCGTTCGGCGCACACCTGGTTCGTGCTGACCCAGCTGCTGGGCTATCCCAATGTGCGCAACTACGACGGCTCCTGGACGGAGTGGGGCAATCTGGTCGGCGCGCCGATCAAGCAGGGCGAGGACGCCTGAGACTCCGTCGAAAACCTGCGTGCGGTATACTGAAAAGGCGGCCCATCGGGGATTCCTCGGTGCGCTGCCTTATCCCATCCGTGCTTGCCTGAGACTTGTTTTGAGATGGCTAGATCGCGGCAGTATTTCTCACATCACTAGCATAGAAAGCACTGAAGAAAGGGCCACTATTCTCATGGATATGGACCGTCAGGAAGCCATTGAATTTCTCGTGGACCACTACAATAATCCGCGCAACCGGGGCGCGCTCGAAGACGCCGATATCGATCAGGTGGGCGGCAATCCTGGCTGCTCTGACCGCGTGGAGATGTATGCCAGAGTGGATGCGGACGGGCATATTGAAGCGGTCGCGTTCGAGGGCGAGGGCTGCACCATCAGCATGGCCGCCGCATCGTATGTGACCGAGATGGTGCGGGGGATGACGCTCGAAGAGGTCGAGCAGCTCAGCTTCGAGACGCTGATCGACGACCTGGGGCGCGAGGTGGTGATGGCGCGGCCGACCTGCGCCACCGTCGCCCTCGGCACCCTCAAGCAGGGCGCGCACGAGCTACGCATGAAGCGGCTGGCGGCGCAGAAGTAGGGTTATCATATCTCGGCCATACATGGCCGGAGTAAGGAATTTGAGGGCATACATGCCCATCTATATCTACCCCAGCCGTTCAAGGCCGATAAACCCGAATTCTATCAGTCGCCACGCTTGATGTATTTGTACGCCTCGGCGTACTCGATCTCGTGGCCGTGCTTGCGCGCGCTGTTGGCCGTCTCTTTGGCCCACTCGCGTACCATATCGGTCGGATCCCAGTCGCGCATCTGGCTCTTGTGCGCCTTGAGCGCCGCGGCCTTCTGCTCCAGATAACCACTGATGTCCACCCAGCGATCAGGCTCGGATGTGCCAGAGATGTAGACCTCTTTCACCTCGTGTGTCTCCAGCCCCTCGGCGGCAAGCTCCGGGAAGGCCAGTCGCGTGCCCGCCACCGGGATGATCGCGCCCAGCGTCGCCTCACCGGCGATACGGTGATCGGGGTGGTTGATATACCCCTGGCCGCTCCAGTAGCGCGTCGGATCCTGGCAGATCACCACATCCGGCTTCACCGTGCGGATCACGCGCGCGATATCCGAGCGCAGCTGCAAGGTCGGCTCCAGTCGCGAATCCTGGTAATGCAGGAAGATGACCGGATGCTGCACGCCCAGCGCATTGGCGGCGTCCTGCGCCTCCACCTGGCGTTTCGCGGCAAGCTGCTCGCTGGTAATCTCTTTGTCGCCCTGGTCGCCTGCCTGACCGTCGGTAATCAGGCAGTAATAAATATCGCGACCCTCGGCGGCCCAGCGCGCCAGCGTTCCCCCGCTGCCAAACTCGCCGTCGTCGGGGTGCGCCATCACGATGAGCACGCGCCGGGGCGCGGTCGTCTTCTGCTCTTCCGGTGTTTCCGCCGTATCAGTCATGTTTTCTCCTCAGCAACTGGCCGCGGCGTCATCGGCGACACCGCCTCTGCTCCACAAAGTATAGCGCCTATCCGCGCACTCTGTCAGCGCGCCCGGCTCGCATACCTCTCGCGCCCCTTCAGCACAATCGCGCACCCAAAATGTGAATATTCACACATTCCCAGGCCGCTGAAGAGAGTATAGTAAGCAATTGCAGAGAGTATGGCCAATGCTGGTCAGATTGGGACGAACATTGGCGGCTTGCTCAGCCAGCGCATACACTGTCCTGGCCATCAGTCGGGCATGCGTCCGAGCGTCCGAGCGTCAGAGAGGCCGCAAGGATATCTCGCGCGCAGATGGCCATGCAATCAGGCGTGCATTAAGTTCGGAGGGAGGTCGTGTGATGCAGTTGGTAGAACAGCATCGCATTGACCGCCACGATCCACGCTTCGCCGCCATTGACCAGGCTACATTTGCGAGTAAACACCTCTATAACGCGGCCCTTTATGTCAAGCGCCAAGCTTACATCCATGAGGGCAACCGCATCATCAGTTACACCGACCTGGACAAGCAGATGCAGTCCACGGCGGAGTATCGCGCGTTGCCTGCCAAAGTCGCCCAGTGGGTACTGAAACAAGTATGCGCCGCCTGGGACAGCTACTTTGCGGCGGTGGCGGAATGGCAAGCGCATCCAGAAAAGTTCAAAGGCCATCCCAAACTGCCCAAGTATCTGGCCAAACAGGGCCGGAACCTGCTCGTTTACACCAGTCAGGCCATCAGTCGTGATCCGAAGAACGCGGGCTGGGTTGTACCATCGGGTGTACCCATCCGCGTCGCCACCAAACATACCCATGCCGAGATAGCGCAGGTGCGTCTCGCGCCCAAAGCGACCCATTATGTCGTCGAAGTCGTCTATGACCAGGATCCAACACCACATGCGGTTGATCCCACGCTCATCGCCAGCATAGATATTGGGGTTAACACCTTAGCCGCGATAACAGCAAACAAGCCCGGCTTTACGCCGCTTCTTGTTAACGGTCGCCCGCTGAAGAGTTGCAACCAAGGCTATAACAAGCGACGAGCCAAGATCCAGGCGCACTTACCAGCTGATCAGTTCACTTCCCGCGCCTTGGAGGAGATGACCGACGTCCGGCAACGGGTCGTCACCTCCTACCTGCACACCGCCAGTCGCGCCATCATCGACTTGCTGGTCCGTGAGGGGATTGGCACCCTGGTGATTGGCCAGAATGTCGGCTGGAAGCAGGAGGTAAACCTGGGCAAACGCAATAATCAGGCGTTTGTCTTGATCCCGCATGCGCGCTTCATCGAGTTGTTGACCTACAAGGCCGCGTTGGCGGGAATTCAGGTGGTCTCCATCGAGGAGAGTCACACCTCCAAGTGCAGTTTCCTTGATAGGGAACCAATCGGTCATCACGCCCGATATTTGGGCAAACGGGTCAAGCGGGGGCTGTTCGTCGCCAGTACCGGCCAAGCGCTCCATGCCGATGTGAATGCGAGTTATAACATCCTGCGACAGTATGCGCCCCACGTCATGGCCCATGGCGTCGGCGCATTCCTGCTCCGCCCAATGCCGTTGCGACTGCCTGATCGTCGTCAGGATAGAAGCAAGCAGCTTCCACGCCGCCTATGCAGCTAGGAAGTAGGGGCTGTTGTGGTCAGCCCGCCCACAAGGCGAACCGAGTCGTTTGGGCAGATTTGTCCATACTAAAGGATACTATGCTGGCTATAGCATCATTCGTTATACTGGCGAGGGTCACGAGTCGTTGCCATTATCCGTCATTGTTCTTCTCGTGACGCTCTTGAAAGGAAGTACGTTATGTTTCTGGGCCGTACCGTACCTCATGACGGCGTTCTCAGACGCTGGCCCGTAGTTCCCCTGGCGTTAGGGCTGCTGGCGGCGTTGCTCGCACTCTCCGCCTGCGCCACCAGCACGAGCGGCACGGGCGACAGCGTCCCAACCGCGACCACTGCCCCGACCGCGACGACGGCTCCCACGGCAACCAGCAATTCGGGCGGATCTGGCGGCCAGGCGGTGGTGGTCTATTTCTCGAAGCATCCCGATTCGGATAGCAACGTGAACGCGGTCTTCTCGGTCAACCGCTTCTCGCCGGACCTTGGGGTTGCGAAATACTCGCTTCAGCAGCTCATCGCTGGGCCAACAGCAACGGAGGCCGGTGCGGGCTTCTTTACCGAGCTCACTGCATCGCTCTCAGGCGCATCCAACTGTGGCGGGGCCGACTTCCAGCTCTACCCCAACCACAAAGGCACATCGGTCGCCGAGACAGGCACGATGACAATCAAGTTCTGCCGCGCCATCCAGCTTGCGGGCGATCTCACTGGATCGCGAATCGCCGCCGAGATCAACAAGACAATGTTCCAGTTTTCCAATATCCAGAAGGTCATCATCCTGACCAAAGATGGCGGCTGCTTCAACGATTTCCAGGGCGCCAACGCCTGTCTCAGCTAACAGCCAGCACTTCCATGCGCGGCGTCGCCGGTGTCTCAGGGCGGCAGGGCAGCTATGAGAAAATGGCCCGTCTCTACCGTCGTTCGTCTAACAACAGTGTCCCAGGAATCGCACAAACGCATCTCAAATGCTCATCCATTTGGGAGCACAAGAACAAGTTGCCCGCTCTCTTCGTCAAGTATAGTGGTGAGTCATCTCAGCCATTCCCATGAACCGACCTGGCTACGAGCCAGCTCTGCTATGCTACGATTCCAGGTCGATAGAAGACAGACATAGCGCTAACGAAATAGACATATCCGCCAGGCACGGTTCGTGCCAGCAGCCGTGCACAAGGCATATCTGCGACGTTAAGGATATGGGGAGAACATAGACCATGGATGATGAGACGAGACGATACGGCTCGCTGCGATCAGGAGGCTCGATACCACTTGCTATCGGCGCGCCTGATATCAGCCAGGAGGATACGATCATCTCCCGTGGTGTTACCACAGACGACCTCTGGCGCGGGCGTGTCACGCGGCGACTCCCACCACAGCGGTCGCTTCCTCCATGGGCCGTCCCGGTGATCGTCGCGGTCTTACTCGCCATCCTGCTGCCGAGCATCCTGGCAGTCGCCTCGGTCCTTGCGGACTATACCTCGCTCAAGAATCTGGGCGAGTCGGGCATGCGACATCTGCTCAATGCCAAATCCGATCTCTCTGGCATCGTGGGCGGCATCACCTCCAACAACGCGCTCTCCTCGCTACTCAACGACAACGCGATGGGAGACGCGCCCTATACCTACTTCGTGCAGCGACAGGGCGGGACATCAGACCAGGTCAATGTGACCATTCATCCCGCCTCGAACATGCCCAAGTCGATCAAGGCCAAGAACTACAAGGTCACGCTCGATACCAACACCGCACTCACCCTCGGCGGCACGCCGCCGACAAGCGCCACGACGACTCCGACGCCCACCCCGAAGCCCGGCGCCACCGCCACCGCGACGACATCGGGATCGGGCGGCTCAGGCTTTTCCTTCGACCCAGCGGCGGTCAACCGGGCGGTCTCCGAGCTACACCTGGCGCAGAAGGACTTCCAGACTTTACGCACTAAATTGGCGAATCCCGACTGGGTGCTCTCCCTCGCGCCTCGCGTGCCCGGCGTTGGCTCACAGGTCAACACCGCGACAACGCTAGCCAACATCGGCTACGACGCGGCCTCGCTGGGTGTGGTGCTGGCCGACTCCGCCCAGCCGCTGATCGCCCGCCTCCATGCCGCCTCAGAGGCTGGCAATGGTAATAGCGAGCTCATCACAGAGAGCGATGTTGAATCACTTCAGGCCGGGCTGGCGCAGGGCCAGATCTACTTCAACCGCATCGAGCAGGATCTAGCGGGTGTCCAGGTGAGCAGCCTGCCGATCAGCGCATCGCAGAAGGCCCAGATGAATGAAGTCATCGCGCTGATGCCGCGCTTCAAAGACCTCTTTCCGCAGGCAAGCTACTATATTGGCCTGATTGGCTGGGTGCTGGGGGCGGACGCGCCGCGCCACTTCTTGGTGCAGACGCTGGATAATGGTGAGCTGCGCGGCACGGGCGGTTTCGAGGGATTCTACAGTATCCTGACCATCGATCACGGCAAGGTAAGTCCGATTACGTTGCTGCGCGCCAACGACATCGACTATGGCAGGGCTGGCTGTGGCAAGGGCGTGAATAACTGGGCCATCAACAACCCGGCGCCCGCGGCGTATCGCTCCTGGTGGCCATTTGCCAACTGGGGGCTGCGCGACGCCAACCTCAACTCCGATTTCCCAACGTCGGCAAAGCTGATCATGAACGCCTACAGCCACGAGGCGTGCACCAATGTGGACGGCGTTATCCAGTTCACGCCGGATGCCATCGCGAGCGTGCTGCGCGTGACCGGGCCGCTGGTGGTGCCGGTCTTCAATGAGACGGTGACGGCGGACAACCTCGAGACCAAGATTCACTACTACGAGGAAAACGAAGCGGGCATCGCGAAGGCACAGGCGCTCTTCCACGACTTCAATCCCGCCGACCGGAACAAGATTCGCACAAAATTCACCGAGGCTGTGCAGCAGCTGCTCGAAACACATGTGCGCCATCTGCCCAAGAGCGAGCTGATACCGCTGGCGAAGCAGGCTCTGGCTGACCTGCGCTCGAAAGACGTGCAGGTCTACGTCAACAATACCGGCGTCGAGTCGCAACTGCAAAAGCTCCACGCCGACGGCGCAATCGATACCACGCCCAACATCGACGGCCTCTTCGTCTCGCAGGTGAATGTCAGCGTCTCGAAGGCGTCGCCCTTTATCGCCACAGCGATCAGTGACAACGTAACGCTCGACACGAAGGGCGGCGCGACGCATCATCTGAACATCGCGATCAAGAATAATTCAGCGGGGCAGCCCATCGCCGGATTCCCGACCTACCGCGACTACGTGCGCGTCTACGTGCCCGCGGGTGCGCAGCTGTCGTATGCCGATGGTTTCGACACAGGGAAGCTGATGTGCGTCGCCTCCACGCCTCCTCCAACCAATCCCAATCCGCCAAACCCGCCGAATCCACCCAAGCCGCCGAACCCACCCACAACTTCAGCGCCGACCTGTGGGTCGAATCCCTATCCTAACGGCGAGCGTGTCTGCCCAGCCGGGCAATACCTGCCGCCGAAGGACAGCCAGAGCGGCTACCTCGTGCAGCCCGGCAACAAGCCCGGCACGCTGAACAAGGTCGGCTATCCAACCGCGACGAAGAGCGACGTCCCCGGCCTGACGATGTGGGGCGGCTATGTGGTGATCCCGCAGTCCTGCACCGCCACGCTCTCGCTGAACTACTATGTGCCGAACGTGGTGAACCTCCAGGCGATCACGGGCGTGCAGGCGACGCCAACCACAACCACCGCGCCCACCGGCGACATGCTCGATCCACGCCGACGAGGGCTGGCGTAACGCGCATAGAAAAGCCCCTCCCCCAATCTGAGGGAGGGGCAGACGGGAAACGCTTCGCCAGTCTAATCGGTGTTGTCCATGCCCTGGCAGACCTCGAAGAGGAACCACGTGCGGCGCTCGGTCTGGTCGATGATGACCTCCAGCTCGCTCGCCGTCGCGTAGTCGCGATTCTTGTCACACACCTCGTGGGCAGCGCGCTGCGCCTTGGCCATGTGCGCGTTGTCGTCCATCAGGCGGCGCGCCATCTGGCCGGGCGAGACAAACTCGTCGTTATCGTCCTCGATAGTTTGCAAGTCGCTGATATGGCTGATGCTGCGAATCGTCGTGCCGCCCACCCGGCGGACACGCTCCGCCAGGATGTCTATCGAGGAGAAAATCGCCTCGGCGTGGTCGTCGAAGAGCAGGTGATACTCGCGGAAATGTGAGCCAGAGAGATGCCAGTGGAAGTTCTTGGTCTTCACATACAGGGCAAATGCGTCCGCGATGAGCGGATTGAGCGCCTCGGTGATCGCCTGGGTCTCCTGTGCGGTCAAATCGGTTTTGGTGGCCAGTTGTTTCGCCGCGGGATACGCCTTCACATGGCCATTGGTGTGTGTTCGGGTCGCATGGTGCGTCTGCGTCGTCATAACATTCCTTTCTCTTCGGGCTTATTTGCGCCTGACTCCAGTTCAGACCAGTCTGTTCCGCTCTCGTGGTAGCGCGCGGATGATCACGTCACCCGTGCCACTATCCCATCCACAGCACAAAACATGCCGCTGAAACAGGCAAGCGCCCCTCTCTGTGGCCGAGAAGGGCGCCGTGAGGCAACGGAGCGTTATCTGGCTACCGACTGGCGGCCTTCTCACGACCCTCGACAAAACGCGCGATGATCGTGGTGAATATGATGATCGTGGTGAATATCGAGTAGAGCAGCGATCCGATCACCACTGCCCAGAAGCCGTTGACCGAGAATCCCGGCACAACCAACGACGCCAGCCAGAACAGGAACGCATTGATGACCAGCAGAAAAAGGCCAAGTGTGACGATGGTAATCGGGAACGTCAGTATCTTGAGGATTGGCCCAACCACCGCGTTGAGCACGCCAATCACCAGCGCCGCGACGATGGCCGCTCCCCAGGTGACATGAATGCCGCTCAGCAGCCATGCGACGATAATCAGCGCAACGGCGTTGAGACCCCATCGCACTAGAATCCACAGCAATCTCATGGGATGCATCCCTCCGTAATATTTTGCCGCCTCGCCGCCCAGCATGCGACCGGTCTGCTTGATTGCCCGTGCGCCGTGTGATACAGTTCGTCCTATACGGCTGTGATGGGAATCGTCCGGTTGTCGCCAGCGCTACAGAGAGCGGCGCGAGTGCTGCGAGCGCCGCCGCGGGCCAGCCCGACAGACCTCCCGGAGCCACACGGTGAACGCGCGCCAATACCTCGTGATGCGCGCCGCGTAGCCGTCGTCGGGATGCGCCCGTTACCGCGCGGACGGTCAGTGTGACACATTGGGCAACTTCGCCTGTCATGCCTGGCCAACAGAGGCCTCGCCAACATAATCAATACGAAGCGAGGCGAATGGTGGTGGCACCACGAGTCGGCGCGTGAGCCCTCGTCCTCCAAAATACTGAGGATGAGGGCTTTTGTATGCGCGCTATTCTCCCCTCCCCGCGCCGGGGAGGGGCCGGGGGAGAGGTACGCGATGGATGACGACGACGATACCGGAGACGCCAATCCGGGGGAAGACGCCTGAGACGGATACGCCTGTGTGGCTGGCCTGCCAGGGCGCCCTTCCCGAGACGCACACGCGCGGCAGGCCATCGATAACGCCAACAGGAGTATTTCTCATGACTTCCACACACTCATCACGCTCATCCTCGGCCTCGGCCACAGCGCTATCCAGCGCGCGAATCCGCTCCGTCGAGGTTGCCGCGCACGTTGGCCAGCGCATCCAGGTGGCGGGCTGGCTCCATGCGCTACGCCGCCTCGGTGGCATCAGTTTCCTCATCCTGCGCGACGGCTGGGGCATCGTGCAGATTGTCGCCGCCAGCGATGAAGCGCTGGCCCCACTTCGCGAAGCACAGGCTGGCCCGGAAAGTGTCTTGCTCGTCGAAGGCGCCGTCGCCACCGCCAGCCAGGCGCCCGGCGGCATCGAGCTGCACGAGCCGCATATCACCGTGCTCACCGCCGTCACCGAGACGCCGCCCATCACCCTTGGCAAACGCGAGTTGAAGGCCAACCTGACCACGATGCTCGACGAGGCGGTCATCGCCAACCGCCATCCCACCCGCCGCGCCATCTTCCGGCTGGGGGCCAGCGCGATGGCCAGCTTCCGCGAGACACTCAGCGCGCGCGGCTTCACCGAGATCCAGTCGCCCAAGCTGGTCGAGTCGGCCACTGAGGGTGGCGCCAACGTCTTCGCGCTGGACTACTTTGGCCGCTCCGCCTACCTGGCGCAGAGTCCGCAGTTCTACAAGCAGATCATGGTCGGCGTCTTCGAGCGGGTCTTCGAGGTCGGCCCGGTCTTTCGCGCCGAGCCGCACGACACCACCCGCCACATCAACGAGTACGTCAGCCTGGATATGGAGGTGGGCTTCATCGAGAGCCATTTCACCATCATGGCGCTCGCCCGCGACGCGCTGGCGGCGATGATGGAGCGGTTCCGCGCAGCCAACGCCGCCGAGCTTGCGCTGCTGGGCGTCACGATGCCTGAGATACCCGCCGCGATACCACATATCCACTTTGCCGAGGCGCAGGAGCTGATTCTCCGGCTGCACAGGGTGGATGTGCGTGGCGAGCCGGACCTCTCGCCGCAGGACGAGCGCTGGCTGGGCGAATGGGCGCGCGCCGAACACCACAGCGACTTCCTCTTCGTCACCGGCTACCCGATGCGCAAGCGGCCATTCTATACCCATCCCGATCCCGCGCGCCCAGAATACTCCAACTCGGCGGACCTGCTCTTCCGCGGGACGGAGCTGATGACCGGCGGGCAGCGGCTGCACCGCTACGAGGACTACCTGGCGGCGCTGGCCGAGCGCGGCATCTCGCCGGAGCCATTCCGCGACTACCTGGAGGCGTTCCGCTATGGCATGCCGCCGCACGGCGGGTTCGCCATCGGCCTGGAGCGCCTGCTAATGCAGCTCACCGGCGTGCCCTCGGTCAAGCTGGCGACGCTCTTCCCACGTGATATCAACCGTCTCAGACCATAGCGCTCGCGGTATGACTAGCCCTGTCAATGGCGACAGGGCATCTGCTATGACTCACGTGCAGGATACTTGCATATCGTGACGTAGTGTGTTAGATTTGGCGTATAGCAGTATGGTTGTTTCTGGCGCGGCACGGGCGATGAAGAAGGAGCGCAAACCATGAGCGATACCACCGACAATAACCAGGCTCTCTTGCTCTTCGATGAAGATCAGGCCTCGGAAACGATCCGCCGCGTCTGGCACGAGGAGCGCTGGTTCTTCAGTGTGATTGATGTGGTGGGGCTGCTGACAGAGAATCAGCGACCGCGCAAGTATTGGTCTGACTTGAAGGTGAAGCTGCGTACTGAAGGATACGTTGAAGTGTCCGAAAAAATCGGACAGTTGAAAATGGAGGCGCCCGACGGCAAGCAGCGCCTGACCGACGCCGCCGACGCCGAGACGCTTTTCCGCATCATCCAGTCTATTCCCAGCCCGAAGGCCGAACCGTTCAAGCAGTGGCTGGCGAAGGTTGCGCGCGAGCGCCTCGACGAGCTAGAGAATCCCGAGCTGGCCGCTGATCGCATGCGGCAGCACTATCGCGCCCTTGGCTACAGCGACGAGTGGATTGATCGTCGGCTACAGGGAATCGTCATCCGCGATGAGCTAACTCACGAGTGGCATGAGCGCGGCGCGAAAGAAGGCAAGGAGTTTGCGGCGCTCACAGACACCTTGCAGCGTGGCACGTTCGATCTTTCAGCGAGTGAGCACCACAGCGTCAAGCATATTGGGCAGCGCCAGAATCTGCGCGACTCCATGACCACCATGGAACTGCTGTTGACGGCGCTGACGGAAGAGACCGCCAAAGAACTCCACCAGACACGCGACAGCCAGGGGTACAGCGAGCTGCACCGCGATGCTGGGGAGGCCGGAGAAGTGGGCGGCGCAACACGGCGCGACATCGAGGCGCGAACTGGGCGTCCTGTCGTCAGCGGCGAGAACTACAAGTCACTGCGCCAGGGCAGGCAACGAGATCTCCAGAGTCCCCTTTTCTCGGACGATGCCGCGGAAGAGCAATAGATGAGCGCGCAGGTGAGGCGGCAGAGCGCCCCGGCATCTCAACCGCCCGGCCCTCGCACCATCGCCCAGATGTGCGGCCCATCAGGTACGGCATCCTCGGCGGCGACCCGGAAGCCATAGCGCTCATACATAGCAACATTCGCCGCGTTCTCGGTTTCCAGATAGCAGGGCAGCCCCGCCGTATCCATTCGCGCCAGCATTGGCCGCAGCAGCCGCGAGGCGATCCCCTGGCGCTGGAGCGCTGGCTCGACGCCGATCTGTGCGAGATACCAGTGTGGCCGCGGCGCATAGCGCTCGTGCAGCCTCTGCGCGCGTCCTTCCACGGCTGCCAGCCGCCGCAGCACTGGCCAGGGCAACCGCAACGGCGCGACAAACATGCCCGCGCGCAGCATCCGCCGGAGGGTATACGTCGCGTGGCCCGGCGGAAGCCAGATAGCCGCGCCCGTATACTCTGATGTGCAATAAACCTCGCCATAGCGGCAGCCGTAGCGCACATTCAGGCCGATCAGCCAGGGCAGCAGCTGGCGGCGCTTGTGAGTGTCGGGGAGCGCGTAGCGCATCAGTGGATCATCCTGGAACGCGCGGGCGAACAGCATGGCGATGCGGCGCGTATCAGGCATTTCAGCGCGCACAAGACCCGTGAGATCATTGCTCGCCATCGCATGCGCTCCTTTTCCGCTTTCCGCCGCGTCATCTCCTCCGCATACTACCGCTGAAGGCGCGAGATAAGACTGATCAGCGCGTGCGCCGCGAAAAATCAGGTATATACCTGATAGCCCCATCCCGGCGAATCAGGTACACTTTTAGGTGTGCCAGTAGCAGAACAGCCATCCAATGCGCTCGCGGGCTGCCTCATTTTGGCTCGCCGCGCCCGCGCCGAGCGTTGGCTGCCGCTCCTAATGTATCTCCGCGCTGCATCCTCGTGCAGTCGCCGTTCGTCTTGAACAGCAACAGAATAACGCGGCATAACGCGAAACGGCTGGTAGCGGAGTGCGAGACAGGGCGTTGCGCGCGCCCGGTGAAACTGGTATGATAGCCTGTGCCTTTCCAGCATTGCTGGATATCAGCCATTATCTGGCTGGTATCTTTGGGCGTTGGCATGGCACGCTCGTCCAAGTCGGACTAAAATAGCGCGAAGTATTGCAATCGTCACAGGTATTTCGTTATCGTCACCCGGCTGAGTGGGAAGCTCTGCCGAGCCTTACCGGTTCGGCCCAGCTACTTCATCCTGAAGCCGCGCGCTGGCGCGACCGTGAGGAGGCAGTGTGAGCACAATGAATCGGGGTCTGCTGGATCGGGTTTGGAACTCCGTCACGGAAAGCCAGATCTGGCGGTCCATCTTCCGGCACGGCTATCCAGACACCCCCCTCAATCAGTCGCTGGTGATGATGGGGAATGTCTTCCTCCACCTGCACCCGGTCAAGGTCAGCCGCAAGGCGATGAAGGTCACCTACACCTGGTGTCTGGGCGGGCTCTCCTTCTTCCTCTTCCTGGTGCTCACCATCACTGGCGTCTTCCTGATGTTCTACTTCGTCCCCGAGCAGAGCGTC
>DATBIB010000016.1:0-23325 GCA_036557205.1 Ktedonobacterales bacterium | reverse complement strand
GCCTGGGCCTCTATCAGTTGGTGGTGCTGATGCGCCGCCGCTACCATCCGATGGGCAACTGGCGCAAGTTTGGCCTCTGGGTCAACGCGATTGCGCTGGCGCTGATGGTGACTGCCGGGATCAACGGCTTCCACGCCGATGTGCTGCAGAAGGGCATCGACGCGATGGATGGCTCGCACGCGATGTTCGTCACGGCCATCTGTTTCGCGATTGTCGGTATCGCGGCCTGCGCCATCGCGGCGGTGCGCACACGGTCGATCCCGTGGCTGGTGGCGATCCTGGTGAGCGTGCTCATCGGGCTGGCGCTCGCCTTCGTGGCCTACAACCTGGACAAGCCGTATCCTGAGTTGGTCATCTTTGGGTTCGCGCTGACGATGCTGGGCGCGTTTGCCTACACCGCCGCTGGCCCCGACCCGGAGGATGTCTACCTCAACGGCTACGAGACCACCGAAGGCGTGGTTCCGGCGGCCACACGCCCGTAGTATCCTTCCAGCATAGTTCACTCCGCAATGCGGCCCGCAGCCAGAGATGGCTGCGGGCCACTACGTTTCTGCGGGCTAGATGCAGTAGCTGCACATCTCGATGCCAGAAAGATGAGGCTGCGCACTCACGTCATAGAGCAGGTAGGTAGCATGTGTATAAACGCCATCCCCATCATCGCTAGACGGATACACAAGCAGAACCCAAAGATGGCGCGGCGCGGGGAATGAGTTCGCCGCGCTGCATGAAGACACTGGGCCCTTGTAATTTGTCGTGAAGCGTACGTCCAGCGTGGTAGAATCCCCAGGAGCTATCTTGTCGGTATTTCCATAGACCCCACCCGGTTCTATGTTACCAAAGGGGTCCAGGAACCCGTGCCATGTGCCGGTGTCATCGTAAACAATAGCCCCTGGAGCGGCAAAGTAGTCGATTGAGGTTACCCCAATGTTTTTCATGTAGATGCCCATATGGAGACGCCAGCCAACAATGTACGTTGCGATGCCAGAATCCTCGCAGACACGCTGGAGGCGAGCGCTCGCTAACGATGCTGTAACGGTTTGCGGCCAGGTCAGTTCAGTGCCGATAGGACTGTCTGGGTCATGATTGCTTGAAGGAAAGACTAATCGGGCTGCGGCAGTGTTGTTGTGCTGAATTTCCTGTGCAACGTCCCAGGTTGATATGACCGAGCCATCTCTGCTGCTCATCTCCAGACCGATATTGGTCGCAATTTGGGGAACATCGTCGAACGTAAGCGTGAGCTTGATGGAATAGTTCGGTGGCAGCGGTGGATTCGGATCAGCGTTCGGTTCAGAACTGGCTTGACTGGTCCTGTACGGCAAGCCGTTGACAGTGGCAGTGAGCACAAAGAGGAACAGGTCTGGCCTCTCCAAGGTATCCTTCAGGTTCGTGATGGCATAGGTCATTGTTGGGGAATTGTATCCTTTGTTATATTGGGAGGGACTGAACGTGAGTGAGATTGGCGTCACTTGCCAGTTGTTAGGGGTTGTGCCTTTCGTGCTTATGGCAGGCGTATCGGTAGGTATCGGGACAGTTGCTATCGTGCTAGCAGGTATGGCGGTTGGGTATGAATACGGTGTTGCGGTGGCTTCGGCCGTTCGAGCGAATAGTCCGGGATTACTATTGACGAAGATGACGGACACAGCAAGCAGGATCGTGGTACTGACCGTGGCGAGGATGATCGCCTGGCGCGAAATGCGCACCGCGCCGAGACTAACACCGGCGGCAATGATGGCCACACCAGGAAGAAGTCGGAACCGATTGGGAGCCTTTTCAATTGGCCCCTCCTTGCGCCGTCGCAGACCAACCTTGCCTATGGTATCTAACAGACGATTGACATCGTACTTGAAGTATCTCAATGAGGAATGTATCTGCTCGGCATTTTGCATGTGCAGGTCAGCCAGATCAGGTGGAAGTTGTTCGACAAGTGGCATGGGCGCAGCGTCGACAAGTATCGGTATGACTTTGAGCTGGCCCTGCCGTGCTAACTCGAGTCCCATTCGTACTTCTGCGCGAACTGGGTCATCTACCTGGTCGATACGTCTCGTTCCATATGCATCAGTCCCTAACCAATTGCTGCCGATCACTACGAGCATGACCCTCGCATGAGCTAAATTCTGCTCTATATCTCGCATGAAATCTTCACCGGCAGACATGCTCGCGGTATCAACGAATGTTGTCTCTGGTCCGAAAGCTTCAGCAACAAAGTTGTAGATACTGGCAGTGATCTGTCCCGTATCTTGCCGTCTGTATGAAATGAATATCTCAGGCATGCCGGTCCCCTTACAATATGATCGACCCATGAACATGGCATGGTGACGACCGTCATACTTTGGCTGATGTCGCTATGATGTGCGTATGCCGCGATTGGCGGGTGAGATGATCCACATCTGGTGGATCACCTCACCCAGTTGTTGCGCATTGGTCAACGATGAGGTCACTTTCACCTGTTCGCCAGTACTCAGGGTAATCGTATAGCTGTGACTCTTGCCCAAAGGGATGAAACCGTAGAGATAGCTCTGCTTGACCCAATGCTCGACGTTGGTGATGCCTTCCCAACGGCTCCTGGTCGTTTTGTCCCCGCGCGAGATAGAAAAGCCGTACTCGTAGATCTCCGCATGGACATCGCGCTGGAAATTGTAGTAATACACGAAACAACCGGCGCCCACCACGAGCCAGAACAGAAAGCCAATGAAGGAACTCTCGGTGAGACTGGCTATGAGCCCGAAAACGGCGACTCCAGCCCAGAGTGCGATGCCAACGAAGCGCAAGCCACTGCCTGGATACTCGCGCAGTAACTTGCCTAGCTGCGTAGAATCCGGCGATTGCGCCTGTACAGTCGTCGGCGCGGCGGGAGGCGTATAGACACCATACGGGCTTACCGGCGCGACAGGCTGGGGCTGAACCACTGGACTGGAAGTCGCAGCTGACTCGACGGGGGGTTGCGACTTGCCGCATACCGGGCAAAAGGTTCCTTCGGTTGGCATGCCGGAGCCGCAGTAGACACAGAAGCGCAAAGCAGGAGCGCTCGCGGGCGCCGGGGATGAATTCAGACTCACGGACACTGCTGGTGATGCCAGATCGGCGCCGTCGCTGGTCGGTTGGTCTGTGATGGCATCGGTCATATCCGCATAGTCAGTGCTGGCGCCCTCGAAATAGGCTTCGCTGATATTCGCGCCACGAAGAATCGCCGCCCGCAGGCTTGCTTGGCCGAAATTGGCACGTGTGAGGTCGGCGCCGCTGAGATCGGCCCCCGTCAGATTCGCACCGTAGAAGTTCGCGTCTCGCAGAGTGGCAGCCCTGAGATCGAGGCCATTGAGATTCCAATAGGTGAACGACCGCTCGCCGCTGGCATACGCGGCAAGCAATTGAGCTGCTGAGCGTGGCTGCTCTTGCTCCGATGAAGCTCCTGGCGCTTTGTGAGGATCAAGAGGCGGCTGTGACATCGTGAAATCCTCCCGTGGGCTCGACAAACGGTGTTCGGATACCAAAATCGTCACACACCTAAGGGATCTAGGCGGTTCCAACAAACGTGGTCGCTGGTCATACGTTACCCTTGTGCAGAGTGTGTGGTTTCATATCGCCAGGAAAATACCATGCGAACAAGAATGACAGCAGTATAGCAGAGCAGCAAAATAAAAACAAGCGTGTGATGCATCGAGCACTGGACAACTACCTATCGATGACCATTTAGGTGAAATTGTGGCGACATCCTCACGAGAGGACTAGCGCCAGAATACTACGTGCCGACCCATCAGGCGCGTATAATCCTGAGATGTATGGTTCAGTTTGCCATTCAAGCTGATACTGAACGACTGCGATGAGCCGCAGGGCTACATCTGGCCAGCGCTTTCATCATTCGCATCAGATTACAGGAAAATACCACGATGACCGAGCCACACGATGATCCACGATTTGCCCGCCTCGCACGTAAAATGGCTCCAGAGAGCACGCTACTCCGCGCGTGGACGCTGAACGGCGGCGTCTCGGCGCAGGTGACGGCCATCGAGCTTCAGCGCGCCAACGGCCAGACGCAGAAGCTGACCGTCCGTCAACACGGCGCCGCAGACCTCGCGCGCAACCCACAGGTGGCCGCCGACGAATTCGCACTGCTGCGGATCGTGCATGAGGCGGGAGTGCCTGCCCCCGCGCCATACTACCTTGATCAGTCAGGCGAGATCTTCGAGACACCAGTCGTCGTCCTGGAATACATCGAAGGCGAGACGGTGTTCGCGCTCGCGGACGCGCTCGATCTCCTGCCGCAGCTCGCCAGACATCTCGCTGCGATTCATAGGATAGACTGCGCATCGCATGCCGTCTCGTTTCTGCCAGATCACGCCGCTCACTGGGCCAATATCATCGGCCATCGGCCCGCGCGCCTCGACGACTCGCTCGGCGAAGGGCGCATCCGCGACGCGCTGGAGGCGGCATGGCCGTGGTTGCAGCATAGTGCGTCCGGCCTGCTCCATGGCGACTACTGGCCGGGGAACATCCTCTGGCGCGATGGGCAGCTCGTCGGCATCGTCGATTGGGAGGACGCCGCCATCGGCGACCCATTGGCCGATATCGCCATCAGCCGACTCGATCTGCTCTGGGCATTTGGCATGGATGCCATGCAACGCTTCACGCGCGAATATGACGCAGTCGCACCTATTGATTTAGCCAGTCTGGCCTACTGGGATCTCTGCGCCGCGCTACGACCCGCGGGCAGACTTAGCGACTGGGCCAGCGATGAGGCCGCCGAGGCACGGATGCGCGAGCGACACGCACTCTTTGTCGCGCAGGCGCTGGAGCAGCTATCCTCCCGGTGAGGATCCTGAGTTGAGACGACACGGCGCGGGAGCGCACGCTAGCCAGAGGGGCGCGCGGGTGCTATGATGAAGTCCCCTGTTGCTGGATTGACAGGAAGCGGGCACAAAGCAAACACGAAGCAGGCAAACTTGCGGTGTGCAAGCCTGTGGCGCATAGTAGAGGTCAATGTTCGCACATGGAGGAGCGCCATGTCGCAGTTGAGGTCGGCAGCCACGAAGTCATCATTCGCGGACTTTACCAAGCCATCGTCTCTCCCGCCCACCCCGCCCTATGGCGTTGACCCCTTGCAAGATGAGAAACAACCCGCCGTCGCGCCACTGAATGTCGAGGCGGCACTTCGTGGGAAGCCATTGCGGGTGCTGGTTGTCGCCGCTGAGGCCGTTCCCTATGTCAAGACTGGCGGCCCGGCCGATGTCATTGGCGCATTACCGCAGGCGCTGCGCGCACTTGGGCATGATGTCCGGCTGGTGCTGCCCTTCTACAAGAGCATTGAACCCGAACGATGGCGTCTGAAGGTTGCGCGTGAAGATGTGGCGGTGCCGATGAGCCAGCGCTCCGAGCAGGTGGGGGTCTGTGAAACGACCCGCGACGATGGCCTGCCGGTCTACTTCATCGATGCGCCTCATTACTTTCAGCGCGAGAAGGTGTATGGCTATGGCGACGATGGCGAGCGCTTCATCCTCTTCTGCCGCGCCGCGCTCGAATTCGTCCGTTCGATAGGCTGGGCGCCGGATATCATTCATTGTCACGACTGGCATGCCGCAATCATTCCCAATTGGACGCAGACGGTCTATCGCGACGATCCCCTCTTTGCCGACACCGCGACGGTCTACACCATCCATAACCTCGCCGCGCAGGGCAAGTTTGGCTATCGCATCCTGGAGGTGGCTGGCGTCGCGCAGGAGGGCATGCTTTATTCGGATGTGCCGGAGCTGGCCAATGTCGTTGACCTGATGGGTCGCGGCATTCTCTTCGCCGATGTGATCAATACCGTCAGTCCCAGCTATGCCCGCGAGATTCTGACACCGGAGTTTGGCGAGAAGCTCGATTCCTTGCTCCGCGAGCGCAAAGACCGCCTCTATGGCATTCTGAATGGCATGAACGCGCGGGAAAACGATCCCGCGAACGATGCGGCCATCGTCTCCACCTACGACGCCTTCAGCCTCGAAAAGCGTCGCCCCAATAAGGCCACGCTCCAGCGACTGGTCAATCTCCCGGTCGAAGAGTTCACCCCGTTGATCGGCATGATTTCGCGTCTGACCGATGAGAAAGGTCTCGATCTTCTGGAGGCCACCATCCTGCCGCTGCTGGAGCAGAATATCCAGTTGGTGGTCATGGGTATTGGCGACCAACACTATCACGAGATGTTCCAGCGCCTCGTCATGCACTACTCGCGGCAGGTGGCGATACGGTTCACCTTCAATACCGAGCTGAGCCACCAGATTATCGCCGGAGCCGATATGCTGTTCATGCCCTCGCGCTTCGAGCCGTGCGGCCTGACGCAGATGCTGGCGATGCGCTACGGCTGCCTGCCCATCGTTCACCAGACCGGCGGCCTCGCCGATACGGTGCAGGAGTTCGATCCGATGCTCAATATCGGCAACGGTTTCTGCTTCCAGCGCTACGACCCCTTCCAGTTTTTCGCCGCGACGGTGCGCGCGCTGGAGGCGTATCGCTTCGCCGATAGCTGGGGCGACCTGATGCAGCGCGCGATGCTGGCCGATAACTCGTGGGCCGCCTCTGCCGAGCAGTACGTGGCGCTCTACCGGCGGGCGCAGGAGCTTCACCGGGTGACGTCCGTGCGTGCGGGGACGGCGATGGAATCGCTGTGACGCAACGTGACCACATCGTGCGCGAAGCCAGCTGTTGGAGGACGAATCATGCAGGATGCGGGCGCGCCAAACGATAACGCCACCATCGACCAGCTACCGGCGATGATCACACCTGAGCTACGCCCGCTGGCCGAGCAGCTCTTCGAGATTGTGGAGACGGGGGGTGTGATTGTGCCGCCGCCAGAGATGCAGCCCTGGCTGGCGCGCACCTTCGGCTCGGTCGAGGCGACGCTCCGCCAACGCATTATCCGCGTCACCAACCGCTGGACCTTCGAGGGCGCGACCTTCAACCCGCTCCGGTCGCGGCGCCCTGGCAGCGGCGCCACGCAAGCCGCCGAGCAAACCGCAGCTCGGGCGGGACCGCTGCAACTGCCGCCTGAGCTACGCGAGCGCATCGCGGCTACCGAGGGCGACGACTTCTGCGACCCGGAGCATCGCACCCCCGCCGATAGCTTTGGGCGCGTGCGCGGGCGGCATGTGGTGACGGCGGCCAATGTGGCGAAGGCAGAGGGGTGGCACAGCGTCGCCATCTTCGACCGCCACAACCCCCTCGCCATCGACGCCGCGCTGATTGCCGACCTGCTCTCCGTCGCGGGCGTCTGGGCGCAACAAGCGCATGAGACCGAGGATGATGCGCGCTACTTCTTCCTGCTATGGAACTGCCTGCAACGCGCGGGAGCCTCACTGATCCACGGCCACGCCCAGATGACGCTTAGCACGACGATGGCCCACGGACGAGTAGAACTGTGGCGGGCGGCGGCGGCGCGCTACCGGCAGGAGACGGGCGGCGACTACTTTGCCGATCTGGTGGCGGTTCACGCGGCGCTGGGACTTGCTGTGCCTCTCGCGGATTCCCCGGTGAGGCTGTTCGCCTCGCTGACGCCTGCCAAGGAGCGCGAATTCGTGCTGCTGGCCGACCCCTGGCGCGACGATGGCAACGGTGGGCAGACGCTCGCGCTGGAGTCGTTGGCAGAGCCACTGGCCGCCGCGCTGGAGGTGATGCTGCGTACGCTGGGGGTGCGCGCCTTCAACGTCGCCATCTTCGGGCCACCACTGCCCGGCGACCCACGCGCCGCGGAGTGGGCGGGCTTTCCGCTGGTGGCGCGCTTCGTCGACCGCGGCAATCCCCTCGCTCCTACCTCCGATATCGCCGCGCTAGAGCTTTTTGGCAGCAGCGTCATCGCCAGCGACCCCTTCGACGTGGCCCGCAGCCTGCGCACTGCAGCGTATTCATGAGGAGGCTATAGCTACACCCGCTTCCGGACACACTCCTCCGTCCAGGTTCCCGTTTCACTTCTATGGTCTCGGCTATCTGTACGCGCCAATGTTATCGGTAACGATGGCAGGCACGACATCTTGACAGCAAGCGTCAGATTTGCCATAATGCTGCCTAATTGTATCCTCGCCGGTTGACGGGTTCTCTTGTGTGTGCTCGAATAGCAGTGAGGCGAACAATATATGGCAGCAGCACGACAGCCAAATGCTTCTCGTAGAAGCAGAGGCCAGCAGGCCAGCCGCGCATCGTCGAAACGCCCACCAGAGCTTCTCCTCTGGTACTGGGCGTTTTCTCTGTTTCCTCATGGAAGGTGGGCGCGAATAGCGTTTATCCAGCCCGGAATCGGCCTGGTGATGGCGCCATTTGGCGTCCTCGCGGGTGTGTTCAGGTGGTGGTCGCTCTCACTCGCTGATGGTTTGATTATTGCCGCGATTGGCATCTTGATTGTCACAATCTCCTACCTGATCTCACGCGTCTACCATACCGAGTATCCGGGAAGGTTCAATGCGCGCCTCGAAGAGTACGTTGCGCGCCGTGTCAGCCGACTTTCCAAGGACGATTTCATTCCTCAATATAAGACCCGTGATTACGCGGATACGGGTATCATTCGCGCGCTGAACCGCAAGGTGCGCGGGGCGATTCGCATCGAAAAAGAGCGGCTGGTGCAGCGCGAGCGTACCGGTGACGTGGCTGTGTGCGGTGTATTGGCAGTTGGCCCCAGGCACACAAACAAGACCGGCGCACTCTGGGATGCCATGACGCATGAACTTGGTGGGTGGACGTTCGTTAGATGGCCACACCATATAGATCATCCGGCAAACCTTGCGCTCCGCCTGGGGCACCGAATCGTGCTGTGGATTGACGATCTGCATGACTATGCGCACGTCGGCGAGGCAGCAGCGCTCGCGCAATTCATCCAGCAGGTGCGCGAGAATGGGCGGCAGCTCATCGTGCTGTCAAGCTGTCGTGAGGAACAGTTTCTGCAAGAGGCAGAGCGCTTTTTCCGCCCGCTCATGAACGAGTTGCAGCGGGTGAAAGCGCACGATCAGCTACCGCAGACGGAGCAACACGATGCGTTACAGCAAACGTATGAGGCACTGTCGTCAAGTCAGAAGAGTGTGCTCATCACGATGGATTGGCTGAAGTCACTCCATGTATCGACGTATCCGGAAGCGGTCCTCAAGGTGTTCAGTAGTTTATTTCCGCATGCTGATTCCAACCCAGAGGACACGAACCGGAGCCACGATAGCTCCTGGGAGGCTACGATAACGGGCCTTAGCGGTCAGGCTAAGTTTGTCCATGTCGATCAGCTCGCCGACCCACAGACGTATCTCTCGAGCGAGACATACAACTTCGTCGATTGGGTACGCTATAACCTGCTCAACAGGCTTCCTCGCCCGCACAAAGTCGTTGCGCCAATCAATGCCCACTATCTCGATCTGGAGGGCTCGCGAAACGAAAATGTGCGCGCCATCACAACCACTCTTGAACGCCAGCCCGAACTGGTGATCCGGGTGCTTGAGAACGATCTCATCGCTGCGGAAACGCTTATCCTGCTTGGCGATGCATATATGAATCACCTTGGCGAATATATCGACAATGCCGGTGATCTTGCAATCGCATGCTACGCAGGCGCTCTCAATCAACTTGATACCAGAGACTTCCCAAAGCTGTTCCCTGGCGCCTGGGCAGCGGCGCTCGTCGGCAAGGGAACGGCTGAATTACGGGTGGGTAAAGTGAGTGAGGCAGATGCAGACTTCCGCCGAATCACAGACCCTTCTACGCAGATTGCGCTGGAAGCGCCTGTCCCCGCTACATTGCGAGCGCGTGCCTGGCATGGGCAGGGAGACGTTATCGCGGCGCAAATCCCTGGTGACGAGGCCACTCAGCGGCTTCAGGATGCAGCCATGTACTATCAAAAAGCAGCAGAACAGCTGGTCACGGATGACCCGCTACGGAGCGAGGCTATCCTCGATCGCGCCAACATACTCTATGAGATTGCACATGGTGCAATGGAACGGTATGAGCAATCGCTTTCCACCGCACGCACTCAGCCACCTCTCACTCAGATAGGTGATGCGCGGCGAGCCTATCGGGACTCGCAATTGCTCTACTCACAGGCTACTTCTCCTGCTGCCTGGGCGGAGATACAGCGCCGTCAGGGCGAGTTGTTTTTGATGGAGACGCGAGTTCTTTTGCCTGCGGATATGTTATGGCCGCGGATATCGGCCGCCAGCGCACCAGCCGTAACGGATCCACGCTCGAACCTGGAGACAGCGCTTGAAACGGGGAAGAAGGCTCGCGACTGCTTCATCGCGGCGTGCAATGTCTTTGCCCCATCCTACCTGCCGCGGAGCTGGTCACAGACTCAGGTTGGACTGGTTCATGCACTGCTGATTGTCGCGCGTATCGTCGGAGCACGTGACGCAAAACAGGCGGATGCACTCTATTCGGAATGTCTCAAGACAACCGAAATCACTGCGCGGAAGGTCTATACGCCAGCGGAAGCACCACTTGACTGGATGGATCTCCAGCTATTGAGAGCCGAGGCGGAAATTGGACTTGGCACGCTCGACGATGCCAATGCACTGGCCCAATATGAGCACGCAGGCAAGATTCTCAGGAAAGCCGACCGCTTTCTTGGCGACTACGTGCGGCTGCCTGAGAATCCGATGTCTGAACGCATTACTGCTCAGCGCGCTGTGATGGAACGCCTCTTCGAGAAGGTTCGGTAGACTCTGATGGTGTGATGGCGTCAGTTGCAGTAACAATCGAGAGGCTCCGCACGAGATGGGGGAAGATCCGCTGGCTGTGGCTCGATCCACTGCCACCCGTCGAACGGACCCAGGCAAGCCGTAGCAGGTCGCCTGCAACTCCTTCGACACTGTTGCTCGCGGTGGTTACTCGGGATCGCGCCCGGCCAATGGTTCCATCATCGGACGCATACGAATCTCGATAATGCGCGCTCCGGCGGGCTGCGTCGCCATCAGCAAGACGGCCTCCGCGACCTCCTCAGCATCGAGCATGCCCGAGCTGGCCACGCCCTCCTCGGTGCGCCCGCTGCCGATGGCAAACTCGGTCTTCACGCCGCCGGGACAGACGACACCAACCTTGATCCCTCGCGGACGCAGTTCGCGATCCAGCGCCTGCGTGAAGCCCACCTGGGCAAACTTCGAGGCGCAATACGCCGCTTCCCCGGCAAATCCCATCACCCCCGCCATCGACGACACATTGATTATCGTGCCAGCGCCACGCTCCAGCATGCTCGGCACGGTATGCCGGGTAAACAGGAACGTGCTGCGCATATTCGTATCCATCATCTGGTCATAGTCGTCAGCGCTGGTCTCGACAAGAGGAGCGTAGATGCCCATGCCCGCGTTGTTGACCAGCAGGTCGATCTGGCCCAACGTATCAAGCGTCTCTTGAACCGCCTGCTGGGCCGTCGTCTCCTCGCGCGCATCGCCCACAATGACCACACAGCGTCTTCCTGCCTGCCGTGCCTCGTCGGCGAACGCTGTCAGCCGCTCGCCGCGCCGTGCGACAACGGCTACGTCCGCCCCTCCGCGAGAAAGCGGCGAGCTATAGCCAGACCGATCCCCGCGCTCGCGCCAGTGATGAGCGCCACCTTGCCATCGAGTTTACCCATGCCAGAAGTCTCCCTGTATCCTAAGCGCTGGCGGCTGAAGCCGCGCCTAGGGGCTACGCCGCAAAGCCCGCCTGCGCGGGCTAGCAGAAGCACCGCACAGATTGTCTGAACAACAACGCTAAATTGCACAAGCCATGGGGGGGTCCTGGAGCGCGTACAGCACTCCGGTGTACTCTAACTGGCTTATGCGCTGCGATAGAGCTTGGTGAGGACGAACTCGCGGTGACCGAGCGCCTCCGCACAGGTAATCCGTCCGTTCGCGACGCGATCAATGAGCGCCATCAGGTAATCGCCCGCCTCGCGCAGGCCATATTTGCGCCACAGCAGTCCAGACACGTCCAGATCAATGTGCTCGGCCATCGTGCGGGCCGTCAGTGGATTCGCCGTAATCTTGATCACCGGCACAATCGGATTGCCGATGACGTTGCCCTGGCCAGTGGGAAAGAGATGAAGCACCGAGCGTGAGGCGCCCATGAGCGTAATGAATTCGGCAGCCGCCGACGACGAATCCATGAAGTTCAGACCGCGCTTCGTCGGAGCAACCGCTGGCTCGAGCGCATCCACGATGGGAACGGTTCCCGTCTTGGCAATGTTGCCCAGCGCCTTCTCCTCGATGGTGCTCAGCCCGCCGCGGATGTTGCCCTGTGTGGGCTGGGAGCCTAGCAGATTCGCGCTGCTCGACTCGATCTCGGCAAGGTAGTTGTCGTACATTGCCTGGAAGCGAGACTGCACCTCTTCCGTCACGCACCGCCCGGCAATGATCTGCTCGCCGCCGGTCAGCTCCGACGTCTCACCGAACAGGACCGTGGCGCCCGCCTCCACGAAGCGGTCCACCGCCTGCGCGACGGTGGGGCAGGAGCCTAGCCCGGTCGTCGTATCAGACTCCCCGCACTTAATACTGATCGTCAGCTCTTCACGCGCGATAGGCTCGCGCTGCAACTCGCTCGCCTGCTGCACGAACTGCTGCGCGGTGCGAGAGGCCGCGGCCAGCACCTGGAGGTCGCCGTGCCGCTCGATGGAAAAGCCCTGCACAGGCTTGCCTGTTTTGGCGATGCCCTCAATCACCCGACTCGTCCAGGTCGGTTCGATGCCGACGACGACGACCGCCGCGACATTGGGATTGGCGCCTGTGCCGATGAGCGTGCGGAACGTCAACTCGAGGTCTTCGCCATACTGCAAGCGGCCGTATGCATGTGGTAACGAGATGGTCCCGGAAATAGTGCTGGCGATGTGGTCGCAGACCGCATTGGAGAGATCGTCCACAGGAAGGATGATGACGTGGTTGCGGACGCCAACAGAGCCATCGGGACGGCGGTAGCCGTTAGATGCTGTTCTGCCATCGGGCGCTCCTCACATTGTGTACGTGGACCAGTTGGCCAGCTTTGATGGGCTGCCGCGCCAACGCCACCCGCACACCATATTCGATGACCTCAGCATCCGCGGCGAGGTCCACCAGTGCGACCTTATGGCCGAGCGGAATCTCCTCTGTCACCGTCATTCGCGCCTCGCGGTCGCTATCCAGGTAGACGACCATACGCTCGCCGGGCGCCACGTCCTGAACGGCCACCGCAACCATGTCGCCCTCGTTATGCGCGAGGAATGCCGGAGCCGTTGGCGGCGCCTGCGTGCGCGTGCGCGTTTCGTCAGATTCATCCGAGGGCTGCCACATCGTCATGAGTGCTCTGTCTCCTGTTCGCTCTGAGAACGGACTACGGGCGCGCGGTTAGCCAGTGCAATCAGTCGCCAACGGCTTGCAGGACCCATTCGGGAAGCTCCAATGGTCGCTCCATCTCTGGGTCCAGCGGCGAGCGATAGGGCTTGCCAGTGGTGCGCCGCTCGAAGTCGGCACGGGCAGCCTGGCGCAGCGCGTCATCGGTCAGGAGGTCAACGCCGGTGGCCGCCAGCACGCGCGCGGCAGCGAACGCGCCTTTCTGGCCGATGCTGGTACCGTGGCATGCGGTTGCGGCCCAGGTGTGCATCCCAATGCCTAGCGGCACTGTGGGCTGGCCGCATCCCATGGTGGGGGTACACCAGCTGACATCGCCGACATCGGTGGAAAACCCGAAGGCCGGTTCATCGTCGGAGAGGGGCGTAGGCGCCTGGGCCATCCCTTGCGGCTCAACGCCGTTGTTCCCTTGCAGCTCGCGGGCGAAGGCCTGCTCCTCCTCGGTGAAGTTGGGTACCCCGACTCGCTCCAGATGGGCCTGCATGGACTCGGCCAGCGGCCGATTCGGCAGCAAATCGTAGGCGCCCGAGTAGACCAGCGCCACTGCCCGCGTCTGGGTCGCCAGCGCCGCGCCCTCGGCAATCTGCTTGATCCACGCGGTGGACGCCTCGACATGCGCGCGGTCGATGTCACGCACAAACAGGCGCATCCTGGCATAGTCCGGCACAATATTAGGCGCCTCGCCGCCAGACTCGACGACATAATGGATTCGCGCAGTCGGCTCGACATGCTCGCGCATCAGGTTGATGCCGTGAGCGCACAGTTCCATCGCGTGGAGCGCGCTGCGTCCATGCCAGGGGGCGGCCCCGGCGTGGGCGGCTGTGCCAAAGAACTCGATCCGCACGCTATTGATGGCAGCAGAGCGGTGATTCGCCACAGCGGCATCGGCGCCGGGATGCCAGTGCAGCACGGTATCCAGATCGTCGAACAATCCAGCGCGCGCCATGTAGACCTTGGCTCCTTCGGTCTCCTCGGCGGCGCAGCCATAGACACGCAGCATGCCGGGCAGATGGTGCTCGTCCATCAGCTGTTTCAACGCGATGGCCGCCCCAATGGCAGCCGCCCCGAGCAGATTATGGCCACAGCCATGCCCGCTGGTCACGTCGTCCTCGCGCGGAGCCTTCCGTGGCGTCGGCGCGTTGCCCAGCCCTGGCAGCGCGTCATATTCGGTCAGAATCCCAAGCCGTGGCTGCCCCGGTTGCGCCGTGCCCCATTCGGCAATGAACGCCGTCGGCACGTTCGCAGTCCCACGGCTGCTGATCGTAAAGCCCGCGTCTTGCAGGCAGGTCATCAGCAACCGCGCTGACTGCACCTCCTGGAGGGAAAGCTCCGCAAGCTGCCAAATCTCGCTGGCGAGACGCTCCATCGTCGGTTGTGTCCGCTCGACGGCTTCATCAATCGCCGCGAATGAGACTCCTGATGTCATCCTGACGCCTTTCTGAGCAATTATCTTCTACTAATTGACGCCAACTTCGACCATATTGAAGCATACAGCGGGGGACGAGTGAGGCACGACTCATCGGCATGAGACCTACTGGGCGGCCTGAATCTGCTCGATGGCATCTCTGAGATGGTCAATCTCCGATTCAGTGTTGTAGAAGCCGGTCGAGACACGGTTGGCGTCGGGGTCATGCGTATCGCGGATGAGGATGTCAGATGCGCCAAGCTTCTCGGTCAGCTCGGCTGGCGCGATTCCTTCCACGCGGAAGTGCACCAGTCCGGCCATCCGGTCGCGTGGGGTCATCATGGTCACGCCGGGGAGCGTCGCGAGCGCCTCATAGCAGTAGCGCCCCAGCGTGGCGATCCGCTGGTAGGCCCAGTCCCACCCAATATCTTCGCCGATCCAGCGCAGGCTCTCCCGCAACGCTCGGAGCCCACCGGGATAGACGGTCGAGACATCGTAGCGCCGGGCAGAGTCAGCGGGGACGTAGTTGCCGTCGTAATCGCTCATACCGAACTGGACGCCAAAGAAGCCGATGAAGGACTGCTGGATATCGCCCCAGCGATCCCGACGGACGAACAGCGCGCCTGTGCCATCAGGGCCACAGAGCCACTTCTGCCCGGAGCAGGCATATGCGTCCACCCCAAGCTCATAGACATGCGACGGTACCATACCGGCGGATTGCGCCGCGTCGCAGATGAAGACGGCCCCCACACTATGCGCCAGATCAGCCAGCTCGCGCACTGGAAGCGCCATGCCCGTCGCCCAGCTGACATGAGAGAGGACCACCGCCTTCGTTCGCGGGCTGAGCGCCTTTCGCAACTCCTCGGCAGGGTCGCGGCCAGGCAACGCGATCTCGGTCTGACGGATCTTGACGCCGTAGCGCTGATGCAGCAGATATGCAGGGTATAGCCCGCCAGGATGTTCCGCGACGGAGGTGACGATCTCGTCGCCCGGCTGCCAGCGCAACCCCATGAGCGCGATATTCATCCCCTCCGTCGTGTTATGCGCGAGCGCAATTTCGGCGGAATCGCACTGCAACAGGGTCGCCATCGAGATCCGTGTCTCGTCGAGATTTTGGAACAGCCGGGTAAACGCTGCCGGACTGATACGTCCTTCGTCCAGTTCCAGCGCCGAGCTAGCAACCAGCGCATCGTGGCTGCGCCGTGGCAACGGGCCGTTCGTGCCAGCGTTGAAATAAAGATATCGCGCGGTAACCGGTAGCTCCGCGCGAATAGCCGTTATCTTCTCGGTATCATTCTGTAGCGAAGGCTGGCTCTGCCCCAGTGACTCCGTCGTCATGTTGCGCTCCTCGATGACACAATATCGCACGTGTGAAACGCACCCGGCTGTTCGTTAAGACGCCAGTGGCTCTCAGTCGCGGGCCTGGCGCGCCGCCATCCAGGCCGCGCCGATGATGCCGGAATCGTCGCCCAGCCCACACTTCACGATGGTCAGCGAGCGCGTCGCCGCGGGCAGCGCAGCCTCGTGGGCGCGCAGAGTGGCGCGTTCGAGCACGAGTGGCGCCGCCTCGATCAACCCGCCGCCGAGGACAATGCATTGCGGATTGTAGAAGGTCGCCAGCGAGCCAAGGCCAGCGCCCAGGTAGTCCGCCGCCTCGGTCACGGTCTCGATCACCAGTTCGTCGCCATCGTCAATGCAGCGCGCGATTACTTTCGAACGTATCGTGGTATCCCCCTCCTTGAGCAGATCGCGCAGCTTCGAGGGTCGCCCTCGCTCCAGCTCCGCCAGCAGCACGCGCGTCATGGCCGAGCGCGAAGCGTACGCCTCCAGGTGGCCGCGCCCACCGCAGCCACAGATACGCCCGCCATACTGCACGATGGTATGGCCAATCTCACCCGCCGTGCCGGTAACTCCGCGCCGAATCTGCCCGCCCTGCATGATCGCCGAGCCCACCCCGGTGCCAACGAAGACACAGACAAAATCGTCGTAGCTGCGGCCCGCGCCGAACTGCTGCTCGCCGTAAGTGGCGACCTCCACATCGTTGCCGACGACCACCGGAACCTTGAACTGCTCTTGCAGCAGATCGGCCAGCGCCAGATCCTTCAGTCCCTGCGCCAGATTGGGCGAGGCCAACAAGACCCCCTTCGCGCGATCCACCTGACCGGCGATGCCGATGCCGATAGCGAGGAGGGCTATGTTGGCGGGCAACTTCGCGGCGTCCAGCGCCTCCTGCGCGACGGCAAGCAGCCGCTGGGAGAAGAAGTCCACGCCACGCTCGGGATGGGTGCGTTTGCGGGCGGTGGCGAGCACCTTACCTGTCTCAGCGTCGACAATACCCGCGTAGATTTTAGTGCCACCAACGTCGATGCCCATCACATAGCGTGCTGGCATTGATTTTGCTCCCCTCGCTCATGCTGTCCTGATACGCTATCCGCGCAGCCCATTATATCGCGGGGACAGAGGCGCCATCAGGACAGCATGAGGACTTCATGAGGGAACAGGAGTGGGCGTGCCATCGACGGTGACAGGCGGCGCCGACGATTGCAGGACGAACGGCGCCTGCGGGTCGGGCAACTGTGTTCCCTCCCTGGCAAACCACTGCTGCACATCAAAGGGGCGCTCGCCACGCGGCGGCTGGAGCCGCTGGTAGGTGTCGTCTGGCAGGAGGATGCGCGCGTTGGCGGTGTCGCGCTGGTAGGCAGGCAACACATCATGGACGATATGATTGCGTAGCGCGAGATCCTCGATGGGGAAGAGCAGCTCGATCCGGTGGTCCAGATTGCGCTGCATCAGGTCGGCGCTACCCATTAACACCTCTTCCTGGTCCCCGCCGCCATTGGCGAAATAGTAGATACGGCTGTGCTCCAGATTGCGCCCCACCAGGCTCACCACACGAATATGCTCGCTGACGCCGGGAATACCTGGCCGCAGCGAACACATGCCGCGCACGATCAGATCAATCTCGACACCGGCCTGTGAGGCGCGGTAGAGTGCCTGGATCATGGCGGGATCGACCAGCGAATTGATCTTGAAGATCAGCCGACCAGAGCCATTCTCTTTGGCGCGCGTGATTTCACGCTGGACACGGGTAAGCAATCCTGCGCGCAACGCCCCCGGCGCGACCAGCAGCTTATGGTACGTGACACCGCGCGCGTAGCCCGTCAGCGCGTTGAAGAGGTTGGTGACATCGTCGCCGATATCCTTGCGGCAGGTGAGCAACGCAAAGTCTTCGTAGACCCGCGCCGTCGAGGCGTTATAGTTGCCGGTGCCCAGGTGGATATAGCGGCGCAGCCCGTTCGTCTCGCGGCGCACAACCAGCGCCACCTTCGCGTGCGTCTTCAAATCCACCTGGCCATAGACCACATGGACGCCCGCACGCTCGAGCATCCGCGCCCATTCGATGTTGTTCTCCTCGTCAAAGCGCGCCTTCAGCTCCACCAGCACAGCTACCTGCTTGCCCAGATTGTTGGCCTCCAGCAGCGCCTGGACAATCTGCGAGTTCTGGCCAACGCGATACAAGGTCTGCTTGATCGCCAGCACCTGCGGATCATACGCCGCCGCCTGGATGAAGTCGGTGACAGTGCTGAAGGCGTCGTAGGGATGATGCAGCAGCAGATCGCCGCGCCGAATCGCCGCGAAGGGATCCTGCCCACGTCGTAGCTCTGGCAGCAGGTGAGGAATCAGCGGCGGATCCTTCAGGTCAGGGCGGTCCAGATCGGTCAGCTCGGCGACATCGCTCAGTCCAAGCGGCGCATCCACCTCCCAGACATCCTCCGGCTGCATCTCCAGATTGGCCCGCAGCAGTTCGCGCACCCGCTTCGGCGTTCCCGTCTGAATGGTCAGATTGACTACAGAGCCAAAACGGCGCTGACGCAGCCCCTTCTCGATGCTCTCAAGCAAGTCGCCCGCCTCATCGCTCTGAATCTCGATGTCGGCGTCACGCAATACACGGAAGGGATATGCGCCCGTCACCTCCATGCCAGGGAAGAGCAGATCGAGATGCGCGGCAACCAGCTGCTCTAGCCAGACGAAACTGCTCGAAGGCGGCTGGGTCTCCCCATGATTGCGGCCCCGGCTCTTTGGTGGCACGGGCACGAATCGCCGGATCGTCGCGGGCAGCTTGATGCGCGCGAAGAGCGCTGCCTCCACTGGATCGCGCATGGTGACGGCGAGGTTCAGGCTGCGGCTGGAGATATGCGGGAAAGGGTGCGCCGGGTCAACGCCGAGCGGTGTCAGCACGGGCATGATATCGGAGCGGAAATAGAGGTCGGCGGCCTCGCGTTGCGCGCGTGTTAGCTCTGAATAGTTGAGCAGGTGTATCCCAGCCTCGTCGAGACGCGGCTGCAATTCGTTCTGGAAATAGCGACGCTGTTCCTGAATCAGGTCCAGCAGCAGCGGGCGCAGCGCCTCGATCTGCTGCCCCGGCAGCAGTCCATCTGGGCCGGTCTCCTTCACCTGCGCCGCCACGAGATCGTACAGTCCTGCCACGCGCACCATCAGGAACTCGTCTACCTGGCTGCCGACAAACGAGAGAAAGCGGACACGATCCAGCAGGGCATGCCGAGGCGATTCGGCTTCTTCCAGCACGCGGCGAATGAACGCCACCGTCGCCACTTCACGATTGATATAGAGCTCGGGGCGGGCGAACTGGCGGTCTTTCCCTTTGTGCGCGTGCCCGTTCCCATTCAGGCCATGGTCAATTATGACGACATGTTCAGGATCGTCGGGAGCTGTCGTTAGCTTTGCTGAGGCTTTGTGCGGCATGGTACGGTCCATTCCGATGAAATGGCGAGTCGTTCGATCAGGGTTGGGGAGCCTTCGTATACGTTATACAACGTCTGCGCGCGTATGAATGCCACGTTTTTTCGCAACGTGACATTGACATGCGCGTTGTGTGGCGCTGATAAGGAGCCGCGAGAGTGGCCAGAGATAGCCCCTGGTGCTTGCCTGGACCGCGCCGCCATGCTACACTCTGCATGAGAACGGTAATCTGGCAGTATTGCGCCTGGCGCGCTGCCATCATCCGCAACAGCCGTGCCACCGCTTCGCCAAAGGACATAGAGGACGTATGCAACCATCCACATCCACCACTGAATACGCCGCGGTCAACAAGTATCGTTTCGGCGCGCCTGTGCTCACCGACGATGGTGACGAGGGTTCGCTCGATTCGCTCATCGTCGACCCGCAGACGCACGCGATTACCGGCATGCGTGTCCGGTTTGGCCTCTTTGGCCGCGAGCTGTATACGCTGCCCATCGCCGTCATCCGCCATGCCACGCCAGAGCGCGTCGAGCTGCATAAGACGCGCGAGGATCTGAAGCGAGACTATAGCACGGTGACGGCGGTCATGCTGCTAACATCGGGCACGCAGGTGGTGGTGGCAAGCAAGTCGATTGGCAAGCTGGCGCAGGTAACGGTCAACCGCGAAACCCATGTGCTGCGTCATCTGGTGGTGGAACATGGCCTGCGGTCGGAGTCGGTCGTCTCCGCCCAGGGCATCAGCGCCATCGAGGGCAAGCGCATCATCATCGGATCAGCCGCCGATACGACCGCGCCGATGCTCACGCCCTATCGCCCCGATGAAGAGCTGCACGAGGAGATTCGCTCCGCCATCTATGACTATCCGCGCCTGCGCGTTGATCTGCCAGGCATCGGCATCCATGTCATCGATGGCGTGCTCTGGCTTCAGGGTCACGTCTCCAGCGATCTCAATAAGCGGCTGGTGGCGGACCAGCTGACGAACATTCGCGGGCTGGGTCAGGTGCACAACGAGTTGATCGCCGATACTGACCTCGCGGCGGCGGTTTCGATGGCGCTGGCAAAAGATACGCGCACGGCCCGCGAACGCATTGGCGTCTATCCTGCTCTCGGGCATATCCATCTGCGTGGCCGCGTGCGCACAGGCGACGCTCGCACGGCGGCGTATGCGGTCGCGCGGGGTGTGCCGGGCGTCAAAGATGTGGAGAACGCGCTGCTCGTTGACCCGAGCGCCGAGGTCATTCCGATCATGGCGGGCATCACCAACGAAGAGGACCGCGTCCCCGGCGGCAACTGATGTCGTCGCCGCGGGTTCTTGCTTGCGCTGGCGGCTAAAGCCGCGCCTAAATGACCTCGCTGGAGCTCGGCCACAAAGCCCGCCTCCGCAGGCTCCAGAGATAGACGCGCCTGACAGAGTTCCCGAACAGCGCGTTAAAGAGCGTCATTCCGTACATTACACGTCCCACCAGCCACCTGTGTCACCACCAAATAAAACCAGCACGTACGCCGAGCGCTACTGGACTGCGCGTTGACGTACATGCTGGCGTTTTATGTGCAGTAGTCCAGTGGCGGGGGACTACGTTATTGTCGTGATCCCGGCGCTACATCGCCGCCTGGCGCATCGAGCGCGTGGCCCAGAAGATGGTCAGGATAGCCAGGACGCCGATGATGATGAACGCCTTAACTACCGAGTCGGCGCCAAAGTCCCCGGCGACCATCGCCCGCGACGCATCCACCGCATAGGTGAACGGGTTGAACTTCGCCACATTCTTCAGGATATCGGGCGCGAACGAGAGTGGCAGCATGATGCCGGAGAGCAACATGAGCGGCAGCACCAACAGGTTGACCGAGGCCGCCAGGCTTCCCTCGTCTTTCACCAGCAGCGCCAGCGCATACGAGAAACATGACATGGTCATGCCAGTGAGCAGCAACAGCAGCGCCAGAAGCGCCATACCGCCGACATCGGGGCGGAAGCCGAGCAACAGCCCAACCACAAGCAGCAATGCGATCTGAATCATGAACAGAAGCATATCAACGCCGAGCGAGCCGAGAATCATCGCTATCCGACTGACGGGCGTCACGCGCATCCGCTCGATGAACCCGGAGCGCAATCGGCTAATGATGCCGAACCCAGCGAAGCCAGCGCCGAAGATCGCCATCATCACCATCAGCCCAGGCGTGAAGATGTTGTAGGCTCCTCCACTGGGGAAACCAGGCACGCCCACCAGATTCTTGAGCAATGGCGCAAAGAGCAGCATGTAGCAGATCGGCTGGAACATGCCGATGAAGACCCAGACAGGTGTGCGCCGGGACACGTTGAACTGTGACTTGAACATCAGCCAGCTATCGCGTAAGAGCTTACCCATGGATTTTCTCCTCTATCGTATGTATCCGAATGTATCGGACGGAAGTCTAGTGGTTGCCATTTGATTCGCGCAGCGAGCGCCCCGTGCGCCGCAGGAAAACGTCGTCCAGTGTTGGCCGCGCCAGCATGACCGAGCGAATCGCGATGTGCTGGGCGTCGAGCGCGCGCAGCACCTCTGGCAGCACCGTTTCGCCCTGCGAGACGTAGAGCTGCACGCCATCCACCGTCGGCTGAATCTCGCGCACAAACGGTCGCTCGCGCATGAGATTCGTCACCTGCTCCACCGCATTGCTCTGGGTATCCAGGCCAAGCGAGACGATATCGCCCGCGATCTCCTGCTTGAGCGCCTCAGGGCTGCCCTGGCTGACGATCTGGCCGTGGTCGATGATCGCCAGGCGGTTGCAGAGCCCATCCGCCTCGTCCATGTAATGGGTTGTCAGGAAGATGGTCATCCCCTGATCGTGCAGCGCGCGCACCTCATCCCAGATACGGGCGCGGCTCTGTGGGTCGAGTCCTGTCGTCGGCTCGTCCAGGAAGAGCAGGCGCGGATGATGCATGATGCCCAGCGCCACATCGAGCCGCCGCTTCTGGCCGCCGGAGTACGTCTTGACCAGCCGGTCGGCAAAGTCATCCATGTCGAGCCGGGTCACCAGCTCCGCCGCGCGCTGGCGAGCCTCTTTGGCGCTCATGCCATAGACACGCCCCTGCAAGAGCAGATTCTCGCGGCCAGTCTCCATCGGCTCCGCGCCGCCAACCTGGCTGACGTAGCCGATCTGCAGTCGGACCTTGGCGGGATCGCGCCGCAGATCCAGCCCGCAGACGGTCGCCGTGCCGCCGCTGGCGGGCATCAGCGTCGTCAGAATGCGCATCGTCGTCGTCTTGCCCGCGCCGTTGGGGCCGAGAAAGCCGAAGATTTCACCCTCTCGCACCTCAAGGTCAACGCCGCGCACCGCCTCGACAGTACCCTTGCGCGACTTGAAGGTGCGAATCAGCCCTTTCGTCTTGATAAGTGCCGTGGCGTGCGGTGATCCGCTGTTGGTTGCCTCGGCGGAGGTGTGAAGCTGAGAAAGAGTATCCACGCGCATATCCTCCTAGATGTTGGTTGTTTGATTGCGCCATGCCGGAATGTCGCGCCGAACGTCGGCGTCTGCCCATAGAATGCCCCATTCTTTTGGCTCGCGCGTCCATCGGAAGGTGGATTGCGGGGTGGATTGAGGGCGATTTGGATGGCTCGGCTCGGCTGAGCGCGGGCGGTTGAAACCGCGCCTATACGGCCTGCGGCCACGAAGTCCGCCTGCGCGGACTCATCAGACTGTGCTTCATGTGAAGTCATTCCATGCAAATGCTGAGATGTCGAGACTCTGATTGGGTCTACTTCTGGAACCCGCGAAGGCGGGTTTTGTGGCGGAGCGAAGCGAGGCCGTTCAGGCGCGGTTTCAACCGCCCGCGGACCGCCGCGTGGTATCCCCGGTAATTGCTAAAACCACATTATGCCGCGAACCCGCCCT
>DATBIB010000015.1:0-12151 GCA_036557205.1 Ktedonobacterales bacterium | reverse complement strand
CGCGCCTCGCTGATGAAGTTGAGATACTGCTCGCGCTGTTCGCGTGAAATGCTGGTATGCTGATCCAGCCCATCGCGGAGCGCCCGCAGCGCGTCAATCGCGTTGATGCAGGTGACGCCATCCCGCACGAGCGCGCTGGAGAGTCGGTTGATGACATAGCGGGGCGAGATGCCCTCCATGCCTTCGCGCTCAGCCTCTTCCTGAAGCTCGCGGATGTCTTTCTGCTTGAACTCTTCCTGGTCCTCACCATCGTAGAGCTTGAGCTTCTTCATTAGGCTCATGCCCACCTTGTTGGATTGCTCCAGCCGCGTGAGAATGGCAAACATACTGGCGACACGCAGCGTATGCGGCGCAATGTGCACATTCGTGAGCGCGCTCTGTCCAAGTAGCTTATCGTAGATTTTCACCTCGTCGGAAACGCGCAGGTTATAAGGTACCCGCACCAGAATAATGCGGTCCTGCAACGCTTCAGACTTGCGATTGCCCACAAACGCACGGTACTCCGTCTCGTTGGTATGCGAAACCACAACCTCGTCCGCATAGATCATCGAGAAACGGCCCGTCTTGATGTTCTGCTCCTGCGAGAGCGTCAGCAGGACATACAGAAATTTTTCATCTACTTTGAGAAGTTCGATGAATTCCATCATGCCGCGGTTGGCAATGTTCAGTTCGCCATCAAAGCGATAGGCGCGCGGATCGCTCTCGGTCCCAACCTCGCCGATAGTCGAAAGATCAATGCCGCCTACCAGCTCGGAGATATCCTGGCTCTTCGGGTCTGACGGCGTGAAGGTGCCAATGCCGGTGCGGTGCTTCTCGCTGAACGGAAGGCGCACCACAGGCACCGACTCGATTTTGTTGTCGTACGTGCTTTCGAGCATCCAGCGGCATTTCGGGCAGAGCTCGCCTTCGATGTAGACGCCAAATTCTTTCTCGACGTCAGCGCGGAGCTCCTGCGGGATCAGGTGGAGCGGCTCTTCATGCATCGGGCAGTCTTTGATGACATAGACCGCCCCGGCTTCGGTGCGCGTATACTCTTCCAACCCGTGCTTGAGCAGGCTGACGATGGTAGACTTACCGCCGCCAACAGGGCCCATCAGCAGCAAGATACGCTTGCGCACCTCCAGCCGCTGAGCCGCCGAGCGGAAATATTCCACGATCTGCTGGAGCGACTTCTCGATGCCGAAGATTTCCTGATCAAAGAACTTATACTGTGACTCGCTGAGACGATTCGTCTCGGTGCCGTCGGCCATAATCATTGAATAGATTCGCTCATGCGAGAGCTGCGCCACCGATGGTTGGCGCGTCGCAATCTCGAAGTACTGCGCGAAGGTTCCCTCCCACGACAGCGAGCGTTCGCGTTCGCGGTACTCTTCCAGTCGCTTGACAAGGTCCATGCCTTACCCCTCGTTTCTGGCCGCATATGTTCTGGAACGGCGCGTTAGCGGTCAACCGCCTGCTAGTGGTCAGGTGGCGTCATGCGCAGGATGGGCAGCCCGGCTCGTCGTTGCCGATAACGCGCGTTTTACCTGGTGACAGGTATGCGCAGGCTTTCTGCTCATGACATAAGACTGTTCTTCACACATCCACTGCTGTCGGACATTTTCGGAATGGCAAACAGCGAGCGCATCGGCCTAACAGCAACCGATGAATACTTTCCAGAGGTGACAGGCAGTACCGTTATCGTTCCACGAGAGACTCGGAGAGAGCCGCGTGCGGATTATTCCATATACGCCATGAATTCGGTGGGCGCGCGTCGCGATAATTTCACTATGCGACGCTCATGCGCGGAGAAATCTAATGGCCGCTCTTCGGCGAGCGCAGGATGATCGCGTGCTCCCCCTGCGGGAGTCGTTGCCTCGACCGAACATGCACGCCTGACGCATCCTTGCCGTGAACAGTCTCCGCAAAGATGCCCGGACACGCAGCGCTCGGAAGTGGTGAAGAGCACGTGGGCTCGCTGGCGTGGCTATGCCGTTTCATACGGGCGAGCGGACGTTTCTCCGCCCTCGGGCGGAGTCTCCAGGTGACCTAACAGAAAAGCCAATCAAAATTGCGCGATCAAAACCAACATCAACGCAGTGAGCGGCCTCTCTGAAATCCGGTGTGTCTACGAGTACCCTGTTCTGTTGGAAAGCCTGGCGAGCCTGGCCACTATGCCGAGTCCGCCTCTTGTCGCGGAAGGTCTCTCCCATGAGAGCGTCGAGCTGGTCGTATCCCTCATGGATGACCACATGCTCCGACAGCTTCCACGTCCTGTACACTATATACGTACTATAACCGCCTAGGTTCACAAGCGTAACACAGCAATTCAATCATCGCAAGGCTACATCACCCGACTTTCTGCCCCAGGCATTCCGTCTTGCTATTACGTGCGCCTATTTGCATATTCCGCGCCAAGCCCGTTCACTTGCTTCGGAACCGGTGTGCGTCCCACGAAGTTCCGGTCATCCATCGCACTCAGGTGCATGCGCACGGCGTGACAGGCATGCTATAGTGTCGGCGGACGACAGACGATGCGGCGAAAGGGCTGTTCACGACGGTGAAAAACGGATTGGATCGCGACCACCTGCTATGCCTGGTGCGCGCCTTTGCCGGGAAACGCATCCTGGTAGTGGGCGATCTGGTGGCGGACGAATATATCATCGGCGCACCACTGAAGGTCTCGCGCGAGGCGCCAGTGCTCATCCTTGGCCAGCGCGAACACTACACCGTGCCAGGTGGCGCGATGAATCCCGGCGTCAACGCTCGCACGCTCGGCGCGGAGGTCTTCATCTGCGGCGTGATCGGTGAGGACGCATCGGGAGAGCGGCTGCGGCGTCGGCTCGCGGAGTATGACATCCCGCTCGATGGCGTCTTCAGCGAGGTGGGACGCCCAACCACCACTAAGTCGCGTATCTTCGCGGGCGACAGCCAGCTCGTACGCCAGCAAATCGTGCGTGTGGATGTCATCGACGACTCTGATTTGAGCGACGTTTGCAAGGAAGAGATGCTCAGCTACCTGCGCGCCACCATCCCAAGCGTGGACGCGCTGATTCTCTCGGACTACGAGACAGGCGTCATCAGCCCCGAAATCATCCAGACCGCGATCCCCCTCGCGCGCGACGCGGGCAAGATTATTATCGTGGACGCGCACGGCGACCTCGACCGCTTTCAGGGCGTGACCGCGCTGACGCCCAATCAGCCAGAGGCCGAGGCGACACTGGGAAGGCGGATCCATGACCGCGAAAGTCTGGAGGCCGCCGGGCACGAGCTACTGGACCGCACCAACGCCCAGGGATTGCTGATTACCCGTGGCAGCGAGGGCATGAGCCTCTTCGAGCGCAACCAACCGCCGCTGCATCTGCCCGCCTTCTACCACGGTGAGGTTGCCGATCCTACCGGCGCGGGCGATACCGTCGCGGCCACATTTACGCTGGCGCTGACCGCGGGCGGGACGCAGACCGAGGCGGCGACGTTGGCAAATATCGCTGCGGGGCTGGTAATCCAGAGGCTGGGCAACGCCACCAATACGCCTGAGGAACTGATGGCGGCGGTGCGCGCTCAGGTGGAGGCATAAGGTGGGCACGGTCGTCCCACGCGAGCAGCTGCATGCGCTGCTGGCATCACAGCGCGCGACTGGAGCGCGCATCGTCTTCACCAATGGCGTCTTCGATCTGCTGCACCTCGGCCACCTGCGCTATCTTCGGCAGGCGCGCCATCTGGGCGATCTGCTGGTGGTCGGCGTCAATAGCGACGAGTCCACACGCCGGTTGAAGGGGCTGCAACGACCGCTGGTTCCCGAAGCCGAGCGCGCCGAATTGCTGGCGGCGCTCGATTGCGTGGACTATGTGACGATTTTCGGCGAGCCGACTGCCGAGGCGACGATGACATTGCTCCGGCCGGAGGTCTATGTCAAGGGCGCGGACTACGCCGAAGGCGCGGACCGCCAGCAGGATACGTTGCTCGACGCGGAGGAGTTACGCCGCGCGCTCGCCGATGACCCTAGCCTGGGTGAGCGGCTGCCTGAGGCGCGCACCGTCGCCGACTACGGTGGCTCGCTGGCGCTGCTGGCCTACCTGCCGGGTCACTCCACCAGCGAACTGATCGACCTGATCGTCGCGCGTTATAGGCCAGACGCCGATGCCCGACCGTGATGACGCGCCCTTACCTACGAATATCGCCGACGAAGAAACAGCCATCGCTGGCGCGCTGGCCTCGCCAACGGTCGGCCCAACCGGCGCCAGCGGCGCGCGCGGACGCATCGTCGCGGCGGCGGCGATCATCATGGTTGGGCAGCTTCTCAGCAGCGTGCTCGGCCTCGTGCGCATCGAGACGCTCAACGTGCTGTTCTACGGCGCGGCCAGCGGCGCCTTCATCATCGCGCTCCGGCCCATCCAGCAGGTGAGCGATCTGGTCGTGGCTGGCTCGATCAGCGGCGCGCTGATTCCCACCTTCGTCGACTATGGCGATCCCGCTCACCGTGAGTCCCTGCGCCGCGCTTATAGCACCATTCTCAATCTGGTCATCATCGCGATGGCCATCGCCGCGCTGATCCTGCTACTGGCCGCGCCATCGCTTGTCCCGTTCTGGATCGACCCCAAGCTGGTCGATCCCAGCAGCGAGGCGCTCGCCATCGAACTGGTGCGCATCGCCGCCTTCGCACTCTTTGGGCTGGGACTCTACGCCGTCACCTCGGCGTTGCTCTACGCCCTCAAAGAGGTTATTCTCCCAGCGTTTGCCACGGGCATCTTTCACGTCGGCATCGTCCTTGGCGGCGTGATTGGCCTGCTGCTCGTCGCGGCACAGCTTCACCTGCCGCTCAGCGAGCTCTTTCAGAACAGCGGCTCGCCAACCGTGGAGCAGGCGCGCCTGCTGGGCGCACGCGGGCTAGCCGTAGGAGCGGTGGTGGGCGCGCTAGGCGAGTTTTTGTTTCTGCTGCCGGGCCTGCGCAAAACGCGCATTTCCTGGCGACCGGTCCTCGATCTGCGCCATCCGGCGGTGCGCCAGGCGTTACGCCTCTATGCGCCTATCGTGGGCTTTCTGCTCATCACGTTTGCCCAGCAAAACGTTGACCTGTTCCTGATTGGCCGCACGCCTGGCAATCCACTGGCCAACGCGACCGCGCTGCAGAGCGCAACGACGCTGATTCAGTTTCCGACCGGGCTGGTGGCCGCCGCGCTCACCTTCGCCGTACTGCCCGCGCTGACCGCCGCGGCCACTCGCGCCGATACGCCTGAGTTCAAGCGCATTCTGATCCTGGGATTCCGTCTGGGGCTGCTGCTGATGGTTCCCGCCGCGGTGGGGCTGATCGTCCTGCGCGATCCCATCGTCGAGCTGCTCTTCCAGCATGGAACCTGCCAGGCGACCAACGGCTGTTCGTACCGCAATGCGCTGGCGCTGCTCAACTACAGCTACCAGCTTCCCTTCCTCGCGCTCGGCCAACTACTCATCGCGGCATTTTATGCCCGCAAGAACACACTTACTCCAGCGGTAATTGGCGCCATCGCGATTCTGTTTTATCTCGCCATCGCCGTCCCGTTCGGCCCCATTATCGGCATGCCCGCCATCGCCTTCGCCAATACCGCGCTCAACGTGGGAAACGCGCTCATCCTCTTCGTGCTGCTGACGCTGGCCATCGGCAACCTGGGCATGCGCGAGCTGCTGGACGGCGCGGGCCGCATCGCGTTGGCGGCGCTGGCAATGGCTATCGTGAGCTTCGGCCTGCTCTTGCTGCTGCCCCGGCTCATCCCGGCGTTCAATAGCTCAGGCACACTCGCCGCAGCGCTCACCCTGCTGATTGCGGGCGGCGCAGGCGTGGCAGTCTACTTCGTGCTGGCGCGGCTGCTCGACCTCGAAGAATTGCGCCTGCTCAGCGGCATCGTGCGCGCGCGGCTTGGCAGAAACCGCTGAACGCGCGCCTTAATTGTTTTTGCCGTAGAGCCAGTTGGGCTTGTAGCTGGGGCGCAGCCACGTGCTGTCGTAGCGGCTCCAGGCGCTCTCCGGGGTGAGGGCGCTCCATTGCAGCTTCGCGGCGGTGGGTGCGAGCACATCGGAGACGCCGTAGGCATCGTCGATGATGTTGGCGTAGTCGTCGCGAATCGGGCCAAGTACGATCACCTTCACCTCGTGCAGCGCGGGATTGCTCGCCCAGACTGCCTTCTGCACCTGGAAGCTGAGCATCATGACCCGCGCCTGCGCCGTCGCAACGTCGGGAGCCGCGCCAATCGTCAGCGTGATCTCCACCTGACGCGCGCCGGTATCATACTCGGTGACGACGTGCTGAGCCAGCGGACTCGTCGCAGGGCCAACGACGCCCGCCAGCGGCCCGATCACCACGGCTGTCGGCGTTGCGGCTGGAACACTGTTCTTCGTTGCCGTTGAGGTTGAAGTTGAGCATCCGACAAAGGCCAGCAGGAGCGCGCCAAACAGCAGGCTGACCGCACGCAGTCGCACCCCCGCCCATGGTACGGCTACGGAATATCGGTGTCGCATCGGCGCCTCCCATCGTTCGCGCGTCATGTCTGCCAGTCTGCCAGCACACCAAACGCTAGCAGCATGCCATGCGCTCAGGCAAGAGGCTGTTTCAAAACCGATGCAATCACACCTTTTCCTGGCGGAGCGAGAACGCCGCGAGCATGACCATCACCAGCGCAAAGCCGACCAGGAAGACGAGATCGCCGACAATATCGCTCGCCCCAAACCCCTTGAGCATCACGTCTTGCAGGGCGAAGTTGGCGTAGGTCAGCGGCATCACATGGGCAAGCTGGTAGAGGACGACCGGCAGCGTCTTCACCGGGAAGAAGAGGCCACCCAGCAGCACCTGCGGCACGATCACCAGCGGGATGAACTGTACAATCTGTAGCTCGTTGCGCGCGAAGGCCGAGATAAAGATGCCAAGGTTCACGCCGCCGATGGTCAGGAGCGCCGTCACCAGGAAAATGACGAACGGATTGCCCGCGTAGTGGACGCGCAGCACAAAGATCACGTAGAGCAGGATGACGGCTGACTGCGCCAGCGCGAACAGCGTGAAGCCGAAGACGTAGCCCAGTACCAGTTCCGTCCGGGTCAGCGGCGCCACCAGCAGCCGCTCGATGGTTCCCTGCGAGCGCTCGCGCAGGAAGGCGACCGAGGTCAGCAGGAAGACGAAGAAGAACGAGAAGACGCCGATCAGCAGCGGCGCGAAGGCGTCGGTCTGCGTAAACTGTGGGCCACCGTAGAGATAGGTCGTCGTCAGCGTCGGCGCCAGCGCGGATTGCTGGGCGGACGGTTGCGCGGTTGTTAGCGAGTTGACCAGCAGCGTAACGACGCCGCTCAACTGTTTGGCGACCGTGGGATTCGACCCCTCCAGCCGCAGCTCTAGCACAGGACGCTGCCCTTGTTGCACCTGCGCCAGAAAGTCACTAGGGAAGATGAGCACGCCGTCGTAGTCGCCATTCTTCAGTCCTGGCTCCGCCTGCTCGGCGGTGATGGTCTTGATCGAGATCGAGTCGGGTGGCTTGATATTGCTCGCAATCGTCGCGCCCAGCGGACCCGCTGGCGGCACAATCGCGAGGGTCACGCTGGAATCGCTGGAGTTGAGTACGATTTGCAGCAGTGTCATGACGAGCAGCGGCGCGAGAAACAGCAGCGCCAGCGTCCGGCGGTCGCGCACGAACTGCCTGACGATGCGCCCGGCGAGGGACATCACACGGATGAACGACATGGCTACGCCTCCCTCTCTGCATGGTCCGCATGCTCGGCGCGCTGGGCGAAGTAGAGAAACGCCTGCTCGAAATCGTCTTTGCCGGACTGCTGGCTGATGGATGCCGGTGTATCGGCGGCAAGCAGCTTGCCGAAGCGGAGCAGCCCCAATCGGTGGCAGCGAATCGCTTCATCCAGGTTGTGGGTCGAGACAATGAGCGTGACCCCGCGCTGGTTGAGCTGGGTGAAGTAGTCCCAGAACGCGACGCGCAATTCAGGGTCAATCCCCACCGTCGGCTCGTCGAGGAAGATCAGCTCCGGCTCATGGATCAGCGCGCAGCCAAGCGAGACGCGCTGGCGCATGCCACCTGATAGCGTCTGGATGGGCGAGTCGGCGCGCCCGGTCAGGTCCACCAGTTCCAGCGTGGCAGCGATCCGCTCTTTCAGCCTTTTGCCACGCAGCCCATAGAGCGTGCCGAAGAACGCCAGGTTCTCCCGGATGCTCAACTCGTTATAGAGTGCGCTGGCCTGGGTCATATAGCCGATGTGCGGCGCGACCCGGTGGTTGGGCATCGCATGGCCCAGCACAGCGATCCGCCCAGCGGTTGGGCGCCCCAGACCGAGCAGCAGGCGTATCAGCGTGGTCTTGCCAGAGCCGTTCGGGCCGATCAGGCCAAAGGTCTCACCCCGCGCGACGGAAAGTGTCACATGGTCGAGCGCGATCACGTCGTTGAAGCGTTTGACCACATCGCTGACGACGATGGGGTCGGATGATGGCAGTAGCGCGGATGACATAGTCTCCTCCCGCAGTGAGCCAACGGAGTCCGAAGTCGAACAGGTAAGCGGCTAGTGGGAATGACCTCCCTCCGGCGATATGGCGTCGCCACGCACGCGAGCGCCATCGAGAAACGACTGAACCAGGGTATCTACGAAGACGTCGTCGTCGATCTGTGGCACGGGCAGTGCCGACGGCGGCAGATGATTGATGATGGCCCGAATAGCCAGCGGGCCAAAGAATTGCAGTCCAGCGCTGATCGGTGGCAGCGGGCGTAGCACACCCAGCTCCACCTGACTCCGCAGGTAGGCAAACAGTGGCTGAATGAACGCCGGAACGACACGTCGCAGCGCCAGCGGTGGCAGCTCTGGGTGACTGTGAACCGAGGAGAATACCAGCAGGAAGAGTCTGACGAGCCGCTGGTCCTCGCGCATCATGGCCAGATAGGCGCGGCCAACCTTGCGCAGAAACTGGTCCGGCGGATCATCCAGATTGGCGGCGACGATATCGCGCATGGTATCGAAGGCGCTCACCCGTTCCAGGCACGCCTGAAAAACGTCTTCTTTGCTGGGAAAGTAGTGATAGATGATCCCGGCGCTCTTCATCCCGGCAGCCTCGGCGATAAGCTTATTGGTCGCGCCATCATAGCCGTATCTGGTGAAGCAGTCCAGCGCCGCATCGAGAATCGCAGCTTTACGGGCTTCGTGGTTGGTCGCGGGCCGGGCCATCGGTTTCCTCTCACGAATTAGTTAATTGTTCGGTCAATCAAATAATAACTGCGCGACGTCGGCCTGTCAAGAGGCAAAAGGAACCCTGGGCATGTTGGGTCGTACATATCGGTGAGGCGCGGACGAGGAGGTGGATTGCCAGGTAATGTGCCGCTGGAACCAGGATTAGCCGCGGCATTTATGCCGCGAACTCGGGTTATTTCTTACCTCGCCAGGAAAGACGACTGGCGGTCTCGCCCGCGATGCGCTATAATAAATCTGTAGACAAATTTCGCCAATCTACAAAATTGATGACCACCACTCTGGACATCATGGCAATGGCGCGATATAATTATGTAGGTACGAGGCATGGATATACACAATTCTGACGAGCCGTGGTACATCACCTACCATTTCGTGTGGGGGCCAATGCGCTCGAAAGCCTGTCTCGTCGGTGACATTGCGAGTCGCCTGCAAGCGCTCGTTGAGGAGAAGGCGGATGTGCTGTCCTTCGAGACACGCACGCTGATTATCATGCCAGATCGTGTGTATCTGGCGGCAGCAGCCCCGCCCACCCTTGCGCCACATCGCATCGTCTGTCAGATCAAGGCGCTCACCTCCCGGGCACTCCGGGACGAGTTCCCCGAACTGACACGCATTCCAACCTTGTGGACGAGAGCCTATCTCGTCGTGGCGGGGGATGAATTGACCGCCGAGGAGGTTATCCGGCGCTACGAGGCAACACTCAGCCCGCGACGGCCACGCGGTCGTCCGCGTAAGGCGCAGCCGCTTCCCGATGGGTGCGAAGAAGTCCAGTCATCCGAGGAATAGTCGGCGGCTGGATGTCCGGAGTACCACACTCCACTTCGACCGAAATACCAACATGAAGGATATGTACTCAGATGCAAAAGTGCGAACGCTGCCAGGTGAATGACGCTCGTGTCCGCCTGGATTCTTTAGCCAATGGTCGCCGTGAGCAACACTACTTCTGCCAGCAATGCGCCGAAGAGATGCTCGGAGGCGACCTCTCGAATACGCCTGGCAACGGCGCGCAGAGCGACCTGTTCGGCTCATTCTTCAACCGGATGATGGGGCAGGGCGCCGGGCAGCCGCCGATGGGCTTCCAGCCACAGGGCGGCGCGAGCCAGGCGCAACGCCAGCAGAGTCAGCCTGATAAACATAGCAAGACGCCGACACTCGACCAGTTCGGGCGTGACCTGACCGCGGAGGCGCGCGACGGCAAGCTTGATCCCGCCGCCGGGCGCGACCGTGAGATACGCCGCGTGCTGACGGTGCTGGGCCGCCGCCAGAAGAACAATCCGGTGCTGATTGGCGAGCCGGGCGTTGGCAAGACCGCCATCGTAGAGGGCATCGCCCGCCGCATCGCCGAGGGCAACGTGCCTGCGACCCTGCGCAACGCGCGTATCGTCGCGATGAGCATGGGCGGCGTGGTCGCTGGCGCAATGTTCCGCGGCCAGTTCGAGGAGCGCATCAAGCAGATCCTCGAAGAGGTCCGCCAGGAGCCTGACGTCATCCTCTTCATCGACGAGCTACATACCGTCGTCGGAGCGGGTAACGCCGAGGGCGCGGTGGGCGCGGCTGATCTGTTGAAGCCAGCGCTGGCCCGTGGCGAGCTGCGCGCGATTGGCGCGACGACGCTGGATGAGTATCGCAAGCACATCGAGAAGGATGCCGCGCTGGAGCGCCGCTTCCAGCCGGTGCTGGTGAATGAGCCATCCCCCGAGGAGGCCATCGCCATGCTGCGGAAGGTGCGCGAGAACTACGAGCTGCACCACGGCGTCCGCATCTCGGACGAGGCCATCGAGGCGGCGGTGAAGCTCTCCGACCGCTACATCAATGACCGCTTCCTGCCAGACAAGGCCATCGATGTGATGGACGAGGCAGCTTCCGCCTTGCGGCTGGAGGCCATCGAGAACGGGCTGATTGGCCCGGAGATGGTGAGCGTGCTGGAGCGCGAGCTTGCCAGCATCGCCGCGCAGAAAGAGGCGGCTGCCCTCGCCGAGGACTACGAGAAGGCCGCCAAGCTGCGCCAGAGCGAGCTGAAGGCGCAGAAGCAGCTCGACGAGGCGCAAGGCAAGGCGGGCGACATCCCGACGATGATCGTGACACCTGCCGATATCGCGAAGGTCGTCGAGGGCTGGACCAGCGTGCCCGTCACCCAGATGCTGGAGACGGAGCGCGAGAACCTGCGCCACCTGGAGGACGATCTGAGCCAGCGCGTCATCGGCCAGAAAGAGGCTATCGGCGCGGTCTCGCGGGCCATCCGGCGCTCGCGGGCGGGCCTGAAAGATCCGCAGCGGCCGATTGGGTCGTTCCTCTTCATGGGGCCGACCGGCGTCGGCAAGACGGAGCTTGCCAGGGCGCTCGCCGCGACGATGTTCGGCAGCGAGGAGAATATCATCCGGCTCGATATGTCGGAATATATGGAGTCGCATACTGTCTCGCGCCTGTTCGGTAGCCCTCCGGGCTACGTCGGACACGACGAGGGCGGCCAGTTGACCGAGCAGGTGCGGCGTCGCCCGTACAGTGTGATCCTCTTCGACGAGATCGAGAAGGCGCACCCAGAGGTCTTCAACGCGCTGTTGCAGATTCTGGACGACGGCCGGTTGACGGATGGCCAGGGGCGCACCGTGGACTTCAAGAACACGGTCGTGATCATGACCAGCAACGTGGCCACGCCGGACATCAAGCGCCACAACATCGGCTTCGCGCTGCCGAAGTGGGGCGATGCCACCACCGCCGAGGATAGCGAAGAGGCCCAGCGGCGGGCGCGCGCGATACAGGGTCTGCGCATGGCATTCCGGCCAGAGTTCTTGAACCGCATCGACCAGATCGTGGTCTTCGAGTCGCTGACCCGCGACGACCTGCGGCAGATCGTTGACCTGCTGCTGGCGAAGGTGAGCGCGCGACTGGCTGAGCAGGAGATTGCGCTGGCGTTTGGCGACGACCTGCGCGAGTTCCTGATGACCGAGGGCTACGACCCAGAGTT
>DATBIB010000014.1:0-35913 GCA_036557205.1 Ktedonobacterales bacterium | reverse complement strand
TACGTAGAACTGCTGGCGTGCTCCAAGCTCCTTCCAGCGCGCGGCAGGATCCTCGCTGTTCAGGAAGCATGCCTCGTAGACGAACTCGGTGAAGTCCGCCAGCGACATGTCGGCGTCCTGCGCGTAGGCGTCGGTTGGATAAAGCGTCAGGCACCAACGCGCCTCGTCGGGACGATTCTGGCGCAGTCGGAACAGTTCGCGCTGTGCGCGACCGAAGAGTGACTGCCGCGATGGATCAACCCCGGCAAGCTGCCGCGTATTCGCCTCGCTGGAGATACTGAGGAAACAGTCTACCTGTTCCGTCATCACTCGGTCGGCGGGATTAATCCACGACAACTGGTCATCATTGCCCTCACGTAGCAGCGTTTCGGTCAGTTGCGGCAGCCGAATTGTCGCCACGGGATGGCCACCTGCCCGCAAGACTTCACGGTAGACCTCCGCGATGAGCGGCTCGGCCGCCGATGTCGCGGCAATCTGCACCATCTCTCCGGGTTTCACTTCGAGACAATAGCCAACCAGTGTCTTTGCCCAGCGCGAGATTCGCGGATCCATGCACAGTCCCTTCATAACATCAACAACTGCGACATTTGATGGCGGACATATTTTGCAGCGCTCTCAAGCCCCTTTACGCCTCCGCTGCTCACCGAAAAAGGCCAGCAGGTCATCCACTGCGAGCGTATTGAGCACGTCGCTCGCGGTCAGCCAGCCTTTGCGCGCGATCCCTATGCCATAGTGGATATTCTTCAGGCCATCAGGGGTATGCGCATCGGGGCAGATCGGTATGCGCACGCCGCGCTCGGTAGCGAAGCGATGCCAGCGCCAGTCGAGGTCAAAGCGATTGGGATCGGCGTTCAGCTCGATGGCCACTCCCAGCTCGCCCGCGCGCGTGATGACACGCTCCAGGTCGGGCGCGTAGCCGTCGCGCCGCAGCAGAATCCGGCCCGTCGGATGTCCCAGAACCGAGCAATAGGGGTTCTCCATCGCGCGAATTAGCCGCTGGGTCTGGTCCTCAGGCGAGAGATTGAAGTTGCTGTGGATCGAGGCGACGACGAAGTCGAAGGTTGCCAGGGTCTCGTCGTCATAGTCCAGCGCGCCATCGCGCAGGATATCGCACTCCGTGCCTTTGAGAATGCGCAGCCGTCCCGCGAACTCCTGGTTGAGCGCATCGATCTCGGCCTGCTGGCGCCGTACCGCGTCGGCATCGAGTCCACCGGCATAGGCGGCATACTTGCTGTGGTCGCACATGCCAAGGTACTCTTTGCCCAGTGCAATCGTCGCCTCGGCCATCTCGCGAATGGATACCTTGCCGTCGCTCCAGTTGCTATGGACGTGCAGAATGCCACGCAGGTCAGATTCTTCCACCAGCTGCGGTAGATTACCTTCGAGCGCCGCCTCGATCTCGCCGCGCTCTTCGCGCATTTCCGGCTCAACGTACTCCATCCCAAGCGCCGCATAGAACTCATGCTCGTTGGCGCAGGGAATCAACTGGTCATCGCGGAAGATGCCATACTCGTTAATCTTGACGCCCTGGGCATGGGCGCGGCTGCGGAGCGCATGGTTGTGGTCTTTCGAGCCGGTGAAGTGGTGTAGGAGATAGGGAAACTCGTCATCGCTAACGAGCCGCAGATCCAGTGCGATGCCCGAGCGCAGCACGACACTCGTCTTGGTCTCGCCGCTGCCCGTGACCGACGCCACCAGCGGATGCGCGAGCAGGGTGTCCGTCACCGGCTTGCGATCTTCGAGCCGCGCGACGCTGCCGACGATATCGATGTCACCCACCACCTCCTTGCGGCGGCGAATGCTCCCCGCGACCTCCATGCGCACGATCTGCGGTAGCTCGCGCAAGATCGCGGCGATTGCCTCTGCCTGTGCCTGAGCCTCCGGGAACAGCGTGCGATCCTGATGGCTTGCCAGGAACTCCAATCCTTTGAGGACATTTTCCTGGCTCTTCGCGCCAAAGCCCGGCAGCGTCGCAATCGTGCCAGCCTCGGCGGCGGCCTTCAAGTCGTCGAGGGTGCTGATGCCAAGCGACTCGTAGATCTGACGTATACGTTTCGGCCCAAGCCCGGGAATCCGTGTCATCTGGCGCAGGCCCACTGGCACGCGTTCGAGCAGCTCATCGTAGAGCGCGAGTTTGCCAGTAGTGACATATTCGGTGATACGCGCAACCAGTGTCTTACCCATCCCAGGGAGCTTGGCCACGGCGCCACTCTGCACCATCTCGGTGATGTCGCCCTCGGCATTGTTGAGCGCGCGTGCGGCGTTCTGGTAGGCGCGCGCCTCGAATGGATTGCCGCCGTCCAGCTCCAGCAGCGTGCCAATCTCATCGAGCACCGCGGCGACCTCGGCCTTGTCGGGCTGCGCACGGCGAATCCCTCCAGATACGCCAGTTCCACCGGACGTCTCATTCGATGTCTCGTCTGATTGGTGTGACATGATTTTGCATCTCCCTGCTTGTTGGCGGCACACCTATAGGCGTGTCGCCGATGTGGAGAGCTTATAGCAAGGTGTCTTCCGCGGCGTCAGGTCGAACGGCTGGACACCAGTCAATTTTTTGGCAAGCCACCGCTTACAGTCAAAGTGTACCAGCATCCACGCGACGAGGTCTTTCTCAACGAAGATCGCATCCCAGGTGTCTGTAGGAGGCAGATCGGGCTCATCGCGTAACACCCGCCCGCAGTTTGCGCAGCGAACATCCCCAGCCCGTAGCGCTACTTCGAACCAGCGAAAGAGAAACTCGTTGTAGTCCTGCAACCGCATCTCGTGGAGTCGCTTGCCCGCGTAGCGCAACGTATCCGGGTGCGGAGGCAGCACAAAGTCATCATCACGCGGCCCAAGCGCAACGAGCGGCGGATGAGCCACTTCGATGGCTTCGTTCTCATCGCTATCCTCACTCGCGCTTGCGGAATAGCGCACCAGCCCCTCGGTGGCAAACCATTCCAGCAAATCCGGCTCCATCGCGCTGCTCCGTTCCCGTGTATGCATTCCATCTGCTATCGCGGTCACTCTATCACAGGAAACCGTGACATGGCCCACATACGGGACGACAGCGCTATAATGAACAGGGCTTCCCGCTGAATGTTTGCAGATGTTGGAACTGAAAGGAAATACACTGTGACTCGTACGAGGGTTTCTACGACGTCCGCCCCGGCGGCGCTCGGCCCCTACAGCCAGGCTATCGCTCTTGATGGGATGGTCTTCGCCTCAGGCCAGATCGCGCTCGATCCCGCCTCGGGTCAGCTTGTCGAAGGCGATGTGCAGGCGCAGACGCATCGCGTGCTGCAAAACCTGACGGCGGTCCTGGAGACAGCGGGTAGCTCGCTAGGCAACGTCGTCAAGACGACCGTCTTCCTGACGAGTATGAGCAACTTCACCGCGATGAATGAAGTCTACGCGACCTATTTCGGCGACGAGCCCCCCGCGCGCTCAACTGTCGCCGTCGCGGAGCTACCGAGAGGCGCGCAGGTGGAGATCGAGGCGATTGCCGTTCGGAACGGATAGCGCAGGCTTCATTTCAGGAACTCCCTCGCTCAATAGCCCGTAGCCCCAACAGGTCGCGGGCTATTTACATTGAGCTTAGGCCTGGCGTCGTGCTTCCCTTATCATTCACGTGGTCGTTAAGACCTTTGGGATAGCGCACGAGAAATTCAAGGGAACGTTCCCCGCGATTCCGCATACCTATGGATAATATGCGTGAGATCGCGGGTTTGCTGGTGAATGGTGGAATGTAGGGAAGGAAAGCAGTGATGGAGGATGAGGCGATTCGCCAGGCACAGGCTGGGGATCACTTCGCGTTCAGGAGGCTTGTTGAGACACACTCGGAGATGGCGTGGCGAGTTGCGCGCGCACTCCTGGAAGAGAGCTTGGCCGCCGAGGATGCGCTGCAAGACGCGTGGCTCGACGTCTGGCGAGGACTCGCTTATTTCGACACTACTCGCCCGTTCAGACCCTGGCTGCTGACGATAGTCGCGAATCGCTGCCGCATGGTTCGTCGTCGTAAGATATTGTCCACTACCACGCTCACAGAATCCGAGACACACCCTGGCGCCATGTGCGAAGACCTGGTGGATGTCCTGGTCCATCGCGAAGCAGATGCTTGTCTCGCCGCATCGCTCAACGCTTTGCCGCCAGATCGGCGTCGCCTCATCGAGCTACGCTATTTTGCCCGGCTGGATATCGCCGAGATAGCGCTCGTGCTCGGAGTCGCCGAAGGAACGGTGAAATCGCGCCTCCATCGGACGCTTGCCTCTCTGAAAAAGTCACTACAGCGCACGGGCATCGAGGCGCATTGAAGGGGGATATTTACCATGGATCATCTACATGATGACGACGCCCTTGAACGCCGTCTTGATGAATACTACGCCCACGCCCAGAAACCACCAACACCTGCTGCGACCTGGGAGCAACTCGCGCGGATGCTTGAAAGCAAACCCAGTGACATTGCTATGAATGGCTGGCATAACCCAGCGCCAGCCTTCCTTGTCGATAGCCCTCCCGCGCACTCCCCATCAGAAGCAAGGCAACGTGCTCGACATATCTGGCCGCTTGGGGCAGTCATCGCGGCACTTCTGCTGGTTACGCTTGCCGCAGGCATTTTCGCGGAGCTGGGGAACCTGCGAGACTCCCATAAGCAGGTCATTGCTACACCTGCATCCGCATGCAATGCGAAAAACATTCGGGCTGATCTTCCTCATGACATGACGCTCACCACTATCACTATGACCGCGCCAGATGAGGGATGGGCGGCTGGAAGCGTACATGATTCTCAGAATTACTCAGGGATTATCCTTCATTACACGCATTGCCGCTGGAATGTCTCCGCCAGTGGTATTGCCGGGTATTCCATTGGCGCCGTCGCGATGGCCTCGCGTGATGAAGGATGGGCTGATGGTGCGGGTGGCACTGCAAGCGGCGATCTGCAACACGTGCTGCTCCATTATGTCAATGGTCGGTGGGAACAGATGGCGCTACCAGCTGACCTGCCTGCTCAGACCGCTGAGGGGCAGCTTGTGATGAGTCGCGGTGAGGGATGGGTCAGCTATTACATGGGATATGACTCACGCAAGCACGAGATATGGAAGCTCTTTCATTACGCCGAAGGCGCATGGGCAGAAATTTCATTGCCATCGGGGCTGAGCGCATTAAGCTCCGACTTCGGAGGCTCCTCTGTCGGAGATATCGTCTCTCTTGCACCTGACGACGCCTGGCTCCTTGCATACAATCCGGTAACAGGCGTCAGTATCCCAGCACATTACCATGACGGGGAGTGGACAACGTGGCCGTTGCCAGCAGGCTGGAATATTGGGCAAATCATGATGACCTCGCCGACCGACGGATGGGCGATGGGATCAAGCGTCACACCCGTTTATCCGACGAATACTCCCTCGAAATGGGCACCGATCATGCTGCGGTTCAACGGCAGCGTCTGGACCTCCGTGCCGCTGCCCGACAATTCGTCGCTCACGGGCGGTTATCTCGCTAATCCAGACGATGGCTGGGTCTTTGCGGTGAAGCAAGTTCCAAGCAGATCATATACCTATATTCAGCCCATGACTGTGACGGCAGCATATCACTACCAGAATAGCGCCTGGCAACAGGTGAACTGGCCTTTCACGGATGATGCTCCGCTGGTGGTGGGACCCATTGAGCGAGTGGCAAATGGAGATTATTGGGCAATCGGTCAGCAGACTGGGCCTGACTCGAATTCGAGTGGTTCGGTCCTGCTGCACTACGTCAACGGGCAGTGGACGAAATATGGCTAATCATGGTGATTGCTCCTACTAGCCTTTGCTTTCCTCGTCCAGTTGGGCGTTCAGTTCCGCAATGCGTCGGCGGATGTCGTCGAGTGAGGTAACGCCCAACTCCTGCATCTCTTCTTCCAGGCTTTCCAGGCGCTCCATCTCGACGAGCGTGTTGTATTCGCCAGGGTCGAAGTCGTCCTCGCCTTCCAGACCATCATGCTCGTTCTCATCGGCATCCCGCGTCCCAGACATGATTTACCTCCGTCAAGCGTATGCGTTCATGCCGTCACCAGAAACGCCGTAGAAGGATCGAGATAGCTCCAGGTCGGCGAGCGGTCCGCGCCACTGTCGATCAGGGTCGGCGCCTGTCCACTCGCGAGATCGGCGACGTATAGGCCAGTCGTGCTTGCGTGTGGCGCGGGCAGCGCCCTGCCCCGCCAGAGCGCCTTGTCCGTGCCGAGAAAGACGAAGCGATTGCCCGTCGCATCCCACGGACTGCCCGCGGCGGGATGCCAACTGTTCGCGTTCGTGATATTGGTTGATGATGCCCCCGGAAACGTGATGAGCGGACTTATGTTATGCCGCGCAATATCAACCAGCTGCCAGCCACTGGCGTCCTGTACCAGGATGCGTCCACCGGCAGGCGACCACCACGGCAGGGCGGCGGGATCGGCCTCGGTCCAAGAGAACACAGCTTTTCCCGGCTGCGCGACGTTCCAGATTTCGAATCCCTGCGTCGTCCGCAGCAGCAGTCGCGAGCCATCCGGTGAGAACGAGAGATCGAGCAGGCCGCTGACCTCGCCCAGTGAGCGTGGCTTCCCACCCAGAGCTAGTAGCTCAATCGCAGCTTTTGATTGCGCGCCAGATGCCAGATAGAGTAGCGCATCGTGCCGCGGCTGCCAGAGCAATCTGGCTGGGCGACTGCTGTTAGGCATCGTCAGCAACGCGCCCGTTGCTATTACACTGCCAGATGCGCCAGGAGCGCCAAGGTAAATAGCGCCATTGCTATCAAGAGAAGCCAGGTGGCCTCCATCGGGTGAGAGCACCGGCAGTCCCGCGTTTTGGGCAACGGACTTGCGCGCGATGCCCACGGGTTGATCGGCCTGCGAGACGACATACGTTGCTCCCACGATGCCCGTTCCAGCGAGCGATTCGCGGTAAAGCAGGCGGTTGCCGTCGGCATTCCACCAGGCGTCACTGCGCGATAACTCCGCCAGGTTCGGCGTGATCTGAACAGTACTACCACCACTGACGCTGCCCACGGACAGCTCTCCGGGCGCATCAGGCGCGGCCAGCAGGCTTAGCGGAGCGGGTGGCGCATATGTCTGAGTGGTTCGCATGACGTATTGATGGTGGTCAGGCGACCAGGAAACGCTAACAATATTCCCCTGAGCCAATGGCCGAAGCCCCGACCCATCCGGGTTGATCGCCCAGAGCGTCTTGCCACGCAGAAAAGCAATCGTCTCACTGCCGTTTTGCAGGCCACAGCCCGTCAGGAGCGTCACAGCCAGGCAAACGATAAGCATCACCGCGCCTGCGGCCATGCTACGTTCGCGACGTTCGCGACGTAGGCGTCGTATATCAGAATTAGTATCGGTATCGTTCATTGCGCCGCAATTGTAGCTGGAATCAACCACTGCTGGCAAGATATCTCATCTTTTGGCACACCCATCAACGTCTAGACAAAGACATTACAGACGAAGGTGCTACAATTGCGGGGCAGAACCTCACCCCATCCGGCGCACTTCTAAGACTGAGTCAAAGGAGCAGACGTATGGCAACATCCATCAATCTTCCTCACTGGGATATGACGGTCGTCTATCCGTCGCTGGAGTCCCCTGAATTTGCCGCGGGATTCCAGGCGGTGGTCGAGGATATCGCGGCGCTTGGATCACTCTTCGACGAGGAACACGTAGGCAAGCACGACCCGCAGCCGTTGGACGAAGCCACTTTGCGCGCGTTCGAGCGCGTCATTGAACGCTACAACTCTGTGCTTGCGGCATACCGCACGCTCAGCGCGTATATCCACGCCTTCGTCTCAACCGATTCACGTGATAACCTGGCTCAGGCGAAATATAGTGAGTTGCAGGCGCACAGCGTCAAGCTCTACCAGCTTGGCGCCCGCTTCACGGCCTGGATCGGCTCGGTGGATGTCGAAGGGTTAATCGGCCAATCCGCCGTCGCGGCGGATCACGCCTATGTGCTACGCCAGGCGAAGACCGAGGCGGAACATTTGATGTCGCCTGACGAGGAGGCGTTGGCCGCAGAGTTGAATATCACTGGAGGCAGCGCCTGGACCAAATTGCATGGCAACGTCACCTCGCAATTGAATGTGCCGATAGAGGTTGATGGCGCATCTGAATCGCTGCCGATGAGCGTCATCCGTAACATGGCCGCCGATCCTGATCGCAAGACGCGCCACCGCGCCTACATGGCTGAGCTGACGGCATGGGAGCGGGTCGCCCTCCCACTGGCCGCGGCGATGAACAGCATCAAGGGCGAGGTCAATACGCTGAGCGCGCGACGCGCCTGGGCCACGCCGCTGGATGAGGCGGTCTTCGAGGCGAGCATTGACCGCCAGACGCTCGACGCGATGTTCACCGCCGCCCGCGAATCGTTTCCCGACTTCCGCCGCTATCTGCGCGTCAAGGCTCGTGCGCTTGGGTTACCTGTCCTGGCGTGGTATGACCTCCTCGCTCCTGTCGGCGCCTCTGGCCGCGTCTGGAGCTTTGAGGCATCGGAGCAATTTATCGTCGCGCAGTTCGGCAGCTACTCACAGCGACTCAGCGACTACGCCGCGCGTGCCTTCCGCGAGCGCTGGATCGATGCGGAGCCGCGCCCCGGTAAGCGTGACGGCGCGTTCTGCATGCCCTTACGGGCGGATGAGTCGCGCGTCTTTGCCAATTTCAAGCCGACCTACGACGGCATGAGTACGCTCGCCCATGAACTTGGCCACGGCTACCACAACATGAACCTGGCACAGCGCACAATGCTCCAGCGCAACACGCCGATGACGCTGGCAGAGACGGCTAGCATCTTCTGCGAGACCATCGTGCGCGAGGCGGCGCTGAAAGACGCGAACGCGCAGGAGCGTATTGAAATCCTGGAGGCGTCACTGGTTGGGTCGTGTCAGGTGGTGGTCGATATTACCAGCCGCTTCCTCATGGAGCAAGGTATCTTCGAGATGCGGCGCAAACGCGAGCTCTCGGTTGATGAGCTAAACGAACTGATGCTTCAGGCCCAGCGCGAGACGTACGGCGACGGCCTCGATCCGAATCAGTTGCATCCATACATGTGGGCGATGAAACCGCACTATTACAGCACTGGGCGCTCGTTCTACAATTTTCCCTACATGTTCGGGCTGCTGTTCGGGCTGGGATTGTATGCCCGCTATCGTACCGACCCCGAGGTATTCCGCGCCCAGTACGACGACCTGCTTTCCTCGACCGGGCTGGCCGACGCGGCGACCCTGGCGGCGCGCTTCGGCATAGATACGCGTACGCCTGACTTCTGGCGCGCAAGCCTGGATACGATCCGGCGTGAGGTGGATCAGTTCGAGGACGCGGTGAGCGAGAAATAGGCAAACGACGTTGTGGGTCGGACAATGGGCCGGTATCTCCATGTTTCCGGCTCACTGTTTTGCCAGAACCTCTCCCAAAAGTCAGCAAGATGGGAGAAGTGTAGATCTTCAGAGGCGTGTAGACTTTGGGCATTGAGACGAAATTCGGTCACGTCCTGGAGGGGATTATGGGAAACGTGATTGTTGGCGCAACAATGTCGCTGGACGGGTTCATGAGTGACCGGAATGGTGATGTGAGCCGCCTGTATACAGACTTTGATGCTTTGCACGGAACAGCGATGTTGCGGGAAGAGATACGGTCAACCGGCGCGGTGGTGATGGGCCGACATGCGTTCGATATGGCAGAAGGCGATCTCACGGACTACGAATACCAGACGCCAATCTTTGTCCTCACACATCACATTCCAAAGCAAGAAGTGAAAGGGTTGAATGACCGCTTGGCAGTCACCTTCGTCACCGATGGCATCGAAAGCGCAATCACGAAAGCAAAAGCAGCCGCCAATGGCAAACAAGTCACGGTGGTCGGTGGCGCGGATACCGCTCAGCAATGCCTGAGCGCGGGGCTGGTTGACGAAATCCACATTGGCATCGTCCCTGTTTTGCTTGGTGACGGTCGTCGCTTTTTCGAGCCGCTGGCTAATGAGGAACTGAAGCTGGTCCAAAAGCAGGTTTTTGAGTCTCCGACCAGGACTGATCTCTGGTACACCGTGATCAGATAGCCAGATAGTTTATTCTCTCGAAAGAGCCACAAAAGGCCGGGTGACTCCGGAGACACTCGGCATAGCACCGCTATCGCCGCCTGCTTCTATACTCATAGACGTAATAGACGACGGCAGCGAAGGCATTGAGAAAGATGAATGCCACCATCCAGCTCGACCTCGCGGTGTCGGACAGGTTGTCGTTGTTCAGCATATCCCGGAACATCCAGACCCAGAAGAGGATCACCGGGATAATCAACACCAATGGAAGCAACTGCACCAGCGAAAATGCTTGAGCAGATGGAGCGGCCACCATCAGAACGAGCGGATTCATTGCACTGCCTCCCTGTCGCATTCCGCGGCTATTCCTCTTCTTCAGGGGCCGTCATGCGCTCGACGCGACGCCGTGTCTGGAGAACCGCGCCCGCGCGCCCGTCCCACTCCGCGCGCGAGATTGGCGTCACCGGCGCGGATGCTCGTGCTTTCTCGATGGTGGAGAATAGCTGCGTCTCGGCGAAGTCATCGGGCGCTTCGGGCGCTGTGGCCAGTGTCGCAATACGGTCGCCCAACAAAAAGTGATATTCCACCAGCACTCTGCCCGGCCCATTATGCATGCCAACCTCGTCAAGCGCCGCCAGTAGTGATTCATACTCAGCCTGTGCCTCTTGGTGCTCGGCCAGAGCGATATCCAGCGGATGCGTTTCGCCCGTTGCCGGCGCGCGTCGCGGGGCTGTGTCACTTTCATCGAGCGCCGATTGCTGACGCCGCTCCAACAACAGCATCCCCATCGCTTCGCTCTCCAGCATCCGCTGACGCGCAAGCCATGCCCGCACGCCGCGCACTCGCAGCGCATCTGGCGCGCCCAGGGGCAGCGTGAGCGTCTCGGACGCCCAGGGCGACTGCGCCTCTCGCCGGAGGTCACTGGCGATATCGTCTGGTGTACCTTCCGGCTCCTCCCAGTGCAATACTCCGCCCTGCGAGACCCACTCACCTTCGCTTGATGTCTCGTCCTCCTTGGCGTCAGACGCGCCACCCAACTCGCCAAGGCCACTGTGGGTCGTTCCGTTGCTCACTGTTTCCCAGTCGAAGCTGTCCCAACCCGCGTCATCTTCTGGTTTGTTCTGTTCGTCGCCGTCGCCTGCCACCATGCGTTCCTTTCTAAAACCCGCCGAGAATCGCACGGATGTTCCGTCTCTATCACTCCCACTCGATGGTCGCGGGCGGTTTGCTGGTAATATCATAGACAACCCGGTTGACGCCAGGTACCTCATTGACGATGCGATTGGCGACGCGGGCCAGGACTTCGTGCGGGATGCGCGCCCAGTCAGCCGTCATGAAATCGTCGGTGGCGACGGCGCGAAGGGCAACCATACTGGAATAGGTGCGGAAATCACCCATCACGCCGACACTCTGTACCGGCGTCAGCACGGCGAACGCCTGGCCAATCTGCCGGTACAGCCCCGCCAGCCGAATCTCCTCGATGAAAATCATATCGGCATGGCGCAGCGTATCCAGGCGCTCGGACGTCACCTCGCCAATCACGCGGACGGCCAGGCCGGGACCAGGGAATGGGTGACGCCAGACCCAGTCTTCTGGCAGCCCCAACTCCCGCCCGACCTCACGCACCTCGTCCTTGAAGAGATAGCGTAGCGGCTCGACCAGCGAGAATGGCATCTCCTCCGGCAGCCCACCAACGTTGTGATGCGTCTTGATCCGCTGGGCAGCGGCGGCATCGGCGGCGCTTGTGCTTTCGATCACGTCAGGGTAGAGCGTTCCCTGCGCCAGAAAGCGATAGTCGCCAACCTCACGCAGCTTCTGTTGCTCCGTCTCGAAGACTCGGACGAACTCTTCACCGATGATCTTGCGCTTCTGTTCCGGGTCGATTACGCCCGCCAGCCGCGCGAGGAACCGCTCGCTGGCATCCACGGCCACCAGCGGGATGCCGAGGTGTGTCTGAAAGGTCGCAACCACCTGCTCAGGTTCGCCCGCGCGCATACAACCAGTATCCACGAAAATGCAGGCCAGACGGTCGCCAATCGCGCGATGGACCAGCAGCGCCGCCACTGCTGAATCTACTCCGCCCGACAGCCCGCAGATGACCCTTCCATCCTCACCCACCTGCTCGCGGATGCGCCCAACCGCCTCATCGATGAATGCGCCAGGTGTCCAGTCGGGGGCGCATCCGCAGACGTTGAAGAGGAAGTTTTGGAGTAGCTCGCCACCCTGCGGTGTGTGGCGCACCTCGGGATGGAACTGAATACCGATATGGCCGCCCCCGTCGGCCATCGCGGCCAGCGTCCCCGACGTCGAGCGCGCGACCGGGACGAAGCCAGGTGGCGCCTCACCCACGCTGTCGCCGTGGCTCATCCAGACAGGGATGCTTGTTTGCTCATCTGTCAGGACTCCTGTAAAGAGCGCGCCGACATTCTGCGGCGCATCGCTCTCCTGTGGGAGCAGGTGAATCTCCGCTGGGCCGTACTCCCGCCGCCCTGAGTGCGGCTCAACGCTCCCGCCAAGCTGATGGGCTAGCAGTTGCATGCCGTAGCAGATGCCCAGTACCGGCAATCCGCTGCTGAGAATATCCTGGTCAACATGACGCGCGTTCTCATCGTAGACGCTATCTGGCCCGCCGGAGAGTATTACCCCTTTCGCGCCGAGCCGCTGGAGGTCAGCCAGAGTCGAGGATGCGGGCAGCAGCTCGCAATAGACCCGACACTCGCGGACACGACGGGCAATCAGCCGACTATACTGCGAACCGAAATCGAGAATGGCAATCATCTCGCGGGCCGATTGATCGACCCCGGCAGAGGTCGGCATGGAAGCGGGCTGCTGAAAATGAGAAGACATGGCAGGCAGGCTCCATCTATTCGCACCTAGTCCATCACGGCAGGTAGCGCACGGCTGGCGCGACGCCAGCGCAAAAGGATGCTCATAGTTTATTATCCGCTACACAACCGAGATGAAGCAAGCACCAGCACCGCTAGCCCGTTGACACGGCGCATGAGCAATTGGTCACCTGCTGTTGGTTGCGTGATAGGCAGAAAGGTGACGTAACAACATCGGCGGCGTGCTATACTATGTTGTGGGAAGTATCAGGTATGATGCAGGGTCATGCTCCTTCCCGGCGAGTATCTGGTCACGTTCTAACTATTGTATCGAATCCAAGGAGTGCGCGCTGATATGCCCACTTACCAGTATCTGTGTGAGTCGTGTGGTCATCGTTTTGACATCTTCCAGCATTTTGCTGATGCGCCCCTGACCACCTGCCCCAATTGTTCCGGTCAAATCCATCGTGTGCTTTTCCCCGCAGGAATCGTCTTCAAAGGCTCTGGCTTCTATAAGACCGATAGCCGTGGCACGTCATCCGCCACAGATGTTGCCCCATCAGCCGAGGAGAATGGCCACGCCAGCGCGGCTTCCTCGAATGGCGCCGAGAAAGCGGTAACCAAGACAGAAGCTACAACTGAGTCGGGGTCATCCGCCAAGGCTGAGACCGCGCCAGCCAGCGGCTCGTCGTCGGACCACTGACCCCATGCGCGCCGTCATACAGCGGGCGACACGCGGGCGTGTCGTCGTCGCGGGGGAAACTGTCGGGGTGCTCGATCCGCTACCGGGGCTGGTTGTGCTGATCGGCGTTGGCCCAGACGATACCGAGGCGCAGGCGACGCTGCTTGCCGATAAAATCGCCGGGCTGCGCATCTTCGCCGACGAGGACGGAAAGACCAATCGCTCGCTCGTGGATATCGGCGGTGGGGCGCTGGTCGTCTCACAATTCACGCTATTTGCCGACCTACGACGCGGCAGACGACCTGGCTTTACGACCGCCGCCTTACCAAACATCGCCGAGCCGCTCGTCGAACGAGTGATGGAGGCGCTGCGCACGCTCAGTGTGCCGGTGCAAGGCGGGCGATTCGGCGCCGATATGCAGGTTGAGCTGGTGAACGATGGCCCATTCACCATTTTGCTCGATACTGATCTGTGGTCGAGCTGAGGGAAGTATTCACTGTGGGCACGCTGTATCTGGTCGCCACACCCCTGGGCAACCTCGAAGATATCACCCTTCGCGCCCTGCGCATTCTGCGTGAAGCGCACGTTATCGCCGCCGAAGATACGCGACACACGCGCAAGCTGCTCAACCATTTCTCAATTGCCACACCAACAATCAGCTACCATGAACATAGCGGGCCAGCGGGCATTGCCATGGTGTTGGCAGCACTGGCCGAGGGTGATGTCGCGCTCGTCTCGGATGCCGGGACACCTGCCATCTCGGACCCCGGCGCGGATCTGATAGAGGCCGCGGTTACGGCTGGTTATCCAGTCGTGCCAATACCCGGCCCATCTGCCGTCATCACCGCGCTCATTGCCTCTGGCTTGCCGACCAATGAGTTCACATTTCTCGGTTTCCTCCCGCGCCGGTCACAGGAGCGTCGGGCGCTCTTATTGAGCGTTAGCCACGAGCCGCGCACGTTGGTCCTTTACGAAGCGCCCCACCGTCTACGGGCCTGCCTGGATGATCTGCTCGCCGTGCTGGGTGACCGTCAGACCTGCCTCGCTCGCGAGTTGACCAAGGTCCACGAGCAATGGCTGCGCGGCACGCTCTCCACGGTCAAAGCCCGTTATAGTGGCCAGAGTGAGCCACGCGGTGAATACACCCTGGTAATTGCGGGCGCATCTCAAGCGTCCCAATCGCAGACCGAGGAAGAACCGGAGGCGCTGGCCATTCGCGCGCGCGACCGGCTGCGGGAGCTACTTGCCGCCGGAAACGGCACCCGCGATGCGGCGGCGATTGTGGCGCGCGAGCTGGGCCTGTCACGGCGCGAGATGTATCGAGTGGCGCTTGAGCTCGCCGTAAGCTAGCGGATGTGCGCCATTACTTCAGATTTCACAGTATTTGACACATAGAATGCGCGACTCCTATACTTTGTGTGGCCGCTACGCGGCTCAGATGACTTTACAGAATTGCGCGGAACACACTCCAAGAAGTGCAGATGAGGGCCGCAGTTTGTGCTGATAGATACTCATTGTCACTTGCAGATGCGGCAGTTTGCCGCCGACCGCGAGACCGTGATTGCCACCGCTTTTTCCAGCGGTATCGGGCGGATGATCGTGCCTGGCATCGACGTTGAAACGAGCAAGGCGGCGATTGACCTTGCTCAACAACATGCCGGACGCATTTTCGCGGGTGTTGGCACGCATCCCCACGACGCTAGCACTCTGACACCTGCGGCGCTCGTCGAGCAGCGGATGCTGGCGCACGAGCCTGGCGTCGTAGCCATCGGCGAGATCGGGCTGGACTTTTACCGCAATCTCTCGCCACGTGACGTGCAACGCGATGCGCTGGTGGCGCAACTCGCCTTGGCGCGCGAACTGGATTTGCCAGTAATTCTGCACAATCGCGAATCACACGAAGAAATGATCTCCTTGCTCCGCGCGCATGCCGCTGGACTGCGTGGCGTCTTTCATTGCTTCATAGGCGACCGCGCCATGGCGACGGACGCGCTCGATCTGGGGTTCTATCTCTCGTTCGCCGGTCCGCTGACGTATCCGCGCAACGAGGACCTGCGCGATGTCGCCGCATGGGCTCCCGCGGATCGCATCCTGGTCGAGACCGATAGCCCGTATCTCTCACCGCAGCCGCTACGTGGCAAGCGCAACGAGCCACAACATGTAGCGTTGGTCGCTCGCATACTGTCCCAGGCGCGTGGCGTCTCCGAAGAGGAGGTCGCCACTCTGACCACGCGCAACGCATCCGCCCTATTTCGCCTGCCTGAATTGTCACCAGAGACGGGAGTCTGAGCGCTACATGGAACTCTTCAATACCCTCACTCAGCGCATCGAACCGCTTCATCCGCATGGCAACGAAGTCACGCTCTATGTTTGCGGTGTTACACCATATGACACGACACATCTTGGACACGCCGCCATCAATGTCTATTATGATACCCTGATCCGCTTCCTGCGCTCGGAAGGGCAGGCGGTCAATTATGTGCAGAACGTCACCGACATCGATGACGATATCATCCGCAAGGCCCGCGAACAAGATACCTCCTGGGACGAGTTGGGCCGCCGCGAAACCATGCGCTACCTGGCTGACCTGCGTGACTTGAACGTCTTGCCGCCTACTCACTATGTTTGGGCAACAAATGAAATCCCGCGCATGGTGTGCGTGATCGAGAAGCTCATCGAGCGTGGACACGCCTACGTGCGCGATGGGTGGGTCTACTTCTCTGTTGCCAGCGACCCGACCTTTGGCGCGCTGGCTGAGGCCGGTGGCTACCGTGGGTACGCTACGTGGCTCGCGACGGCGAATGAGCGCGGTAACACACCCGACGATCCGCGCAAGAATGACCCGCTGGACTTTGTGCTATGGCAGGCCCATCAGGAAGGCGAGCCATCCTGGGAGAGTCCATGGGGAATGGGAAGGCCGGGCTGGCATATCGAGTGTAGCGCGATGGCGATGGGCCACCTTGGCAAAAGGATTGATATTCATGGCGGCGGCGCTGATCTGATCTTCCCGCACCATACCTGCGAGATAGCTCAGAGCGAGAACGCCAGCGGCGAGCGACCTTTCGTGCAGATATGGATGCACTGCGGCATGGTCTACCTTGGTGACGAGAAGATGAGCAAGTCACTCGGCAACCTGGTGCTGGTGCGGAATCTGCTCGAAACGTATACCTCGGCTGCCGTGCGAGTGCTGTTGCTCTCGCATCACTACCGCGAGCCCTGGCAGTACACCGACGATGACATGCGACAGAGCGCCGCACGCGCCGCGCGTTACGCCGATTCGGTGGCCCGAATGGAGGGCAATGCGCATGCCACCAGCAACGACGATGGCGCAGCGGACTCAGCGCGTCAGCAGTTCGCCGAAGCGCTCAACCACGATCTTGATACTCCTACCGCACTCCGTATCCTCGACGAGCTAGCCGACGGAACGACTGCAGCAGAATTGCAGGCCCTCAAGGATCTAGGAGGCATTCTCGGTCTCCGGCTGACTGCGTCGGCAGATGGCGAAAGCGCTCAGGCGAGCTGACAACGCACAAGTGACACAATTACCACAGCAAAAGCCCCTGACCTATCTGGGAACAGGGGCTTACATTTTCTCTTCTCGATGGCGGAAGCCAGGAGGGTTAGCGCTCGATGGCGGATTCGCTGCTACTGCGGCTGACCAGACCCACAAGGAAATTCACCACCAGCGCTCCCAGCATGACGCCAACGGATGCGGCGAAGAAGACGCCAAAGAAATACGACAGTCCATCGATGCCCATATTGGTCGCATTCACCCAGAAGAGTATTGCCCCCGCGACCACAACCCCGCCGATAAGTCCGCCGAAGAGCGCCGCCCATTTCGCCCGCGCCATGCTCGAAAACCCAGCGACGAATAGCCCGCCAGGTAGCGCAAGTATCACACCAATGATGCTAAGTATGATGTCTGTAGTCACAACTTCCTCCTGAAAAGCAGCGGCACGAGACCAGTCGCCATAGAACACTGCCGCGCAATCCGCCTGCATCGTTATCCGCACGGGCATCACATCTATTGTACTCCTGCTTCGCCAGTTACGCTACAACGTCCAACACGAGCGCCTGCTTTGTGCGGAGATTCACACGCCGTGTGGCGTCCGCTTGCCTTCAACCGTTTTGACGTACGGGCCTTGCAGCCCGGCACGTGCTCTATTATGATATGCTGGAATGACTGTGTGCAGGACAAATCATGTCGCTGACAACAGGCGGCGGACTTCTGAGATCAGGCGGTGGAGGTTGGAGTGGCGAATCGTGGAATAGGCGAGGGCGCATTCGATTCCGGTGATATGAATGGCGAAACTGGTACGGTACGCGAAATCTTCCGATTCGGCCAGAAGATTCGCGGCGAGAACGTACCCTCGGTTCCTGCTCGCTACCGGGGCGGCCCAGGTGGGCCAACGGGGCGTGTCGTCGCCGCCTTATTGCGGCCCGCATCGGGTGAGATCTGGCTGCGTATCCGATCCAGCGATGCCCCCTGGCAACGGCAGGTGCGCACCATCCCATTGAATGCAGACCAACCGCCAACGCCGACACCTGAGAGCGTGGAGCTGCGCGGAGGTATTCGCGTCTTCTGCCATGATGGCTACACGGGCAGACTGGAAGGCGTCGCGCTCGATACCGCTGCGGGACTCGCTCAGTATGTCGTCGTGCGTATCCGCAATAATGTGCTCGCCGACGTGGATAATCCGGCTGATCCGCTGTTCAAGCTGGTAGAGGTCGGCGGGCAGCAGGTTTTGCTCCCACCAGCCTGGGTCGTTTCCTCTACCCACGAAAGCAGTGGATTTCCCTTCGGCAGCGGTTCCTCGCGGCTCATGCTTGCCGCCAGCGCCGAGCAGATCGCTGCGGGCCTGATGCTGCGCTCCGATGGGGCATTGGCCGCCGCCATCTGGGAAATTCTGGACATCAATCCGGCGATTGCTCCGTACACGCCACAGGTGCAGGTGCTCGTGCATGATGGTGACGTGATCCTGCGAGGAGTGCTGCCGTCACCGCGACATCGCGCTTCCGCCGAGCAGGATGTCTGGCACGTTCCCGGTGTTCTCGCGGTTCACAACGAAATTACTATTGGTGAATGACGCTGGCCGAGGAGCCCCGTCAGGCGCGCCCATAGACTGGGATGGATGCGCCGCTGATCAGGCCAGCGTCGTCTGAGGCGAGGAAAAGCGCTACTCTGGCAACTTGCTCCGCTGTGGGCCAACGGCTGGTATCGGCAGTGGGTATCGCCGTACGGTTGGCAGGCGTGTCGATAATGCTGGGCAGGATCGCGTTGACCGTCACCCCAGCGTCGCGAAGCTCGTCGGCCTGGGCCTCTGTCAGCGTATTAATGGCGCCCTTCGCGGTAGCATAGGCGGCGGCGTTCTTGCGGCCACTGCGCGCCGCCCGCGACGAGAAGTTAATGATTCGGCCCCAGCTCTGGTCAGCCATGGCGCGAGCGGCATGTTTGGAAAAGAGGAAAGTTGGCCGCAGGTTGAGAATGAACATGTGCTCCCAGGTCTCTAATGGTGTCTGAGTAACTGGCTCACCGGCATGGAACCCGCCGATACCATTGATGAGGATATCAACATGACCGTGCGCTGACCGTGTATCAGCAACGACCTGCGCCACACTCGCCTCATCCGTGGCATCCAGCGCCACCAGGGTCAATCGATCGTTGCCGGTGTTGTCAAGGAGCGAGCGAATAGCCCCCTCTCTCTCCTCGTCCATGCGCGAACTGATACCAACGACCACAGCGCCGGCCTCGATGAACGCACGAACCACTGCTGGGCCGAGACCACCAGTGGCGCCCGTAACCAGCGCCACCCGGCCCGAAAAATCGTACACGGTCGGGCGCATGCTCACTGGCGTTCTCCTTTAGCTTCCGTTGCTTTCGTCTTCATCGCCGCCATCCTCATCCAAGGCGCCCGACGCGCGCAGAATCGCATCAATTTGTTCTGGTGTGAATTCGGTGGCAGGGTCATCGCGCAGCGCCTCCACGAAGACGACGACGGCTGTGCTGTTATCGTGTCCGCCAGACGCATTGGCCAGACGCACGAGATGGTTCGCGCATTCGGCGGGGTCATCGGTGCTGGTGAGGCAACGCTGAATCGTCGCGTCGTCCAGCTCGTCCCACAGCCCATCGCTGCATATCAACATACGGTCCCCCGGAGCAATGGGAAACTCCATCATGTCTGGCGGCGCTTCATCCTCCTGGCCCAGTGAGCGATAGAGGTAATTGCGTGGCATACCGAACGATGGATCGTTGAGCAATGGATGATCGAGCTCCGTGAGCCGTGCCAGAAGTGAGTGATCCTTGGTTAACTGCACCAGCGTGCCAGCGCGTAAAAGATAGGCGCGGCTATCTCCCAAGTGGGCGAGAACGGCCCGACGCCCAGCCGCGACAATGGCTGTCAGCGTCGTACCGGTAGACTCTTGTAGCGTGGCAGCGAGCGCCCGCACCTGACGGTTAGCAGCGTCAACCGCTACTGCAAGCGCCTGGGCCAGCGTCGCGACGCTTGTCGCGCCCGTGGTGAATTCGGGGGAGAATGGATCGAGCGCGGGCATAGCCACCGTCGGCGCGAGCAACTGACGCAGAAGCTCCGCTGTGGCGACACGCGCGCCGATGCGGCTGGCAATTTCCCCAGCAGCCTCGCCCCCCATGCCATCCGCGACGAGGAAGATACCAAGTGGCTGATCCCTGCCAATATCGTCACGTATCTCCAGAACCGTGCAGCCGAGCGCGTCCTGGTTCTGCGTGCGGAGCAATCCAACCGTGGTGGCCGTTCCGCAATGAAACTCCAATGCTTGAGTCGCGGACTCATCGGCTTCTGGCAATGCCAGAGCAGGCTCTTGAAGCGCCGCCCCACAATCCTGCGCCAGCTCTTCCGCTGTCGCGTATCCAGCGGCATCCGCACGAGCCGCTATAGCCCGAAGCGCCTGCGCGGGAGCTGCCTCGTCCTCGGGAGCCTCATTGGGCAGCCCCGCGAGCAGCACAAGCGCACGCCCCAACGCGTTCACATCGGCAGCAAAGCGGGCCACGCCCGTTGCGTCGGTCGTTTCGACGAGCGCGCACCGTTCGACGCCACTGAGGTAAGCGCGTCCATCATGAATCAGGACCGCCATCGGCCCTACGTTCTCATGCGCGACGCCATTCGTGTGAAGGTATGAGAGCGCGTTGGCAAGACCCACCCCTGCCTTGAGCGTGCCTCGCACCTCCAACCGCCCCCCATCGCCCACCGCCTCAAAAGGCGCTTCATAGCTGGCGGGCGCTTCGACGACCAGCCAGTGGGTATCACCTTCACGCTGAACGACCGCTCGCGGCGCCAAAAGGCGCGCATGATAGAGGTGAAAGTCGGTCATACGCCTGGCAGTCTCGACATCGAGCGCGGTCCGCTCCAGAAGCACAACAGGTGGCTCCTGGCCAGATGATGACTGTGAATCGCCGCGCCACGCCAGCAAGATGCGGCCCCAGGCATCCCTGCCGAGCTCGCGAACCGTCGAAAAGTCTGGCGGGCTTTGTTTCGGTTTCAATGCGATATCAATCGCGGGCAGAGGCACCGTATCATCCGATTCAGCATCCGCTGCTTCCTCGCCCGCCTCGCCCGCCGCGTCTCCCGCATCTGCAACATCGGCGGACGGCGCCTCATCTGTTGGCAGTTGCTGCTCCGCAGAGCCATTGTTATCAGGCTCTGGCTCAGAGGCGGCTTCTTCTGTGTTGTCCGCGTCCGACTGTTCGGTGGCTCCATTTTCAGGCGCGACACTGTCCTTGCTTGCGGCCTCAGAAGCCGAGGCAACACCGTCTGTTACCTCGGAACCCGACGCATCCGCTATGTCATCACCGTTGTCCCTGGGGATCTTCACGACGTTGGCGTCATCGCTATCTGGGTGAAGGTCGTCCACTTGCGGCCCTCTCATTCATGAGTAGTGATTATTCTGGGACAGGCAGGCGTCACAACCGCGCAAGCGCTGCCCATGTGACCATTTGCTCGCCGACACATCGCCACACCATACCATATTCTGGCCTGTTGCCTGTGCCAGAACGGTACTTTATACCGCACAATACTTGAATATAGCACACGTGCGCGAGCGATTCGAGTACGATGGTGATTAACCGCGCGATGCGATTGTCACACCATCGCTTGACCGCCTGTCGCCTTCTGGCGTAAGCTAGGCATCGCGCTTTCCATAGCTAGGTTTTCGCGCACAATTACGTGAAAGGATCGGCGCCAATATTTACGAATGACGGGCCAACACACTGGTCCGAGGTGCGCTATCCCATTCGTCCAACTGCCGTAGAACGCGTCCTCGCCGCCACTGCCCATCTATTGACTCTTTTCAGTTTACCAGGAATGTTGCTCGCGTCAGTGATCTGGTTCACTCAGCGGCGACGTTCGCGCTACGTGGCGATGCAGGCGCGGCAGGCCGTCCTCTGGCAGACGTTAGGGCATATTGTTGTCTTTCTGGCTATCGGGCTGCTGTTGCTGACGACAATTCTCTCCGTTGGCGGTTCCGAATCGAAGGGGTTGCCGGGGCAGATTGCGGGCGGGAGCATGGTTGGCTCGGTCATCGGGTTGTTTCTTATCCCAGTTGGCGCGACGGTATTCTTCTTTTCGTCGTCAATTGTTGGGGCGATTGCCTCCCTGTTCGGCAAAAAATATACCTATCCATTCATCGGAAGACTTGCCCACCGCTCGGTCGGACCAGCAGCGGACAAGAGGCGGATTCCTCCTCCCACGAAGAATGCGCCCAGGCCCATCCGGTAGCGCCATATTCAGCGCAGCGCGATATAATGTGAACCATGAATATCGCCGACTTCACCTACGACCTGCCCCCAGACTTAATCGCACAAACGCCCATTGAACCGCGTGATAGCTCGCTTCTGCTCGTATTACATCGCGGCGACGGGCGAATCGAACACCGGCATTTTCGCGATATCGGGGACTATTTGCACGAGGGTGATCTGCTGGTCGCCAATCAGAGCCGTGTGCTGCCTGCACGCCTGCTGGGCGTGAAGCAGGGGAGTGGTGGCCGGGCAGAAGTCCTGTTGCTGGCAATTCGCAACGATGTGGGAACGGACTTTTGGGAGGCGCTAGTGCGTCCGGGACGACGGTTGCGCACGGGCCAGCGCGTGGAGTTTGGGGATGGGTTACTCACTGCTGAGGTTCTCGACCGCACACCATCTGGCGGGCGTATCGTCCATCTGGCCGCTCGCGAGGGCACGGTTGCCGATGCGATAGCGCGGGTTGGCACGGTGCCATTGCCACCCTACATTCATGCGCCGCTAGCTGACAGCGAACGCTATCAGACCGTCTATGCCCGCCTCCCCGGATCGGCCGCCGCGCCGACCGCTGGACTACACTTCACCCCAGAACTGCTCGCGTCGCTCACCGCGCGCGGTATTGGCCTGGCAACCGTCACGCTGCACATCGGCCTCGACACCTTCCGCCCCATCGAGGAGGCCAACCTCGAAGCGCATGTGATGCACTCAGAAGAGATCGAGCTGGATGCCGAAGCGGCGGAGAAAATCAACGCAACGCGGGCTGCCGGAGGACGAATCGTCGCCGTTGGAACGACGTCGGTGCGCGTGCTGGAGAGCGTGGCCGCGCTGACAGCCGAGCAGCGAGCACGCGGTGAACTGGCTGATACCGACGCGCTGGTGACGCCCTATCGCGGGCGCACGTCGCTATTTCTCCGGCCCGGCTCAGAGTTCCGAGCGGTGGACGTGATGATCACCAACTTCCACCTGCCGCGCTCGACGCTCCTGGTGCTGGTAAGCGCGTTCGCAGGCCGCGAGCTGGTGCTGCGCGCCTATGAGGAGGCAGTCGCCCACCGCTATCGGTTCTACAGCTTCGGCGATGCTATGCTCATTCTATGACTAGCCCGGAACCATCGAGACGTTCAACCGCAAGCGCCGCACGAGCCGCCTCACGACCCGCCGCTTTGATGCTGCTGCCCTCGCCGCGCCCAAGCAGGCGGTCTCCCGCGTAGACGCCGACAAGATAGCTGCGGTCATTGCTCTCGCCGCGCTCCTCAAGCACTTCATAGTGTGGGAGTTGGCCAGTCTGGCGTAAGACGTGCTGCTGGAGCGCGCCCTTGGGGTTGCGTTCGCCGAGAGTTGCTCGCACTTCAGGAATCACCGGCAAAATAAACCGGCTGACAAACGCTTCGCCCGCCGCCCGTCCGGCATCCAGATGGATGGCGCCAACCAGCGCCTCCAGCACGTCGGCGCACAGCGACTCGCGCGAACGATCATTAAAGGTGCGCAGGCTGGCTGGATCGGCGCGAATGAACTCCATCAGCCCAAGGCCCAGCCCTATCTGGGCGAACACCCGCCGACTGACCACCTCTGACTTCAGTGCGGTCAATTCGCCTTCGGTCGCATCGGGATAGGTGTGAAAGAGATGCTCCACGACATAGGCGCTGATGAGCGCATCGCCAAGAAACTCCAGCGTGTCGTAGGCATCGCGCTGCGCGGTCTGCGGACAGATCGAGTGGTGAGTCAGCGCGCGGACGAGCACTCTACGGTCACCAAAGGATGCACCGATCCGCTCCTCTAGCATATCCAGCTGCGCCTGCTCAGAGTGCGTCTGCTGGTTCATCGGTTCGCCACCTCTCCGCACAGCGCATGGGATCTGCTAGGGTTGAATGGGAAGTCCATCGCGAACGACCAGCGTAAAATCGTACGAGCCATTGACATCACCCAGTGGCTGGCGGTACCAGAGCCAGTTCCAGAGCCGATTCACGGTCCGCCCCAGATCGAACTTCGCGTTGGCGGGTGGCTGGCTACCGTAGCTCAGGTAGTTGCCCGGCCCGACGCCTGTTCCCCAATCTGCGGACGTTGTACACATTGACTTGACCGTCGCGCTGCACAGCGGCAGCTTATACGACTCATCCCACCACGAGCGCAGCTTGTACTGCTTCGCATGGTAGCCAGGATGCGCCGCCATAAACGTGGCCGCATCGGACGGCAGCAGAATGAGCACGTCGGGGGCAGGCACGCCCTGCGCAAACTTGTCGGTAAGGCTGGCTGGATCAAAGGTGACATATGTTCCTGGATGGGGGTCCAGGTAGTAGTCGCGTAAATACCAGTACATAGGCCACTCTTCGCCCTGTCCGACCCATATCTGGAGTTGATGATTGCCAGCATGGAGCTTCTGGTCCGCTGCGTTGATCTTTGCCATCGCCGCCGTGACGTCTGGCGTCGTCTGCACATAGACCATCATCTCGAGCGGTCCATCCGCTGGCTCCACGTAGGCAAGCTCGACCATGCTGTGTATCATCGGAATGAAGAGGGCCAGCGCCAGCGCCGCCGCTGCGATTGTGCCGACGGAGCGCCAGGCAATCGCCTGGTATGCACGCTGCACCACTCGCCCGACTGGAGTCAGGAATCGTTGGAACGAGAGGAGGAAGGCAGGCGGATTCCATGGGTTACGCGGCAAGGGTTCTGTGACGATATCGTCTTCACTGTCCGCAGTGGATACGGAGACTTGGCTCTGTGCGGGGACTGCGTCGTCTGTACCGCGCGCTTTGAAGCTTGCGTGGGTGGCCAGTTGGATCCGCTCGGCCGGACGCAAAAGCAGCGCGCGCGCGCCCTGTAGACGAACATCCCACGACAGATCGATGCAGGCCTCAATCAGCCGCTCGATCATGATCGCCGCCAGTAGCATCAACGGCAGCAGAATATGAATTGAGAGCCACGGCATCTTCTCCCCTGCCCAGGAATAGAGGCCCATCGAAAGGACAAACCACCAGACCAGGAAGAGACGAAAGCGGGTCGGACGGAAGAGCGAATAGACCGCGCCGCCAATGCCAAAGACGATGGCAAGCTGCTCGTAGAGCGGCAGCAGCAATATGTAGTAATAAAACGGCTGTCCGCCTCGGGCGACCTGTTGCTGTTGCAGCCAGTAATAAAGGCCCTGCCAGACGCCCCTGCCGATACCAATCTGGAAGCCCTGTCCCCACGTCAAATTGCCTTGAGGTCCAGGGGGAAGCACCCAGTAGAGAGCGGCGAAAACGACCCAGGCCGCGACAATCCCAACAAACCAGTGCACCCAGCTGATCCCAAGCAACATATGCAGGAAGGGCTTCTCGTTGGGATTAATGCGCTCGCGAATGGCCGCGATCCGCCGCCCGGGCGCGGTAAAGATAGCCTCCAGCCGGTTGGCAAACGACTTGCCTCGCATGTCTTCGTCGGCTTCGCCAGTTTCGTCGCCTTCATCGAATGGCTCGCCGTCAAAGCTGACTCGGCTGTCGTCACGCGAGATTTGCCAGAGCAAGACGCCAATGACCGTAATGGCGACGATAATACTCAGATAGAGCAGGATCAGCACCGTCGTGTTTTCCAGTTGAAGTACCTGGACATCTGCCTGCGAGGTATTCTTGGTGATATAAGCGTTCAGGTTATTCATAATGTGTAGGCCGATATAGGCCACAATGCCACCTACGCCGCCTGCTACCAGAAGCAGCCCCGCTCGACTGAAGAAGAGCCGCTCACGCCGCGTCAACTCCTTGGGCAGGCGTCGCGCTAGGCTGTGGGCGAGCTCCCAGAGCACGAGCAGCGCCAGGAATGAGGCGAAAATGACCATGGTCAGATAGAAGCCCTCAAAGGTGGCATACGCTAAGACCGCCGAGAGGAACAAGCCAACGATCCAGCGAATAGTGCGCTTGTGAGCGTACTGCACCGCGCAGACCACCATCGCGAACATGAAGAAGTTGAAGTAGATATCTTCGCGCAGGAAGCGAGAGAAATACACGAACGTTGGCGAGACTGCCAGCAGCAGTGCGGCGACCAACGCGCCAAAGCGACCAAGCTGGCGACGCAGTCCCAGCGGCAGCGCGACGATTCCGACGCCAAAGAGCGCTGGCAATATGCGCGCGGTCGCATCGTTTATCCATGGGTTGCCAGCCGCGCCGCCGACGCCAAAAATACGCTCAGCGGCCAGAATCACCATGAAGATAAAGCCTTCGGCATGGAACTGGAACGGCCCATGTAGCAGCGGATCATACTCATAACTGGCCGGGTTACGAGCGAATGTCAGCGAGAAGAACGCATGCATGCTCTCGTCATGATGAAGCGGTTTGCCGCCCAGGTCCCAGAAGCGTAAGATCGTTGCCAGCAGAATGACGCCGATCCAGAGCCACTGCTCAAGCCGCATTGATCGGATGTAGTCCCACGTCTGGCGCGCCCGGTAGTCGAGTCGTTCGCGGATTGGCGTACGATCATAGATAGACGTCACAACAGGCACAGCGTCGTCTCGTGCTACATCTTCTTCAGGAGTGTCTATCTCGGCGTTTGTGAGGGAGAGCGCAGCATCAACCGAGGCCACCTTGGCCATCGGCTGCGCTGGCTGATAAATATTAGCGGCACTCGCGCGGCGAGGCGCGCCGTCGTCAGCCCTGTTACTCTTTCGAGCCATAGACTCGCTCCTGACTTCCTGAATTATGGAACCGCGTAGATGGTCACATCAGCGGAATGATAGACCGTGCGGAGAAATGCCGCGAAACGCCCCAGGTCAGCCGATGGATATAACTGGCGTTCCGCCGCGCCAACATACACATAGCGCACTGAGTATTGATGGAGCAGCGCCAACACCCGCTGCTCGCTGGTATCCGTATAGATTTTCGCCACATCATCCAGTCGCTGCCTGACAACGCTGGTAATGTCGGCGCCGCCCGGCGACTGCGTCCAGTTGAAGCGCCACTGATATTCGTGGCCGCCCCAGCCAACCAATGTTGGCAGCCCTGTAAAGGCTGAGACACGGCCATTGTGCGTGTACTCGTCGTACTGCGCGCCCTCGATGATAACCGCATCACCCGACACATGAGTGTTGAGCCACGCGATGGCCTGCGCATCGCCCTGATTCATTGGATCGGCGCTCATATAGGCTGTGCCATCAAGCGAACGCGACAGCGTGAAATTGGCCGTCCGCGCCGCGGTCGCCATGACGGGATAGATTGCCGCCGCGCCAATCAGCGCAACACACGCGAGTATCCAGAGTACGATACCACCCACACCCAGCGCGCGCAACGCATCTGGCCCAGTGCGTCTACGCCCACTCCATATGGACGGCCGCTCAGTTGACTCGGTTCCCGCCAACGGTAAATCGTTAGGTGGGACATCCGCCACGAGCCGCGCATCTGGATCGCCTGTGGCGAGAGCCGACGACATGTCGGCCTCACCGTGAAGCATCCCCGCACCCGCCGCCACGCCGACCAGAGTCGGTTGCCGCACTGCTTGGTCATGCACAGCCAGCGACACGCGCAGCCAGCGATACGCCCCCGCGAGCAACCACCAGAGCGCTGGCCCCGCGACGATACCTAGCAGCAACCACGCCTGATAATACAGTTTGAACACTGTATTCATACGGAACGCTGCGCCGAGCGCGCCTTGTTCCGCGCCGGCAAACACATCGCGCAGAAAGATCAGCTCGCAGGCAGCCACCAGCGCGACAGCCGTCCCAACCAAGCACCAGACCCACGCTCCGGCGCGCAACCGCGCATTCTGGCGCGCATCCTCATGGGGATAGAGCGCATCCGCAGGCAGACTGCTGCCTAATCGCAGACCTAGCAGACCAGCTGCCAGGTATGTGCAGACAGCCACCACCAGCAACGCCCAGAGTAATGTCCAGAGTGTCGCGTTCGGCACGAGCAGGGATCCCAAGGCCAGCACTACCGCGGCAGCCAGAGCGATCTGCGCGCCCGGCGCGGGCCAGCGTTTCACCAATCGCACCACCGCCAGCGAGAGCAGCACAAACAGCGGCAGACCGAACATTGCCACTTCGTAGCCTACAGGAGTGCGCGCATTGGATGGAACCAGCCCCACGCCTTCCCCTGGCGAAGAGTAATCCCGATAGAACGGCAAATACGCGAGAAAACACAGCACAACGAGCAACAATGCGACCGTCAGGAAATCAATGAAGAGCGGCTTGCTGAATCGCCGCTCGTGCGCCAGCCACTGCTGGATCGCGAGCGCCAGCAACGCCAGACCCAGATAGGTGGGCAAATCCCAGCCATTGATGGCATACAGCCCTCCTATCGCCACACCACAGGCCAGGAGCACGAGCAGGCTCAGACGCCCTTCGCCCAGGGCATGTATACCCCGCCTGCGCGCGAGCAGCAGATTAAAAGCCAGGCCAATGGCCACCGTCGCAAAGGGCAGCGCCAGCACGTGCGCATGTAAGTCGGCAAGCACAAAGCTGAACGCTGGGAACTCGTTAATCGTGTTGGGGATAACCCGCGACGGCGACCACCAGTCGTAGCGCGTCCAGACGTCGCGATGGAGCAGCCATGCCCAGGGGCTGCTGTAGAGCGCTGGCAACTGGCGCGCCAGATCCTGCGCGTTCTGCCACCAGACCTGCGCCCCATTCAGGTTGCCGAGAATCAGTACAAAGATCGCCGACGTCAATCCGACCACTCCGCGCCAGAATCCACGCCGGGTGGGGGAGACCACCGTGAAGAGATTGGCGGCGACGCCGAAAACCGCCACCGCCGTGAGCGCGAAAATGAGGCCAACGCCGAGATTGAAGGCTGTGCCGGGAAAAGTGCCCAGCAGCTTGGCCAGCAGTGCTATCAGGTAGTGGCCAAAGTAATAGTAGTTGATAGGCTGACCACTGAGCCATGGGTCAGGTGGTGGCAGATGCGGCGCGCGCCAGATCGACGAGAGAAACGCGACATCCATGAATTTTTCAGTGTCCACGACAGCAGGCGTAAAAGACCGCTCCCAGACCATCCCCGCGAACGCCACGAAAAAGAGTAGCTCGGAGATAATGAGAAAGCCACGCTGACGTGCCAAAAGCGCTGCGAGCGCCTTTCTCACACGCGCCACCCGCCACACGAGCGCGATGTTCCCCACGAGGTAGAGAAGTAGTGTGAGCACGATCCAGACGCGATTGAAGGGCAGCGCTGGGATAAGAGTAAGGGGTAACCAGATCAGCCAGCCGACCATCAGCAGACTGAACGGTTTGGCCAGCGTCCAGCCGCGATCAGGCAGATTGGCGAAGACCAGCGCGGTCAAGGGCAGCCCAGCGAGGCCGATTACTTCGATTGCGAGCCACCAGAGAAACGTCTCGCCCATTAGCCAACCACCTGGTAGATCACCACATCACTGTTCTGATACACCGAACGCAACACGCCCGCATGCGCCAGTGTTGTGAACTTATCGAGCGCCGCGCCAGACATTGGCACACAGCCTCCCTGGTCATTAGTCATATAGCAGGTGCGCTCGAGGTCGCCGATGTATACATACTTGACGCCATACTGTCGCAGGAAGTTCACCGCGGCGGCGGGATCCTCGGTACCATAGAATGTCTGCACATCCGACTGACGGGTATAGACTTGATCGCCGTAGCGTTGCTGCGATTCGTGGCTGCTCCAGCCCAGCACATCGGGCAGGCCCGTATAAATCGAGACCCGGCTATACCAGGCATAGGGGCCATTGCTCGCCTCCACGATAGTCGGCGCGCCCGCGATATGGTCATTGAGCCAGTTGATTGCCGCGTAGTCACCGGGATACCAGCCGCGCATGTAGGCCATGCCATCGAGTGAGAGCCCCTGGGGCTGGACTCCACCCGGCGGCGGCTGCACGGCGGCCCAGACGGCTGGATCGCTCACCCGCGCTTTGGTCCCCTCGACCAGAAAGACCGACGACCCAAAGAGCAGCCCCGCAAACGCCATTACCCACACGATTCGCATGCCACCGCGCAAAACGCCTGGCCACGCTATGCGGAGCGAATTCGATGGTACGACTTCGCCCGACGACTCGTCCACGAGCTCTTGATCTGACTCACTGACATTTGCTTGTCGCGTCGAATCGGCGGATAGCATCGGGAAGATGCGTCCGAGCATCTGGGTCAGCGCGAGTATTCCTCCGAGCGAGAGCAAGGTCCATACTTGATAGTAGAACTTGAAGACCGTATTCATCCGCTCCCAGTCGGAGTTATCCAGAAAGTCGCGTACGTAGATGACTTCAACGCCAAAGGCGACTGCCAGGCCTAGCAAAATCACCAGATAGGTCAACCGTTTGACCGCCGAGAGGCGGCTGCCCAGTGCAAGATACGCACCGACGCCGAGCAGTACAAGCAGCAGCACCTTGAGGCTGATGGCGAACGCCAGCAACAGAACAGCAGTGCTCGCAAGCGTGAGCAAAATGAGACGCTGTGCCTGACCAGCACGACCCTCGCCACCAAATGTACGCTCGACGCGATCCCACAGTTCGAGGAATAGGAAGCTCGTCACCAGGAAAAGCCAGATGCCGAACAGTGTCACAAACTGAGCGGGATTCGTCGGCGTGGTAACTGGTCCCGTCCCGCTGACAAAGTTCTGGAAATTCGCATGGAATGGCAGATAGAGCGCATATGCTCCCGCGAATGTTAGCACTATAGCCAGTGTCACGTTGCGGATGGCGGACCATGAGAGACTCTTCAGCGTCCGCCAGAAGCCCACCCCACCATGCGGGAACAGCCGCAATATCAGGACGAGTGCGACCAGCAAGCCGTAGGTCGGCAAATCCCAGGTGTTCGTGCACCAGGCCGCGCCAAGCGCCAGTGCCACAACCGCCAGGGTTGGAACGACCGACCGCCAGTGCTGCCCGAAAATGCTCGCGCCGCGCAGGAGCGAGCCGCAGGCAGCGACAATCAACACGACGATGGGTAAGTCGATCAGATGGGCATGGAGGTCGGCATAAAGGAAGCTCCAGAAGGGGAACTCGTTGATCGTGAATGGGATGACGCGACTGCTGCGCCAGTAGTCGAAGGCAGGCGGAATCTGTCCGGCAAGCGATGCCTGAACCTGGCCGACCAATTGTTGCAGGCCATCGAGGTTGCCCACAACGGCCAGGCCGAGCCCGCCCATGATACCCGCCCACCAGCGGCCGGTCATCCCCGCGACCACAGAGTAGGCGGCGGAGCAGGTCAGACCAAACAGCAGCGGAATCGCCAGATTGAAGGCGGTCGTCGGCACAATGCCCGTCAGCTTGATGAGAACTGCGATCAGGTACTGGCCGTAGTAGTAGTAATTGATGTAGCCGCCACTGAACCACGGATCAAGCGGCGGCATATAGCGGCTGCGCAGGATGCCATTCAGGAAGGCAAGCTCCATAGGCTTTTCGCCGCCACGATAGATATGCCAGAGATCAGGGTCGAGCGCGCGAATCCAGACGAAGAAGAGAAACGCCGCTACAAAGAACGCCTCCCCGATGACGAGCAGCCGCCAGCGCGCCCGGACAAACGCCCAGATGGCGCCGCGCCGCAGCCAGGCGACTAGCGCGCCGAATGCCGCCAGCAGGCCGAACATCAGGACAACCGCCCAGCGATCAAATGGCAGCAGATGCAGACTGGATGGCAGCCAGATGGCCCAGGCGAGGATGAGCAACCCGAGCAGCTTGCTCAAACCCCAGCCCCGGTCGCGCAATCCTGGAAACGCGCTGAATGCCAGCGGGAAGCTCACAATACCCAGGAGCTCGACGATCAACAGCCACCAGAGCAATGGAATCGAATTGGCGAGGCTATTTGCCGGGAACTGCACGCCGAGCGGCTGCGACTGATTATCCGCGGCGGCGTCCTGTGGCGAGAGCAGCAGTGACTTCTGGCTGCCAGAGCGATGCGAGGCCGCCGGTAAAAAGAGACCGTTCGTCAGCTCCTGGGTCAGTTGCGCCTGAGTCAGACCCGTGCCTTCGCGCGTGAAGATCCAGACAGGTGGATGGTCGTAGACCGAGAAGCTCTCGTCTGCTCCACTGTCGTCCAGCGTAATGCCCAAGAGATTTGGATGGTTGTCGAAATGCGCCGCCAACTTAAACCCGAGCTTGCCCGCGAAAAGCAGGTCGTAGTAGCGCGTGGTCATCGGGTAGCGGTCGGGCAGTTTGGGGATGGACTTGACCAGTCGCTGGCTACTGATGACGACGACGTTGGCGCTGGCGAGGCTCTGCGCCAGTTGGTCGGCTTTCTGCTGTGTATCGTCGTCGTACAAATTCAGGCCAACCTGCTGATACTCCGATGGGTTGATGATCGCGCCACTGGCGGTATATTCAACGCCCTGCGCATCGACGCGCGCGGGCGGCGCACCAATCGGCAGCGGATCGTCCCAGACCTCGTTGGTCAACGTCGAGCCAGCGGGCACATGATCGTAGATCCAGATGGACGCCTGCACGCGGGTATTTGGCTCGCTGTAGATATTGAGCAGGGCAAGCGTGGCAAAGCTGGAGGCCAGCAAGACCCCCAGCCCGATGGCCAGACAGACCCCACGCCACCAGCGGACACCCCAGAGCGTCGTCGCCCAGCGTGCCAGCGGCAGCCCGAACGGATCGCGGCGCCACCAGCGTCGTTGTTCGCCTTCCGCCTGATGATCGCTGGTAGCTCGTAGCCGATGCAGTCCCCATGCGCTCAAAGCGGCAAGCATCCCCGCGCCACAAATCGCTAGCCCGGCGAAGACGGGGAGCATGTAGCGGGTGAACTTCATGTATGCGCCGCCGACGATGCCAAAGTAGACGGCCAGCCACGAGACCAATATCAGCCAATCGGTATTTAGCGTGCGCCAGAGCTTACTCGCAGCCCAGGCGAAGCCCGCAAGGCCAAGCAGTCCAAGCGGCAGCCCCATGTCATACAGCAGCATCTGGCGCAACGGATAGATGTAATTGGTCGCATCGGCGAACTGGCGCACATAGGGGTAGTCCAACTGCCCCTGTGAAAGCATCGTCTGTTCGGTGACCTGTTGCTGAAATTCCTTCCAATCGAGGAATGTATAGGGGCTAACCAGCACAAACACGATGAGGCCGGTCGAGACGACGCCCATGAGCGCGAGCAGCGCCGAATCGTGTCCCTGCCGCCACCAGCAGAGCGCCAGCGCCACGAGAATTGGTATCGCCAGCGGCAACGCGCTCACTTTGGTGGCAATCGCCAGCGCGTACGCGATGCCGATCAGCACGCCCAATCGCCATGCCCACCACTGGCCCGCCGCGAGGCGATCACGTGGTGCGGGCGCGCCTGCTCCCTGCACGAGCAGGATGCAGCCGTAGAGCGTCAGCATGACGAAGAACAGCATCAGGGTGTCCACGGCGTAGAAATGCGCGACCTGCACCTCGAAGGGGATTGTCGCGACAAAGGCCGCCGCCAGCAGCGCTGCCCAGCGGCCCGCCAGCCGACGGGTAATCAGGCCCGCCAGCAAGACGGTGCCTGCATCGAAGATGGCCGAAATGGCCCGACCCACCAGCGTAAAGTGGTTGAAATCGTCCCAGGTTCCTCCATCGGGCGGCAGAAAACGCCCGCCAGTCAGGTGGGTAATCCAGGCCAGTCCGTGCGCGACCGCGGCCAGGAGATAGAGTGGGAATGAACCATAGGCGAAGAAGTGCGGGTTGAGCGGAGAATTTGGCGAAAGGATCCAGCCAGGTCCGGTATAGGCTGGATCGCAATTGCCAATTCGCGGCGTGCCAGGGAAAGAGAGGCACATTGCCTTGAAGACGATTTCACGCTCATCAGGGTGGAGGTGATTGTTAGCGTCCCAGTTGATGCCATAGAGCCGAAGCGCCAGCGCAACGAGCGCGATTGCAACCATTGCCCAGAAGAGTGGATCGCGGCGTGCGAGCCAGTCCCAGATACGGTCTGATATGGTTCGCGCCTGACGGGCTGCGGCTGTAGTCGATGCTTCAACCTCACTGGACGAGGACGGCCTGATCGCGGCAAATACGGAACGCAGGCGACGCCGAGCGCGGTTCGGCAGTGACGCCTCCTGCATCGTTCTCCTCCACTCGTGGAAAGCCCGCCAAAGCAGAGTTGCAGAGGTGAGCCAGATTAGACTGAAAAGCACTGGCAGTGTAGCACCGGCCCCGCGACGCGGCAACGGCTATGGGACCGGCGCGCACCGATATCTTCTCCAATTATGGTGCGCGCCATCAATTGCGTGAATCGCTGGTGGTCGCGGCGCGCGCTCGTACTAGCGGAGCCACACGATCCCAGATTGCGTCGGCGACGGCGCGCTTTGCCTGCATTGGTAGCTGCTCAATCGTGCCATCACGATGGTACAGCGTCACCTCATTGTCTGGCGCCTGGAACCCGATATCGCTTCGGGCAACATCGTTGGCGACGAGGATATCCAGATCCTTCGCGGCAAGCTTTCTGGCAGCGTTCGTAGCGATATTTTCGGTCTCGGCAGCAAAGCCGACCCGCACCAGCGAATGCATCGCGGGCAACTTTGCCAGCTCGTTGAGAATATCGGGATTGGGGACGAGATGCAGTGTCAACGAGCCATCAGCGTTTTCCGCCGCGGACCCTTTCTTGATCTTCTGCGCGGCTGGTGTAGCTACTGTGTAATCCGCCACCGCGGCGGCCATAACCAGCGCGTCGGCATCGGCGCACGCAGCCACTACAGCATCCAGCATCTCCCGCGTAGACTCCACGTGCGTCAGGGGAACACCGACGGGCGGCGTAGCGCTGTAAGCGCCCGCAATAAGCCTCACTGATGCTCCCCGGTCGCGCGCCGCCTCAGCCAGCGCGAAACCCATCAGTCCGCTGGAACGATTGCCCACGAACCGCACCGGATCGATTGGCTCACGTGTCCCGCCCGCCGTCACGACGACACGCCTACCAGCGAGATCGCCCGCTCGCCCCAGCAAACGTTGAATGGCGGCAAGTATTGTCGGCGTTTCTGGAAATCGCCCCATGCCTACCGCGCCCGAGGCCAGATGCCCTTCTTCCGGCGGCAGGATCGTTGCGCCGCGCTGCTCGAGCAGGCGGAGGTTGGCCTGTGTCGCCGGATGGTAGTACATATGGTGTTCCATCGCGGGCACGATGAGCAGTGGAGACGTGGTTGCCAGCGCCACGGTGGTCAGCATATCGTCGGCCAGGCCATGCGCAAGCCGGGCAATGGTATTGGCGGTCGCGGGCGCGATCACCAGCAGGTCAGCCTCTTGGCCAAGCGCGATATGCTGCGCGGCGGCTTCGCCCGTTGGTTCCCAAAGATTCGTGTAGACGGAACGGTGACTCAACGAGGAGAAAGTCAGCGGCTGCACAAACGTGGTGGCATGCTCGGTCAGCACGACATCGACCAATGCGCCAGCCTGTTGCAGTTTGCTGGTGAGATCGGCTGCCTTATAGGCAGCGATTCCGCCGCAGATCCCCAGCACGATACGTTTGTCTTGCATCGTTCAATCCTCGCTCACAGTCAGTGGATAGCACATCTCTGCGATGTCTCCATACAGACAAACGTGACAGTCAGTCACATCATAGCAAAAAGCCCGAAGCGAGACGCCTCGGGCGAGATGCGGTGAGCGAGCTGTGGTGCGCGGGGGGAGTGGCAACGTCCTATTGTCCCACAGGGCTGCCCCTGCAGTATCGTGGGGGCTGGAGGGCTTAACGACCGTGTTCGGGATGGGAACGGGTGTGCCCCCTCCGCTCTAGTCACCAATCCCCCCGCG
>DATBIB010000013.1:0-13872 GCA_036557205.1 Ktedonobacterales bacterium | reverse complement strand
AGGCGGTTGCCGCCACCGAGAATGTCATCGTGATTTGATAGCGGTTGGTGGCCTGCTCCTGGTAGGTGACGCCCGCTGAGGAGGAATGAGGGTCCGTTGCCGCGACCCACTGCTGAAGATCGGTCGCAATCGCGCGGGTATCGGAAAAGGTCATCGAGACAGAAAGAGCCTTGATAAGATACTGTGGTCCAGAAGAGCTCGACTGCCCGGTTCCCGCCGTCGCCGCTGGCCCATAGACCGACTGATCCGCCGATGAGTTGGATGGCAGACCAGCGGCCGTCGATCCATTGCTTACCGACGATCCACATCCCGCCAATATGGTGAGCACGGCGAGCACCGACGCTATACCTGCTACCATGATGCTCCATCGAGTCCATCGCCGCCTGCTCATGATGTTCCCTCCCCTGACACATGGATGCGCTCCAGTCAACCGATGCTATGGCTGTACTACGTCGCCAGCTTGCCAGATATCACGCGCAGGCAGAGCGTCTGACGCGGGTAATATCGGTGTGGTGCGAAGCCGTATGCTCAGCAATGGAGAAACAGACGGTGAATGTCGATGAATTGTTCCATTGCGTCTGCTTGGGGGCGCGGAAGATCCCGGAGCTTCAGATGCCGAGATGGCTGCGATGGTAGAGCAGGTAGAGCAGAAATGCCTGGCGATAGTCTTCCATGGCGACGTCCGAGGAACGTGTCACGCGGTCGGTGAGCGCGAGGATTCCCTCGGCGATGCGCAGGTCAGCCTCATCCACAAAACCAGACTGGCGCAGAGCATCCAGTACGGCTGATGGGTCGGAGCCGTTGTAGGATAGCCCATAGCTCTCCGCCGCCCGCCGTACATACGCCTCCAGTTGATAGCGCAACTGCCAGAAGACCATCTGGTCGGCATGTGTCGATGGATTCGCTGGCTGCCCATTGCTGTGTGGCTGGGGCGTCTGTGGTGGTCTGGGCGTGGGCGCCGAGGCCGGCGAAGAGTTTGGCGTGGACTGCCACGGCGCGGCGGCAGGGATACTACCGGAACGCGGCACGGCAAGGTGGCTCTGTGGGTGACTCTGCGCGGCTGGATGTGACTGCGCTGGGTGCGATGGCGCTGGGCGCGAGGATACCGCCGGAGTGACGGTGGTATCAGGCTGCATGTCCTGAAGGTAGTCGCCGTAGAGTTCGTAGAGGTCGTCCGGCAGCTCTCGCGGCGTTACCGTGCCGTTCCTGGGCGGAATAGAAGCGGCTGGCATCGGGCTGGTGGGCTGGTCGGTCGGTCTGCGCGATCCACTGGCCAGCGGTGGAGGAGCGGGCTGCGCTCCCGTCGCGTTGATGCCGAGCGCGCCGAACGCGGCGGCAAATCCGGTGGCGGAGACTGGCACTGTCAGATCGTTCGCGGTCGTCGAGTTGAGCCATTGATCATTGCCAGAAGAGGGGCGCGCCGCCGGACTCGCCGGGGCAGGAGGGCGGCGGGCGACGTCTGCTGGCTCGGCCTGGGGCACAAACCCGCTATTGCTGTAATCATCTATGCGCGAGCGGATGATGGCCGCCTCGAGAATCCTGGTGGTGCGCTCGTACTCTTCCTGGGAAATCTTGCGCGCCCGCTCGCGCCCTTCGATCCATGATTGCTTGCGCGGCGGAGCGCCAAAGTTGGGGGCCTTGCCATCCAATGAGGCCAGCAACCCGCGATGCACATCGGCCGCCAGCCGGGGCGCCCGCGCGCGTAATGCGGGAAGGTAGCGGGCATGGCGCGGGCTTTTGAACGCCGGGTTCACGTCCAGATAGCGCAGAAGCAGGGCTTCGAGAAACCGGCGAACCTCATTGGATGACACATCAATCGCATCGAGCGCCGAATAATTGACTGATTGGATGAAGTGGCCGACAGCTTCGAGACTGTTTCGATCCAGCGGCCGGACGCGATCGCTGCCCTGGCGTGGATCAAAAAACGGTGGGCTGGCAAAGTGCGTGCACAGGGTCTCGACCAGCGCCTGGCGCATGCGCTCAAGCTGGCGCGCATCTAGTGTTCCGAACGTGCCCCTCATTGCTGCTCCCCGCTCCTGCCAGCTCCTGCCCGGAGCGCATCCCTCTGCCTGGGCGGTAGAAGGCGTTGGCGTCCGCTCCTGAGTCCCAGTCCAGTCTATCACGCCAGGCCGGTTCCGCAAAGTTACCCCACCTGCCGTGCTATACCGTGCTATACTGGCGTGCGCCCTGTTGACAGGCGCCTCGGGGTGTACGGAGGGACGGCGGACGCCCATGCGGATCGCGATTGACTACACGCCCGCTATCGCCCAGAGCGCTGGCATCGCGCGCTACACCCGAAGCCTGGTGGATGCCTTGGCGCGGCTAGATAGTGGCGATGAATATCTCTTGCTCTCCGCTGACGCGCCGACCGCGGCACATCCTTTTCCCGAAGGGCTACGTGTCCGGTCACGGGTCATTCGACTCGCCGGACGGCCAATCGGCAATCGCCGCCTGGCCATTCTCTGGCATCGTCTGCGTCTTCCACTGCCGGTCGAGATGATGACTGGACGGGCAGACGTGTTCCACGGGCTGGATTTCGCACTTCCGCCAGCGCTTGGTATGCCGCGCGTAGTGACCATACACGACCTCGCCTTTCTCACGCACCCGCAATACGCGACGCCAGCCCTTGTCCGCTATCTTGTAGCGGTCGTGCCGCGCTCGCTTTACCAGGCGGATGCTATCATAGCCGCCTCCGAGACGACCGCTGCCGACATCATCTCGCGCTATGGAGTAGCGCGCGAGCGCATTACCGTCATCACACCAGCCGTTGATGCGTCGTTTGCGCCAGTCACTGACAGGCGGGCGCTTGCAACGATCAACGCCCGTTATCGGTTAGAGCATCCGCTGGCGCTGGCCGTCGGGACCATCGAGCCACGCAAGCGCTACGATCACCTGATCGCCGCCTTCGCTCGTGCGCGGCAACAGCCGGGCGGGCCGCGCATGCTGGCGATTGCTGGGCGTCGTGGCTGGCTGTATGAAAGTGTCTTTCAGGCCGTTGGGGAGCATCATCTCGCCGATGCGGTGCGTTTTCTCGACTACGTGCCCGACGATGATCTCCCAGCCCTCTACTCGACGGCGGATGTGCTGGCTATGTCTTCGGCCTATGAGGGCTTTGGCATGCCGGTGATCGAGGCGATGGCTTGTGGAGCACCGGTCGTTTGTAGCGATGGCGGAGCGCTGCCCGAAGCAGTCGGCGAAGCTGCGCTTATCGTGCCAGTAGACGATATTGCATCACTGGCCGATGCGCTGGTAGCCGTTACGAGTGAGACGACACACCAGGAAGCGATGCGGGCCAGAGGCCTGGCGCGCGCGGCGGAGTTTACGTGGGAGCGAGTGGCCCGGCAACACCTGGAGGTGTATCATCGGGTGAGGAGAAAGAGAAAGCATGGATACGACGAGCGATAACACGACCACCTTCACCTTGCGCGCGCTGCCGCCATTCGATCTGGCGCTGACGGTTGCTGTCACCCGGCGACGCCCAACAAATCTGGTCGATACGTGGTCGGATGGCGTCTATCGCCGTGTGCTGCGTGTCGGCGGTCGCGAACGCCTGCTCGCCGTCCGCCAGACTGATCCCGCGACGGTCGAGGTGTCCGTGCTCGATGGATCGCTTACCTCAGCTGAGCATGAAGAGCTATCGCCTCTGCTGGACCGCATGCTGGGGCTGACCCGCGATTTGACGCAAGTGGTTGCCGCCTTCGCCTGCTATGAGCCGCTGGCGCGGCTGCTCACCCAACTGAAAGGGATGAAGTCACCACGCTATCCCGATCTCTGGACGACGCTTGTCGGGGTTGTGCCTTACCAGCAGGTAAGTCTGGAGGCCGGACAGGCCATCTCCAACCGGATGATCGCTGATATTGGTCCGCGGACTGTGTATAACGAAACCGTGTACTATAACTATCCCACGGCGGAGCAGTTCTTGCGGGCGAGTGATGAGCAGACACGCGCCTGGGGGCTGAGCGTCGCCAAAGTCAAGACGCTGCGAAACGGCGCGGAGTCGGTTCTCAGTGGCGCCATTCGCGAGGACGAGCTGGTGGGCCTGGACGACGACGCGGCGATTGCGCGACTGACGCAATTGCATGGCATTGGGCGCTGGAGCGCCCAGGTGATTCTGCTGCGTGGGCTGGGCCGCCTCTCGGCATTCCCATTGGGTGACTCCGGCGCGCAGCGGGCCTTCAGATCGATCTTCGGCTGGGAGGCGGGCGAAGTTGACGCGCGCCGCACGGAGTTGCTGGCGGCGCTCAGTGAATGGCGGGGCTATCTCTACTTTGTCTTACTTGGCACTCGCCTGCTCGAAACCGGGCAGGTCGAGCGAGGAGGCGCATTGGAGGTCTAAGATGGCAACTCCCGAAGGGCCGAATGATGCGACGGCGGTCGTCACTTGCTTCGTGATGCGTGTGGATCATGGACACGATGAGGTGCTCCTGGCGCAGCGCAGTCAGCGTGTGCGCACCTATCGCGGCGCCTGGGCAGGGATCAGCGGTTACGTCGAGCCAGGTGTCACGCCGTTGGAGCAGGCGTATACCGAGCTGGAGGAGGAGGCGGGGTTGGGGCGCGCGGATGTGGAGCTGCTACTAACAGGCGAGCCAATAGCCTTCCGCGACGACATGCTGGCGCAGAGCTGGGTGGTTCACCCATTCCTCTTCCGGCTGCTGCACCCCGAACACCTGCGCAGCGACTGGGAGGCGACGCAGTTCAAGTGGTATGAGCCGCCGATGGTAGAGGCGCTGGCGACCGTTCCGCGTCTGGCGGAGGCGCTGGCGCATGTCTACCCGCCGGAAACGCATCATGGCAAGTGACTCTGGCCATCTGCTCCCTGCCGACATCGAAGCATCTATCCAGGCAATCCGCGACGACCGCGAACACGGGGCGAGCTGGCTGGCGAGGGCGGCGGCTGGTGTGCTCCTGCGGTTAACTGAGCCACGCGATGCCATTTCCGCCGATACGTGGGACGCCATGGTGAAGACGGCGGCCCAGGCATTGGTCGCGGCACGGCCAAGCATGGCGGCGGTTGCCAACACGGCGGCGCGCATATGGGCTGCTGGCCAGTTGGCCACTCCAGCGGACGCCCGGGAGCCGCTACGCGACATGGCGAAGCGGCTTGCCACACAAGATGAGCAGACGCAACAATCCCTACTTGCCCACGCGGAGAAATTGTTCCATGGTAGCGTATATACTATGAGTCGCTCCGGCGCCGTCGAGGATGTTCTGCGCGACCTGGGCCAACGCCGAATCATCGAGCGAGTGCTGATTGGCGCATCCATGCCAGGTGGCGAAGGCGTTGCGATGGGGCGGGCGCTTGCCCAGAGCGGGCTTGACGTGACGCTGATTGCGGACGCGGCATGTGGCCTGTTCATCGGCGAGGCAACCTGCGTCGTGCTGGGAGCCGATAGCCTGCGCGCCGATGGCAGTCTGGTCAACAAGGTGGGTTCGTATCCGCTGGCGCTGGTGGCGCGTGAAGCTGGCAAGCCGGTCTATGTGCTCTGCGAGACGCTCAAGATCGCCGCGCGAGATTTTCCGCTCGTCCTGGAAGAAATGGACCCGGCGGAGCTGCTTCCCGATCCAGTTGCTGGCTACCATGCGCGTAACCCGTATTTCGATGTGACGCCCGCGGCGCTGCTTGCGGGAAATGTGACCGAGAAGGGCGTGCTGGATCGTACTGCCATCGCGCGCTATGCAAAGGCGGCAGGCGCGGCGCTGGCGCGTTTACATGCAGGGTGATCCACGCGGTGATAGCTGGCAACAGTGACACGTACCGCGCCGCTAGCCCAATTTTCCGATTTACTCCAGTAAACAGCAAGAATTGAGGTATTCTGAGGACTACCTGGCTGATCGAATTGATGTGAGCGACGGTGCCGAAGGGAGCTGTGTGTGTCGTCTGATTATCCGGGATCTGGCTATTCACCCCGCCAGCCGAGTGAGCCACAACAGGGGGTTGGATGGCAACCGAATTATCCCGGAACCCGTGACTATTCTGAAATGCCACCTCCAGCGTCGCCGCCACGTCCGCGGCAATCCGATGCCTACACGCCGAGTAGAGTGTCAAGACCTGAGGCGCCTTCAGCGAAACGGCCCCGCTGGCTGATTCCGGCGTTGGTTGCCGGGATCGTAATTGTCGTCTGCGGCGTGGTTGGCGGTGTCGTCTATGCTATCGGGCAGAATGCGCTCCAGGAGCCGTTGAGTACGACGAGTACGTTCTGCAATGACCTCAAGGCGCAGAAGTACTCCGACGCCTATGGGTTGCTTTCGGCGGGGTATCAGAAGGCGGTATCGAGCACAGACTTTACCCAGATCAGCCAACTCCACGATCAACTGGATGGCAAGGTGCATGCCTGCGGCCTCGCAGGCATCCAGAACGATGGTGGCTTCAATCTCAACCTCAATCCTCAGACGGCGTCATTCAACGCCCAGATTACGCGCAATCACAGCTACAGCGGCGCAATCAGTCTGGTGAAGCAGAACGGAAGCTGGAAGATTGATGCGGTGGACGACTCGTTGCAGGGGTCGGACGTTGGGGCGCTGACGACGGGCGCGCAGTTCTGTCAGGCGCTGGCCGACCAGAACTATCAAGCCGTCTATGCGATGTTCACGCCCGCCTATCAGCAACAGATTGGGACGGTTGACAAGTACGTCAACGGGCTGAAGCAAGTCTTTGGTGGTGGGCAGTTCCAAATTACCGGATGCCAGCCGCAGATCAATACCTATACGGTGACGGCACAGGACGACGACGCATCGGTCTCAGGCGCGTTCGACATCAAGGTGACCACCGATGCGGGCGCGTTGACGGTGCAGGTGCCCTTCAAGATTGCCTTCGCGAAGATATCGGGGACATGGAAAATCAGTGACCTGGAAGTCGTTCAAAGTCAGGGGTAGTCATTGGAGAAGTATCGCGTTACGTTTGACGTGAACTGGCTCTTATGCTACGATTTTGACTAAGGCAAGGCGAGCATGTCAGCGCTCTTCTGGCACATTTCGATGTGTGCGGAGGCCCAAGCTGACGGTTCCCAGTGGAAGCGAGGGTGCGCCCGATGATCGTGCGACGCTTCATGAACCGGCTGCGATTGACAGTTGTTGCTTCGCTGAGGGGTATGCGTCAGCGTTCGGCGGAGCCGTCCGCGCGCGAACCGATGCTCGTAGGCTCAGCCACATCACATTCCGCCACCGGGCAGACCACGTTCGGCCTCTCGCTCAGCAGTTGGCTGGATAACGGGCGTCGCCTGCGGCCGCGACTGCGCATGGCGCCTCGTGACATCGGCGCAAGCCCAACACGGCCCCTGCGCCATAAGCCAGCGCCCGCCGAGATTCCCGCGCCCTGTATCGCGCTGACGCCCATCGCTCCAGAATCGACCGAGACGCCAGCAGCAATTCCCGCCGTACCCGCCGTACCCGCCGTACCCGCCGTACCCGCCGCGCATGCCGTCGAAGAGCAGAGTGACGACCTGACCGATCTGGAACGCCTCGATACTCAGACACGGCGGCTGATGTTGCTCCGCCATCTCGTGCGGAAGCGGGTCTTCAACGAAGGCTTCGTCGGCGACGACATTCCACGGCAGTACCGCAAGAGTCTTGGCCTTGAGGCTCCGCCTCCGCAAGAATAAGCGTCCAAGCCGTCTCGATGCTGGCAAACAAATTGATCGTTGTTCCTCATACAAGGATAGCCCATGTCCGTTGAGCCAGGAGCCGCCTCGGGGCCGCTGCCTCGCCGACGCAGTGGGCTGCGACCGCGAACATATCCTGACGTGCTCTACGGCGAGGTACGCCTCTCCGGCTGGATATCGCCGCTGCTCGAAACGCCACCGTTTCGCAGGCTGTCGGGAGTCTCACTCTCAGATGTGCCTGGTGAGATGCTATTTCGGCATCCGTTTCCCTCCCGGCTGGACCATTCACGGGGCGTCTATGCGCTTGCTCGTGCCGCGCGCCCTCGCGACCGCGCCCTGCACGTGGCGGCGCTGGCTCATGACCTGGGCCACGGGCCGTTTTCGCATCTGACCGAGCCGCTGATGATCGAAAAGCTTGGTATGAATCACGAGCAGCGGTCTTCGCAGCTGCTCGATCAAGTCCGCGCTGCACTCACGCCCGCTGCCACGCGCCAGATCGTCTGGCTCGACTGGGACGAAGTGGCCGCATTGATGCTTGGCGAGACGGCCGATGGTCGCGGCGCTCTGCTCAACGGCCAGATGGACTACGACAATCTGGATAACGTCGCGCGCTTCCTCCTGGCGGGCGGGCTGGGCACGCTCGGCTATGATGCGCGTCAGGTGGCGCGCGCGCTTCGACTCTCTACGCCCTCGTCGTCCGCGGATGCGAATGGCGCGCCACCATCGGGTACGCCACATGTTGCCCTGCTTCCAGATGGCGCTGAGGGGGCGCGGGCATGGCTCTCCGACCGGGTAGCGGTCTACGCCTATCTGCATCAGGGGCATCGCAACCTCTCGATGCATGCGATGCTACGCAAGTCCGTCGATCTCGCGACGCAGGCTGATGCGCTGCCCGCCGGATTTTTCGATATGACCGATAGCGCTGCGCTGGCCTCCCTTGGGCGGCGCGAGCGGAGCGGGCAGGCGCTGCTGGTGGAGCAGGTGCTACGCGATAGCTGCTATGTGTGCGCCTGGGAGGCGGAGATTCCCCGCGATGGCAGCGCAATCATGCAGCTCATCGGCAGCAGCCGTGACCGGAATGCGCTGGAGGAGACGCTGGCGGCCGAGGCGGGTCTTGCGCCGCATGAAGTCGTCGTCGAGGCCGTAGCAACGTCCGCACATCGCGAGCTGCCGCCCCTGCTCGCATCAAACGGCAACGAGACGGCAGTGCAGGAGTCACGGGAGTATCAGATGGATGAAGCGCCTACCATCTTCCACCTGTTCGTCACCCCATCCGCTGGGCGCGACTACCAGCGGCGGCTGCGGATGGCCGCGGAGCGGCGCCTGGGCGCGCTGGGCGCTGTGCCGCTCCCACTTCCCACCGCACTACACGAGTGACTCAACCACCTATTGTAGTGGCGCGGGCGGCGTGAATGGCGGCGCTGGCTCGCTCGCTAGCCGATCAGCCAGCTCGTGGATCTGAATAGCAGCCTGTGGCGGAACGTAACGCCCGCCAAGCGGCGTGGGATGGACGCCCGGCCCATGATAGTCGGTGCCACCAGTGGCGGCCAGACCATACTGTTCGGCAAGCGCCAGCAAACGCTCTACCGTTGGCTCGTCGTAGTCGCCATAGTAGCATTCGAGGCCAAGCAGTCCCGCCGCCATCAGGCGGGGCAGCAGATCGTCCTCTAGCCCATAGAGGCGCATTGGGTGGGCCAGCACCGGCACGCCACGCACGCTCCGCAGCATGCGCACCGCATCCTCTGGCGCCATCTTGAAGCGCGGCACGTAGGCCGGACGGCCCGGACTGATGTAACGGTTGAAGGCGTCCGAGATGCTGTCAGCGTATCCCTTCTCCATCAGCGCCAGCGCGACATGCGGCCGACCCACGGTTCCGTGCGCAAGCTCGCGCACCCGCGCCCAGGTGATGTCGTAGCCCTGCTCGCGTAGCAGCGCAACCATCCGTTCGCCGCGCTTCTCGCGCGCTCCTCGCAGAAAGCGCAGAAACGCCTGGAGATCTGGATTGGACGTGTCGAGGTAGTAGCCAAGGACATGGGCCTCGCCGCGCCCCTGCGGGAGATAGGTATTGATCTCAATCCCAGGGATGACTGTAACACCAAGCGTTGCGCTCGCCGCCTGCGCCTCGGCCAGCCCGTTCGTCGTGTCATGATCGGTGAGCGCAATCGTCGTCAGCCCGGCCTGATGGGCCAGCGCTACCAGTTCCGCTGGCGCATAGAGCCCATCAGAGGCGTTTGAGTGGGTATGGAGGTCAAGCGTTGTGGTGACGATACTCATTTGGCATAGTCCACCACGCGCGTCTCCCGCACGACACAGACCTTGATCTGGCCGGGATAATCCATACTTTCCTCGATTCTGCGCGCCACATCCCGCGCCAGTTGCGACGCGGCGACCTCATCCACCTCCTCCGGCTTGACGATGATGCGCACCTCGCGTCCAGCCTGGACGGCGAACGACTTCTCGACGCCCCGGAACGAGTTGGCGATGCTTTCGAGCATCTCCAGCCGCTTGATGTAGAGGTCAATCGTCTCGCGGCGCGCGCCTGGCCTTGCGGCGGAGATGGCGTCCGCTGCCTGGACAATAGCCGCCTCCAGCGATTGAGGCTCCATGTCGGTGGCGTGGTGCGCCACGATGGCATGGACGACCTTTGGCCCGCGACTAAAGCGCCGGGCAATCTCGCCGCTGATGAGGTGATGCGGCCCTTCCACCTCCTGATCGATGACCTTGCCCAGATCGTGGAGCAGCCCGGCCACTTTGCAGACGCCGACATCCGCGCCCAATTCGGCGGCAATGGTTGCTGCCAGCACCGAGACCTCGATGGAGTGATTGAGGACATTCTGGCCGTAGCTGGTGCGGAAGTGCATGCGCCCAATGAGCTTGACGAGATCAAGCGGCAGATTGGAGACATTGGCCTCAAGGCAGGCACGTTCGCCTTCCTCCAGGATAACCTGATCGATCTCCTGGCGTGCCTTGACGACCATCTCTTCGATGCGTGCGGGATGGATGCGGCCATCCAGAATCAGCTTGGTCAGCGCCACACGAGCGATCTCGCGCCGCACTGGATCGAATCCTGTCAGAATGACGGCCTCTGGCGTGTCGTCGATGACGATATCCACACCGGTTGCGCTTTCAAGCGCGCGGATGTTGCGGCCCTCACGCCCGATAATGCGGCCCTTCATATCGTCGTTGGGCAGAGGCACGACGGAGACGGTGATATCGGAGACCTGGTCCGAGGCGCACCGCTGCACGGCGAGGGTGATGATCTCACGAGCGCGGGCTTCGGCTTCCTCACGAGCGCGCATCTCGATCTCGCGGGCGCGGATGGATGCCTCACGGCGTGCGGACTCTTCGATGGAGGAAATCAGTTCGGCGCGCGCTTCATCCACAGACATGCGCGCCACCCGTTGCAGATCGGCGGTTCGCTGGTCGCGCAGGGCATCTACCCCCGCAAGCCGCTCTTCCAGCTCCTGATTCCGCTGCGCCAGGACTCTTTCCTGCCGTTCCAGATTTTCAACCTTTCGGTCGAGGGTCTCCTCCTTCTGTTGAAGCCGTTGCTCCTGTCGCTTGATTTCCTGTCGGCGTTCGCGTGCTTCGGTTTCGATGGATGTCCGCACTTTGGCGGTCTCGTCTCGTGCATCCAATAAAGCCAGGCGCTGCTTTTCTTGCATATTGAGCAGGCGCGCCTCAGCCTGCTCTTTCAGACCGCTCATCTCTTGTTCGTGGTGCAGTCGGCTCTGCTGGCGGCCATAGAGAAAACCGCCAATGGTGCCAATGACGAACACCACAAAGATGATGGCCCAATCAATAGGATTCACCTATGGGTACCTCCGTGAGGCAATTGTAGAGGTGCGTTGTAGCGCGAAGGTGGCACACGGATAGATGCGTGTGCGCCAGCGCCGATACCTACCGGAACGCAGTGGCGCGCTACAAGGTAGTCACGTCAATATACTAACGGAAAGCCGGAGCTGTCAAGCGGCCAACGTGCTTTGCATGGGCATTACCAGGCTCTCTGCGCACTCATACGGCGCATGGTATACTGGCTGCGGCCAGTGTATCGCGATGCCTGGCTCACTCGTCTGAGTCCTAGAGCCTGGTCACACTTGAGAGGACAGTGCACGTATGTCAGAGCCGATACCGCCATCATCATCTTTGCCTTCGTCTTCATCTTCATCTTCATCTTCATCTTCATCTTCCTCGACATCTACGCCAGCGTCCGCCGCGTCCCTTGATGCTGAGCAGACTACCTGGCTCAAGCAGTACGTTCGCGACATCCCTGATTACCCGCAGCCCGGTATCCTTTTCCGCGATATTACGCCCCTGCTTCAAGATGCGCGGGCGCTCCAATTCTCCATCGATAAGCTCGCCGAGCGGTATCGTGGCGCCGATATTGATGCGGTGGTCGGCATCGAGTCGCGCGGCTTCATCTTTGGCACGCCGCTGGCTTATCTGCTGGGCGTGGGGTTCGTGCCAGTGCGCAAGAAGGGTAAGCTGCCCGCCGATACCATATCCATCCAATATGACCTGGAATATGGCACGAATGTGCTGGAGATTCATACCGACGGTCTGCGTTCCGGCCAGCGTATCTTGATTGTGGATGACCTGCTGGCTACCGGCGGCACCACTGAGGGAACTGTCCGGCTGGTGGAAAGCCTGGGCGCGCGTGTCGTCTCATTGGCGTTTCTTATCGAGCTCTCGGCGTTGCAGGGGCGATCACGCTTGCCAGGACACGATGTCTTTGCCCTGCTGAGCTATTAGGCGCGACCATCATGGCAATTGTACTGCACGCGGCGCGTGCGACCCGTGACTGGCTCCCCGCGGGAGTTCATCGAGGGGATCGCATGTATCACCTGTTGTCGGATATTCCAGGCCCGGAAGGCTCGCATGAACTACGCGCGTTCGCCGTGCCGCTCGGATTCCGCGAGCGCTGGGTGCAGTATCCAGGCAGCTATCGCGAGCACTTTGATGTCACGGCGCGTGATGCGCGGAGCATTCTCGCGCATGGTGACGTGCGACTGCTCAGCAATCGCGAGCTGGGCGCGCTGCTTGCGGCGAAGCGCGCCTTCCTCAATGCGTTGTAGATGCGAGATATAGGCCTCGCATCCGTCTATAGCGTGCCCCGCTCTTCTGAGCTCCCAGTCTTTGCCAGTGACGCGACGCGGTCCGAGAAATGGCAGGCGGCGAAGTGGGCGCGGCCTGTCTTGTCTTCGAGCAGCGGCTCGACCTCGCGACAGATATCCTGGGCGATGGGGCAGCGCGTATGGAAACGACAGCCCTTGGGGATGTTGATTGGGCTGGGCAGGTCGCCTTTGAGGATGATGCGTTTGCGCTGGCGCTCGACGCGCGGATCGGGAATTGGTACAGCCGAGAGCAGCGCCATCGTGTATGGGTGTAGCGGGTTGACGAAAAGATCCGTCCGGTCGGAGACCTCCATCAGCTTGCCCAGGTACATGACGGCGATACGAGTGGCGACATGGCGCACCACACTCATGTCGTGGGTGATGAAGAGGTAGGTTAGTCCCATCTCGTGCTGGAGGCGCTGCATCAGATTAATCACCTGTGCGCGGATAGAGACATCGAGAGCGCTGACCGGTTCATCGGCGACGATGAACTGCGGCTCAATGCTGATGGCGCGGGCAATCGCGATGCGTTGACGTTGGCCGCCGCTGAACTCATGAGGATAGCGATCCACAAACATGGGATTCAGGCCGACCTTCCGCAGCAACTCTTCGGTGCGTGTGCGGATATCTGACCGCGTGCCGGTCTTGTAAATCACCATGGGTTCGCTAATCAGCGCACCGACGGTCATGCGCGGATCAAGTGATGCGTACGGATCTTGAAAGATCATCTGCACGCGCTGGCGGATTGTGCGCAACGCGGTGCCTCTCGCGCCACCCAGATCGTCGCCGGCAAGGAGCATGTGGCCGCTGGTTGGCTGATAGAGACGCACCAGACAACGCCCGATGGTTGATTTGCCAGACCCACTCTCGCCCACGAGACCGAGTGTCTCGCCGCGTTTAATGGTGAATGAGACACCATCTACGGCCCGTATGGCGCCAACCTGACGCTGGAAGATGATTCCCTGCGTGATCGGGAAGTGCATCACCAGATCGTCAACCTTCAATATGTCACCAGCCGGGGGTGTCGCTGGTGTTGTTGGGTTCGTCGCGGCGGATGTTTCCATCAGTTACCTCGTTCCTCGCCACTGGCGCCCTATTGCGCAGAGCCTTGTGTCTCGCCGATGAAACTGCCACCTACCGGACGCAATGGGATATACCCT
>DATBIB010000012.1:0-17616 GCA_036557205.1 Ktedonobacterales bacterium | reverse complement strand
GGAGTGAGCGCGGCGAAGCCGACCTCTGCGAAGGCATCGGCGATACGGCGAAAGTGGTCATCAGGTACGAGGTCAGCCACATCAATCACTTCGCCTTCCTCGATCAGCTTGCGGAGATGGGTAACGATGGTATCTTGCGTCAGTTGGCGCATAGCGGCCATCTGCTCCAGGCCAAACCCGGCACGGTAGAGGCGCAGCGTTTCCTGCGTCGTAGACGTTTTGGCTCCTGTTGTTCCCTGGCGTCGCTCGCGTTCCCATGCGGGTCGAGTATCGGGCGGCGCGGCGGAGAGGCTGTGTGCATCGCAGAATCGGTAGACGGCGCGGACGAAGCGCTCACCGTAAGCGTCCAGCTTGCGACTGCCGACACCAGGCACGCGCGCGAAGGCATCCAACGTGTGCGGGCAGAGCAGCGCCATCGCCCGCAGGCTCGCATCGGAAAAGACCATGAATGCGGGATGATCTTCTTCCTCGGCAATCTCGCGGCGTAGCGCGCGCAGCTCCGCGAAAAGCTCCTGGCGTACCGGGTCCAGCGCTTCCTCCGGCACATTCCGCCCCGCGCGGCCATCCCGGCTATCCCGGCCAGTGGGCGGCATGGGCGCAAGCTCAAAGCGCCGCTGGCCGCGCAGCACCTCCCACGAGGCGGGATTGAGCCGCAGCACGGGGTATGCGCCCTCCTCGCCGCTCCAGTTATCCACCAGCCCCTGCTGGACCAGCGCGCGGGCAAGGCGCTGCCACTCCGCCGCCGGGTAGTCACGCCCGATGCCGTAGACCGAGAGCTGGTGATGATTGTTCGAGAGAATCCGCTGCGTGTTCGCACCGCGCAGCACATCGGCCACGTGGCGCATGCCGAAGCGCTGGCCCGTCTTCGCCACGGCGGAAAGGAACTTCTGCGCGTCCACGGTGCGATCTTCGGGCGCTGCGCGCGTCCCCAGACACACGTCACACGCGCCGCAATTCTCCTCCGGCAAATCTTCTCCAAAATAGGCGAGCAGCGTCGCGCGACGGCAGGTATTGCCCTCGCAATAGGCGACGACCTGCGCCAGTTGCTCGCGGGCAACCTGTTGCTCCTGTGGCTCGCTCTTCTGGGCGATCATGTATTCGATTTTGGCGCGGTCACCATAGGCGTAAAAGATGACGCAGCGCGCGGGGTCGCCGTCGCGTCCGGCGCGGCCCGATTCCTGGTAGTAGCTTTCCAGGCTGCGGGGCAGGTCATAGTGGATGACGGCACGTACGTCGGGCTTGGCAATGCCCATGCCAAAGGCGATGGTGGCGACCAGCACGGGCACATCGTCACGGATGAAGCGGTTCTGATACTCGGTGCGCTCCTCAGGCGCCAGCCCGGCATGGTAGGGCAGCGTGCGGATGCCATCGCGCGCGAGGCGCTCGCTCAACTGCTCGACGGCGCGCCGACTCTGGCAGTAGATGATGACGGGCGCATCTCCGGCTGATCCGCCAATCTCACGGAGCAGGCTCACCAGCTCGCCATAGGAGTGTCTGTGCTTGGCGCGTATGTCGTAGAAGAGGTTGGGCCGGTTGAAGCTGGCGACGTGCAGGTACGGCTCTTTCAGGCGTAGTTGCGCGAGGATGTCTTGCCGGACGCGCTCGGTGGCGGTCGCCGTCAGCGCGAGCATGGGAATGGCGGGGAAGCGCTGGCGCAGGCGGCTGAGCTGGCGATATTCGGGGCGGAAATCGTGGCCCCACTCGCTGACGCAGTGCGCCTCATCCACGGCGAAGAGGGTGATGCCCGGCCCAGCGGCCACGCGATCCAGCAGCGCGAGAAAGCTCTCCCCCAGCAGGCGCTCCGGGGCGACGTAGAGCAGCCTGTAGTCGCCGCGCACAGCCGCCTGTTCGCGCCGCACTCGCTCCTCTGGGGCCAGCGAGCTATTGACAAAGGTGGCGGGGATGCCGTTGGCCTCCAGCCGCTCGACCTGGTCGTGCATGAGGGCGATGAGCGGCGAGACGACCACGGTCAGCCCAGGCCGCAGCAGCGCGGGGAGCTGATAGGTGAGTGATTTGCCGCCGCCAGTGGGCATCAGCACGAGCGCGTCGCGCCCGGCCAGAACCATATCCACGATTTGCCGCTGACCCGGCCAGAACGTCGTATGGCCAAAGTGGGTCTTGAGCGCCTGCTCTATCGAATCCATGTCGTTTGTCCGCTCGCAGAGGTTGGTATCACCTGATAACAGAATGGAGAACGCGCATAGCGCGTGTATATCCATTCTCCATCATGCATGGGCAAACGGATAGCAGACAGTCCGTATTGGCTATAGAGCTATGCGCTGTCAGGCGGAGATATGGCAGGGCCAAGCACAAACAGCGGTTCGCCTCGTCTGTGTTAGGGCTGGAAGAGGTGCGCGATGTTGTAGGTGCGCGGGTCGAAGATGCCACCGCTCGAAATCTGGTAGCGTTCACCACAAACTGGGATCAGGGAGACGGACTCAATAGGCAGGCCATGCCAGAGAAAGACATATGAGGCGTCGAAAGTGCTCAAGTAGGAGCAGGAGTACTGCTCGCGCCACTGGCCAATCAGCAGGCCAATGCGAAGCTCGCTCGCCGGGTTCGCCGTCACCTCAGCGCGCCAACGAGCGACCGTCGCCGGATCGGTGATGGTACCGGTTTTCGTGGTGACGGGGCCGCCGTTGGTGGAGACCTGCACCTCGTACCGCACCGCATCCGCCAGGAGCAGCCGCACCCCAATCTCAAAGAGCGCGAACGCCGCCAGCAGAAGCAGACACACCTTCACGACCACCTGACGCCAGTTATCCCGGAAGGCCGCCAATCGCATCGCCATCAACCTGCCTTCTCTCTCGCCGCGATAGCGCAATGATCGAGCAGCCGACTTGCGTTCTGTGCTTACTGCGTTTGTCACTCGGTATCTCTCACGGGATAACGGTGACATCATGCGTCGCGATATCCACTTCAGACTTGCCAAAGATGGCTTAGCGCAAGTCGTACAGTTGAAACCGCAGACACTGCGCGATATGCTTATCCAAGACGAGCAGGGAAGCCCGTAGGACAGATACATATCAATATATCGAGATAAGGGAGACAAAATATGACATCCGTTACCATCACACTGAACGATGCGCAAACCGCTCGCTTGCAAAAATTCGCTGAACAACACGGTCAGACATTGGAGCAGGTGATTCAGACGTTGATCGAGTCGGCTCTGCCTGTGGAGCAGCGGGCGTTGCCAGCGACAACCTACTCTTCCACGCTAGACCTAGCGGGTGCGATAGATGACTCTGCTATCGCATCGTTGACAGCACGGCAGATTGACGAAATCCTTGCCGATGAGGCTCGCGGCCAGAATAATGGATAGATAGAGGATGGTCGCTGGCATAGGAGAGGATGGACGAACTTGGCAGGCAACCATCTTTTTGTAGACACGTCTGGCTGGGCGAGTTATCTGCATGCTGGTGATCGTTTTCATGTTGAAGCTGTTCAACACTATCAACAGGCCTACACTCAGCAACATGCTATCTACACCACTGATCACGTGCTCGCTGAACTTGTCGCCCTTCTGTCCTCGACACACTTCAAACTCATCAGACCCCGTGTTGTTACCCTCGTCAGGACTATCCTCAACGACTCGGGCGTCAGCATCGAACAAACATCCTGGCCACAGTTTCGCGACGCATGGACTTTGTTGGAGCAACGCCAGGATAAAAGATGGTCACTTGTGGATGCCATCAGTATTCAGACGATGGAGCGTCTGGGCATCCTCACCGCGCTGACAACCGACGAGCATTTCGAGCAAGCTGGTAAGATACGCCTTCTGAAGTAATCATCCAATCGGTGTCATCGCATGTCGAGCAGCGGCAGCCCGGTGCGCGCGGCAGCGTAGCTGAGCAGCGCCTCCATCTGTCGCTGGTACTCCTCGTCCGAAGTGGCAGATCGTTGACAAGTGCCAGCGTGTATACACCTGTATCTCGCCTACTCGCATCACATATTGCAATTGGCCCCACATGCTGCTATTCTGCTAGTATATTTATCCTGTTCATATTGATCTTGTCCACATTCACGGACGGGCAACGCTGGATCCATGCAATTTCTCGAAGAATTGCAGGAGGTGTAACAGCTGCATGAATCGAAGACCAAAGTGGAATTTCAGCTACCTAACACTTCTAGCCTTGGGTACAATACTACTTGTATCTGCCGCTTGTGGAGGGCAAGTCACAAGCAATGGGTCTACGAACAACTCTAACGTTCTTCAAGCACTCGCATTTGCGCCTGCTGGCGTGACGGATTTTACATTCACTGACTGGTCACTCATTACAGACTATGAAGGTATACCAAACGTCACTAGTAAAAGTAGTGATAGTGATCGCACTCGCTTCCTCTCCTCGTTAACCCAAGGCCAAGCCGCTGCGTCTTCATTCGGTTTGAGCGATATCCTCACGCAAGAAGCAGTTGAAACTTGGTCTTTTGATCCGAGAGATTTCTCATGGGATGCGACTTTATATGCCCGGTCCTTATTAGATGCGACTGTTGTCAAATTTCACGCGGATTTTGATCTAACGCCAGTAATCGCGCATTTCAGAGATCGCGGCTATGATCAGAGCGTTTATCGGGACTTTACCATTTACTCACACAAAGTGGATATAGGCGCCGATTGGTTTGGGACATTAGACAATACCATCTTCAACGTAGCCGAGTTAGCAAGCCAAAAGATACTTATCTTTGGTGGGTCATTGGATTCTTTGCATGCAGTAATTGATGCCTATAAAGGCGCCACGCCTAGTCTAACCAGCAACGCTGCAACCCACAGTCTTGCACAGAGTTTAGGATCACTTTTCTCCGTTGAGATAGTATCAAGCGCAACTACATGCGCCGAACTTGATTCACTTCCGATAGAAAAACAGACAATTTTGCAAAGTGACTTATCAGGACTAAATGATTTGCATGCCTATACCTGGTTAGGAGTTGGCTACCGCTATGAACAGCGTCATCTTACAGGTCTAATCGCGCTGAACTTTCCCAGCATGAAAGATGCTACTAGTGATTTAGGGCAGCGACGCAAACTAGCCGCAAGCGGAACAAGTCTTGTATCAAATCATCCCTACAGCAGTGAGATCTTCACGGTTGATAATGCAGGTGTGCACAACGATAACTTGACGCTAAATGTGAGTCCTGTTGGTGGAGAGCCTATCCACCTGTTCGATATGATGTTATATGATGATCTTGCCTTTGCTGCTTGTCCAACCTAACCTAATCGTGGCCCTTGCAGCCGCTCGGCGAGGGCCGTGTTGCGCGCCGCCAGGGCGTTGTTCTCGACGGCGCGACGTAACGCGCGGGCGTCGCCGACGATCACGCAGAGTTTGCGGGCGCGGGTCATCGCCGTGTAGAGCAGGTTGCGCTGGAGCAGCAGATAGTGTTGCGCGACCAATGGTAACACGACGCAGGGATACTCGCTGCCCTGCGCCCGGTGGATGCTGCATGCGTAGGCCAGCGTCAGCTCGTCTAGCTCGTGCGGCTCGTAAGTGACAGGGAGCAGCCCCGCGCTCGCGCCATCGGGGAAGGCAACCACCACCTGCCGCTCCTCCGTCACATCCAGAATGCGGCCCAGATCGCCGTTGAAGACGCCGCCCGCGCCCTTGTCGTAGTTGTTGCGCACCTGCATCACCTTATCGCCGGTACGCAGCGTGTGATCGCCAAAGGCCACCTGGCTCGCTGGCGAGGGATTGAGCCGCTCCTGCAACGCCTCGTTGAGCGCGACGACGCCCGCTGGCCCGCGATACATCGGCGAGAGCACCTGGATGTCGGCCACCGGATCGAATCCGTATTTCGCGGGCAGGCGACGGGCGACCAGGTCGACGATCAGCCGTTGCGCGGCGGTGGGGTCGCTGGCGGAGAGGAAGAAGAAATCGCTGGTGGGCGAAGACTTGAGCGGGGGCATCTCGCCCCGGTTGACGCCGTGCGCGGTGACGACGATGGCGCTCTCGCGCGCCTGCCGGAATAGCTCGGTCAGGTGCACCTGGGATACCTGCTCGCTCTTGAGGATATCGGCCAGCACACTGCCCGGCCCGACCGACGGCAGTTGATCGGCGTCGCCCACCAGCAGCAGGTGCGATTCGGGATGGATCGCGCGCACCAGCCGGTAGGCCAGCAGGATATCGAGCATCGAGACCTCATCCACGATGATGTAGCGCTGGGGCAGCGGGCGATCCTCGTTGTAGCCAAAGTCGTTGGCGCTGGGCTGGAACTCCAGCAGACGGTGGAGCGTGCTGGCGGGGCGACCCGTCGCCTCGGTCATCCGGCGCGAGGCGCGGCCAGTCGGCGCGGCCAGGGCATACTGGATGCCACGCGCGTCGAGCATATCCAGCAGCGCGCGTAGCGTCGTCGTCTTGCCGACGCCGGGGCCGCCGGTCAGCACCATTGCCTTCGACTCCCACGCCAGCCGCACCGCCTCACGTTGCCGCTCCGCCAGCCGGATGCCCCGCTCGCGTTCGAGCACGGTGAACGCCTTCTCCCAGGCGTCGTCGCTGACCGGGGGCAGTGTATCGGGCGCGTGGAGCAGCAACCGCAGCCAGCGCGCCGTCCCGCTCTCGGCATAGAAGAACGGCGCAAGATAGACACGATCCGGCTCCTCGTCGATGAAGACCTCGCGCTCTTTTCGCAGCGCCTCCAGCGCGGGTTCGAGCGCCTCCACCGGAACGTCCAGCAGGGCGGCGGCGCGGGTCAGCGCCTCAGCGCGCGGAAGATAGCAGTGGCCGTCGGATGAAGCTGCCTCCGAGAGCGCGTGCTTGATGCCGGTCATCAGGCGGGGCTGGGCGTCGTGCGGCAGGCCAAGCCGGACGGCCAGCGCATCGGCGGTGCGGAAGCCGACGCCGTGGATGTCACGTTCGAGCGCGTAGGGGTTCTCGCGGATGACCTTCTCAGAGTCTTTGCCATATTGCTGATAAATCTTGGTGGCGAGGCCCGGCGAGACATCGTGGCCCTGCAAGAAGACCATGATCTCGCGGATATCCTGCTGCTGCGCCCAGCCCTGCACGATCAGGTCGCGTTTGTGCGCGCTGATGCCCGAAATCTCGGTCAGCCGGTTCGGCTCCAGTTCGAGGACGGCCAGCGTCTGCTCGCCAAACGCCTCGACGATGCGCTCCGCCGTCTTTGGCCCGATGCCTTTGATGACGCCGGAGCCGAGATAGCGCTTGAGGCCCTCCGGGGTGACGGGGGCGTGCGCGGTGAAGGAGACGACGCGCAGATGGCGGCCATGCTGCGGGTGCAACTCCCACTCGCCGGTCACATCCATCAGCTCGCCCACGCTGATGCCCGGCAGCGCGCCAACCAGCGTGATCAGCTCGCTGCGAAAGAGGCGGCCCGTATCGTTCGGTCGCAGGCGAGCGACGGTGAAGTGCGTCTCCTCGTTGCGAAAGACGATACGCTCGATGGTTCCAGCAATGGTCGGCATGGTGTGGTAGTAGAATTGATGAGAAACCGATGGCATCTGGCATCGGCATTGTACCATCTGGGAGCAGGCGGCCTTACACAGCGCACCCCGGTTGCCATTCCGTCTGAAGTGTGATAAAACGGCAACCCGGTACCGACTAGGGTGGAGGAGATATCGTTGTGAAGCGGATTCTGGTGACGGGGATGTCGGGAACTGGCAAGTCCACGGTCATCGGCGAGCTGGCCGCGCGCGGCTATAAGGCCATCGATGCGGACACCGACGAGTACTCCGAGTGGGTGGAGGTCGTCGGCGACACTGGCGCTCTGGGGTCGCCAGCCTGGGGCGCAAGGGACTGGATGTGGCGCGAGGACCGCATGCAGGCGCTCCTATCCACCGAGGACGCGGATATGCTGTTCGTCAGCGGATGCGCGGCGAACATGGGCAAGTTCCTGCCGCAGTTCGATCATATCGTCCTGCTGAGCGCGCCCGCCGATGTGCTCGTGGAACGCTTGCGCACGCGGACGAGCAACACATACGGGAAGGATCCCGACGAGGTCGCGCGCACATTGGAGTTGGTCGAAACCGTCGAGCCACTATTGCGCCGCGTCGCGGACAACGAGATCGACTCCAGCGCGCCGCTCGCCGACGTCGTGACTGCGCTGCTCCGGCTGGCGCGGTCGTAGGGACGATGCCTGCCGAGTAGGCGCGTGTCGTTGGGTGGCATGCCCGGATCTAGTACGCTGTCCAGAAGAGTTGAGTTGCGTTACACTGTGCAGCAGCATTGCCAGATGTGAGAGGCCAGGACCAGGACCAGGACTAGTGTCAGCCCTGCCTCCAGTAGTCGCGCCAGATTAGTGAGGCCATGGTTTTGCAGAGTGATGCTTGGATCAAAAAGGATGCCACATTCCATGATGAGAATTATTCAGCTTGATCGTTCCGAGGTCAAACAACAGTTACAATCTGGATACTAGCAGTACGGCACAGACTCCACGAACACGCGACTATACTAGAAGTCATCTCATAAATCCCTGTCGGAGCAGGGTGAGGATGCACGCCAGTTGGACACAGCCCAGGTCATTGAGCGCGTGACGCTCATGGCATACGACCAGGCGACGGAAGTTGCACGCGCTGTTTGCACGGGAAGTCAGACTCTCAGGCCAGCGTCGAGAAGTGAGGTGGACGAGGGTGCAAGTCCAGTCCACCGTCATCAAGCTACCCAGGCGTGAGCTGACAGCAAGGGGGAGCAGTAACACATGCGATTGGGAAAGTTTTCACTCTGTCTGAATGTGAAAGACCTTCAGACCTCCCGGGTTTTTTACGAAACGCTGGGTTTTGAAGCTCGAGCCGGCAATGAAGCAGACCATTGGCTCCTGATGACCAATGGAGAGGCCCATATCGGCTTAATGCAAGGCATGTTTGAGAAGAACATGCTCACCTTCATTCCCAACCAAGACCACAATGGTCAACTATTACCAACGTTTACTGACATCCGCGACATGCAAAAACAACTCAAAGAAGCCGGTATTGCCTTTGAACAAGAAGCAGAGGAGGGGACTGGACCGGCAAGTTTTCTCATTCTTGACCCTGATGGCAATCCGATTCTGGTCGACCAACATGTAGCCAGCTCCCAATAAGGCTCATCCGCTGGGTTCGAGACGGCACATCTGAATGGACCTTGGAGGCGCTGGCCCGCGACCTGAAAGAGAGGGCAAATTTGCCCCCTCGAAGTGTTTCATCGACGGCGCCTTCGTGGTGGCGACAAAAGGGGAGGGTGTGCGGGAAGGGAGAGACAGACCAAGCGGGGCAAAGGTTCACAGCCCATGGCCAGACAGACGATGGCAGCCCGCTCTGGAGCTACCGCCGCCGCTGGAAGATCGAGCGGCTCTTCGCTTGGCTGGGCAACTTCCGGTGTCTGGTCGTTCGCTACGAACGTCACGCGCTCAATGACCTGGGCGTCGTCCATCTCGGCTGCATCCTCATCTTGCTCCGCCAACGTTTATGAGATGGCTTGTAGGGTCTGTCCGACGAGCCCTTGCCGTCATCGCCCACGATTGCGCTATCATCCGACTATGGCCATCAAATCATATCTGCAAGAGCACGCTCGGAAGCTCGATCTCGCCCTTTATGAGTACCTCTTTGGGGGCGCCAGCCCGCAGCTCGTTCTGAACGAGCTCGCGACTTACCAGAATGCCGATGGTGGCTTCGGCAAGGCGCTGGAGCCTGACTTACGCCTGCCGGACTCATCTGCACTTGCGACCGTGGTTGCGTTTCAGTACTTATCGCTCATCAATGCAAGCCCTGATGATGAATTGGTCACCAAAGCCGTCCGCTACCTCATGGATTCCTATGACGACACAAAACATGGGTGGACCAATATTCCGCCGACGGCCGATAGGTTTCCCCGCGCTCCTTGGTGGAACTATGAAAGTGCGCAAACATCGGCTGAATGGGGCAACCCGTCCGCAGAAATCTTCGGCTACCTGTTGAAATACGCCGTTGTGGCTCAAGATAGCAAATTTGTACAAAGGCTCTCCAAGCAAGCGCTGCGCCGCTTGCACGAGATCGACGAACCCGAACCGCATGAGGTCAAGTGCTACATTCGCTTACACGGACTAGCGCCTGAACAATTGCAAAGGCAACTGCACGGGCCGCTGGCAACACATATCAAGCGAGCAGCAAAAACGGATCCGAACGATTGGCACGGGTATGTTGCAACGCCACTCACCTTTGTTACGTCTCTCGACTCGCCGTTCGCCTATCTATTCGACGAGCTGTTGCTGCATAAGGATGCTAAGCGGCTCCGGAGCGAAATGGTAGACGACAGCCATTGGGAGCCTACCTGGGAGTGGGGGCAATTTGACTATGAATGGGCGATGGCTCGTGTGGAGTGGAGCGGGAAGATCACTGTGGAGAACCTCCGACTACTCGGCGCCTTTGGCATAACCGTTCCATGATGGCGAGGCGTGCAATGCTGAGAAGCAGACGGCGTCCGCGACGCGCTTCTCGCAGCGCGTCGCCAGGCCGCGCGGCTGCTCATGCCATCCGGGCGCGAAGCTGGCGCTTGAGCATATCCATCTCGGCAAGGTGGTCGCGCGCATGACCGAGCGCGGGCGCAAGGCATCGCCAGACCTGCGGGCGCTGGAACATCCACGGCACCTCTTCGCGCATGGCCGGTTCGAGGTAGACCGGATAGCGCTGAAGCTGCGCCGGGACATCTGGCTCGCGTGAGAGCTCGTCGTCGGGGATGGCGCCTAACCAGGCAAGCAGATTCTGGTGGACGGCGTCGGCGTATTCCAGGATATCGGCCAGCGCCAGGCTGCACGCCATTTCGTCGGCCTCCGCCTCGCTCAGTCCAACGCCGATGCCGTGCGTGACCAGCCGACCGCGCCCCTGCCAGCGCGGCTCGTCGATTAGCTCGGGCACGCCGCGCACCAGCGTCTGGAGCGCCCAGTCCTGGGTGCGGGCAACGTGCCAGAGGTCGAAGGCGAGCAGGTTCGTCCGCGGGAGCACGCGCGTGGTCAGCTCAGCAGTGGTAAGATCGTCGCCGACATCGTGCAGAATCTGGTTGACACTGGCATACTGACGGGCCAGCAGGTCGGTTGCGCGCATGGATTCACCCTCCTCTGCCTGGTTGAGATCGAGCGCCGCACAGACAACAGCATATCACCGTTGTGTGTCTTCTCTTACGCATAGAGGATACGCCATACATCGTTGATGCCGGGGGTGAGGTCAGCGCGGCTTGTACGCGCTACGAATCTGCTTGCCCGCTAGCGGCCCACCCAGCACGGCGCTGATATAGCAGATATCAAACGCCCCCGCGCTCAAGGGAAAAACGCTCCATATCAACGACAGGACACCGAGCAGATGGTCCCTGAAGACAAGGCCAAGGATGAGGAATCCCAAGCCCGCGACGATACGAAAGACGCGTCCAGCGGGGCCGTTGAGGAAATGCGAGAAACCTGATTGGTTGAAAGATTCCGCGAGACTACCCATGAATTACCTCCCCACGAGTCACTAGAAGTCTAACGAGGCTGCGCCGCCGACGAGGCACTCGACCACGTTAGCCGCCGTCACAATCTTCGCGCCCTCGATCAACTGGTCCTCGGTGATGCCACGCGGCTTGGTGCAGGTGCCACACGCCCAGATCTGGCCGCCATTGCTACGGAATGACTGGATCACTTCGGCGAGCGGCGGAAAACCATCTTTATGGATCTCGTCGGCGTAGCCCCGCGTCGCCAGCCAGACCCCCTCGATGGTGAGCAGCAGGATGACGTCCTGATCGGCTGAGGCGGCCACGTTGCCGACGATAAACGCCAGCGTCGCGCGCTCGGCATCTTCGCGACCGTGGGTACAGTGAACGAGCAATTTTGCCATGGCGAATCTCTCCCCTTCCAGATAAATCAGCCCTGCCGTTTGCGGATAAACACGCGCAGCACCTGCGGCGACTCCTCGATCTCGGCGAGCAGCTCATGGCCAGACAGACGGCACCAGGACGCAATATCCTCCCGCGCCGTCGGATCGTTGACGCGGACTTCGAGGAGCTGGCCGCCACGCATCTCCTGGAGCTTGCCCTTGATGGCCGGGGTCAGCAACGCGCAGATCGCGCCCTGGGCCGCCGCTAGCTGCGTCATGTCTAAGAGCGCATCGGGCTTGAGCGTTTTATCATTGGTCGTCTCTTGCGGGCTACTCATCGCGCGCTCCCTCCCTTCCCGCGCTCGTACCGTCTTGCCTACGGGCCTGCCGTGCTACAATGGCGGCATTGGATATAGTGCCAGTATGCGTGGTTGGGCGGCCTGCGACAATGACTGAGGCTCCGAGAATGTTGATTGAGGCTCCAGAATTTGCTGGACTGAACTCTGGCGCTGGGGAGAGCGAGTACACCCGATGGATGTCCTGTCTGACACGCTGAAGGTGGTGCGGCTGAGCGGCGCGGTCTTCCTGCGGGCAAAACTGCCATCGCCCTGGGCTGTGGCGTCCGCGACGGCCAGCGAGCTTGCCGAGTATCTGCGCCTGCCATCCGACTGTATCGCCGTCTTCCATATCCTCGCGCGGGGCAGCTGCTGGCTCTCTATCCCAGGCTCCGCGCCCGTCCTACTGAAAGCGGGCGACGCCGTCCTGCTGCCCCAGAACTGCCCCCACGTCGTCGGCAGTGACTGGAGCCTCAGTCCCATATCATTCCGGGCGGTCCTGCCCGCGACGATGCCACCTGACGGCATCACGGAGGTCGTGGGTGGAAGCGTGGGCGAGATGACGCAGCTCATCTGCGGCTATCTCCACTGCGACCAGCGTTTCAACCCGCTCCTCGGCGCGCTGCCAGACGTCATGGTGGTGCATCCCAACCATGACGGTCGCGAGGCGGAGAAGGAGCTATCGGGTGCGGACGCGCTGGCGTCATCGGCGGCGCTGGCTATCCAGCCTGGCGACTGGCTGGAGACGACGCTGCGGCATACGGTCGAGGAGGCGCTCGGCGAGCGTCCGGGCAACACCGATATGCTGGCCCGGCTCAGTGAGATTCTCTTTGTCGAGGTGGTGCGGCGCTACATGCAACAGCTTCCGGCGGCCCAGCATGGCTGGCTGGCGGGGGTCAGCGACCCGGTGGTCGGGCATGCCCTGCGGCTATTACACGCCCGCCCAGAACACGCCTGGACCGTCGAGGATCTGGCGCACGCCGTGGCGGTCTCGCGGTCGTCCCTGGCCCAGCGGTTCACCGCGCTGATCGGTGAGACGCCGATGCACTATCTGGCGGCCTGGCGCATTCAGTTGGCGAAGTATCTGCTGAAGCAGACGAATCTGAATCTGGTCGAGGTCGCGCAGCGCGTGGGCTATGACTCCGATGTGGCCTTCAATCGCGCCTTTAAGCGCCATGTTGGCCAGCCCCCCGCCGCCTGGCGGGTAGCGGGTTAGAATGCCTTCGCCAGGTCGTTGGCGTTAATCATACCTGTTCCTTACCTTATACGTATTCATCATTGGGAGAATGGCGACGAGAGAGACGAGAGCATAGCGGCGCGTGCGGGCGGGAGCGCAATGGCTCGCGGTGGCACGCAAATCGCACAGGTTGAGATTGGTGGATGGCGTGCGCCGCAATGGACCGCAATGGACTGCGGTGCAGGCAACGAGCATACCATAGTGATACATCAGGCTACTCTGTCTGGTCAGCGACCGTGCTGGCGTGCTATAACAGGCTGAAACAACAGCGATGGCAGGCGCGGGCGAAACGGAAGGAAGAGGCATGGCGGACACATCTGCTGGCGGAGAGAATGGCAAGAAGAGCAACCGGTTCAACGTCAATCCGCGGCGTCTGTTCTCGTTCTCTATGCTCGCCGGGATCCCCTCGAATCTGGCGCTGGCGCGCAAGTTCATGAACTCGGTGAACTGGAAGATCGCGCAGGAGGAAATTGCCGATGAAATCCGCCGCAAGGTAGCCATCATCGGCCTGCCAAACTCCGGCAAGTCCACCCTCTTCAACACCCTCCAGGGCAAATATGTCTCGCCCGTCTCGCCGGTAGAGGGCACCACCACTTCCAATGTACGCGGCGCCTTTGGCCCATTCACCCTCATCGATACGCCAGGGCATATCCCCGAGATGCAGAAGGAGGCTATCGAGGAGGCCGCCGTCACGATCTACATGCTCGACGCCGGTGAGGGCATGCGCCCGCGCGACTATGAGATGGTGGAACAGCTGCGCAAGACCGAGAAGCCGTTCACGGTGGCGCTCAATAAGTGTGACCTGATCGGCGAGGCGGCGGATGAGGCGGCGGCGCGCGCGGCGGCGCGGCTGCATGTGAAGGATGTCATCCCCATCTCGGCCCGCGATGGCGCCAACGTCAGCGAGGAGCTGATCCCCGCACTCATCGACGCCAGCCCCGAGGCGGCCATCGTGCTGGGGCGCCAGCTGCCACAGTTCCGGCGCGAGGCGGCCAACAAGCTGGTGCGGTCCGCGACCCTCATTGCCCTGGCTGCCGGACTTCAGCCGGTGCCGTTGGTGGATATTCCCATTCTGCTGGGCAACCAGATCCGGCTGGTGTTGCGCGTCGCCGCCGTCTACGGCGAGCCGATGAACGCCCAGCATATGCGCGAGCTGGTGGCGACCATCGCTGGTGGGTTGTTTATGCGCTACCTCGCGGAAGAAGCGGCCAAAGCGATGCCGTTCGGCGGCGACTTGGTTGCGGGGGCCATCGCGGCGGCGGCCACATGGTCTATTGGTCAGGTGGCCATCGAATATTTCGAGAGCGGCAAGAAGCTCACTCCCAGCCAGATCAACGCCTCGTTCAAGCGCTTCTACCGGCGCTATCGCGAGACGCGGCAGGACGAGAAGCTGCTGCCCCCGCCAGCGCTGCCGGGCAGTCTCCCCGAGGCGGGACACTAAACAGGGATACATGCTGCTGGCCTGTGGAGAAGGGATGGGGATGCTGTGGGCCGAACGACACGCCGCAAATTGCTCGTTCGGACACGGAACACGCGCCCGTCGGCGGCGGAGGTCGCCTCGCCGACCCTCGGCGTGCTGCGGCTGGTCAGCCCTGCCAGCAACGAGATCGCGTTTCTCGGTGGCGGTCGTGCCGTGCCCATTACGCGGGGCATCAGCCCCATCGGCCGGGCGCAGCGCAACGCCATCGTGCTGCTCGACCCATCCGTCTCGCGCGAGCATGCCCGCCTGATCGCCAGCCGCGAGGGCTGGTGGATCGAAAACTGCTCGACGACCAACACGATGGAGGTTGCCGGGCAGACGTGCCAGCCGGGACAAGGCACGGCGCTCGCCCCAGGCGACATCGTGCGGCTGGGACAGACCTCGCTGCAACTGGTGGCGTTGCGCCCAGCCTATCCCGACTCGACTTCCGCTGAGCAATCACTGGAATCATCCGAGGGCAGTTACGCCGCGTATCTGGCCGAGGCAACCGGGGAAAGCAACGGCTTTCTGCCCGACGAGGTGAGCGAGGCCGATCTGCTCGACGACGCATCGGGCGATGTGTCATTTCCCCAGAGCGCCAGCTCCACCCATCTGCTCAGCCCTGGTATCACACTGCAGTTCGCGTTTCGCGGGCGCTTCAAGGCGCGCATGTGGTGGCTGCTAGGAATAGGCGCGGCGCTGGTGCTGCTGGTCTGTACCGTCGTCACGCTGGGGACGACGGTGCTGGTGGGACGCGGCGCGCTGGCCACCGAGGGCGCTGGCTCCGTGCTGGCGGCGCTGACGATCCCGCTGGTGCCCGCGCTGGGCGTCGCGATTGTCACCCTGACACTCGACCGCTACGAGCGCGAGCCGTGGTCGCTGATGCTGGGCGCGTTTCTCTGGGGCGCGTTGATCGCCATCGCACCCGCGCTGTTTCTGGAGCGGCGGCTGGTTGCGCTGCTGGCGTCGGCGCTGAACGCCATCGGGCTTCAGGATGGGTTGGTCCATGCGGCGTCGCAGGCGCTGAGCGCGGGTTTCTCGGAGGAGGCCATCAAAGGCATTGGGCTGATCGTGCTGCTGGTGCTGCTGCGCGATGAGTTCGATAACGTCACCGATGGCATTATCTACGGCGCGTTGATCGGCGCGGGCTTCGCGATGGTGGAGAACTTCGTCTTCTTCGCCGTCACCCCAGGCGCCGACCTCGGCGTGCTCATCTTCGGGCGCGTGATTCTCGGCTGGCTCAGTCACTCGACGTTCACCGCGTTCTTTGGCGCGGGGCTGGGGGCCGCGCGCGAGACGCGCGACCGCCGCTGGCAAATCCTGGCCCCGCTTGCCGGGTTCGCCACCGCGATTCTGCTGCATACCGGTTTCGACTTCGTCGCCTTTGGCGCCGATGAGCTGGCGACCCCTGAGATGCTCGCGCACGCGGCGGCGCTCTTCGCGCTGGTAACGCTGCTGGCGGAATATATACCGCTCTTTACGGCGCAGGTGGTGGTGCTGCGGATTGCGCTCGCATCGCTGGCGCGCGAGGCCGAGACGATCCGCATATATCTCACCAGCGAGGTGCTCGACGGTGTCGTCTCGCCCGATGAGTATCTACTGCTGCAGAATGCGACACTACGCGACGCCGCCGAACACGCCTATGCGCTGGAATACGGGCCGCGCGCCTGGCTGACCGCGCGCACGCTCTACCAGACGGCGACGGGCCTGGCGTTTCGCAAGTGGCATGTGGCGATGGGCGATCCGCCGAAGAATACACCACGCCAGCCCGAAGAGGTCTACCGCGAGCGCATCAGGCGGCTGCGACGCTCGCTGCGGCGGCAGGTCGCCTTCCGTCTGCCCGCGCGCTCCTCGCGGGATTTCCAGCGCGAGGCCGAGCCGACTCGCCCACTGCGGCAGTGAGCCATGAGGTAGCAGGCGGTCATGCTGGCGGCTGGAGGACGGATATGTTATACTGGATAGCGTCTTTAAGTGGCATACAACAGGCTGCCTATGACAGAGGCAGCAGCAGATCCGCCGGGATGCTCCGTCACACGTTCTGACGATGGAGCGCCCCTGGTATGCCCGGCGAGGACACCAGGATTGCTTGAAAAGGACAACCGGCAGACGCCGCGCACGCCGACACCGACACGCCGGACTGGACGTGCGCAAGGGGGTTTGTCCTGGTGATCCATCAGTGCATCAGTGGCGGGTGACAGTGGGTTGCCCGCACTAGGTTCGAGAACACCAGTGAAGGAGGAGGCCGACGCCCCCGGCGCGTGATGGCCCGGAGGGTGGGCGGCCAGCAAAACGCTATGCCATTGCAGCCAGAGATTAAGTCGCAGATCATCGAGGAGCACCAGACCCACGAAGGGGATACTGGTTCGTCAGAGGTGCAGATCGCGATTCTGACCCAGCGCATCCGCGATTTGACCGAGCATCTCAAAGTGAACAAGCACGACTATCACTCCCGCCGGGGGCTGCTCAAGATGGTCGGTCAGCGCCGCCGTATGCTGCGCTACCTCAACCGGACCAGCCCGGAGCGCTATCGTGCGCTGATCGAAAAGCTCGGCCTGCGACACTAGTCTCTTGTCTCGCTGTCTTTGCCTTTTGGCCGTCCTTACAAGCTATCCCTCGGCCTGGCCAGCGCCTCAGGCTCTTAGCGCTCCTGCGCTATAGCCTGACGTCCTGACACGTTGGACGAAGGAAGATTTTCTTGCCCGCGAGGGGAGCGTATGTTGTTGTCACGCTCCCCATTCACGCATATACGCATATCCGGGCACATAAATCTTCTTCGCAATTCAGTCGCGCCTCCGCTCCGGCCTGAGTGGCACGGTTTCAGCCATGCGAGCAGCGGTGAGGC
>DATBIB010000011.1:0-157730 GCA_036557205.1 Ktedonobacterales bacterium | reverse complement strand
CGGCGCGAACGGATACACTCTATACGGCACATTCGTAGCGTATAGCGCAGGTAAGTGAAGTGAAAGGAAAGACAATCATGGCAGTCGCGGAACGCAGGGCGGAAGGGGTCTGGCAGGGAAATCTGACGCAGGGGAGCGGGACGGTGACGCCGGGCAGCGGAGCCTTTGGCACGCTACCCGTCACCTGGGCGTCGCGCACCGAAGATCCCAACGGGCGGACAAGTCCTGAAGAGCTGATCGCGGCGGCGCATGCGGCATGCTACGCGATGGCGTTCTCGAATACGCTCAACGGTGCGGGCACGCCACCGGAGCAGTTGAACGTGACGGCGACCTGCGCGTTGGACCGCGTGGACGGCAAGATGAAGATCATCACCATGCGTCTCGATGTCCATGGCAAGGTGCCCGGCCTCGATCAGGCGGGATTCGCGGCTGCGGCGGCCACCGCCGAGCAGGGCTGCCCCGTCTCGAATGCGCTCCGCAATAACGTCGAGATCACGGTCAATGCCACGCTCGACCAGTAGGGCAGACCCCTCCCCCTAGGGCGTGTGTGCAAATAGGTGTCCGACACACCGAGTGTTTGCCGTGAGTGCAGAAAAGTCGCAACAACGGCAGAGCGTATCACCCCGATTATGGAGCCTTCACCGGTCGCTTTGGCAATTTGCCAACACGCCCTAACCCCCTCCCCTAAAGAGGGAGGGGGAACCAGACCGTGGCTGAGATAGGGGTGAGGTCCGCATCACTCGCCCGGCTGGGGAATTACGACGTTGAACGACGAGTTGGCGATGTAGGCCGACTGGTCCTGGTGATAGACCGCCCAGCGCAGATAGCCGCTGGAATAGAAGACGCCGAGATTGTGGTCATCATAGACGCCGCCGCTGCCACCGGGATTCCAGTTCGCCGTGACAAAGACGATGGCGCCCGGCTTCGCGTTCGATGCCGAGCTATTGAAGGTGATGTAGTCGTAGGTGCAGGGCGCCGAGCAGGCGTGCGCCACGAACCGCGTCGTCCCGTCGGCGACCGTCGCGTAGACGTTGTAATTGGCGTTGAGCGTATAGTTCGTCGTGTCCTGATGGTAGATCGCCCACTTGTTGACGGGAGACCCGATATAGTAGACGCCCAGCCGGTGATTCTCATAGACGTCAGTAACGCCGCCAGGATTCCAGTTGTGGGTCACCAGGATGACGATGTTCGGGTTGCCGTTCGTGGCGGGATTGTCGATGATGGTGTAGTCCCCCGCGCTGTTGGCCGCGCTGGCGCGCCAGATGAACGTGCCCGGCTGGCTGGTCTCGCGTGCCCAGACGTTGTAGCTGGCGTTGAGAATGTAGGGCGTCTTGTCGTCGTGATAGATCGCCCACTTGTTGACAGACCCGCCGATGTAATAGACCCCTAGTGGATGGTTGTCATAGACGGCGCCGACCCCATTCGGGTTGTAGTTCGCCGTGACGAAGAGGACGAGGCCGGGATCGCCGTTCGTGACGACGTTGTCGATGAGGGTGTAGTCGCCAGCGCTATTGCTGGCGGTCGCGCGCACGGTGAAGAAGAAGGGCGGCGCCGACGCATCTGGCGTGCCGCTGCCCGATGGGGTTGCGGTGGGCGCCCCGCCGCCTGCGCTGGTCGTGGCAGTGGGTGAGCCGCCGCTTCCGCTGGTGGCGGTTGGATTCGCGCCACCGGTGAGGTCGCCCGACCCCGGCGTCGTGCTGCTCCCACAGGCAGCCAAAGCGAGCATCAACGCGAGACAAAGGATGAGAAGTCCTGTCCTGGGTCGCTTCCACGATGACAGGAAATAGTGCGTCATCAGAGGCCCTTTCACAGCGCGTTGCAGGATGAGCAGGTATCCCGCTCTCATCCGCTTCAACGCAAAGTCAATGATTTCGATGACGCCATAATTGCATGCCTGTCAAGTTTTGCCCTACGGTGAGCGTCACAAAATTAGTGTGTGGTAGCTCATACTGCCCCTCCTTCTAAATGAGTGGCCAATGGCCATGATGCCTTGGGGTGTCGCACGAGACCTCACCCCCAGCCCCTCTCCTGTGGGAGAGGGGAGCCAGAGAGCAAGAGGAACGTCTGAGTTAATGGCCTTCGGAAAGCCTTTTGCTGTCACAAGAAAACGCCCCTCCCTGCTCTGGGGGAGAGGCGCTATCTCATACTTTGCGGAGAGCTATTCGCCGAGCTTGACCTCTTCGGCCATCTGCTGGCGCATCACCTTCTTGTCGAACTTGCCGACGCTGGTCTTCGGGATTGCCTCGACGAAGATCACGCGGTCAGGCAGCCACCACTTGGCGACACGCGGCTCCAGATAGCTGATGATGTCCGCCTCGGTCAGTTGGCCCGCCGCCTCCGGCTTCGGCACGACCACCGCGATTGGGCGCTCCTGCCACTTCGGATGCGGCAGCGCGATCACCGCCGCCTCCAGCACCTGCGGATGCCCCATGATGTCGTTTTCGAGCGTCACCGACGAGATCCACTCGCCGCCCGACTTCACCACATCTTTGGTGCGGTCGACGATCTGCATGTAGCCCTGATCGTCCATCGTCGCCACGTCGCCAGTGCGGAACCAGCCGTCCATGAACTTGTCTTGGCCCATCTCGGCGTTGTCGGCGTGGTAGTAGCTGCCGGTGATCCACGGCCCGCGCACCTGAATCTCGCCGAAAGTTGCGCCGTCTGGGGGAACGACCTCGCCCGTCCCCAGATCGACGATGCGCAACTCGACGCCCGGCACGACACGGCCCTGCTTCGCCTGATAGCCGATCCGCTGATCCTGAGGCAGGTCTTCGAGCGTCGAAAGCAGCCGCGAGACGGTGCCAATCGGCGAGGTCTCGGTCATGCCCCAGGCGTGCAGCACCGGGATGCCGTTCGCCTCCAGCGCCTGAATCAGCGAGACCGGGCAGGCGGAGCCACCAATGACGACGCGGTTGAGCTTGGGGAACTTCAGGTCGGGGCGCTGCGCCATCACCTGGAGTAGTCCAAGCCAGAGCGTCGGCACGCCCGCCGAGAGTGTCACGCCTTCGTCCACCATCGCCTGGGCGGTGCGGTCCGGCGTCATGAAGCGTCCTGGCAGCACCAGCTTGCAGCCCACCAGCGTCCCCGCGTGTGGCAGCCCCCAGCAGTTGACGTGGAACATCGGCACCAGCGGCATAGCCACGTCGCGCTCGGAGAGGGCTATCGTGTCGGCCTGCGTCACCGTGAGCGCATGCAGCAGCGACGAGCGATGGCTGTAGACAACGCCCTTCGGATTGCCCGTTGTGCCGGAGGTGTAGCACATCGCGGCGGGCGCGCGCTCATCCAGTTCTGGCCAGGTATAGTCGGGCGAGCCGATGGCCAGCAGCTCCTCATAGTCCAGCACCTGCGGCAGGCCCTCGGCGGTGGGGCTGGCCTGGCCGTTCATCACGACGAGGTATTCCACCGATGGAATCTGGCCCGCGACCTTCTCCAGAATCGGTACCAGGTCGGCGTCGACGAAGATCACACGGTCGGCGGCATCGTTGATGATAAAGGTCAACTGATCGAGCGGGAGGCGGAGATTGAGCGTATGCAGCACGGCGCCCATACACGGAACGCCGAGATAGAGCTCGAAGTGGCGGGCAGTATTCCAGGCCAGCGTGCCGATGCGGTCGCCCTGCTTGATGCCCAGCTTTTCGAGCGCGCTCGCCATCTGACGCGACCGGTCGTAGACCTGGCCATAGGTTGTCCGGTCGTAGCCATCCGCCGTCAGGGTGACGATCTCGCGATTGGCGAAGTAGTTCTTGGCGCGGTCGGCGGCATATTGCAGCGTCAGCGGATAGTCCATCATCGTCGTCACGATGGACGCGCTGGCGGATGGCGCCGGCGCCGGGGCAGGAGCGGCGGGAGCCGCCACGGGCGCTGGGGCAACGGGAGCGGGGGCGGAATCAGCGGCGGCCACCGGATCGGCGGCGGGCGTGGCGACGGCGGGACCAGCAGTGTTTTTGCGTTTGAACCAGGCCATAGCAGATGCCTCCTGTGTGCATTCACCATCATCGGTGACTCAGAAATCTACGCTCGGTTCAGAGACTTCAGAGATCTCAGAGACAGCAGAGGACCGAATCTCTCGTCCAAAGCCGCTGGACGTTTGGCAGGCCACCTCCCTCATCGGTTCGTGACGACTTCTCGCAACGGGTAACTATCTCGTCGAGTAGGTTGGCGTGGCGCACTGGCGCGCATGTGATGAGCGATCATCACGTCGTATCGAGACAAGGATAACACAAGCGCGTTAGGTCTGGCTCACAGGCGCGGGTCTACCGGCTCCGATTCGAGCGCCAGCACCTCGAAGACCGCCTGATGCACGCGCCAAAGCGGTTCGCGCCGGATGAAGCGTTCCAGCGACTCGACGCCCAGGGCGAACTCACGGACGGCCAGCGCGCGTTTGGAGCGCAGCCCGCGCAGCCGCAGCCGCTCAAGGTTGGCTGGCTCGGTGTAGTCTGGCCCGTAGATGATGCGCAGATACTCACGGCCTCGAGTCTTGAGGGCGGGCTGAACCAACCCACGCGAGCCACGGACGATGAAGTCGAGCGGCTTGACGACCATGCCCTCGCTGCCTGTGCCGGTCGTCGCCTCCCACCAGGCCGCCGCCTCGGCGCATTTCGCCTCGTCCAGCACGTTGACCGCACGGTAATTCGTCGCCAGGAAGAGCGGATCGGCCTCCGCCAGTTGCGCCAGCTCGCTCATGTGCCAGAGATGGTCGTGGTCGAAGTAGGTGCGACCCTCGGTGGCGAGTAGATGGAACGGCGCGAGACGCACGCCCGCCAGCCCATCGGTCTCCCAGCAGTAGCGGCGGTAGGCGTCGGCGTAGCGCGCGATATCCTCCTGGCGGGCGCGCAGCCGCTCGATCAGCGGCGTCACTCCGGCGGTCTGTGCCTGTGCCGCCTCGGCGGAGGCAATCGCCATAGCCAGCGCGGCCTGCCCGGCTGCGGCGACGGGAGCATATTGCTCGCGCAGCAACCCCTGCGCCTTGGCGCTCCAGGGCAGCAACTCGGCGTCCAGGCAGACCCAGTCGGTGGCGTAGCGCTCCCAGAACCCGGCGGCGGTGAGCGCATCCGTGAGCCGGGTGATAAACGCGGTATCGAGCGCATCGTCGTCGAGGAAGCGGCACTCGGCGCGAGCCCACTCGAAGCGGTGGTCGCTGTGGCGCAGGCGCGTCTCGCCAACGGCCTGCCAGTGCGCATTGTACTCGCGGTTGGGCGTCGTAACGATCACGCGGCGCGGGCGAGCGTGCTGAAAGACGACGCGCTCCATCGCCGCCAGCCGGGGCGGGTCGAGATGCTCGATCACCTCCACCAGCGCGACCGCATCGAAGCCCGCCAGCCGCTGGTCACGGTAGAGCAGCGAACCCTGCACTACCTCGATCCGCTGGCGCTGGGCAGTCGGCAGCGTGTCCAGGCGCAGGCGGCGCCGGGCCCGCGCCAACGTGACGGACGAGACATCCATGCCGACGATGCGCGTCAGCGTCCGCTCTTTGAGCGCCAGCGCGAGCAGCTTGCCCTCGCCACAGCCCAGATCGGCCAGCGAGTGCGCGCCCGCCTCGCGGATGGCCGCCAGCACGGTATTCAGCCGTAGCTCGTGCAGGCCAATTTCCGGCTCAGCTGGGTCCTCCGCTGGCGGGGCTGCCTCGTCATCCTCGCTGTTAGTATCCGTCTCATCAGACACCTGCGCGTCCGCCGCGATGAGACGGTCGAGCGCCGACTGCACCAGCGGGCGCTTGTAGCGCAGGTAGCGGCGCGCGATCAGGTCGCGCTCGGGGTGCGCCGCGAGCCACGCCCCGCCATGCGCCAGCAGCTTGTCGGTCTCTTCCGGGCCGACGTAGTAGTGCTTGCTGTTGTCGAGCACTGGCAGCAGCACGTAGAGATGGCTGAGGACGTCCCGCGTCGTCTGCATGCCGTCGAGCGTGACTCGATAGACGTTCGCCATGCCCCAGGCGGGAAAGCGCTCATCCAGCGGCAACTGCTCAATGGTGACGGCATAGCCGAGCGGCGCGAAGATACGCTCGATCAGGTCGTCGCCGCCATCGCAGGCGACCGCGGGCAGCGTGACCACCCAGCGCATGCGCTCGTTCAGACGGCCAGCGCGGCTCGGACTGGCGCTGCGGCCCGCGAGCGCGGTGCTGAAGGCGGTCTTGAGCGCAACGCTGGTGAGGCTGGAGGCGACGTAGGGTCGGTCGTTGACGTACTGGTCAAGCTGCGCCAGGGCGGCGGGACCGCGCACCAGGCCAACCGGGTCGATCTCGGTAAGCAGCGCGACGGTGACGTGATCGTCGGCTACCTCTGGATAGAAGACCCAGACGGTCCCTGCCGAGAATGGACGCTCGAAGGTCGAGGCCGGGTTCTTGCCCAGCAGATAACCGACATCGGCGGCGTTCGGCGCGTAACAGGTGAGCGTCATCAGCATGATATGGAACTTTCAAGGATGAATATACTGCCGACACAATGTGGTCTGAGTGCTGGGCTGGACCTCACCCCCAGCCCCTCTCCCACAGGAGAGGGGAGCCAGACGCGCATGAGCACTGGCAGTGGAGAAGTGAGCCGGTCACTCGCTCCTGAGTGCGCCCGCCAGCATAATATCGCCCGTCGGTCCGGGGCTGCCGCCCGCTGGCTCTGGGGTGATCGCCAGCACGTCGAAGTCGAGCGGCGCTTCGTCGGCGCGGACAATGCCGATGCCCCGGCCAGCGTGGTCAACCGTGAAGACATTGTTGGGCCGGGGCTGGCCGTCGCGCAAGAGCCACACCTGATAGGCATGCTGGGCGTCCAGCGGACGCAGCCCTTGCGCCAGGACGATGCCCTCATGCCGGGCGGGAGCGCCGACGAAGCGCGCCGACGCGTGGCTGGCATGCTCGGTGGCAGCGATGGGCCTGATCGTGACCTCTGGGTCGAGCAGCAGATCGCGCAGCAGCGTATCGGCGTCGCCATCGGCAAGCTCTGGCGTCTCACCGCCGAAGAGCGAGCGCAGCAACCGGCTCATTCGTCCAGGGCGTGTCGCCTCAGTTTGAGATGCTGGCGCGTGCTGCTGGCTGGGCTGACTCGCTGGCTGGGCCTCGTCATGGATGCGGCTGAGGATGCGTCCACGTAGCGCGGACGGCGGCGCGGCCTGTGGGACTGCTAGCAGCAGGTCGCTGGTCACGGCGCGCACGGCGTCGAGCAGCGCCCGGCAGGCATCGCATGTCTCCAGATGCCGCTCGACCCGCGCGACCTCGTCCGGCTCCAGCGCGCCCAGCGCATAGGCGTCTATGAGATTGTCCACGTGTTCGTCTTGCTGGTCCATTTGCCTATCCATCAGCCTGTCCCATCCATCCCTGCTGCTATCAGTCGCTCGCGCAGACGCTGCATGCCGATGCGGATGCGGCTCTTGACCGTGCCGAGTGGATCGCCGAGCGCGGCGGCGACCTCTACCTGGGAAAGCCCGCCAAAGAACGCCAGCTCGATTGCCTGCCGTTGCGGCGTCGGCAACTCTGCCAGCGCCGACCGCACTACATCGGCCCGCTCGCGCAGATCGCTTGCTACCGCCGGATCGTCGGCGTTATCGGGATCGGCAAGCACGCTGGCCGCCGTCTCCCATTCCACTTCGGGCGCGACCACGGGGCGACTCCGCCTCCGCCGAATCTCGTTGAGCGCCAGATTATGGGCAATGCGCAGCAGCCACGTGCTCACCCGACCGCGTTCCACGTCGAAGCTGGCCGCGCTTCGCCAGAGCCGGACAAACGTCTCCTGGGTCAGCTCCTCGGCGGCGCCACTGTCGCGGACGATGCGCAGGCAGAGGGCATAGACGGGACGACCCAGGCGGTCGTAGAGCAGCCCGAGCGCCTCTTCGTCGCCCGCTGCCACACGACGCACCAACAGCGTCTCTTCGTCTGTACGTGGTGGATTACCCAACGCGCACCTCTACCAATCATTCATACACGCGGCATGCCCAATCAGGTGAGCGGTCGCGGAAATCTGGCGCCGCCCTCCACTATACCGCATTTGGAACACCTTGTAGCCGCCGAATATCTCGCCAGAGTCACGTGATGATTCGCCACTCATCCGAACCACGCAGGGATGTGTAGAGAGGGATGAATCGGCACAAATGGACCAGCGCTAGCAAGGAGAGAGTCGTGATATTTCCAGTCGCCACCAGGCCATCTGAAACAGTTACTCACACACGCCGTCAGGCATATATCGCGCGTGGCGTCATTCTTGGCTCCGGGCTGCTGGTGCTGGCGCTGCTGGTGTGGGTACATCTGGGACTGGGCGCGCTGCTCTTTCCGCCCGCGCCCGATCCGGCGCGACAGATAGCGATCGTTGGTTCGCTACGGGTTACGCTGCGGGCCGATTCGGGCGAGATGCTGGTGGGGGACCACAACACCATCTCGCTGGCGGTGAACGACGCGGTGGGTAAGGCTGTCGCGGGAGCAACAGTTAAGGTCTCCGCCGACATGCTCGATATGCCGATGCCCGTGCCTCCTGTGGGCGCCACTTGGGCGGATGGCAAATATACTGCGCATCCAGTCTTCAGCATGGCGGGGCCGTGGCAGCTAACGGTCACAATTGCCGCGCGGGGCCAGCCGCCGGTTCACGCCACCTTCCGCGTCGACGTCCGCTGGCACAGTTGACCTTGTAGTGTGTTTTCAAGTCGCTTCGTGTGTTCGAGTTGTAGAAAACAAGGGGTTATCAACGATGGATATCGCTAAGGCCTACGCACGCATCTTCGGTTTCGTCGCCCTGCTCATCGGCATTCTGGGCTTCGTGCCGGGCATCTCGTCGGGTGGCAGCGGCTCAGGCTATCTGCTGGGCATCTTCGCCATCAATCCGCTGCACAACGTGATTCACATCGTGACCGGGCTGGTGGCCATCTTCGCGGGCTACTACGCCAACGGCAGCTTCGCGCGGATGTATGCGCTGGTCTTCGGTCTCGTCTACGCGCTGGTGACGGTGCTCGGCTTCACGCCGCTGGTGATGGACGGCAGCCTGCTGGGGCTGATCCCGGTCAACATGGCTGACAATATCCTCCACCTCGCGATTGCCGCCTCGGCGCTGTTCGTGTACTTCATCTCCGGCCCGCGCCCGCAGGCCGCCACCGCCTGAGGCAGCGCCATCGCGCCACCCGGCGGTACAGTCCCCTGCCCCCTGCCACATTGGTGAGGGGGTAGTGTAATTTTCCGTCCCAGATAGCTGCTCTGGCGGCTCATCACGAGGTCGGCAGCGTGTAGGAGTAGAGCCCCGCTGGTGGCTGCGGGCAATCGCATATCTGTGGCCGAAGCCCTACTTGGGGAATCTGGGCAGTGTATGAGCTTGAACGGTAGGCCGAGCCAGGAGTTGCAAGCGGGTTTCTGGGTGGAAACACGTCGAATTGCCGAGCACCAGCAGCGAAAATCAGTGCGCGCCCATCGAACGAATACGCGATCGGACCGATTGGACTACCATACTCATCTGGGCCGAACAGTGGTGTGGGCGGCTTGGATGTGTTGAGCGGGTATTGAGTAATCTGGTATGGCAACGTAACCTTGTCCTTGTCGCGGCTCACTACTGCCATAGAGTGGCCATTTGGTGCCCACGCCATCTCGAGTGCTGATTGTTGCAAGGGGATACGCAGCCGAGGGGTAAGGACACTTTTTACGAAGTGTCCTGTATGGCTGGCTTTGGCAATTGTCGCCGGAGAAGGCGCCGTGAGCAAAAGCAGCGTCTGACTATCGAGCACTGCGAGTGTTTGCCCGTCGGGTGACCACGCGACTTGCAGCGCGCCGCAGAGCGAGAAATCAGCAATATATATACCCAGAGCTGGCACAATGTCTGTCGAGTTAGCGGACGCCTGGGCGTACACAGCAATAGCGCATGAGGCGCTGGCAGCGCTGGAGACGTCATTTGCTGGAGGATTGGCGAAATCTAGCGCCGCAATGGCCTCCCCATCGGGGCGCCATGTTGGGCTGCTCAGGAGTCTGTGCTCGTCCGAAATGTTCTGCTCTACACTTATGTGAGGCTGTACGGCTGGTGTGAAGGTCTCAATGCGTATCTGCTTACTGAAGCAGAGGTCGAAACAGCCATAAAGCCAATGTATATCCTCGCCCACATTCAGCGGCCCGAGACAGGCGAGCCGCGAAGCATCGGCGGAGAGCGCGATCCCAATATTGGGACAGATCGCTCTTCGAATCAAAGCAGCCTGTCCATTTGCGTTGGGAACAGCATAAAGATCACCATCGAGCACTGCGAGCGTCTGCCCCGTACCATCGCTGCCGCGATAACTTGCCAGCCCAAGGATTCGGCCTGATATGGCTCCGTTTGCAGCGTTGAGAAGCGCGCGGTCGAGTCCGGTGATGGGTCGCGTATTTGGCGCACTGATATGCACGGTGACCACAGGTGGACAGTTACAGTGAAGCTCGCCGCAACCTGTCAGTAGCACGAGGACAGCGACGAGCGGCAGGAAGAACCGCACCCACCGACTGTAACGCAGCAAAAATCCTGGTCGCGAAGAATGCTCTGCCATGAGCGCGCTCCTGCTGGCTATTCACAGGTACCTTGCCTGATTCAAGATACGTCCCAGCAGGATGTATTCTCACGACTGCGCGCCTCTATTGCAGGGCCGAGGTGAGGCGGCAGACGTTCTCCGCCAGCCGTGTGAGGATCGAACGCTGCTCCCACTCCTCCAGTCGCACGCGCTTCGAGCGCTTCAGATAGTTGGCCTCGATATGCCGCAGTTGCACCACGGCGTCGTGGTCATAGACCACCAGCGTCACCTCCATGTTGAGGTGGAACGAGCGCATATCGAGGTTGCTGGACCCAATCACCGCGATATCGTCGTCAATCGCCATGCACTTCGAGTGCACCAGCACTGGAGCGCGATGCCAGTAGATTTTGACGCCCGCGCGCATCAATTCCGCGTAATACGAGCGCTGCGCGTGGCTGACGAAGAACTGATCGCTCGCCTCAGAGTTGATGAGGCTTACGTCCACGCCGCGCAGGGCCGCGCTGGTAATGGCCACCAGCAGCGACTCATCCGGCACGAAGTAGGGGTTGGTAATCACCAGTTTGCGCCGCGCCGCGTGGATCAACGCCGTAAACAGCTTCAGGTTATTCTCGTATTCGAAGCCGGAGCCGCTGGGCAGCACCTGACAGAGCGCCTCACCCGCCAGTGGTGGAATCTCCAGCATAGCAGGCTCGCTCTGCACATCCAGGAGCACACCCGACTCGGCGTACCAGTCGGTGATGAAGACCGCGTTCAACTCGACCGCGGCTGGCCCGCTCACCTGCGCCACCAACTCGTCATAGTAGATTTTGTCGCGGCGGAAATAGTTGCGTTTGATGAGGTTCTGTGAGCCGGTGAAGCCAACGCTGCCATCTATGACTACGATTTTGCGGTGATTGCGCAGGTCGAGCCGGGCAAATTCACCATGCGCCGGGCGGAGCGGCAACATCAGATGCCACTCGATGCCCGCCTGTGTAAGCCACCTGCGCGTTTTGCGGTAATACCGGTATTTGCGCGACCCCAGTTGGTCCATCAATACGCGCACCTTCACGCCGCGCTGCCGCGCCCGCTTCAGCGCGGCAAAGACTACCTCAGTGTCGCCGTCGAGACTCAGCGCGTAATACTCCACGTGAACGAAGCGCTCCGCCCTATCAATACACTCCGCGATGCGCTGGAATATCGCCTGGTAGTCATCCAGCAGGACGACGCTATTGCCGTCCACCGCGGGCATCCCGCCGAGATTCGCCGAGAGATTGATGAAGGGCGTTTGTCGCGCCGGGATGGGTGTCTCGAAGACCGGCTCCATGCCCGGAAGCTGCTTGACCTGCGCGGCAATCGCCTCGATGCGCTCGTTCATCGTGCGCTGCTGGGCGCGTCGCCAGCGCGGGAGCTTCGGGCTGCCGATCAGCAGAAAGAGGAGCACACCCACATACGGCAGGATGAACATCACCAGCAGCCAGGCCGTCGCCGCCGTTGGCTTGCGGTTCACCGGCACGATGAAGAGCGCGACGACGGGTATCAGGTAGCCGATGACGGTGAAGATGATCTCGACGACGCCCCAGTTTATGTTCAGGTTCATGCCGCTTCCCCTCTCGCGCAACGGCGCAACGGCATCTTCGCCAGCCGACCGCATGCATGTGCAGACACCATACCATCTCTGGACTTCTCATCTCTTGACGCAGCTTTGACCAGTATGATAAAATAATGACTGGAGAGTCAAAGTATTTGCAAAGCAGTCAATAACAATATCGTGGGTCAATTGGGAAGGAGCGAGAACATGTCAACGGCGACACCACAACGCTCGCTGAAGGAACGGCAACGTGAGGAACGTGAGCGGTTGATCCTCCAGGCGGGCGAGGCATTGATTCTGGAGAAGGGCTACAACGATACCTCGATGGACGATATCGCCGCAAAGGTCGGCGTCTCCAAGGGAACGCTGTACCTGCACTTCGCCAGCAAAGAAGACCTCTTGCTGGCCATTATGGAGACGAATCTGCGCGCGTTCGCTGAGTCCATGACCACGATCATTACCTCTGATAGCACGCCGCGCGAGAAGCTCGAAGGCGTGATTCGCCTGGTCTATACCGGCTCGTCCGACGAGCGCATCCGCTTGATGGACGCGGTGTTGCGCGTGCCGGAGCTGCGACAGCGGCTGACGGAGCAGAAGTCGGCGACCATCGCGACGTTTTGGGGCGACTTCGCCGAACGGCTGCGGGCCGTGCTCGACGAGGGCAAGATGACGGGCGACTTCGATCCGGCGATTCCCACGCCGGTGCTCCAGGCTATCTTCACCGGGCTGCTGCATCCGGTCAATTTCCGGGGTTCGTTGCTGCTGGCGGAAAATGGTATTCCGCGGGACGAACTCACCACCTACGTCAGTCAATTCTTTTTCAGGGGAGCCGCGGCGCACCAGCCACGGCATGAGGAGGGGAAATAATGAGCACGGCTGAATCAAACGGCCGCACCAAAGAGACGGAGACGGAAGCGCTGACAGCCACCGTCGCGGCGGATGACGTGGTCGAGCAGCCGAAGTATTCGCGCGAAGTCACACTGCTGACGATGCTCAGCGTGCTGCTGGTGATGTTGCTGGCCTCGCTCGACCAGACGATTGTGGGCACGGCGATGCCTCGTATTATCGCCGAGCTCAATGGCTTCTCAGAGTACACCTGGGTAACGACAGCCTATCTGCTCACCTCGACGGTGATGGTGCCGATCTATGGCAAGCTCTCCGACCTCTATGGACGCAAAGGCATCCTGATCTTCGCGGTGATTGTCTTCCTGGCAGGGTCATTCCTCTCAGGCGCATCGCAGTCGATGACACAGCTTATCCTGTTCCGTGGATTCCAGGGACTCGGCGCGGGCGGCCTGATGTCTATGGCCATCGCGATCATCGGCGACCTGTTCACGCCACGCGAGCGCGCGAAGTGGCAGGGCGTCACGGGCGCGGTCTTTATGTTGGCGTTCATCGTCGGGCCAACGGCGGGCGGCTGGATTACCGATAATCTGTCGTGGCGCTGGGTCTTCTATGTCAACATGCCGATTGGCCTGATCGCACTTGGCGTGCTGATCTTCCTGATGCCCACACTTTATCGGCCGACGCAGAATCCGAAGATTGACTTTATCGGCGCCACTCTGCTCATCTTGGGCACGGTTCCGCTCTTGCTTGGCCTGACGTGGGGAGGCTCGCAGTACGACTGGAACTCGCCGCAGATCATCGGTCTGCTGGGCGGCGCGGTCATCGCGCTGGTAGCGTTCATCTTCTACGAGCGCAGGCTGGAAGCCAACAATGGGCAGCCGATTGTCTCGCCCAGTCTCTTCAAGAACAATGTCTTCGCCGTCTCGACGATCATTGTAATGCTCGCTGGCATGGCGATGATGGGCAGCATCTACTACATCCCGCTCTTCTTGCAGGGCGTCACGGGCGTCTCGGCCACGACGAGCGGTACGGTGCTCACGCCGATGATGATCACCGCTATCGTCGCGAGTATCGCCTCGGGCCTGCTGGTCGCGCGAACGGGTCGTTACAAGATCTTCGCGCTGGCAGGCGCGGTCATTAGTGTTGTTGGCTCATTCTTCCTGCTGCACCTGGACGTGCATTCGACCAGCACGGACGTGATTATCGCGATGCTGGTGCTGGGTCTGGGCATGGGCACGGCGATGTCGCTCTACAACCTGATCGTGCAAAATGCGCTGCCGAAGCGGATTGGCGAGGCGTCGGCGGGAATGACGTTCTTCCGCCAGATTGGCAGCACCATTGGGCTGGCGGCGATGGGGTCGGTCTTCAACTCGACCTTCCCAACGGCCTTCCACAATGCGATACCGGCGGCGCTGAAGGCAGTTGTTCCGGCGCAGGTGATCAATGTCTTCAACAACCCACAGATCCTGCTCAGCCCGGAAGCCCTGGCGGCGCTGCACGCGCAGTTTGCCCAGGGCGGCGCGCAGGGCCTGTTGGTCCTGGACCAATTGCTCGAGGCGGTCAAGGTCGGCATTGCGAGCAGCCTGCACAGCATCTTCTTCGTCGGCATGATCATCGCGGTGGCGAGCGTCATCGCGGTGCTCTTCCTGAAGGAGCTGCCACTGCGCGGCGATGTGCGCCCGTCGGCCTCGCTCAATCCTGAGGCGGTGGTCGAATCCGACTCGTCAGACGAGGAGCCGGAGCCTGCGGTGGTAAGCCGGTAGCTCTTAGCCGTAACGTTCGCTCTATCCCTCTCCATCTCATGTGGGGAGGGATAGTTGTGTTTCGGAGGGGATGCGAGGGGATGCGAGGAGATGCGCGGGCGGTTGACGAATGTTACGAATGAACCCCGAACCACGTGCTGGGGGGTGGTTCGCGGCCTGAAGGCCGCGGCTAACGTTCCCACTCTTCTTTCGTGGGGGGTGTTCGGATGTAAAAGTGAACGTTCATACACCGCGCCTGGATGGCCCGCGCAGACTCACCGGATGCTTATCCCACACCTGGAGCGTCTGTTGCCAGACAGTCCTCCGAAACCCGCGACGGCGGGTTTTGTGGCGGAGCGTAGCGAGGCCTGCAAGGCGCGGTTTCAACCGCCCGCGTTCTCATAATTGGCGGAAAAAGTTTCACGCTGCCCCGTACCTTCCGGTGCGGAACAGCGCGAAGATCTATATCAAACGGGCGCATTTCCCGTAATTGCTTCTGGTTTCCCCTCTCCTTGCGGGAGAGGGGGTTGGGGGTGAGGTCTTATCCCTGCGTGGAGGTCGGGCGCTCGCCCAGCGTCACCGAGATGGTGAGCGTCGAGCTGCCGCGCACGACGGTCAGCGAGACCTTGGCGCCTGGTCCCTGATTCTGCAGCGCGCCGGAGAGATCGCTGTTGTTGTTCACGGCTGTGCCATTGACGGCGGTGATCACATCATTCGTCTGTAAGCCAGCCTGCTGGGCGGGGCTTGCACCGGCGGCGTCGTTGACGAAGCTGTGCACCAGCACGCCGCTCTGCACACTCAGCCCGAGTTGCGCCGCGACCGCTGGGTCCACGTCCTGCGCCTCGATGCCCAGGAAGCCACGGCCTGTGCTCGTCACCTTGCCCTGCTCGATCAGCTGCTTCGCGACGAACTGCACGCGGTTGGACGAGATCGCGAAGCCGATGCTGGTCTGCGTGCCGCGGCTTTCGCTGTTGATGGCGGCCAGCGTCGGAATACCGATCAGTTGGCCCTTCAGATTGACCAGGGCGCCGCCGCTATTGCCCGGATTGATCGGCGCGCTCGTCTGAATCAGGCCGGTCAGCGTGCCCGCTGGGCCATTTGGCGCCTCGCTGGCGGTCTGGTTCAACCGGCTGACGACGCCGAATGTGACCGACTCGCCCAGATCCAGCGGGTTGCCGATGGCGACGACAAAGTCACCTACCTGGGCCTGCGAGGAATCGGCGAAGGCAATCGGTGTGAGCCCGGTCGCATTGATCTTGATGACGGCCAGATCATCGTCGGGCGACTCGCCGATCACCTGGGCGGTGTAGGTCGCGCCGGTCGAGAGCTGAACGCTGAAGTTGCTGAAACCCTGGACCACGTGGTCATTGGTGACGATGTAGCCGTCCGCCGTCAGGATATTGCCCGACCCGACAGCCTCGCCGTCTGCGCCGGTGCTGGTAATCTTGACCACCGAAGGCGCGACGGCTTTGGCGACATTCTTGACATCCTGCTCCAGCGTCGTCGTGCTGGATGAGACGGTCACACGCGGCGCGGAGTTCGACCCCAGCACCACCGTATTGCCATTGTTCGAGCCCGACGAGGCGGTCGCCCGGCTGAGCGCCACGCCGCCAGCAATGCCAACCGCCAGTGTCAGCAGCAACATGATCGCCGCGCCGATGGCCAGCAGACCCCAGCGACGCGGGCGCGGCGGCGTGCCCTCGGTGAAGTTGGACGGCGGGTAAGGTGGTATGCCCTGATTGTTGCCCGGGTAGCCGTTTTGATAGGTATTCTGATATCCCGGATAATTGGGGTAGCCGGGATAGGCTGGCTGTGTCGGCTGGGTCGCCTCAGGCGCCGATTCCGCCGGGAGCGGCGGTGGCGCATGCATCGGCTGCTGCGGTTGCTGCGAATCGCCTGGATAGGGCGGAATCGTTGTGCCCTGCATGTCTAAAACTCCTCATCTATCATTGTAGCGCCAGATAGGCCAGAGAACTGGCCGCGCCGACCGCGGCGTTGGACGCTGACTCCAGTGGTCGTGGGGAGAAACGCTCCCGTTCGACGCTGACACCTCTATCATGACTGAATCCTATGGCGAGAACATTGGATTAGTATGTGAGATTTCTCAGACTCTATGCCACCCATCCCACGGAGCTTGTTCCGGCCGATGATTAGCATGCGGCGCGGAAGTAGAAACATGCAACTAGCGCGCCACTGTATCGAAGAACGGAAGGATGCTCACCAAGCGGCGTGGGTATTGGCTGGCTGGCGGCTGAAGCCGCCCCCTCCGGGCCGCTGGCGCTGCGTGCGCTTGACGCGCACTCCGAGCCTATCGGCTCGCGCACCAGCCCTACGGGCTACGCTGTCGCTGCGCCACAAAGGCCGCCTCCGTGGGCTCCCAGACTCTTGACTCAGCGATTACCCGAAGAAGGAGTGATAGGACATAGCCACCAACCGCCAGCGTCACCAGCCGTCATAGTAGGTCGGGTCGTCGTGCCGTGGGCGATAGTCCCCGCGCTGGCGGTAGTCTCCTCGCTGGCCGTAGGTATCAGGCGGGTCATAGCCTCCGCGCTGGTCATACTGGTCGTAGCCATACATCTCCGGAAGGGCGGCAGCCGCCAACCTCCGCCGCCGAATCAGCACGTACGCGAGCGCGCCGCCGCTCACCGCCAGCACCAGGGTCAGCACGGCGAAGACGATCACCAGTATCAGCGAATCGGAGGGTGTTCCCTGGCCACCGCCTGAGCCAGTCTGTACCCCACCAGCGACTCCAGCTACGGAGGTGGCCGTCGCGCTGGCGTCCTCCGTCGAGGCCGGTGATGGGGCGCTGCTCGCACTGGTTCCCGTACCGGTGGCGACGGCAGCCGCCGAGGGACAGAGGCCCGCGGGCTGGCCCACTTTGCATGTGTTGCCGCTGTAGAGATTGGCGGTTCCCGCCAGACCGCTGCCATGCGTGTTGTCGTAGAGATCGGCGCTGCCCGATCCACTGACGGTATTGCCGCTGACGGTATTGTTTTTGGTTGGGTAGCTACCCGGCCCGGAGTTGAGGCATCCCGCCGATTGATAAGCGAACATGGCGATGCCATAGACGGCGGCGCCAGAGATCGTGTTGCCTTTGATGGTGTCGCTCTGCTCGCCGCAGACCGCGATGCCCACGCCCGGATAGTATGGCCACCCGCCGTTATTGCGAACCACATTGCTGATGTGGTTGTTCTGCACCACCTGCTTGTTCTGATTGAGCGCAAGGACGATGGCAGTGCCGACGCCGCTGAAGGTGTTGCCGGAGATCGTCACGGTATTTGGCGCCTGCTCGACGAGGATGCCGGTATCGCTATCCTGGAAGGTGTTGTTCGTAATCGTGCCCGCGCCCGTCGCGATTGCCGATCCCTGGCTACCTCCGGGCACGCAGCCGGTACACGGCGGCCCGTGGAAGTGCTTGAAGGTGTTGCCCGCGACGTACGTGCCGCCAAGCAGTCCCGTCTGGACTGATGAGCCATTGCCGACGACGGTGTTGTTCTGGAAGTAGAACGGCGCGTCATACGGCCCAGGCGCCACGGGCGCGCCAAAATAGCTGTTTTCAACGGTGACGCGCTGGCCATTGCTGCTGCTTGCGCTCGTCCCGACGGCGCCGATGATGTTTACCACCGAGACGCCGTTGAGCGTCACGCCACCCTGATTGATCTCGAAGCCGAGACAGATGGCGGGGCATTGATAATTCTGCCCGCTGACCGTCAGGCCTGAGACCGACGTTCCGCCAGCGTCTATCTCGATGAGGGTATAGGTATTTCCGGTCTGCGCCGGGTTGGACGGGTACGTGATTACCGTTTTCCCTGTGCCCGCGCCCGTGAGCGTCAGCGCGTGATTGATGGTAATCTGCTCGGCGAATGTGCCTGCTGGCGCCGTCACCGACGCGCAACTGGCATCGGTGGTCGCCGCATTGATGGTTGGGTACGCGCCGGATCCTGGCGTCACAGCGCAGACGTCCGCCGCGCGCAGGGGAGGCGCTGCGATGACCAGCGCTATGCCTGCCAGCAGCAGGCTGCTCAGGGCCGCGCCCAGCAGGAAGAGCCATGCCTTGCGCCCGACTGCTGGGCTCATCAGCACCCGCATCTTCGCCCTACTTTTCCATGACGCTCGCGACGCTTCCGCCCGCGTGGCTGCCGCTTTCCCGTAGCCAAAGGAACGACGAGCGGTAGCGCTATTGTGCCGGATGGCCGCCAAAGGTGTCAAGCATCGAGGTGGGGCGTGCGGATGGTGTTATGCTGATGAGGGAACCGCGCGGTGTACTCGAGCGTCATGTATGCGCTGGCACATCGCTTTGCCGCCGTGAAAGATTCGGGTGTGTGGGCAGTGTCACGCCAGCGTTTGGCTGGCATGACCGCTTTCGGATGTCAGGCTCGTTCTCGCTCGTTCAGGTCAACGATTGACTTGGGATTTAAGGAGGAGAGACGTGCGTAGACCGCCGCATACTACTTTGCTGTTCGCTGTCGTCCTCTGTGGCGCGTGCTGCGCGCTGCTCTTCGCCGCCTGCGGGCAGGTCGCTGATCAGTCGGCGGCAGGCGCGGCGAGCAGCAATCCTACCGCTGGTAACTCCGCTACGGCAACTGCTGCTTCTACCACACCGAGCGCGAGGAGCACGCCGACGTCAGCGGCTACGTTGCGCTGCACGATGCGCGAAGAGCCGGTCACGACAGATACCGTGAGCATCACGCTTGCATGCACTGTCACGAACGCGGCCGGGAGTGACACGTCATTCGACGCCACCTATAGCTCAACCGGTCCGAAAGGGCAGGGACATGTCGCGGACGCTACCTGTCACAGCACGCTGACCAACGGCGGCGGGGTCTGCACGGCGACGTTCATCCTTGCCGCCCGCAACTCGGCGCTCGGCTCGGTCACTGGCGAATTGCTGCCCAGTCACCTTGCGCTTGGTCCGGTGACGCCCGCGCCAGGTTCCTAAATCCCCAGCATCTCCCGTTACATGACGAGGCCGCCGAAGGATATCCCTCGACGGCCCAGCCGATCAGATGCGCGACGCTACATCACACATCACGACCAACTATCCGCGGTCACGCTCGTTGCTGGACTCAATGCGTGCCGAACGCGGGACACGGATTGTAGAACAGATCACGGTGGAAGTTTTCATAGATCCCCTCAGTGCCACCTACCGTCGGGTAGATGCTGAGCAGGAGATTACCGTACTCGCTCTTGGAGCTTCCTCCGAAGTTGTTCACCTGGTTGGGCAGGTACTTGTCCCCTTCTTGCCAGTAGCAGACGCCATGGACGAACGTCGTCGAGTAGAAGGGGTAGAAGTTGGCTCCCACCGGTGGATTCACACATCCCTGCCCCGGGTTCGGATCGCTTGGGTTGAAGACGTGCCGCTGGCAAGCATTGTTGTCCGACACGTCGGCGCCCTCGATGCGTGGCAGGTCCGTTTCAAAGGCCACCCGCTGATAGTTCAGCAAGAGACTGCTATGCCCCGCGAGTTTAAACTGCGGGCTGGTGAACATGAGTGGCGCGGCGTGGACCTGTTGGTCCTGGTGCGGATTGGGTAACGACCCAGGCCAATCATGCTGGTAACTTGTACTATCGAAGTCTGTGTCTTCGGAGACACAACCAGTCAGTGTCTCTGGCCCAGAGGTAAAGCAGAAGAAGTCATCGTCGTCAACGCCGCTTGGATCGGTGACGCCAGGCTCAGTGCAGGCGAACCCGGTGTTCGGATCGGTGCTGGCGGCGTTGCAGTACTCGAAGTGGCCGATCTCATCCGACATCGCAACGTTGTACGAGTGCGCTGCCCAGAACACCCGCGTCTGTGGCGTCGAGGTGCTGAACATCGGATGGTACGCGTAAAACTGGCCGTTGCAGGTGGCGGAGTTTGGCTGGAAGAGCGCATGGCCGAAGCCGTTGGCGACACTCGCCGTCATCGAGCCGGTCTGCCCGGTCGTCAGGTCATGGACAACCACCTGGAAACCAGCGGGCGTATCGTGCATATCAAGCACAATCTTGTCGCCGCCGTTCATTTCAAGGGTGTCGGGAGTCGTCTGCGCCTGATTGCCGAAGCCCTCGAACGGCCACGCCGGGACCTGTGAGTGCCCGCTCCTGGTGACGATGGCGTAGTTGACAGGCTCTGGGCCAACGATGTTACCACAGGCGGCGTTGTTCTGGGCGCCGGTATTCAGGTTCTCCTGATCGCTGTCGATGGTGAGCGCGGAGGCCCACTGTGTATCGTCAGGAACCTGGCTTATCGGATCCCAGCCCGGCGGATAGAACTGCATCTCCATGAAGGCCTCGCCGGGTGTGTTGCCGATGTAGTGTGGCGAGTGCGGGTCGAAGCTGGTGTAGAGGTTGGAGTCGCTGTCGGGAGCGCACGCCTTCCCAGGGACTGGCGCATCCTGGTTGTCGCACATAATCATGCCAAACCAGAAGGTCGGACGGAGCTGGAAGTTCCATGTGCCGCCAGTGCCATCCTGCTTGGGCGCCTGAGGCGGGTCTTTGGGAATCACAAACTGATAAGTGTTGTTATTGCCGGAACCTGGCACATTCGAGTAGTAGAGCACAGAAGGCTCATCGTGGCCAGTGTACTGACCCTGGGCGTTCCAGGGATTCGTGGTCTCAGTACAGAGCTGGGGACGCACCTCGCACGCCGGCTTCATCGCCGGATTTATCTTGGGCGCGGCCGATGCTTTGGGGGTTGGGTTCACGACAAGGCGGGCAAACAGCAGGGCGAGAATCGTAACCACCACCACCGCCACCATCGCAACAACACCCAGACGCCTATTCAGACCTAATCGCATGGTATATCCCTCTCTGCGAAACTCGCCGGGCAGCCACCCGGCTTGTGTGAGGTTGGATACGGGCCATTCCCTTCACAGCGACGCAGCTCCTCTGCGGAATGACCAGGGACGCGATTACGGACATCTTTGGGGTATGTGTCTTGTGTCTTGTGCCTTTGTGCTGATCGGGCACATATCTGCGATCCGGCACGCTCCTGCCTAAGAGATACTGGGAATGAGGCGAGACTGCGGAATCCTACCGACAGGGTACGCACTATGAAGTACACAACGTTGCTGTGATAACGCCATTATAGTGGAAGCGGCCTGCTCTAGGCAATATGAACCATGACCATCGCATGCTTCTTCTGAACGAGATAGGGGTATGCGCCTATGGTTAATAGGCATTCCGCTGGGAGCGTTGTCACTGTGTCATTGGCCCTCCGCCTTCAAAAGGGAGAGGGAAGCAGGCGATGGCGCGGTCAGCGCAGCTCGAGCAGCGGGAATGCGCGGTGTTGGCGTGGGGGCACGAGGAAGTTCTGGCGGCGTGTCGCGTGAATGAAGGCGTTGATACCGTTCGCGTGCGCTGGAACAGGGTGCTCACCGACGACATCGGCGGCCTCCATCCCCATTCGGCTCTGATGGAAGATCTGAGAACCCGCGCTGAAGGCGAGAAAATGCACCCCCGGGGTGACGCCGTTCCCATCCATGTCGTCCATCGTGTTGAAGTCCGCGCGCAGTTGCACAGCCTGCCCTTCGGGGGTACGGCTGCCGCGCTGGACCGCCTCGTTGTGGCCGATCACCTGATGTTGCTCCGCGTCGAGCAGGGTCGTGTTGGGATTGAGCCATTGCGTCTGAATCGTGACGCGCCCAGGCGTGGAGACCGCGCTCATATGGAACATCCGCGCGACACGCTCGTCGTAGGACAACGCATACCAGCTTTGCAGGTCTTCGATGAGGTGCGAGAGATGGACTGCTGTGCCCCCCGCAAAATAATCGCTAGGTCGCGCGGTGGTGAGCGGGCGCAGCAGCGGATCGGGCTTGCCATCGAAGCTGACCGCTACCTCATGCGCCTGGCCCTGCTGTTGCGATGAGGTGAATCCCATGAATAACGGGGCAGTTGTGGGAATCGCGTTCGCGAATGGCAAACGCGCATGCTGGGCCATCGTTCGCGGCATGCCCGCGCCGACGAACCCCGTTCGCACCGAGGTCACGTGGAACAGATCTGAGATATCGGCGTCGGGAGCATGCTGGCCCGCCAGGGCGCCACTCCGCTGGAAGAGCGCGTGCTGTATGTCGTGCAGATGGTCGAGCGAGTCTGAGCGCAGATGGAACAGAATATCATTCTCTTCCAGCGCGACCGTCAGCGGATCGCTGGGGAAACGTACGGCATCCAGCAGGACAGGGGCAGCCCCGGTGTCGGCCATGTGGGGGAGATGGGCGGCGAGCGTCGCCTGGGGAATATAGGCGCGAAAGTACGGCAAGCCATATGCCACGAGGGCGAAGGCCCCTGAAGGAGCATAGGCGTAGGTTGTCTCGATGGCATGGAGCGCGCCTTCCAGCCGCTGCTGCTCGCGCGGACCGGGCGCGCGGGTTATCTTCGCGGTGATCGCGAGGTTCCAGACGGGCGGGATCTCGACGACGACGCCGGAGGCGGGGTCGGGCTGCACGCGCATGCCATAGTCGGCGGTCTGGTACTGGCCGAGAGGATACCCCCCACGCGGCGGAGCGACCCGGTGGACGGGTGGCGCGGCGGAGGCAAGGACGTGATAGAGCGTGACTCCACCAGCCACGGCGACCACCCCACCGCCAGCAATCTGAAGCAGTCGCCGTCGTGAGAGGCGTTGGCGCTGAGTTTGTTTCTGAGTCTCTGTCGCAGGTTGCTCTTCGTGCTGCTCGTCCGTCATCCTGAACTACTCCTGCGTTGGCCTGGCGCTCCGCTCCTCGCATGCGCAGAGCGAAACCCCTGGGGGCGCGCTGGCATACCAACCACCGCAAAGCGAAACCATGCTACCAGGCGATAATGTTCCCAGCCGCTACGCCATATTACCGACCATCATACTACAAGCTAATGGCGAATCGTGTCTAAGAGCGCCTCACAACACCGTCATGCCCCAGTGGCCATGATGGGAGCAGGCCAGCGTCGCGGCATGAATGCCGCGGCTAACAACGGGGGCTTTGATAGGAACTCTTAGCATACTACGACCTACGACCCATGCCCATTGACCTTGATTGCGGCCAGCACGCTGCTGCCGTTCGCGATTACCTTCACCATCTTGCGCTATCGCCTGTGGGACATCGACGTCATCATCCGGCGCACACTGCTCTACGGCGCGCTGACCGCTCTCTTGGTGACGGTCCATTTCGGCAGTGTCATCCTCTTGCAGACGCTGACCCAGGCATTCACCGGGCAAAAAAGTCTACCGCCGGTAGGCGTCGTCATCTCCACGCTTCTCATCGCAGCCCTCTTTAACCCGCTGCGCAACCGCATCCAGGCGGTGATCGACCGTCGCTTCTACCGCGGTAAGTACGACACGGCGCACACGCTCGCGACCTTCGGCGATACCTTGCGCGACGAGGTAGACCTCGCCATGCTGACGGATCGCCTCATGGGCGTCGTCGAGGAAACGATGCACATCTCGCTCTGGCTGCGGAGGTCGGGGCGGCAGCAGGATGAACGCGCGCCTCGAACATCAACCTATGAGTAGCGACGAGCAGCGGTCAACTGGGGCGGGAGATGACAAGATTGGTAAAGGCGCAGTTGATGGTATCGCCAGCAGCCAGAAGCCCTATCTTCCCCGAAGAGAAGGTCGAGTCGTCATAGCTGCCCATCTTGGCGCCATTCACCAAGAAATCGAAGTGTGACCCCTTTGCCGTTACCTTGATGGTGTTCGGTGTATGCAGTCCGCCCTGGATGGCGTCATTCGGCGTGAAGTCAACCAACGTTGTGCACGTATCATTCACGCACTTGGTGAACAGCCACTTGCCGTTGCTATCAATCATAAAATCGTAGCTGTTGCCTGCACTCGCGCGCCTGAAAGCGATGCCGTAGGCGTATGTCGTTGGTCCGCTCACCTGTTGCACTTTGACAGTGACATCCACATCCGACTGTAAACCCACCGGAGCGAAACACTCATAGTCGTTCGCCACGTGATAGCCGTCACTCGCGTGATAGCAGTGGCTGCCATCTTGTAGCCAACCGTTGGCGTCGGACGCGAAGGTGTCCTGGTAGATCACTGTCAGTGCGAGAGTGGGAGTAGCTTCGGGGGTCGCGGCGCCGCTGGCGGTCGTCGCGGTGGGAGAGCTACCGGTTTCTGGCGTCTGCCCCAGCGCCTGGATGGCGAAGATCGTGCCGCCGGTACACGCGACAAGCACCAACACAACTGCCACGACGATGCCGACGATCAGGCCGGTGCGGCTCTTTTTCTGCGGTGGAGGTGGGTACGTCGGCTGGCCATAGCCCTGTGGCGGATAGCCCGGCGCTAGCGGGTAGCTCGACGGGGCAGGCTGGCCGTAGGGTGGCTGGCCGTAGGGTGGCTGGCCGTAGCCACTCGGAGGCGCGGGTTGCCCATAGCCGGACGGTGGAGCGGGTTGGCCGTAGCCACTGGGCGGAGCAGGTTGCCCGTACGGTGGCTGGCCGTAGCCACTGGGCGGAGCGGGCTGTCCGTATTGCCCCTGGCCATATTGGCCGTAGGGAGAGGATGGATCTTGCTGCGGAGGTCCATAGCCCGAAGGCGGCGCGGCACTACCGTACCCGCCGTAACCCCCATAATTGCCATATCCGCCATAGGGGTTTTCTGGCGGCTGAGGTGGCGCGTAGCCGCCAGTTGAGCCTGGGTCGTCGCTTCGGGGTGGATATCCATAGCCACCCTGCCCAGATGAGCCGGAGGTTGGGGTTAGCGCATACCCACAGCGCAGGCACCGCTCCAGATTCTGCTGATCGATAGGATAGCCACACGAAGGGCAGTGCATCCTGTGTCCTCCATAGAAATATGAAGGTAAATAGGCACCCAGTCTGGTCGCTTCACCACGCCAGTATACAGGATGATGCGTAGATTGGCTATATCGGGCTGTCACCGCCGCGACCAATGCTCCATAGCAATTGGCCCTCCCATGGAACTGGCTGCCATCGGCGGCGTGGGCAACGTCGACATGTCGGCACACGATGGCGCATAGTGTGCGGCGCAATACTGCGATGCAGCTACCGCTTCGCCTTGAGACGATACTGTGACAATCCGCGCCGCGCAGTGTGAGGCGACTGTGATACCCCGCTCCTATGCTGAGTAATGAAGGCTGACGAAACGAGGTCTTACCGGATTCAGGCATGGAGGAGGCGCGCGGGAGAAAGGACTCTCCCTGGATAAGTTGGTGTGTAGCTGGGCCGGGCGGTGAGCCGCCGCTCGTAGCGAGAAGGAGGCATCCGATGTTCAGGCGCATTTTGGTCCCGCTGGATGGCACGAAACGGGCGGAAGAGGCGATTCCATTCGCGCGCGAGTTGGCTGCCACATCATCTGAGGCGCGGATATTCCTGCTGCATGTGGAGCCGCCGATGGCCTCGGTTATGGATGAGATCGCGATTGACAACCGACTGGAGGTTCTTGCGGATGAGCTGCGCGCGGCGGGGATAAAAGCGCATATTGTCACCGAGTTCGGCAAGGCCGCGCCAGCAATTGCCACCGCCGCCGATCTGGATAAGATAGACGTGATCGTCCTTGCGCCGGAGCCACGCGGACTGCTGGAGGGGCTGCGGCACCCCAGCGTGACGGCCAGCGTGCTCGCGCGAACGGCGGCGCCGGTGCTTGTCGTCCCACCCGCCAGAGCCGCGGAGTCACCACAACTGCTCCGATTTGGTGGCGCGCAGGTCATTGTGACGCTGGACGGCAGCGCCCTTGCCGAAAAAGCCCTCCCGACGGCGCTCCGCCTGGCACGGCACTATGATCGCCCATTGCTGCTGCTCCGCATCGTTCCGCCCGTTCGCATCATTGCCGCTGGGCCGGAAACCTACCCGCTCGTGCGCGACAGCTACGAGTCCGAGGTGCGCGAGGCCACCGACTATCTCGCCGCGCTCCGCGAGCGGCTGGAGCGCACCGAAAGTGTGCAGGTGCAGACGATGTTCCATCAGGGCGTTCCCGCCGAGGTGATTCTTGGGCTGGCGGAGACGAAACCGGGAAGCATCCTGGTGATGAGCACCCACGGGCGCACCGGCCTGGCGCGCCTCGTGCTTGGCAGCGTCACGCTTGCCGTCGCGCGCAAGTCCCGGATTCCGCTGATGATCGTGCCGACAGCCACGGCGGATGCGGCGAAGAGCGCTCCGGTAGAGGCTGGCGCGGAGGCGTAGGGTGAGACCTCACCCCCCATCCCCCTCTCCTCGGAGGAGAGGGGGAGCCAGAACATAGGCGGAAAAAGCGGTGGGTATCACGGCTTATCCGCGAAGCGCTTTCGGCTGGCCAGCAATGTCGCCAGCAGCAGGATTGGATAGGCCAGGTATGGCAGGTTGGACGCCCAATACGAGACGCCATTGGTGACGGTATTCAGCCCGGCGAAGATGTCGCCGAGGAAGAAGCCGATGATCGCATAGAGAATCATCGCCCCGGTGATGAGGCCGACCGGGTAGACCCAGCGGCTATTCCGGGCCAGCCCCAGGCCCGTCGCGAAGTAGAGCGGGCCGAGCAGAAACGCGTCTTCGACAGCGCCCGCCAGAATACCCGGATCGACACTCCGGTAGCTGTTATCCCCGCTGAGGATGTACCAGTACCAGATCTCGCCAAGCGGATTTGTATTCGGCCCGATGGCAACCAGGTGCAGCCCAAAGAGCACGTAATAGAACTGCGGAATCGCGGTGATGACGGCCAGGATGAATGAATAGACCGCCAGAAACACAAACCAGCCTCTGCCGCCCAGCCGCCGTGAGGTTGGGGCTGGGTCTGTTGCCTCGTCGCTCACATGACCCTCCTGAAGCCGATTCCAGGCGTTTCGCGACAATGCCGCGAGACGAAGCATCTTGCCTGCTCTTGCCACGGTAGCAAGTTGCGCGGCGCGTGTCAATACGCATTCGCAAACATTGACGTTTACGTGAATGTGTTATACGATGGGTTATGAATAGGTTTTTCAGATCGAGTTCCATGGAGGCCGCGCCTGCTGGTACACTGAGGCCCGCTATCTGCTAAGGTTATGGTCGATTGATTGGGTATGCGTTTGGGAGAAATTGAGGCAATTGGATATGATGACAAATCAGCCTATGCCCGTTGACGATAAGACATCAGAGCAACGTGTCGATGATGGTGTGAGCTATCAGCGTATCGAGCAGGTGGCGGCGCGTACTGGACTGACAAAACGCACGCTGCGCTATTACGAGGAGATCGGCCTTCTGCCGCCGCCAACCCGCACCGAGGGCGGCTATCGCCTCTACAGCGAGGCGGATGTGCAGCAGCTTGAGCGTATCAAGCGGCTGAAGGACCTGCTGGGCTTCTCGCTGGCGGAGATCCGCGAGATGGCCGCCGCCGAGGAGCAGCGCCAGCACGTGCGCGAGGCATGGCAGCAGGAGACCGATCCGCGCACCCGGCTGGAATGGCTCGACCGGTCTGAAGAGCTGACCCGGCGCCAGTTGCAGCTCGTCGAGGAGAAGGTGGCAGGGTTACAGGAGATGCAGTCCCACCTGAAGGCGCGGCTGGAGCGCTTCGAGACGCTACGCGCCGACCTCCGCGAACAACTCGAAGAGCTTTAGCCAGCCAGACGGCTGTGCGATGTAGCGCCAGCGACCACACCTGGTTATCCACCCTGTAGTACCGGATAGCTCCCCAGATACTCGCTGCTCATGTATCCTGAGATGCGCAATGGATCAGCATTGAGAGTGGTGGAGGACGCAGGGCATGAAGGGCGAGCGGCAGCAGCGCGACACGAGCGAAACGGGCGATACGGGCGATACAACACAGCGGCGAGCAGCGGCGAAGCGGGGCCAGGCGGGCGGGCCGACTCTGACGCGCCGCGAGCTGTTGGCGGCAGGCGCCGCGGCCACCGCGACGGTTGCGCTGGCGGCGTGCGCGCCGGGAGTCGCGCAGAAACCTGCCGCGACCGCGACACCATTTTCACTGAAGCGCCCAGCGGTCCTCTACGCCGATGGTACCGTGGCGAAGGCACTCGCCAACTCTGTCGCCGCGAATCTCGGCGGCCACGCGGGCATCGCCGAGACCCATCTCGCCACCAGCGCAGCCACCACGCCCGACCTCATGCTGACCTATGGCACGCTGCCGCAAGGGTTCAAGGGCGCGGCGATTGGGGCCAGTCCTGCCACGGCGATTGCCCACATGCGCGTTTCAATCGATGGGGTGAGCGGCGACCAGGCGCGCGGGCTGCTCAGCGGCTCCATCGCCAACTGGCAGTCGGCGGGCGCGCCCTATAGCCTGCCTGTCAAAGTGTTCGCTCTCAAAGGGCTGACGCCGCCCAAAGGCGTGACAATCGCGGGCAACGCGACGATGGTGGCGACGGCCGACGATCTGCTCCAGCAGGTGAAGGCGCATCCCGGCAGCATCGCGCTCGCGCCCGCCGAGCTGCCCGACTGGCGGGTGAAGAACCTGGGCATCGACAACGTCTATCCCGCCCAGCAGCGTGGCAGCCAGCTTCCGGCGCCGTTTGCGCCGTTCACCTTGCAGCTTGGCGTCTCGGATGCGCTGGCGCAGCAGGGGCTGGATGCGAAGGCATTGGCAAGCGCGCTGGCGTTCGTGCTGGCAGGCGCGACGCCGGTGATGGATATGGCGGCGGTTGGCGATATCATGCTGGGGCGCGGCGTCAACAATAAGATGGTCGCCTACAATGACTACCTCTACCCCTATCGCAAGATGAAGGTGGAGCTCGATAGCGCCGATCTGCGCGTCGCCAACCTCGAATGCGTCGTCACCGACAAATTTCCGGTTCCAACCGACCCCTTCACCTTTACCTTCGTGACCAAGGCGAAGGCGGTTGCCGGGCTGAAGTACGCGAACTTCGACATGCTGACGGTGGCCAATAACCACGCCAACGGCACCGGCCACGACTCGTTCATGGATATGCTGGGCAATCTGCGCGGCAACGGCATCGGGGCGTGCGGCGGCGGCAACAATCTGGACGAGGCCTGCGCGCCGAGCATCGTGACCGCCAAGGGGCTGCGGGTTGCCATGCACGGCTATCTGATGGTCCCGCCGGGGCCGCAGGGGCCATACGCTACTAACACATCGTGGGGACTGGCGCCGGTTGACCTGAAACGGCTGCCCCAGGATATCGCCGCCGCGCGCGCGAAGGCAGATATCGTCATTCCCTACTTCCACTGGGGCATCGAGTATACCAAAGACCCCATCAAGCTCCAGCAGGACGCCGCTCGCGCCGCCATCGACGCCGGAGCCGATATGGTGCTCGGCGTCCATCCGCACTGGGTGCAGGCCATCGAAGAGTATAAGGGAAAGCTCATCATCTACGCGCTCGGCAACTTCATCTTCGACCAGGACTGGTCGCGCCCCACGCTCGAGGGCTTCCTGCTGCACCTTTACTGGCGTGGCACGACGCTCGCCAGTATCCGCTGGGTGCCGGTGCTCGATCAGGACCGCTGCCAGCCGCGCCCGATGACGCCCGCCGAGGCGGTGGATGTCTTCGACCGCATGTGGTCGGGCACGGATATGCTGGCGCGCGGCGAATATGGGCAGGGATGAGGCGGACCCCTCCCGCGGACCTCACCCCCTAACCCCCTCCCCCACGAGGGGAGGGGGAACCAGACCCAGAGCGCGTCTGGCAATCTGATTTCAGGCTCCCCCTCTCCCACAGGAGAGGGGGCTGGGGGGTGAGGTTCGGAGCCATACAACAACACCGCCCCAAATTCAATCGATTTTACTCGCCCGCGTCCTCGCCCGCCCCATCTCCGCCATCCCCACTGCGCTTGCGCCGGAGCAGCGCCTCGTTGAGCGAGCCGGTGCGGTAGCCCTGCAAGTCCAAGGTGACGAACGGGTAACCCGCGTCGCGGACGGCGGCGACGACCTGGTCGCGCACGTTCGCATCGAGCAGGCGGGAGAAATCGTCGGGGTCAAGCTCGATACGTGCGATGGTCTCGTGGTGGCGCACCCGCACCCGCCGGAACCCCAGCGCACGCAGCGCACGCTCGGCACGCCCAATCTGCCGGAGCGCCTCCACCGTAACCAGCGTGCCATAGGGGATGCGCGACGAGTAGCAGGCCTCGGCGGGCTTCTCCCAGACGGGCACGTCCAGATAGTGGGCCAGCGCCCGAATCTCCGCCTTGCCCATCCCCGTCTCGTCGAGTGGCGCGCGGACACCATGCTCGCGGGCTGCGCGCTGGCCGGGTCGCCAGTCGCCATGGTCGTCGCGATTCATGCCATATGCGATATGCGCCAGCCCCAGCCGTTTGGCCAGTGGCGTCAGATGGCCGAAAAGCTCCACCTTGCAGAAGTAGCAGCGGTCGGCGTTGTTGGCGGTGTAGCGCGGATCATCCAGCTCGTGCGTCTCCACGACCTCCAGCCGAGCGCCCATCCGCCGCGCCACCGCGACCGCCTCCGCCGTCTCGGCGGGATCGTAGGCGGGCGAGGCCGCCAGCGCCCCGACGGCCTGCTCGCTGAGCGTATCGGTCGCCACTTTGAGCAGCAGCGCGCTATCCACGCCGCCAGAGTACGCCACCAGCACCGACCCCATCTCCTGCAGGATGTCGGTAAGCGCCCCATATTGTTCGCGTAGCTGAGAGCTAAGCGTCTTCGCCTCGTCAGTTGTCACAGAATGTCCTCTGTTGCCTCGCCCACCTGCATCTCTACCCTGGATTCTAGGCAGCGAAAAAACAGCGCGTCAACACCTTGGAGGGGTGGTGCGGGCTAGACGGTCGCGGGAATCGGCCCCAGCCCGCTGATCAGGATCGCGTTGATGGCGAGGCCAAAGAGGAACCAGAAGGCGAAGAGGGCGTAGGCGCGCCGTTCCTGCAAGACGACCTGTTCGCGCGCGTAACCCGGCTTGGCAACCAGCGCGCCGCTGACAGGAATCGCGAACGAGGGGAGCGCGAGGAATCCCAGCAATGCGCCATGGGGCGCGCCATGCGGCAGCGCAGCCAGCGCTAGCAGCGCCATCCCCGCCAGCAGCCAGACGACATAGATTGTTCGTCCCAGGCCGTCACCCAACATCGTCACGAGTGTCTTGCGCCCAAGGAGCGCGTCCTGTTGGGCGTCGCGCAGGTGTGCGCCCGCGGCGGGGAGCATCGCCAGGAAGCCGAGCGCGCCGGCAAACAGCAGATCGCGGCCAGTTGGCGTATGTCGCTGCGCCAGCATCATCCCCACCACGATGCCCGGCCCCAGCGCCAGCCCGATGACAAAATCAGCCAGCGGAAAACGCTTGAGCGCGAACGAGGTGGCCGAGAAGAGGAAGGCAATCGCCACGCCCGCCAGTCCCAGCAGCGCGACCGGCCAGCCGCCCGACATGACGAGCGGAATACCGGCAAGTACGCCCAGGACAATCAGCAGGATGCTCAGCCGGAGGACGTTGAGCGGGTTGATCGCGGAACGCGCCAGCAGCGCCCGCGCCGTCAGATGGTCGCGCCGCACGGTCTCTGGCAGATGCGCGCGGCGGGCATATTCGAGGTAGACATCGAGCAGGCTCGCCCCCGCCTGTATCAGCGCGAGGCTGGCGATCCCCGCCAGCGCCGGAAGCGCCAGCAGCGTCACGCCACGGAGCCACAGCAGCGCCAGCGCGGTGAGGGCGGGCACGAGGACGAGCAGCAGCGCGGAAGGGCGTATCAGGCGAATCCAGGTGGCCAGCCGTGAGCTCGGCGCAGGCGCCAGACCAGATCCACTTATGCTGTCCGCTGCGGTAGCTTCTGCCTCCGCGACCTCGTTATCCGCCTGGGCGCTATGGACGAAAGGCCGCGCCACCGTCCCATCATCCATGGTGATCCTCCTGGGCAACACATCTGTCTGAGGTCGCGACCGTCACGCGAGCAAAGCATATGGACGATGCGTGCTTGCTATCATCCAGCGTCCGACGACGACCTGTACGACGATTGTACCCGATAGGGCGCGTGTTGAGATATGCCAGTGTCCGCGCCGGGAGAATCTGGTGGACGGTACCGCGGATGTTATGACGTGTTATGGCGACCTCAGGCTAGCCGCGCAGGCTCTCGTGGACGCGGTTCATCGCGGCGTTGAGGCGCTCCTGGCTGACGGCCAGTGTCAGATCGCCGCGTGTCTTCTCCAGGATGCCTCGGACGGCGTCGGTGGTGCGGCGCAGATTGCCCGTGATGGCGTCGGGGTAGTCCAGTGTGATAAGCTGGCTGTAGATTTCATCCATGTCGGCCAGCAATTCTTCGCAGCCTTCGAGCCGTCCCTGGCGCATGCGGTCGAGGATGTAGCGGCGCAGCTCGCCCACCGCCTCGCCCAGCCCATTGAGGTACGGCGCCCATTCGACGCCAAGCACGTCGGGGGTAGGGGGCGGCTGGCGCTGCATCAGCGCGCTGGTGAGGGCGGCCTCGGCATATTCCTTCTGCGCGTCGGCCACGAATCCGGCATAGAAAATATCCTGGTGCTCGCGCAGGTCGAGCGCCATATCGCGCAATAGGCCGCCAGCCTCGGTCAGTTGCCGGTTGCACTGGTCGAATTCACCACGGTGAGCAGCGCGAATGGCATTGGCGCAGAGCCGAATCGCGGCGCGCGACTTGGGCAGGGCGCGCTCACGAGCGGCAAACTTGGTCGCAAGATAGTCTTGCGCTGCTCGACCAATGGCCTGAAGATCAGACACGGTTTCCGTCCTCTTTCTGCGGACCTCTCCGCCGGGCTACCTCACCTCGTGTGTTACCCGTTAGTGTATACATCGCCGCGCCCGCTGTCAAACCACCGGAGCGCCTTGCCGTCGTAGATACTCGGCGTGCGCATGATCGGTAGCCGCTGGTTGCGTGTTGCCCAGCCGCTCATGGACACGGGCGCGCGCATCGAACGATTCCGCCGCGTCTGGTTCCCGCAAGATCGCGCGGTCAAGCGCAACCAGCGCCTCACGGTAGCGTCCCATCGTCGCCAGCGCCTGCCCAACGGTGAGCGGTCCACGATAGTCGCCGGGCGCCCGCAGCTCCATCAGCTCGCCCAGATTCAACGCCTCGGCCGCATTGCCACCACGCAGAAGGATTGCGGCCTTCGCGGTCAGCGCCGTGCAGTCATCGGGATTGGCCGCCAGCACACGGTCGAGAATCTCCAGCGCGCCCGCGACATCCCGCGTCTCGGCGTGCCGCTGCGCATCCGCCATCGCCATCCGCGCCAGCAGCCGCCCCGCGCCAACGGATTCAGTCTCGCCTGGCAACGCCGCATCGCAGAGCCGCAGCCGCCCAAACGGCGCCTGATGGTCCGCATCGGGAAGCGCACCCAGGGCGACGAGATGCCCATGCTCCTCAAAGTCGATCTCCTGGCCCGCCACGAGCGTCCCCTCGTGCGCCAGCAAACCGGCGACCTCGCGCAGCAGCGCCCACCCTTCTTCCTCCAGCGAGTGAGGCACCGCCGGAAGGTCAAGCTCGGGCCGCCCGAACTTTTGCAGGCCATGGGTATGGAGCCAGTGCGACTCCGCGTCCCACAACTCACGGTGCAGCGTCACGTGCGCCAGCGGATCGTGCGGGCGAATGTGGGCAATCTCGGCGCGCCCATAGCTGCGTTGCGCCGCCGGATCGATGGCCGTGCCCTGTGTCAGATCGAGCAGGATGCGCAATACCTGGGTAGCCCAGTCCAGCGCGACGATGGCCTGCTCGCGCCGGGCGAAGATGCGCACATCCAGCGCAATGGTGCCCTCGCGCAGTGTCTGGGCATCTTCGGCGACCAATCCGCGCGTCAGGGCGTTGAACGCTGTTTCGCTCATGCCGCTGGTCACGGGCGCGGTATGGCGTGAGACGTTGACACGCGCCCGCGCCGGGACACCTGGCGGGTCGATGTGATAGGCGCCCAGACGCTGGCGACCGCCGCTAGCTTCCTCGTTGCGCGGCACGTACTCGGCGGCGCCCAGGCCAGCCGCGGCAAGCGCCCGCACGGTCGAGGCTTCAACCGGTGGCTCGCCATAGCGCGATACCGTCAGGAAATCGATCTTCAACTCCTCGGACATGCTATCTGCTCCCGCCGCGTCTCTTGCTCCGCATGTGTCGCACTGTGTCGCACTGTGTCGCACTGTGTCGCACGATGTGCGTCTGCTCCCCGCCCGCCCATTGTAGCACGCGCCGCCGTCAACGTTCGTATGAGTGGCCATGTGGCGCAAGGAAGCCGCGAGGGCTGCCCGACCTCACCAGGCGCCAAATTTCCTATACCGAGCAGCCGAAAGAACCTGCCGGGCGTCTTGTAACTGCGAGAAGCCTTGTGCTTCATATCCCCGCGCCGATGCGCGGAAATGCTGGCCTGCCAGAGACGACGATTGCGTCCGCCTGGTAGCCAGATTGGGGTAGCTGTATCGGGCGATTGCTGAGAAGTACCATACGAGCGCTTCCAATGTGACTCCAATCGTCTTGTCAACAGCTAGAGAACGTCGAAGTCATCGGCGTGGATGTCTCGTGAACATCTCGTGGGTTGTCGGGTGGGCGGTGAGTTGGGAAGGAGAGGGGCGAGCATATGACCAAGTTGCCCACAGATCTGCATATCACGTATCAGCTTCAGTATCGTAAATGTGGCAAACCGACCTGTGGCACCTGCAAGCGTGGTCCCGGACATGGGCCATACTGGTATGCCTACTGGCGCGAGGGAAACAAGCTGCGCTCGGGCTATGTTGGCAAGACGCAGCCGGTTGGGATCGCGCAGTCGGTGGTGGCGCGGGCCGAGGCGCGGCTGATGCTGGCGCGGGTCGGCGCATAGATCAGCGCACTATTCCAGGCATCATTGACACGGAAAAAACACAGGTGCGGGCTGCCCGTTTCGCAAGGCTACCCGCACCGCTTCAGGTTTCCACAGCTACTCATGACATGCTATGCATGACAGACTGTACTGGCGCGCTTATTCGGTGCGCACCGAGAATTCGTCGAGCAACCCCTGATCGACGAGCCACTTGGTGAACTGCAATCGCTTGAGTGTCGTCGCGTTGATACGCTCTGAAAGCTCAACCAGCCGGTTGACCTCGTCCGTGGTGAAGCCCTGTGCCTCAAGCGTGCGCAGGTCATCATCCTCCGGTTCCAGGTCTTCGACCGCGTCTTCTGGCTCGGCGTCCGCCTGAAGCTCAGGTGTATCGTCGCTCTCGCTCTTGCTTCGGCGCTGGCGCTTCGGCGCCGCATGGCTGTTATGGATGTTTACCGGCTCATCCACGCCGCCTGATGTCTCCTCAGCCGAGGCATCCTCGTGCGAGCCTTCATGGCGCTCTGGCTCATTCGCGGGCCGGGCGCGCGCCTCTTCTTCTTCGCCGTCGTTCAAATACTGATGTGCCATATAATACCTCCGGGCGGATTGCGGTCCGCGCACTGTGCTCGCTCTCGCGTCGGCGCGTGGAAGGCTTCGCTGCCACCCTTCACTATTTACTACGTCACACACATCTCATTTGTTCGCAAAATGTGACGTGGATGTGAGATTTCCGCTGCCCTACACTCAGGTCTTAGGCATAAACCGGGCCACCACACGCCGCGACCATGGCGTTTGCCGCGGGGCCGCCGCTATGCTATCATCCTCCTCAGTGCGCTATCTCTGAATCTGAGCGGTACGCCGCCGGAAAGAAGCGAACGTGGAACCCGTCATCGTGCTCTATGCGAAGGCTGGCTGTCATCTCTGCGACGACGCGCGAATGCATCTGGATGACCTCGCCGCCGATTTCCAATTCGCCTTCGACGAGGTGGACATCCGGCGCGACCCGGCGATCTTCGAGCGCTATCGCGATCGCATCCCGGTGATTACCGTCGATGGCGTTGAACGTCTCGAAGGCCGCATCGAGGCGGATGAGATTCGCGCGCTGGCCGAAGACCTTCAGCTTCGCCACAGGTGATGCCTCCACTCACTTCAACAGGATCAGGCTGGTACACTGTTGCGTCACATCGTCACAGAACACTATTCTCTCGGCGCGACCGTGAAATGGAGATGGGCGGGAGTGTAGCGAAGATTACGAGCAATTGAGACCATATGAGAGGGGACGAAACGATGGCCAAGAGCCGTGAGGAGATGATCGAACGGCTGCGGGGATGGTCGGCGCGGGCGCTGCACGAGGCGCAGTACGCCGATAACCGGGAGAACGCGCTCAACTGGCAGGGTCAGGCGCAGGTGCTCGGCGGAGTCGCGAATTATCTCGCCGACCAGAGCGAGGCCGACGACTTCACCGTCTGGCGGCAGGTAGTGGGAGATCGCGCCAAGAGCCTGGCGGAGTGGATGATGCGTCAGGACGGCGCGGACGGCGCGCTCTACGCCGGGCAAGTCGCGGGCTTCGACGTGGCGCTGACAGTGCTGAAGGATCCCGAGGCGCGCAACTGGCCGAAGTACGAGCCACACGCGAACTGAGCGCGGGCGGACCTCACCCCCAGCCTCTCCCCATGGGAGAGGGGAGCCAGAGTCAGCCGATCAACAGAGGTAGCGCCATGTACATCGTTGTTGCGCCGCAATCGCTGAAGGGCAGTTTGGATGCGCCGGATGTCGGCGAGGCCATCGCCGCCGGGATTCGTCGCGTCTGGCCGGATGCGGATATCCGCGTTGTGCCGGTGGCTGATGGCGGCGAGGGAACGGTGCGGGCGCTGGTCGCGGCGACGGGCGGCACGCCGCAACATGCGACGGTGACTGGTCCGCTGGGTGAGCCGGTAGAGGCTGAGTATGGGATGCTCGGCGGCAACCGAGCGGGGACGGCGGTGATCGAGATGGCGGCGGCGTCCGGCCTGCCACTCGTCCCACCAGATAAGCGCGATCCGCGTGTGACGACGACCCGTGGCACGGGCGAGCTGATGCGCGCGGCGCTCGACGCGGGGGCGCGGCTGCTGCTGATCGGCATTGGCGGCAGCGCGACCAACGACGGCGGCGCGGGCATGGCGCAGGCACTCGGCGTCCGGCTGCTGGATGTGCAGGGCAACGAGCTACCCCCTGGCGGCGCGGCGCTGGCCCACCTGGCGCGTATTGCCCCCTCTAACCTCGACCCCCGCCTGAAGGATGTTGAGGTGCAGGTGGCGAGCGATGTCACCAATCCACTCTGCGGGCCGGAGGGCGCATCGGCCATCTATGGGCCTCAGAAGGGCGCGACGTCGGAGATAGTGGCGGAGCTGGACGCCGCCCTGGCGCACTACGGCGAGATACTCAAGCGCGACCTCGGCGCGGATGTGGCCAACGTGCCGGGCGCGGGTGCGGCGGGTGGCCTGGGCGCAGGCCTTCTGGCGTTCGCTCATGCGCACCTGATCCCCGGCGCGCAACTGGTATTGGAGACACTCGACCTCGCGCATATCCTCCAGGGCGCGGCGCTCGTCTTCACGGCGGAGGGCCAGCTCGATAGTCAGACGGCGTACGGCAAGGCGGTCGGCGCGGTGGCTGCGGCGGCGCGTAAGGCAGGCGCGCGTGTCATCGCGCTCGCGGGCGGCGTCACCGCCGATGATGCGGCGCTGGAGAAGCTGGGGATTGACGCGGCGCTCTCCATCACCAGCGGCCCAATGTCGCTCGAAGAGAGCATGGCGAACACTGCGCGGCTGCTCACCGACGCGGCGACGCGCGCCACCCGGCTGATCGCGCTGGGGATGGAGCTGAAGTAGGAACTACCTGGCAATGTAAGTGTGAGGGGCGCCATGCCGCAGGCTGAAGCCCTGCGGCTAATCCTGGATTTTGGGATCCGCTCTATCGGCAGATAGGGATGTTGTTGAGCGCTCTGCAAACCCGCAGTGGCGTGCTTCGTTGCAGATTGTCAAGGGGGCCCCTCAGGTGCTGTTTCAACTGCTAGTCAGCTATAGCGAACCGGTGCCACAACAAGCCGGAACCCGACGTTGCGGTTGCGGTTACTTGGTCTGCTGCGGACTCGGTAGGCTGGATGCGCGTTTCTTGAGCCACTGACCCATGAACCACCACGGAGTACCCGACTTCCAGCAGAAACTGTCACCTCTCGTCGATCACTTATTGTGTAAGGATAGGGCTGGTAAAGGCTATGTGTCCACTCCCAGACGTTGCCCGCCATGTCCTCGGCGCCATAGGGACTTGCCCCGCTCGGGTAGCTGCCCACGGCGGTCGTCCTACCTATCCTGCTCTCGCTGGTGTTGGCGCGCGACGGGTCGAAGGTATCCCCCCAGGGATAGCGACGCACGGTGTCTGCCCATGGGTCCCACCTCGCTGCTTTTTCCCACTCTGCCTCTGTCGGCAGCCGCCAGGGACGTCCGGTCACCTGGGCCAGCCACGCGGCGTAGGCCACTGAGTCCTCCCATGAGACATAGACTACTGGGTGATCGAGGTTCTCCATCTGGTCCGGCCACTGTTGTGGTTGGCGGTACCCAGTCTCGACGAAGCAGGCGTATTCGGCCACCGTCACTGGAAAGCGGCTGATGGAGAACTTAGCCAAGGTGAGGTAGTGTTGCGGCATCTCACTCTTATTCGCCCACATGCCACGGCGTTTGGCGCTACCCATGATGAAATCGCCTGCGGGCACGTCGCAGATGGGCGGAATAATAAAGGTGACGCCTTTGCGCACCCTGTCAGCGAAGCCCAGTTCAGTCAAGCGCAATTGCTGGCGCGCCGTGATGATGGCACTATTGTTCGGAGCCAGCTGTACTGCAGCGTCGAGACACATGCGCACCTCGTCGGTCGGCGTCTCGTCTGCCAACTTCCACACGAGCTGGGCGCGTGACAGCCACTGAACGACTGTGGCATTGGGATGAGCGGTCAGTTGTCTTGCTGCCTCCAGGGCCTCCTGGTCATGTTCCAGCCCCACCAATGCCTCCAGTCTGAGTGCTAGCAAATCGGCATCCTGATCACTCGCCAGTTGCAGACCCTCGTTGACGAACTGCAGCAGTGCGCTCCAATAACTCTGGGCTTCATCCTTGCCTGCATTCTGGGCTACGTCCCGCAACACATTGGTGTAGATGCGCAGGAGTGGCAATCGCTCGGCGCGGTCTGGCGTGAAGGTGAGCGCATCGTAGAGCAGCGGGAGGGCAGCGGCTTTCTCGCCAAGCGCGATACGAGCATCAGCAGCAGCCCGTAGCGCACCCACATCCAATGGGTCACGTTGCCATACAGTATTCAAGGCGGCTTTGGCTCTGGCATAGTCGGACTCAGCCATGAGCGCCTGTCCTTGCATCATGTAAACCTCATTGGGCAGAAGATCGGCGCTGTACTGTTGTTGGCCGAAAGTGCGCTGGAGATAGTCCGCCAATCGCACGACCTGCGGCCAGTCCTGCTCGTTGAAAGCGTCGCGTAGCTGCGGCAGAAAGCGCGCCAGTAGGTCGGCGATCGGGTCGGCGGGCGCTGGCGGTTCTGCGTGTGATGGTGAAGGAGTGGCAGCAGGCAGCGCGTGAGCGTCGACACCAATCCAGCTGGCAATCACGCCGATGAGCCGCTGCATATCGCGGTCGAATTGGGGATAGCGCTGGACCGTGGCGCTATTAAATCGCGTCAACTGCTGAAGACTGGCGGGCAACTGCTCCTGGCTGGGCATACTTGCCCCTTGTACCAGCAGTGGAATAAGCCGCAGGTCGCCAATTGGTTCACCCGCATCGCTCACCGAGGCAAGTGCCAGCGCTTGCTCTGTCTCGATGCGCACATGATCCGAAGGATTGGTGAGCCGAGGTTGTCCTGCGTAAGCTCCGGACTTCTCGGTGGCGGTCGGCCAGGAAGGCCCGATAACAATCAGCACCACACGACACTGCTGCAAGACATATGTGATATAGCTGGAAAAGTCATAACCGGGTGGAATCGCATCTACATCCATGAAGATTGCGGTGGCGCCAAAACTCTCAGTGAGACGGTCGTAGATGTGGTCAACGGTCGCCTGGCTGTCGTCGCGGCGATACGAGATGAAGATTTTGTAGGGGCCGCTGTCGCTCATCGTGTCCACCCGCCTGCTATCGCTAAGGTATGCTAACTGGCTGCTCCGCCAGTGTAGCATCAGGCGCGGTGCGACACAAGAAGGGTGTGATACTGATCTCGTTTCGGCTCGTGGCAGAAGCCCTCTCCCCCATCCCCTCCCGTTGGGACGCTGGCGCTACGTGCGCTTGACGCGCACTCCGAGCCTCTCGGCTCGCGCACCAGCCCCCTAAAGAGGGAGGGGAGCCAGAGCCCGAGCAGGTATGGGTTCTCGTTCTGGTCCCCCTCTTCCTGTGAGAGAGGGGGCCGCCCACCTCTCTCAACGCGCCAGCGCCAGCAGCCGGTAGCCGCCGAGCAGATGCACTGCCAGGTCGTGGTTGAGAGCAAACGCCACTTTGCGCGGCAACTTCAACAGCCGACGCCCGAGCAGATCGGTTGGGCTGTTGAGCGCGTCGGCGGTGTAGACGGCGTCGAGCACCTCATAGCCAGTGTCCTGAAGCGCGCGGATCGCCGTCTCCTTCGTGAAGTAGTGCAGGTGCGCATAGGCGTCGCGTGTGTGCAGCAGCCCGTGAGGACGGATGACCGTTTGCACCGAGAGATCGAGCGGGAAGAAGAAGACTTTATACGTCCCCCTGGCCTTCAGACTTCTCAGGAACGCGAAGTAGTCCTCCAGGTGTTCCAATACATCCAGCACCAGCAGCATATCGTATGAGCTGGTGTTGTCCGTGCGGAAATCGCCGAGATAGACGTGGAGATGCGCATTCTCGCGCAGGCGCGCAAGCTCGATGGCCTGTGGCGAGATGTCATAGCCCGTCAGCTCGCAGTCGTCCGGCAGCGCCAACTGCAACTGACGCAGCACCTCGCCCGCGCCACAACCGACCTCGCAGACCGAATGTGGCGTCAGTCGGTGGCTCCTCAGCAGGTGCGCGATCTCCTCTGCCTTGCCCGCCGACTCCTCGACATGCCACGATGGCGCCATTTCCTGGTATGTGCCGGTCCGATAGATATCTTCAAGTGACATCGTCCCCCTCCCCGACCCTTGCAAGACACCGCCACAGCTCAACCCGTCACAATCTCCATACGGCACAACTGCATGCAAGCGGAAAGCATGCGCTGGACATTTTACCCGACACCTGCGCTCACAAGGCGATACACATCCTCTTATGCCTTCTGCGAGCAGTTACACAACCGCAACCGTTCTTCCATGAACCGTTGCACCTGGCACGGATCTCCCCGCCACCCAGATACCACGAGGAAATCGCTCCGATAGCCGCCTCAATAAGCGGGTCATTGGCAGCCACTTCTACGACAAAAGCACGTATGACGGTGCGCACTATAGCACACATCACCGCGCGGTTGCTCCAGATGATTTGCCGGGCAATAAGGCATGGGGGAAACTGCTGTTAGCGCCGGGGCTTCTCAGCCATCTGTAGCCCGCCGCCGGGGCCAGTGATGAGACGAATCGGGCGACGCGGACGCAGCCCGGCCGACCGCTGCCAGACGGCCATCTCGGCGAATGACCACGTGCCACCCGCGCTCGTCAGGGCGAAGTAGAGGTCGGTCAGCGCGCCAATCTGCCCCGCCGTCTGTGGCGTCGTCGGCCGGATGACCTCGCCAATCACCAGCCGGCCACCAGGACGGAGCGCGTGGGCACAGCGCCGCACCAGGTCGCGGTTCTGGGCGTCGGTAAAGTGGTGGACGAGGTTGGCTATCAGGATCAGGTCATATTCATTGTGGCCCAGATCGGCGGTGAGCGCGTTCTCGGCGCGGTGGACGACACGGTCGCCCATGCCCTCGCGCGCGAGCAGTGGAGCGGCGGCGGCCACCGCTTCTGGCAGGTCGAGCACTGTCGCGCGCATGGCGGGGTGGCGTCTGCACAGGGCCACTGAATAATAGCCGTGCGAGCCGCCGATATCGAGCATTGCGCGCGCATCGTGTGGCACGGGCAGCCGGAGCGCCACCTCAGGCGTCGCCAGTCGCGCGCCGGAGCGCATCCCGCGCTGGTAAAGCTCCCAGGTGTCGGGGGTCATGTGCTCGTGGATATCGATGGCTGCGCCCGTCCTGACGAATGACTCCATCTGCGCGATGAACTGCTCGTCCATGAACTGCATCAGAATCGCGTCGTGGAGCGACCACGGGCTATCTTTCAGTAGCCAGTGGCGCGCGACTGGCGCCAGCGAGTATTGCTCGCCGCGCAGGCGCAGATAGCCCGCGCCGACCAGCGCATCGAGCAGTTTGTGGGTGGCGGCAGGTGCGGTCTGGCACTGCTCGGCGACATCCTCTATGCGGCGTGGCTGCCCGACCATCGTCTCGAAGATGCCCAGCCGGGTCGCCACCATCACCGTGCGCGCCAGCAGCAGCGCGATAATGCTATCGAGCAGCGGCGTGGGCACGAGTCCCAGCGCGAAGGCGATGCGTTCCACCACGCCATGTGGAATAGCGCCCAGCCGCATAGTGTTTTACCCTATCGACTTTATCTTGAACCTGCCGGTATCGCTGGCGGCTAAAGCCGCGCCTATGGGCTACGCCACGAAGGCCGCCTGCGCGGCCTCAAGAGCAAATGCCGAGTGTGCTCTGAACCTGCGAAGGCAGGCTTCGCGGCCGAGCGAAGCGAGACCCTTAGCCGCGCGTTCACGCGCCTGGCCATTCCGCTTACCCCTGGGTCCTGCCCAGCGCCTGATCCTTGAGCTCGCGGCGCAGAATCTTGCCGGATGCTGTCTTAGGGATGCTCTCCACGAAGATCAGCTGGCGAATCGCCTTATAGTTGGCCATGCGCTCGTTGGCGAACGCCATCAGGTCGGCATCTGAGATCGACTGGCCCTCGCGTAGCGCCACATAGGCCCGTGGAATCTCGCCCGACTCCGGGTCTGGCATGCCAATCACCGCCGCCTCGCGCACGGCCGGATGCTCCAGCAACACCGCCTCCAGTTCGGCGGGAGCGATGCCAAAGCCCTTGTGCTTGATCATCTCCTTGGCGCGGTCCACGATGTAGACGTAGCCCTGCTCGTCGATGTAGCCGACATCGCCGGAGTGATACCAGCCGTCACGCAGCACGCGCGCCGTCTCGGACTCCGCCTTCCAGTAGCCCCGCATGATCTGTGGGCCGCGGATGCATATCTCGCCAACCTCGCCAATGGGCAGCACGCGCTCGCCCGTCTCCAGGTCAACCACCTTCTGCTCGGTATCGCTGACCGGTGTCCCGCCCGAGGCCAGCCGGATCAACTCCAGCTCCATCGGGCTGTGATGGGTCAGCGGCGAGGCTTCCGTCATGCCGTATGCCTGCATCACCGGGATGCCAGTCGCGTCGATCACGCGCTGAGCGGCGGCGGGCGCCATCGGGGCGGCGGCGCAGAGCATGTGGCGCACATTCGGGAAGTAGTCCCGGCTCAGGTTGGGCAGGCCAGAGAGCGCCAGCAAGACCGGCGGCACGACCGGGAAGATCGTCACCCCGCGTTTCTTGATGAGCGAGAGCACCTCCGTCGGATCGAAGCGCTCGACCAGCACAAGCGCTGAGCCGGAGAAGGCCGCCTGGCCCATCAGCGCGACGCCATACATATGGTAGAGCGGCAGGAAGACCATGAAGACATCCTGCTCGGTCACGCGCGAGGCGGAGATGAACTGCTGCACGTTGATGACCAGGTGGCGCTGCGTCAGGATCACGCCTTTGGGCAGGCCGGTCGTGCCGCTGGAATAGGGCAATGCGACCATGTCGTCGCCGCGCACGTCAACCAGCGGCGTCTGGGTTGGCGCGTTCGTCATCAGCAGCAGGCCGAAGGGAATGACCTGGGGATCATCCGCCACTGGCTCGCTGCCCGTGACCATCACATGCTTGAGGTCGGGCGTCTGGCCGCGCGCCGCCTGCACCAGTGGCAACAGCTCACGCTGGACGAGGATCGCCCTGGCCTCGCTGTTCTGGAGCTGATAGGTGACCTCACGCTCCTTATACGATGGGTTCATCGGGGTGACGACCAGTCCCAGCATACTCGCCGCCATCCAGCCGATGATGAACTCGGGGCGGTTGAGCATCAGCAGGCAGACGCGATCACCCTTATTCAGCCCCAGCGTCTGCATTCCCACGGCCGCCGAGCGCGCAAGCGCGTACATCTGGCGATACGACAGCGTAATATCCCGCCAGTAGACGGCGGGACGCTCCGGCACGCGCAGAGCAGTGCGCGCGAACATCTCATGGAACGGTACGTCAGGATAAATCAGTGAGGGACAGTAGAACTCTGGGAAGCTGTACGGAGTGCTTCGCCGCACTGCGGGCGCGGCGCTGGCCAGTGTATCCGCCATCGAGATACCCCCTTGAGTCGAGGTCCACCGCGCGACAACCCTAATGGCTGCCGTTGATGCCCCAGTGTATCATGTGCGACGCGGAGTGTGTCGCCAGCGGATGATCACGATAGGGAGAGCACGCACGCCTGGTCGCGCAGGCTCCATTCCTCCTGCACCAGATAGTGGTGGCCGTTTGCCAGCGTGACATTGCCATCGGCGTCGGCTATCGGCCCATAGTTACGCACGCACTTGTCGGCCATCTCCCCCTCGAAGCTTGTGCCATCGAACCAGCCGCCGAGCGTGGGGTTGCTCACCGCCTCGAACTGCTCGTGCGAGACGATGCTGATGATCGCGTCGGCGATCTGGTCGTGGTTGGGCGTCAGGAACGTCGGCGTATCCAGGCAGCTATCGACGACGGGAATATAGGCGTAGATGAGATTGTTGTAGAACGAGTTGGAATGGTATGCGCAGAAGTCGGCCTCGGCGTTATGGGTAAACGTGCAGCCGTCGTTGGCCGTCTGTCCTGAGCACTCCTGCACGTTGAGGCCGGTAAAGACGAAGACCATGTGGTCGTCGTCTGTGACCCAGGCGCCGTTCTTCGCATCCAGCACCCGGTCAATCTCGTAGACGATGTCGCCATCGAGCAAAGGATCACTCACCGTGCCCGCCTTGGGATAGGGATGCGTATCCACGAAGCTACCGCCGAGCGTCACCACGTTGCGTACCGGCCCGCCCTGGTTGTCATAGTACTGCGTCAGGATGTTGTAGAACGGCGTGCCACCGACATCCTGAAAGTATTGCTCCATTAAATGCTCGAAGCGGCTGCTGTTGCCTTCGGGCTCGAAGATATGGCCATTCGGCAGCCAGAAAAGGAGGTACGCCGTCAGCCGGTGCATGACGGCGCCCTGGTGGAACGTGAAGCTCGAACACCCTGACGTGCATGCCGCGATATCCAGCGTGGTGGCCGCGCCCGGCTTGAGTGTGGTGGCCTGAAGCGTCTGATCGGCGCCCGCGACGCACCCCCAGGGATCGACCGCCAGATTATGGAAGACGTAGTTGCCCATATTGTCGGTGGTGGCGCTGACCCGCGATGATTCGGCGCTGGCGGATACATCTATCGCCGAGTTCCAGCACTGCACCTTCACATGCGGCATCGCCTGACCTGTCGCGGCGTCGGTGACGGTCCCGCGAAGCGTGGCGGTCGCGGGCGGCTTCACCTGCGGCCCAAAGGGCAATTGACATCCGGCAAGCGCCAGCGCCACCACCGCAACCAGCAGCGCCAATGACACCCGGCGACGATACGTCTGTGGCATTCCACTTCCTCTCAGCTACGATGCCAGTGGGTATCTTGCGTCACCTGGCCTATGTGGCAGGCGATGGGGTATAGGAGAGAATGCACGCTTGATCGTGCAGGCTCCATTCCTCCTGCACGACGTAGCGGTGTCCGTTGGCCAGCGTGACATTGCCACCGTCGCTGCCTAGTTGGCCGTAGGTAAACACACACTTGTCGGCCATCTCGCCCTCGTAGGTCGTGCCGTCGTACCAACCCTTGATATCGGGATCGCTCACCGCCTCGAACTGCTCGTGCGAGACGATGCTGATGATCGCATCGGCGGCCCGGTCATGATTGGGAGAGGCGGTCGTAGGCAGGTACTGGCAGTCGTCAATATCCGGGATGTAGGCATAGGTGTAGTCACCCAACAGGCTGGAGGAATGGTAGGCGCAGAAGTCGCCCTCGACGTTATGACTGAAGGTGCAGCCATCATCAGCCGTTGATCCAGCGCATTCCTGGATGTTATAGCCAGTGAAGAGGAAGACAACCTGATTGGGATCAAGAACCGATGTGCCGTATTTCAGACCGAGCACGCGCGTAATCTCGTCCTGAATGTCGCTATCCAACAGGGGATGGCTTATTGTTCCCGCTCTGGGATAGGGATGCGTATCCACATAGGAGCCTTCGAAGGTCACACGGTTACGTATCGGTCCGGTCGCCGTCGCGTAATATTGCGTCAGAATGTTGTAGAACGACGTGCCACCGACATCCTGAAAGTATTGCTCCATCAGGTGCTCATAGCGGCTGCTGCTGCCGCTCGGCTCGAAGGTGTAGCCGTTTGGCAGCCAGAAGACCAGGAACACCTTGAGGTCGTTAATGACACTGCCCAGGTGATATCTGAAGGTGCTACAGCCGCTTATACACGCAGGGAGGTCGAACGTGATCGTCCCACCGGGCGCTAGATTGATCATCTGCACCGCCTGGTCGTTGTCAGCCACGCAGTCAATCGGGCCAGCGGGCAGATTACGGATTATGTAGTTGCCAAGCTCATCGCTGGTAGTCGTATAGAGTGGAGCCTTGTCAGCGAGCATGTCTGTCGAAGCGTCCCAGCATTGCACCTCCACGTCAGCCAGCGCCGCATCGGTCGCGGCGTTCGTCACGGTGCCGCGCAAGGTAGCCGTCGCGGGCGGTAGCAGGCCACAGGTCACTACGCTCGCCTTAGAGGCGTGATCGCAATAGTCAATCAACTTGGGTCCAAAGGTGAGCGAGAAGGCGCTGACATCGCCTAAGAAACCAGCGCTGACGGTAGAGTACTTCGGCGCGGTGGCTTTGCAGGTGTAGTAGTCGGCCTTGGGGACCGAGAAAGAGAATGCGCCCGTACTATCAGACGATGTCGAAGTATCATTGCATGTGATGGTGGCGCGTAGCGGTATTGGTTCGCTCTTTCCTAATTCCCGCGCGGCGATCTGCTCCCCATAGACCGTGCCGTGCACGGTTACCGTCGGCTGAAACGGTATCTGACACCCACTGAACGCCAGTGCCGCTATCGCAACCAGCAGCGCCAGCAGCACCCTCCGATCATGCCTTTGAGGCATTCCATTTCCTCTCATCTACCGGTCACATGTCAGGTCGTTCTGAGATAGCGCGAATTGCTCTCATCACGAGATGGACTGGGAAGGATAGGATACGCCGCTCGATAGTTCTGGCGAGGGAAGCGCATAGACGCCGCGATAGCCTTCGGGCAGCAGCGTCGCGATGCGCTGGGCCATCTCATCGGCGGCGACTCGCCAGGCGCGTTTTTGCGCCATCTGCTCGGGCCAGGCCGGCTTGTAGGGCTTGCCAAACGTCACGGAGACGCGCGGACGCTGCCAGAGCCGCCAGCCGCGGCCTGGCGACCAGACGACCTCAGTTCCAGTGATTGCCACGGGGACGACGGTTGCGCCCGTGTGCCAGGCAAGCCAGGCCGCCCCGGTCTTTACTGGCGCCATCCCGAATGGCTCATGGGAGTCCACAAAGGTGCCTTCGGGGAAGACCAGCACCCACGCGCCAGTATCGAGCACATCGCGCATGGTCCGCAGCGCCTCACGGTCGGCCTCGCCGCGTCGAATCGGCACAACGGCGCCCCGACGCGCCAGCCATCCTATGATCGGCCATTCGAACATCTCTGCCTTTGCCAGGATACGCACCTGATAGGGCAGGCGTGCGGCAATCGCAAACTGATCAGTAAGTCCGAGGTGATTGCTCACGAGTAGTACCGGGCCGGTGCGCGGCAAATGCTCTATACCATGAATCTCAAGCCGCATCTGGAAGGCCAGTATCAGCTTGGCTGCGGAACGTAGAAGACGGTAGCCCAGTCCCATCACAGACTCCACGGAATGGCGCGAATAAGCTCTGCCGCCATCCTAGCATAGAATGCGCGCGACGTATAGGCAAGAGGGACGATACTGCTCAACTTGCGACCCGCGCCCCCCGGCTGCTACAGTGAAACGTGGCCTTGTGCATTGGACGACGCTGACGACGCTCTCGTAGAGAGGCATGGCGCGTGCGACAACCGCTCGATGCGCGGGGACGGACGCGCGATAGCAAGGCCACGCGCGATGTGACTACACTACAAACAGGAGCATTATCGAAGGTTAGCGGACCTTGGGAACGCGAGTCGGCGTGCGCGTGGAGCCGGACGGGCTGGCGCATTGCAGCGTCGCACGCCGAACATATCGTCGAGTTATGTGGAGGCAGCAACTATGTCAGAGAGTCGCCTGCGCCAGGTTTCTCAGCTCGGTCAGAGCATCTGGTACGACAACATCCAGCGGCGACTCATCACGTCGGGTGAATTACAGCGCCTGATCGATGAGGATGCGGTCGTCGGAGTTACCTCGAATCCAACGATCTTCGAGAAAGCGATAGACGGCAGCGCCGACTATGACGCCCAGCTGAAAGAGCTGGTGAGCCAGGGCGCCACCGATCCCAAGCAGATTTTCGACGCACTCTCCATCCACGACATTCAGGCAGCCGCCGACCTCTTCAGACCGATTTATGACCGCACCAATGGCGGCGATGGCTACATCAGCATCGAGGTTGCCCCCAATTTCGCCAATGACACCCGCTCCACCATCAGCGAGGCGCGCCGCCTGCACAAACTGGTAGACCGCCCGAACATCATGGTGAAGATCCCGGCCACCCGCGAGGGGATGCCCGCCATCGAAGAGATGATCTACGAGGGCGTGAATATCAATATCACGCTCATCTTTGCCCTTGATGTCTATGAGCAGGTGACTGAGGCCTACATTCGCGGGCTGGAGCATCGCCTGCGCGAGGGGCTGCCGGTCGCGGGCATCGCCTCCGTCGCCAGTTTCTTCGTCAGTCGCGTTGATACACTGGTGGACAAACAGCTCGACGAAAAGATCGCCGCGGAGAGCGATCCCGAGCGCCAGCAAGAGCTGCGCGACCTCCAGGGCAAGGCCGCCATCGCCAACGCGCGGCTGGCCTATCAGAAATATCAGGACATCTTCCATGGCGACCGCTTCGCCCGCCTGCGCGAAGAGGGCGCGGCCCCGCAACGTTGCCTCTGGGCAAGCACCAGCACCAAGAACCCCGCCTATCGCGATGTCCTCTACGTCGAGGAGTTGATCGGGCCGGAGACGGTGGATACGATACCACCGCAGACCATCGTCGCCTTCCAGGAGCATGGCGAGGCGCGGGTCACGGTTGACCAGGACATTGCTGGCCAGCACGAGATGATGGACCGGCTGGAAGCGGCTGGCATAGACATGGCCGCCGTCACCAGGCAACTGGAGGTTGAGGGCGTCGCCTCGTTTACCGATTCGTACAACCGCCTGCTCGACGCCACCCGCGTGAAAACCGAAAAGATCCAGGCGGAGGCCGAAGCTCCCGGCGAGGCGCCTGGAGAGGCGGTATCCGCTGAGGCGGCGGCGCTTGACGCCGCGGCAGCCGAGACAGAGACAGATGAAGTCGCCGAGGATAAAGCGTCTGTGGTCGCGGCGGAGACGGCTGCGGCAGCCAGCGCGCTACCCGACTTCACCAGCCAGCAGGAGGCCAGCCTGGGCGATCTTCAGGCGGCGGTGGACTCTGGGCTGAATCGCGCCGACCAGGAGCAGTTCGCCCGGCGCGTCTGGGAGAAAGACCCCACGCTCTGGAAGCCGGATCCCAACGAGCAACAGGAGATTACCGACCGGCTCGGCTGGCTGACCGTTATGTCGGCGATGCGCGCGGAGCTGCCACGGCTGCGGGAGCTTCACGACGAGGTGCAGGCCGACGGATTCACCGATGCCGTGCTGATGGGCATGGGCGGCAGCAGCCTCGCGCCAGAGGTGCTGCGCGAGACGTTCGCGACAGGCGACGCCCCGCCACATCTGCATGTGCTGGATTCAACCGACCCCGCCACCATTCTTGACGTCGTGCAGCAGATTGACCTGCAACATACGCTGTTCATCGTCGCTTCGAAGTCGGGCGGCACCATCGAGACGCTCTCGCATTTCCGGTTCTTCCATGAGAAGGTCGCGAGTTTCGCCGGAGACGACGCAGGCGCGCACTTCATCGCGATTACCGACGAGGGGACCAAGCTCGACGATCTCGCACAGAGCCTGCATTTCCGTGCCATCTTCCGCAATCCAGCCGATATCGGTGGCCGCTATTCGGCGCTCTCCTTCTTTGGATTGGTACCCGCGGCGATCATCGGGGTGGATGTCGAAAAGCTGCTCGACCGCGCCGACACGATGGCCAGCGCCTGCTCCTCGGATGCCGACGCACGCGCGAATCCGGGCGTCTGGCTGGGGACGATTCTTGGCACGCTGGCCAACGGAGGCCGCAACAAAGCGACGCTGGTCGTCTCGCCGCCCATCAGCACCTTCGGCTACTGGCTGGAGCAGCTGCTCGCCGAGAGCACCGGCAAAGAGGGTAAGGGCATTCTGCCGGTGGAGGGCGAGGCGCTCGGCGATCCCTCGGTCTATGGCGATGACCGGGTCTTCGTCTACCTGCGCACCGAGACAGGCTACGATGCCGAGCAGGATGACGCTGTCAAGCAACTGGAGACGGCGGGCCAGCCGGTCGTGCTGCTTCACCTGTCAGATACCTACGACATGGGCGCCGAATTCTTCCGCTGGGAGTTCGCGACGGCCATCGCGGGCGCGTTCCTGGGCATCAACGCGTTCGACCAGCCCAATGTGCAGGAGTCGAAGGATAACACCGACCGCATCCTGAAGGAATACGTGCAGTCGAAGATGATCCCCGCGCCGCGCGCCGTCTTGCAAACGCAGTCGCGCAACGTCTCGCTGGTCGCCAGTGGAGAGATCGCACAGCGGTTGCGCGAGTCCGTCTCGCTCCAGGCGGCGATGGAGGTCATCGCGCGGGAGGCGGGCGAGGGCGACTATATCGCCCTGCTGGCGTATATCGAGCGCACCCCGGAGACCCACGAGGCGCTCGAGGCGATTCGGCTGCGGCTGCGCGATATGCGCCACGTCGCGACGACGCTCGGCTACGGGCCGCGCTTCCAGCATTCGACCGGGCAGGAGCATAAAGGCGGATCGAATACGGGCGTTTTCCTGCAATTCGTCGCAACCGACACCGTTGATGTGCCGATTCCCGACGAGCCATATACGTTTAGCGTGCTCAAACAGGCGCAGGCGCTCGGCGATCTCCAATCGCTGGAGGCGCATGATCGGCGCGTGATTCGCATTGATCTTGGCACAGGCATTGCCGGAGGTCTGGGAGAGGTGCTCCAGGCGCTCGAAGCGGCGACGGTCGCATAGGTCGCACAGGTCGCACAGGTCGCATTGCAGTGATAGCCCTGGCGTGCAAGCAAGTATCCAGGGCGCGTACTACTATTCGGTAAATTGAGGAGGGAATTCCGATGGAGCTGGGTATCTATGGGCTGGGCCGTATGGGCGCGAACATGACCGTGCGCCTGGTGCGTGGCGGCCACCGTGTCGTCGCGTCGAATCGCAGCCCGGGGCCAGTGAACGAGGCGGCGGCGGCTGGCGCCATTCCGGCGTTCAGCATCGAGGAGATGGTCTCGAAACTGCAAGAGTCTCCACGTATTGTCTGGATGATGGTGCCGTCCGGCCAGGTGACCGACGACACGCTGCATCACATCATGGGGCTGCTCAAGCCCGGCGATATCATCATCGACGGCGGCAACTCCAACTTTCATGATACGATGCGGCGCGCCCAGGAGGTGACGGCAGCCGGGATGAACTATATGGACTGCGGCACCAGCGGCGGCATCTGGGGGCTGAAAGAGGGCTACAGCCTGATGGTTGGCGGCGAGAAGTCCATCTTCGATCACTGTGAGCCCATCTTTAAGACGCTCGCGCCACCCAACGGCTATGGCTATATGGGGGCATCTGGCGCGGGCCACTTTGTCAAGATGGTGCATAACGGCATCGAGTACGGCATGCTTCAGGCCTATGGCGAGGGCTTCGAGATTATCGAGAAGTCGCAGTTCAAGCCTGACCTGCGCGAGGTGACGCGTGTCTGGCAGAACGGCAGCGTCGTTCGCTCGTGGCTGCTCGACCTGGCGGCGCTGGCCTTCGCCGACGACCCGCAGCTTGCCAACATCCGAGGCTACGTGCAGGACTCTGGCGAGGGGCGCTGGACGGTGCAGGCGGCCATTGACGAGGATGTGCCCGCGCCGGTCATCACGCTCTCGCTGCTCCAGCGCTTTGTCTCGCGACAGGAGGACTCGTTCTCGGCGAAGGTCATCGCGGCGCTCCGCAACCAGTTCGGTGGCCATGCGGTCAAGTTCGAGTCTGGCGAGCTGGGCGGTCAGCGACAGGAGCCAGACGGCCAGTAGAATTCACTGCTCATCGCGCTCTGGGGGGCCGGATCGCCCCTCAGAAGTGAGGTATGTAGAGCAGAGGCGTGCGCGTGGTCAGTCGAGAGCAAAGAAAGCGATCCATGTATGAATGAGTCATCTACCTCCTCGAATCCATTACGCGCGGGTATGCGTAGCGCCCGTACGGTGCAGCCGTGCGTGCTCGTTATCTTCGGCGCCACCGGCGACCTGACCCACCGCAAATTGCTCCCGGCGCTCTATAACCTTGCCATCGAGCAGCCGCTGCCGCCACAGTTCAGCGTCGTAGGTGTGGCGCGCCGCCCGTTCAGCGATGACGAGTTTCGCCAGCAGGCGATGGATTCGATTAACCAGTTCTCGCGGCGCACGCCCGTCAATCCCAACGTCTGGGATACCTTCTCCAAAGGGCTGTTCTACTGCCAGTCACAGTTCGACGATCCCGAAGGCTATCAGAAACTGAGCGAGTTGCTGGACCGGCTGGACCGCGAGCGCGGCACCGAGGGCAACCGGCTCTTCTACCTGGCGACGCCGCCAAACTTTTATCCCATCATCGGCGATATGCTCCACAAAGCGGGCGTCGCGAAACGTGGCAGGGATCAGGGGTCCAATTTCTCGCGCATCATCGTCGAGAAGCCGTTTGGCAATAACTATGAGTCCGCACAGAAGCTGAATGCCGAGCTCAACAAAGGTTTTTCGGAATCGCAGATTTACCGCATCGATCACTACCTCGGCAAAGAGACTGTCCAGAACATTATGGTGCTGCGCTTCGGCAATGGCATCTTCGAGCCAATCTGGAATCGGCGCTATATCGACAACGTCCAAATCACCGTGGCGGAGACGCTGGGCGTGGGCGGGCGCGGCGACTATTACGAAGAGGCGGGCGCCATCCGCGATATGATCCAAAATCACATGATGCAGCTGCTGACGCTGACGGCGATGGAGCCGCCCGTCACCTTTGGCGCGGACTCGGTGCGCGACGAGAAAGAGAAGGTGCTGCGTGCCATCCCGCCGCTGCATGACGCCGAAATCACGGTGGATACGGTGCGCGGACAGTATGGCTCGGGCTATGTGGGCGGCGAAAAGGTGGTCGGCTACCGCCAGGAGAAAGACGTCGATCCCGACTCACATACCGAGACGTATGTGGCGCTCAAGCTGAACATCGAGAACTGGCGCTGGGCCGGAGTCCCGTTCTATCTGCGCCACGGCAAGCGGCTGACCAAGCGGCTCACCGAGATCGCCATTCAATTCAAGCGCCCGCCCTACCTGCTGTTTTCAGGGACGGGAGCGGAAGAGATTCAGGCAAACGTACTCTCGCTGCGCATACAGCCCAATGAGGGGATATCGTTGCGCTTTACGGCAAAGGTGCCGGGTCAGGAGATGCATCTGCGTGCCGTCAACATGGACTTCCTCTATGGCAGCTCGTTCGGCGTCGAGCCGCCCGAAGCCTATGAGCGTCTGTTGCTGGACTGCATGCTCGGCGATCCAACCCTCTTTACCCGGATCGATGAGACACTGCTCGCCTGGAAGCTGGTAGACACCATTATCGCGGGCTGGAGCAAAGAGCGCACGCCGCTCACGCAATATGAGCCGGGAACCTGGGGGCCAAAAGAGGCTGATCACCTCATCGAGCGCGATGGTAGAACCTGGAGAAGGTTATGAGTGAGATCAACGACCTCCTTGCGGGGAGACGCAAAGTCGAGGTTGATCAGATTGAGAGCGCGCTGGATGGTATCTGGCGCGAGACCAACGTCAATACGCTATCCGGCGGCGGCGTGCCCGTCTCGCGCAATGCCGTGATGACACTGGTGGCCTATACACAAAACGAAGACGAGGCGGTACGCGCGCTCAAGACCATCGATTCGATGAGCGCGACCCATCCATCGCGCTGCATTCTGGTCACGACGCTCAATGCCCGCGAGGGCGCGCCCATCGAAGCCTATGTGGGCGGCTATCTGCGCACCGAGGGTGGCGCCAGCAGCTATGGCGAGCAGATCGTGCTGGAGGCGCGTGACGGCGCGGCGCGGCATATGCCCGGCGCGGTCCTGCCGCTGATTCTCTCTGGTCTGCCCTCATTCCTCTGGTGGAACGGCGAGCCACCCTGGCGCACCGAGCAGTTCGAGGCGATGGTGGATGGCTGCGACCGCGTCATCGTCGATACGTCAGAAATGATTCATGGCGAGGATGGGTTGGTCGCGCTGGATGACATCGACCGCCGCAAGCTCTCGAACTGTGCCTTTAGCGATTTCAATTGGACGCGCCAGCAACCCTGGCGCGAGCTGGTGGCAGGCTTCTTCGATGCCGACGTGCTCCGCCCCTACCTCGATGGCATTGATCGTCTGACGGTCGAATATGCCGCTGGCGGCGAGAACACGCAGCCGAATCCCGCGGCGGCCTATCTCTTTGTGGGGTGGCTGGCGTCGCGGCTCAACTGGCGCACGCAGCATGGCGCCCACGGCTCCGGGATGGACGTGGAGCGGCAGCATACTCTCTATAGCGCCGACGGGCGGCCCATCGTCGTCGAGGTGACGGCGCGCTATGGGGTGCCGATCAAGAGCTGGCATGACATCGTGCCGGAGGAAGCCAGTATCGACGCCACCGCATCGGGCGTGCGGCCAGGCACTGGGCCAGTATGCGTCGGCCCCGGCGCGCTGATGAGCGTTCACCTGCACGCGCGCGCGGGTGGCAAGGCAGGGACCTTCGCCGTGGCGCGCGAGCGCGATATGCGCCACGCCTCGACGCTGAGCCATGTGCCAGAACAGGTCTTGCCGTCGCAGACTGTGCATCTGCCGTCGCTTGGGGAGTCGGCGCTGTTGATGGAACAGTTGCAGCAGTTGTCCCACAACCCGATCTACGAGAGCGCGCTCACCGCGGCGGCGCATCTCAGTGGCCTGACGCCAGGGAGGGGGCGGTCGTGAGCTCAGCGGATAGTTCGCCAGGCGACCCCAACGGTAACGACGGGCGTGTTCACGTTGGCATCTACGACGACCTGGATGCCGTGGCCCACGCGGCGGCCGATCTGCTGGTGCAATTGCAGTCCGCCGACCGGGCGCAGGAGCACTTCAATATTGCGCTCTCTGGTGGCTCGACGCCGCGCGCCCTCCATCATGTGCTGGTGGCCCCGCCGTATCGCGAACGGGTGGACTGGGAGAGCATGCAGTATTTCTGGGGCGATGAGCGCTTCGTTCCGCCGGACGATCCCGAGAGCAACTACCGCATGGCACGCGAGACGCTGCTGACCGAGGCGCCCGTCACCGTCGATCAGGTGCATCGCGTGCCGACCGAGCGCGGCGACCCAACGATGGTCGCGGAGTTGTACGAGGCCGACATCCGGCGCGAAATGAATGTCCTGCCTGGCCAGCTACCGCGCTTCGACTTGATTCTGCTCGGGATGGGGCCAGATGGCCACTGCGCCTCGCTCTTCCCACATACCGAGGCGCTGCAGGTGCGCGACCGGCTGGTCACGGCGAATTTCGTGCCGAAGCTCAATGTCAATCGCATCACCTTCACCGCGCCCGCCATCAACAACGCCGCCGCAGTCGTCTTTCTGGTTGCCGGAGCCGACAAAGCCGACGCGCTCGCCGCTGTGCTTGAGGGCACGTACGATCCGGAGACCTACCCATCGCAGTTGATCGCGCCTGAACATGGCGCGCTGCACTGGTTGGTAGATCGAGCGGCGGCGGCCAAACTGCGGCAGGCCCATTAGTTTTGTGACAGATGGATAACACTTAGATAGAGGAGCAATCCATGGCGCTCGTAGTCCCCTCGATTCTCTCCGCCGACTTTACACGCCTGGGTGAACAGGTCGCCGCGGCGCAGTCTGGCGGGGCAGACCGGCTGCAGATTGACGTGATGGATGGCCGCTTCGTCCCCAACATCACCGTTGGCCCGCTGGTGGTCGAGGCCATCCGTCGCGTTACCACGCTGCCGCTGGAGGCGCATCTGATGATCGTCGAGCCGGAGCGCTACGTGGCCGATTTTGCGACAGCGGGCGCGGATATCATCATTGTCCATCAGGAGGCGTCGCCGCATCTGCACCGCACCGTCGAGGAGATCAAGCGGCTGGGCAAGCGCGCTGGCGTAGCCATCAACCCGGCGACGCCGCTGGCGACCCTGCAAGAGATCCTCAACGACATTGACCTCGTGCTCTGCATGACCGTTGACCCCGGCTTCGGCGGCCAGCAGTTTATCAGCGGCGTGTTGCCAAAAATTACGCGGCTGCGTGCGATGATCGAGCAGCATGGCGCGCACTGTGACCTGGAGGTAGACGGCGGCATCCGCGCGGAGACAGCGCCGCTGGTGGTGCAGGGGGGCGCGAATGTGCTGGTAGCAGGCTCGGCGGTCTACGGCGACAAGGACGGCGTCGCGGCGGGCATCAACCGGCTGCGTCAGGCCATCGGCGCGCCCGCCGAATAGGCACGCTGGCGTTGCGCCGTGCGCGATATGGTTCATTGGCGGCTTGTGTATGAGCGGCCCTTTTGGGTACCTCGTGGCCGCTTGAATTGCCCCCTGCTCTGGCCAGGATGTACAATGCCTCAGCAAAAGTCATACGCCCACGCGAGTTGCGCGTCGTGGAGATTCCTGGCTCACTTTTTGCACGTGAGCCAAGGAGCGCGGGTGGTGTACGCGCTCGCGGTATGACTGCTACGGAGACCAGGACGGGGGACGCCGCATGCCAAAGAAGATCCTAATCGCTGACGACGAGTTGCCAGTAGCAGAGATGTTAAAGCAGGCGCTGGATGCCGAGGGGTACGAAACGTATAAGGCGACCCAGAGTCTCCGCTTTTACGACGCCGTGCGCGAACATCACCCTGACCTGATCCTGCTCGACCTGATGATGCCGTATCTGGAGGGCGATGATGAGCTGACCCTGCTCAACATGAACCCGGAGACACGCGGCATCCCGGTCGTCATCGTGACGGCGAAGGCGGATGCGCGACAAGATCTGGCGCGTTATCGCCAGTTGGGGGTCGCGGACATCGTCATCAAGCCGTTCCAGCTCGACCGTCTGTTACAGACCATCAAAGGCGTCATTGGCGCCGCCTGAATCCAACTGAACGATTTTGCATCGATGGAAGCCAGCAGCCCACCACCGGAGGAGTCCCCGTGACCGAGACAGCAGAGACGACAGCGCCCGCAACCCCCGCAGCCCCTACGCAGCGGCGGGTAGCGTTGGATGCGATGGGCGGCGACCATGCCCCGGCCGAGGTGGTGGCGGGCGCAATCCAGGCGGCGCGCGAGTATGGCGTCGGGGTAATGCTCGTCGGCCCGCAAGATGCCATCCGCGCCGAGCTGGCAAAGCAGGACACCACGGGGCTTGATCTCGAAATCGTCCACACCGATGAAGTCATCGGCATGGATGAGCATCCCGCAGAGGCGGTGCGCAACAAGAAGCGCAACTCGATCACGCTCTCGCATCAGCTCGTGCGCGACGGCAAGGCGCTGGGCGCGGTCTCCGCCGGGAATAGCGGCGCGGTGATGGCCGCCGCGATCTTCACCTTCCGCCGCCTGCGCGGGATTGACCGACCAGCGTTTGGCGCGGTGGTGCCAGCGGCGGGCGGGAGCCAGACGCTCGTGCTGGATATCGGCGCGAACACCGACTGCAAGCCGCCCTATCTGCTGCAATTCGCGCTGATGGGCGCGGTCTATATGAAGAGCGTGCTGGACATTGGAAACCCGCGAGTGGGCCTGCTGGCGAATGGAGAAGAAGAGACCAAGGGCGACCAGCTGACGCAGGAGACGCACCAGCTCATCAAGGCGGCGGCGCCAGCGGCAGGGATCAACTTCATTGGCAACGTCGAGGGACGCGACATCAACGCGGGCACGGTGGATGTGGTCGTCTGTGACGGCTTCGTGGGCAATGTCGTCCTCAAGCTCAGCGAAGGCCTCGCCAAGATGCTGCTGGGCGTTATCCGCGCCGAGCTGACGGCGAACATCGTCTCCAAGGCGGGCGCGCTGCTCGCGAAACCGGCGTTCGACCGGGTGCGCAAGGCGATTGACTATGAGGAGTATGGCGGCGTGCCGGTGCTGGGCGTCAACGGCGTCTCGGTCATCTGCCACGGTAGCTCGCATGCCAAGGCGATCAAGAACGCCATCCGGGTGGCGCTGCAGACGGCGGACGCACACCTGCCCGAACGTATCAGCGAGGGCATCGGCCAGCTTCAGGCACAGTTCCCCAGCGAAAGCGCCGAAAGGCCAGAGGCCGCCTCGTCGTAACCCGCTACTGCTCACTGGGAGCCTGTCTGGAGTCCGACTTTGGATGTCATGCGTCTGACTGTGATCGATTCCGCTGGAACCACCAGTTTCATCGCCCACTCGTCGGCTGCGCTCGCCCTGACCGCTGCCTGCGCCGAGAATCCCACGACACTCGATGACCTGCTCGCCGCCTCGCAGCGCTACGACCGCGGGCTGCGCGCGATGGTGCTGCGTGGGCTGACCATCTTTGATGAGCACAATCTCCCCGACCAGCTGGACGCCATCCACCGCCAGATCGCGGAGCTGCCACCACGCGAGGTGCCGCCGTTCCGCGTCTATGACTCAATCACACTCGAAGCCAGTCTGCGCCCGGTGCGTGCGGGCGTCATCCTCTTCAACCTCCCCGCGCACCGCATCGTGCAGATCGAGAACACCTATGAGCCGCTGAGCCGCACGGGCGAGATCAACTTCCACAACGGCAAATACCTCAGCATTCGCCTGCTCCCCTACGAGCTGCCCCCCACCTGGAGCATCGTGCCGTAAGCGGACCAACGGACAAGAAAATCCCCTCGCCGCTATACGTGCAGTGAGGGGATTGATGATCTCTTGTAAGCCAGAATTGCGTTAGAAGACGATTGCCTCGTGATCGATGTGTTGCGGGGTGACGAGTGTCAGATGCGGAGTAACGGTAACGCGGCGCATTTCCGCCTTCTCGGCGCGCTGGCGTGCCGCCAGTGCCCGGCGCGCCCGCACCACACCGATGCCCGCCTCGGCCAGGACCTGCACCAACTGCTCGTGCTCGGTCCGCGCGGCGTCCTCATCGGCGCTGCGCACTTCGCAGAGCGCCTGGCGCACCATCACCAGATAGCCATGCTGCACCGGATACGCGCCCGTCACAAAGCCCTTACCGCCCGGACGCATGTGTGTCGCCACCGCGAAATCATGCCCATCCGCCGTGATGACGCGATGCCGCAGCAGTTCATCGCGATACGGCATACAACTACGGACGCTGCCCGCTGGAGGCTGCGTCACATACATCGCCGACTGGTGTGAGACGGTCTGCTCACCTTCTGCCTGTGCCACGCTTGCCATGGTCGTTGCCACCCTTCTCGCTTTCGCGTCGTCTCTTCGCCTGCTTTTCGCTAGCTCGTCGCCAAGGGTTCACGCGCTGGCACGGTCTGCACAGATGGGCGCGATGGCTGCCTGACGCCAATAACTGTTCGCGCGTCAACTACAGCCCGGGATAAGAACGGTCCAACAGGCTCGGTAAGCCGCTGGGAATGCCGCTTCGCAAAATAAATAACACGAGCGTGTGGGGAGAATCGCACCCTGTGCATCATGCCTTCATCTATTAAAGCGAGTGAGAAAGAGAAAAGTCGCTCATCCGGTACTTCAGTGCATACAAGATCACGACACAAGTCTTAACATCCGCTGAGAGTTACGCCACAATGCCTATGCCGCCTTGTGAGCCACCTGGCGCCGCGCCTATAATGCGCGTGCGATGGATGCGCTGGCGGTATGGCCACATGGACAGCGATGGCGGACTCCTGATAGGGTGGGGAGCAGTGATGAACCAGGAACAACCTTTGGGTCAAGCGGATGGCCAACAGGCGCAGCGCCTGCTCGTGGTCGACGACGAGATGGCGATTACCAATGTCATCCGACTCGGCATGGAGCACGCGGGATTCCTGGTCACCTGCGCCACCGAGGGGTATCAGGCGCTGGATATGGCGCAGCGGCTCCGGCCCGATCTCGTCATCCTTGACGTGATGCTGCCGGACCTCGATGGCTTCGAGGTCTGCCGCAGGCTGCGCGAGAACCAGGCGACGACCAACATTCCCATCCTGATGCTGACCGCGAAGGATGATGTCAAGGACCGCGTCCAGGGGCTGGAGATTGGCGCCGACGACTATGTCACCAAGCCCTTCAATCTGCAAGAGCTGGTGGCGCGCGTACGGGCGCTGCTCCGCCGGCAGCAGCGTGTCGTGGACGCGGGCGGGCCTGGTGGCCGCGTACTCACGATCAACGATCTCACACTGGACGAGGCCGCGCACGAGGTGAAGCGCGGCGGGCGGATCATCGAGTTGACGGCGACTGAATTCAACCTGCTCCATCTCTTCATGACCCACCCGCGCCAGGTGCTTGATCGCCAGACGATCCTCAATCGCATCTGGGGCTACGACTTCATGGGTGAGACCAATATCATCGAGGTCTACGTCCGCTATCTGCGCGAGAAAATCGAAGACGAGCCGAGCGCGCCGCGCTTCATCCAGACGGTGCGAGGCATCGGCTACGTGCTGAAGGGGTAACGGCAGACCATGTCACTCCAGGGGCACTCGCACTCACTCGCGCAGACATCGCAGCCGCCACGCCCGCCGCGCGCGCGCCGATCAGGCTGGTTTCACAGCCTGCGCTGGCGGCTCATCCTCGTTTACGCCGGACTGCTTGCCGTGATTCTGCTCGGCCTGGGGCTGGTCTTGAATCTGGTCATCGGGCGTGTGCTCTATTCCAATGAATTGACCGCGTTCCAGACTGAGGCGCGCGCCGTCGTCGGCACGAGCCAGCAGGCCTGGGATACGCTCGTTCGTGGGCAACCCGCTGACCAGTGCGCCAATGCCGTCAGCTACCAGGAGGGCTTTCAGCAGGCGATAGCCACTCCGCTGATGCGTTTCCCCGGCATCGAAAACGTCTATCTGCTCGACAAGCGCGGTGTCGTGGTCGCCTCATCGGATGGCAGCGGTGTGGGCGACCTCGGCCCCAACGTGACACGCCTGCGCAGCGCCCAGCTGATCGCGCGCGTCCGGTCGGCGCAGAACACCGGCACCGGCTATCTCGCCGACGTCGCCTATACCGCTGCGAGTGGCCAGTTGGGCGTTGACCTGCTGGCGGTGCGCTATCCTACCACGTCGTTCTGCTCAGATTCACGCGGGACGGATGTCGGCATCGTCGAGGTCATCACGTCATTTCCCCGGTCGCGCACGGTGCTCGGCATCGTGCGGCTGCTGCTGCTGGGGACGTTCGTCGCGGCGTTGCTGGTGGGCATTCTGATCGGCAGCCCGCTGATCGGGCGGCTGCTGCGACCGCTCACCCGGATCTCGCGCGCGTCGAAGCGCATCGCCAGCGGCGACCTGAGCTATCGCGTCGGCATGCCCGAACGCACCGACGAAATCGGCCAGCTCGCCAACTCGTTCGACGAGATGGCCGAGCGCATCGAGCAGGCATTCACCGCGCAGCAGGCGTCCGAGGAGCGCATGCGCATGTTCATCGCCGACGCCTCCCACGAGCTGCGCACTCCCCTGACTGCCATCCGCGGCTACCTCGACCTGATGAATATGGGCGCGATTGACGATCCGGCGACGGCGCGCTCTTCGCTCCAGGCGGCGCGCAACGAGGCCGACCGCATGTCGCGGCTGCTCAACGATCTGCTGACGCTGGCGCGGCTGGATATTGGTCGTCCGGTGCAGCGCGAGCCGCTCGATATTGTCGCGCTGGCGGGCGAGGCGGTGGACCAGGCGCGCATTCTGGCGGGCGAGCGTTCCGTCACACTCCAGACGGATGGGCATGGCGCGCTGATGGTCCGCGGCGACCACGACCGGCTCAAGCAGGTCTTGCTGGCGCTGCTGGATAACGCGCTCAAGTACGGACGGCCCGCACCGGAGGGCTGGGTGCATGTTCGGGTGTGGCGTAACACGGACGAGGCGTTCATCGCCATCGAGGACAACGGGCGGGGCATCGCGCCGGAAGACCTGACACATATCTTCGACCGCTTCTATCGCGGCGAGCGCGCCGAACGCCAGCGGCGGGTAGTCGCGGCTCGCGCGGCACAGCAGCAATCCGCCGACTTTGGCGCCACCATCCCTCCCGCGCCCGACCAGAATACGCCCGCCGTCGCGTCGAGCGGCTCCGGCCTGGGGCTGGCGATTGCCCGCGCCATCGTGCGCGCGCATGGCGGCGAGATTCGCGTGCAGAGCCAGCCGAACGTTGGCACCGTGTTCACCATCCGCCTGCCTTTGATGGCGTGAGGTCGCTGACCTCGTCCCCAGCCCCTCCTCGACGCGGGGAGGGGAGCCAAAGAGACATGTCTAATTCTGGTTCCCCCTCCCTCTTTAGGGGGAGGGGTTAGGGGGAGAGGGCGGTCGCCCTACACCTATGGGCGCTCGCTCACGGGCGCGAAGGTCAGCCCATGGGGGCCGACGTACTCCGACTGCGGGCGGATCAGGCGATTGCCCACCATCTGCTCCAGCACGTGCGCGGTCCATCCGGCGACGCGGCTGATGGCGAAGGTGGAGGGGAAGAGATCGCGGTCCAGCCCCACCGAGTTGAGCACGGAGGCGGAGTAGAACTCGACGTTGGTGTAGAGCTTCTGGTCCGACTTGCGGCGGTGCAATTCTGCGAGCGCATATTCCTCCGTGCCATGGGCCAGCGCGAAGAACTCTGGCGTGGAGGACTGGCGCGCCATCTCGCGCAGAATCTCGGCGCGCGGGTCGGTCGTCTTATAGACGCGGTGGCCGAAGCCCATCAACTTATGATGGCCGTCGAGCGCCTGATCGATCCACGGCTTGATGTTGTCCGCCGTGCCAATCGCGTCGAGCATATCCATCACCAGCGCGGGCGCGCCACCATGCAGCGGCCCCTTGAGCGCGCCGATGCCGCCGACGATGGCCGAGCAGATATCCGACTCAGTCGAGGCGATGACACGCGCAGTGAAGGTCGAGGCGTTCATGCCGTGGTCAGCCAGCAGCACCAGATACGTGTCGAGGCTCTTGACGTGATTCTCCGGCGGGATCTCGCCGGTCAACATATAGAGGTAGTTCGCGGCGTGGCCCAGGTTGGCGCGGGGCGCGATAGGCTCCTTGCCCTTGCGCAGCCGGTCGAAGGCGGCGACAATCGTGGGGAAGCGCGCGGCGAGGGCCAGTCCCTGCTCGAAGGTCGCCGTCCCGCTGATGGGCAGCGCGGCGCCAATCGCCGATGCGCCGGTGCGGAGATCGTCCATGGGATCGGTGGAGGCGGGCATCGCCTTGATGGTCGCCAGCACGGCATCAGGCAGCGCGCGCTGGGCGCTCATCGTCGCGCGCAGGGCATCCAGCTCAACCTGATTCGGTAGGTGGCCTTTCCAGAGCAGGAAACAGACCTCTTCGAAGGTGGCCTTGCCCGCGAGCTGACCGATATCATAGCCGCGATAGACGAGGCGCCCTTCGTTGCCGAAGACATGGCTGATGGCGGTTGAGGCGACCACCACGCCGTCTAGTCCCTTCGGCGCGGCGCTGGAGTTGGACGTGGTTACAGAGGACATCGTTGTCTCCTTTAGCTCCTGGAAAGCCACTGGAAATGCCAGGCTACTACTGAACGCCGGAAGCGACCTCGCTCCCGACATGGTTGGCGCTCCCGGCGCATCTCGCGCAGATGCGGTGCGTCTACGGCTCCTATGCTACGTTATAGTTGATTTGTGTTGATTTGTCCAGCCTGATTTTTGCCGATTTACTCGACATAAGTCCAGGGCGCGCCTCGTGGCAGAGTGCCTGCGCGATGTGCTATGCTGTGCTATCATGGCTGGCGCTCAGAGGGCTGCGCCGCTGGATCGCACGGCTCATACCGGGCAGGCGGCTCGCACCAAAGGTGCGCTACCATGGAGGTCGGCTCTGCGCTGATCTCTACCTGGCGACCTCGGTCGCTCGTATCAGGGAGCTTCACATGGCATCTCGATTTGATCCCTACGCTCTCCGCTGGCAGGCAGGTGTAGGCCCCTTCGCCACCCCAAACGATCTGCTGGTCCCTAACGTCATCGAGCAGACACCGCGCGGTGAGCGAGGCATGGATATCTACTCGCGCCTCCTGAAGGAACGCATCATCTTTATCGGCACGCCGATTGACGACCACGTAGCAAATCTGGTGGTGGCGCAGCTGCTCTTCCTCTCCAGCGAAGACGCTACCAAAGATATCAGCATTTACATCAACAGCCCTGGCGGCAGCATCTACGCCGGGCTGGCAATCTACGATACCATCCAGCACCTCAAGTGCGATGTCTCGACGGTTTGCATGGGGATGGCAATGAGCATGGGCGCGGTGCTGTTGGCCGCTGGCACCAAGGGTAAGCGGTTCGCGCTGCCCAACTCGACCATCCTGATCCACCAGCCGCTCGGTGGCGCCGAGGGTCAGGCGACGGATATCGAGATTACCGCGCGCGAGATTATCCGCCTGCGTGACGCGCTCTACAGCATTCTGGTCAAGCATACCGGCCAGTCAATGGATCGCATCAAGCAGGACTCCGACCGCAACTTCTACATGAAGGCCGAAGATGCCCTCAAGTATGGCATTGTGGACGAGATTCTGACCCCGAGTGAGACCGCGGCGCTCACCAGCTAGTCGCGGTCCGGGCAGCCCTGGGGTAAGTGTCGCGCTTGCTCCGGGGCTGTTGCCTTATATGATTGTTGCAAGGCGCTGGCGGCTGAAGCCGCGCCTAGGGGCCGTTGGCCACAAAGCCTGCTTGCGCAGGCTCCAGAACGCGCATCAGTGAAGGTCTATCTGGGGAGAGGCCGCATAGGCGGCCTTTGCCGCCGAGCCGTCAGGTGAGACGCTTAGGCGCGGCTTCAGCCGCCAGCCAGTTGGCGCAATCGCCATCTATCGCTCATGCGAGCGACGAGGGAGGCTGCTGTGGCGACGAACAGTCCGCGTGTCAGCCTGCGCATGCGCATCCTCCGCGAAATGTTTGGCCTGCTCTATCGCAACCGCTATCTCTACTGGTTCGCCAGCACGGTGCCATTCGCCGGGCAGTGGCGGGTCTGGCAGCGGCTGGCGCTACCGCGCATCCGTGGCGCGCGCGTGCTGGAGATTGGCTGCGGGCCGGGCAAGCTGCTGGCTGATATGGTGCGCGCGGGCTACACCTGCGCCGCGGTGGACCGCTCGCCGCAGATGGTGGCCGCCGCCAGGGACGAGCTGCAGCGCCAGGGCCTCCCCGAGGCGCCGATCTCGCAGGGCGACGTGCAGCATCTGCCGTATCTCGGCGAGAGCTTCGATACTGTCGTCAGCACCTTCCCCACCGACTACATCTATGAACCAGCCTCGCTGCGGGAGGTCGCGCGGGTGCTGCGTCCCGGCGGGCGGCTGGTGGTGGTAATGGGCGCGGGCCTGCTGCCGACGCGCGTAGTGCTGCTGCCGCTGGTTGGGCTGGCGCGGCTGGTCTACGGGCCGTCGTCTCCATCCTCGGGGCGGGGCTGTGCGGGCGCCGCACAGACGACCCGGCTGCCCCTCGACGCCGCCGGGCTGGTGGGCAAACCGCAGTGCGTGCGCGGGCCATTCTGGGAGGCCTATCTCGTCGTCGCGGAGAAGCCCGGCACGCCCGCTCAACAATAATTGCCTCAAAGCGTGATCCAGTAGAGCGAGACAATCTCGCCGGAGTCTAACTCAACGCCTGTGCGCTCCATCACGCCGCCGTTTTTCTCGATGACGCGCTTCGACGCCAGATTATCGTCCCTCACTGGGAGCATCACACGCTCCAGGCCAAGGGCGCGCGCCTTCTCGATCACCAGCGCCAGCATCCGCGTCGCGTAGCCCTTGCTGCGCTGGCTGGGGCGGACGTTGTAGCCGATGTGGCCATTGTGCTGCTCGAAGGGCGGCGTCAGGCGCGGGCGGAAGCGAATCTCACCCAGTGCGCGCCCTTCACGATCAATCAACACATAGGTCGTCTGCGGCACGATATCCGGTGGCAGGCCGATGCCCAGCGCTTCGTTGCGCAGGTCGTTCACGAAGGCGGCGAAGTCGCGGCGGGCCAGTTCGATGTCATTCCAGCCATAGCCCTCGCCCGCCGCCTCAAACTCGTTCACCATGTCGAGATACGCCGCCGCCAGTTCAGGCGTGATCTCGCTCAGGGCTGTCTCAGCTGTCCCTGCCAGTGTGTCTGCTAAATCCTGATCCTGGGCATCGTCGCCTCGCATGCTGTCTTCCTCTGGCTACCTCACCAATGGCGCTCACATGGCGCTCCCTGCCATGCAGTGTAGTCGGATGATTGCATCTACGGGTACGGGAAATCTGCTCGAACGCATCAAACTCAGGCTGCGGGCGCTGTGGGCGTGGCGGGCGCGGTGATGTAGCGCAGGTGACGTAGCTCGGTCAGTAGCTCGTCGATCTCGTTCCACATACGGCTCGGGCGCGCGCCCGGCACAGGGGCGGCGGCGGGAGTCGTCGGCGGTGGGCCGTCGTTGCGCAGGCGGCGCATCAGCCACTCGCGGGCAGCCTCGGCCCAGATGTCATCCTCGCTGCGACCCATCACGCGCGCCATCTCGGCCATCTCGGCGCGTAGTTCGCGCGCGACGCCCAGCTGTGTCGCAACGAACTCGTCGCCGCTGGAACGCTCGGCGGTAATCGGCGTCACATTGCCAGCCCCTGGCGACGCCCAGCGCCAGCGGGCATCCGCGGTGGCGGACCCCAGCGAGCGCGCGGGCTTCGTCAGCTGGTGCGAGCGATGCGTCTGCCTCCAGATGTTGGCGTCGTCGGTGGGGCTGTAGAGTAGCGCATGCCAGCTCATTTGCTCTTCTCCTCTCTGGCGGTCGCTGGCCGTTGCTGCGGTTGATTGCACGGTTTCGCCGGACTCTGGCGACTCGTGTGTAAGCCTGCGGGCAACTGTCAGCGGCTGCATAGAACTTTTGTTCTAATTATAGTTAGAACATCACGCTTTGTCCAGTGCTTTTGTGGTCTCTCAGGAGGAAATGGCTATTGCTGTCGCTAGATGTCCTGGGCGGGGAGGTGGAAATGGTCCGCCGTCGCACCATGAATGCCGCGGCTAATCCTGATCTTAACGCACTCATTGACCGTCGAAGGGGTTGATGGACCCAGGATTAGCCGCAAGTCATCAGCCTGCCGCAAGCGAACACCCGGATAACATCAACCGCCCGCGTACCGCGTCTCGATGTCTGCCAACTCGCGCTTGTGATCGTCGGCTATCTCGTCCATGCGCCGCTGGTACTGTGCCTGGGCTCCATCGCTGATCTCGTGTAGCTCAGTCTGAATGCTAGATAGCCTGCGTGTAAGTTCTTTCTCTGCAAGTCGTACCCACTGATTTGCCAGAGCAGTTATTTCTATCTCATTCCCAGACAGTGATTCCTGGCTCTGATTAGCCCGCTTCTGCAGCGCAGCCAATCGCCAGAGGAAGATTACAACCAAGATCACCACGGCAAGTATAACGAGGGAAGTCAGAAAACTGGCGACATCCCCAAGGGAAATCACCACAAGTATTACGGCGATTACAATACTTAGAATAGCAATCCATTTGAATATTGACGCAGTCGCGAAGCGCGCAAGTGATTGTATTATGCCCGTGTGTGACTTGGCTACTTTCTGCTCAATTGAAGACTGCTCCTGCCAGTGTTTGACTAACGAACCAGCTTCGATACTCGCGGCAGTATTCCATTCACGCAGTTGAGCTACTTCTTGAGAGGTGACCTTTCTAAGATCTCCGCGCACTATAATACATGCCGTTTGCCACTTAGCCATCTCTTCACTGGCCACTCTATTAGCGTTCGATTCTGCCTGCATGATAAGCCTATCGCGTTCAGCAGCGGCAACTTTTTGCTGTTTCGTCCTCTCCTCACCCACTTGCCGCTCCTCCTTCCACTGCTCATATGTTATCGGTACCTTTAGACCCAGGCTCGCCGCAATTTCTGCAGGGTCTCGGAAGAAGGGCGCATTTTCGATCTGCCAGAGGTATGTTAGGAGGTCGCGACCGCTTTCTACATCACCTTTCGCGACAAAGTGCTTTACGTTTTCATAAGTATCGAGCCACTTACTATTCTGCTGTGCGACAACCAGATATTCCTTCGCCCAAGCAAATGTCGCATGGTCGTGATCGCCGAGAGCAACCAATGCCTCCAATGCGCCAGCCTCAGCGCCATACTGGCCTTCTTTGTGCGCCGCTTCGGCCTGTTCGCGCAGCCGCCGCGCGCGTTGCGGGTAGAGTTGCTGGTTCAGCCGATCAAGATCAACCTGCGCCCGCCCGCCAGCGTAAGTGGGAGCTCGATTGATAAGGCGTTGATAGAGGACTGTTGCGCGCTCAGGGTCTGTGGACTCCAGATCGTGGGCCTGGTTGTAGAGAGTCCTTGGGTCAGAAGCCTGGTCGAACGAGGGATCCTGGCAGCCGTCAATCAACTCGACCAGAGACGTCTCGTAAGGTTTATCTACAAAGTCTATCCATTGTATCTTCGACAACTCAGGAGGTATGGTCGGTAGATTCGGCCTTTGGAGCAGCGTCACGATGCGCTTGCCCAACTGATACGCATGCTCGTACTCATGACGCACATACGGCGATGCGATGGCATCAGGCGACAGGACAACAATCATCATTGGGTATTCGTTGATGGCGTAGTCAATCTGTGGCTGCCATTCGCGCGTGCCTTCCAGCTTCCTTCTGTCCACCCACGTCTTGAAGCCGCGCGCTCGCAGGTCCGCTTCGAGGCGGTCTACAAAGTCCGTATCGGTGCGGGAATAACTGATGAATGTTGAGACCGCTTCTGCCATGGCTGTACCTCTCCATACCGCGTACGCTTTATACATGTAAAATGAGCAAGCTGACATGCTTGCCGCCATTATACATGGTGCGTGCGTATCTGGGGAAGAGATAGCGATTGCTCAATGCAACGTTGGATCAGCCCGCGCGCTTGCCCGTGCGGGTGGCGCCGATGGCGGCGGTGGTGACGAGCACGAGCGCAATGATGGCGCGCAATTCGAGGGCTTCGCGCAGCACCAGCCAGCCTACCAGCGCGGCGATGGCGGGTTCGAGGCTCATGAAGACACCGAAGGCGCTGGGCGATATGCGGCGCAACGCGGCCATCTCCAGCGAGTAGGGGACGACCGAGGAGAGCAGCGCGACGCCTGCCCCCAGTAGCAACAGTCGCGGATCGAGCAGCGCGTTCCCCGCGCCAGCGATGCCCACGGGCAGCAGCGCCACCGCGCCAACGGTCATAGCGAGCGAGAGGCCGGTCCCGCCGGGAAATGCCCGCCCGACCCGCGCGGTCAGGAGGATATAGACGGCCCAGCACGCGCCCGCCCCAAGCGCCAGCAGCAGTCCCAGCGGGTCGATGGGGACAGCACCCAGCACGCCGAGCGGCGCCAGCAGCAGGATGCCGCCGAGCGCCAGCACTGCCCAGAGCACATCGAGCGCGCGGCGTGAGCCGACAACGGCGACGCTCAGCGGCCCGACGAATTCGACGGTCACGGCGATGCCTAGCGGGATGCGGTCGAGCGAGGAATAAAAGGTGAAGTTCATCAGCGCAAGGATGAATCCGAAGAGCGCCACCGCAACGTAGTCTGCCCGCCGCGCGCCCGCGAGGACGCTGGTGCGCCGCCAGGGACGCCAGAGCGCCAGCAACGTCAGCGCAGCGAACCCGACACGCAGGAAGACGACACCTGCTGGCCCCAGCGAGCTAAACAGGTCTATCGCCAGCGCCGCGCCCAACTGGACGGTGATCATCCCGAAGACGAGCATGCTCCATGGTGGCATAGACCCCGAGAGGCCAGCGATAAGTCGCAGCGGATTGTCGGAGCCGCCAGCACCGCGTGAACGAGCGGTCAGGCCGCCCTTGATGAACAACATATTCTGGAAATCCCTTCGGCCGGATAACGTCAGGCATAGTATGAATATGACTTCGATTGTATCAACCTGCTTTACGCCTGAACCGTTACAGACCAGGGAGAACATCTTACCATGACCGACCGCGAACTGCTTCGCCTCCACATCGAGGCCGTCTGGGAAATCAGTATCCCGCCGCTCGATGGCGCAAGCGTTGAACTGACCGCCACCACGCCACTGCCGCCGTGGTCGCTCTATCAGGCAGACCTGGCAGATGGGCAACAGGTTACGATCTGGCGTCCCGGTGTCGCACCCGACGAGCAGGCCGATCTGCTGCAACGGGCGCATAGCGCCGGTGCGGTCTTCGATGCCGCCATTGGTATGCGCCGCGAAGTCGTCTTGCGGTTCCCCGATACGCAGAATATAGCAGTCCGGCACAGCGTCCGCTTCCTCACCGCGGACGATGCAGCGCTCCTGGAAGCCTTTGAGGCTGGCAGCGCCGCCTACTACCTCAACCCAGCATGCGCGCCATGCATCGGCGTGTTTGTCGATGATCGGCTGGTCAGCGTGGCTCACAGCTCGCGTCGGACAGTCGCGGCGTGCGAACTGGGCATCAACACCGTCACCGAGGCGCGTCGGCAGGGCTATGCCACAGCGGCCACGCACGCATGGACTCGCGCAATCCAACAGGAAAGGCTGACGCCGATCTACAGCGCGTTCGCCTATAATTCCGCATCGCTGCGGCTGGCGGTGACAGTCGGATACGTCCAGGTGAGCGCAAGTGTCTACGGGCCTGTCAGCGATAGCCATGAGTAGGGCGCGAAACCTGACGGGCAGCGGGTTTGCTGGCATCGAATGTGCTGGTTGAGAGCAGACGCCGCGGCGAAATGTTCGCGCGCCAGAGTGCCTCGAAGGTGTCGGTGAAGGTGTCGGTGAAGGTGTCGGTGAGGGAGGATTCGCGGGTATGCAGACGGCACAAGAACTGCTTGAGAAAATGGCCAGCTTCGATCCCGGCGATGCGCTGGTGTTGAGCGTCTATCTGGATATGCGTCCCCATGCGACGGGGGAAAGCCCTGGTGCGCGCCCGGCCCAGGTCATCCTGAAAGACCGGTTGCGCACCATCGAAAAGACGCTCCTGCCGCGCGGGCCAGCTCTGGACGACTTTCGGGCCGATGCGGCGCGCGTCCAGCGCTTTTTCGACGAACACGCCGAGCCATACCTGCAAGGGGTGGCTATCTTTGCCTGCAACCGCCAGCAACTTTTCAAGACGCTGGAGACCGGCGTCCCGTTCGACGACCTTGTCGCGCTTGAGCCGCTACCCGATCTCTTCCAGCTTGCGCGGCTGATCGATGAGCACGAGACCAGTGTGGTCGCCCTCGTGGATACGAACACCGCGCGCCTGTTTGTGACTCGCCGCGGCTTTCTCCACGAAGTATCCGGCCCAACAGACGACAAGTTCTACTCTCGCCAGCGCAACACCGGCGGACTCAACCACAAGAACTACCAGCGGCGGGTGCAGAATCGCCGTATTGACTTCGCGCGTGATATGGCTGCGGCCATCGAGGAGCTGGTGGCGCATGAGGGGGCTACACGCATCATCCTGGCGGGCGATGCGGTCGCCATCCCGCTGCTGCACCAGGCGCTCTCGCCTCAGCTGGAGCCGCTCATCTCCGAGCAGGTCTTGAGCCTGGATATTCGCGCCCCACGTGATGAGGTGCATAGTGAGATCACCCCGCTGCTGGCGCAGATCGAGGAAGACGAGTCGCACGGCGTTGCCGACCGGCTCATCGAGGAGGTGCAGCGGCAGGGGCTCGGCGTCGTCGGCCCACAGGAGACGAAGGACGCGCTGACGCATGGCCAGGCGGACACGCTGGTGCTGGCGGAAGAGACACCACTGGATGCGCAGGAGCGCAACGAGCTGGTTCATCTGGCGACCCAGACGGGCGCTGATGTTGAGACGGTTCAGGGACACGAGTCGCTGATCGACGCGGGCGGCGTCGGCGCGCTCCTGCGCTACCAGGTCTCCTGGGCGCCGTGATAGCGCTGGCGGCTGAAGCCGCGCCTACGGGTTGCGCAAGCGCAACCACAAAGCCCGCCTGCGCGGGCTAGCCAGACCTGGACGAGTGTTCAGGCTGCCTCTGGCGCCCCTCTCCCTATGGGGGAGGGGTCAGGGGAGGGGGCCGCCGCTAACTCGCCAGCGTGAACTGTGAGACGAACGCCCAGAGCGTCTGGCTGGCGTCGAGGTTGCGCGTCGTCTTGCCGACGATAGAGGCCGGCAGGTATTGCGTGCCGCCGGGCCACGTATGACCGCCGCCGTCAATCGTGTAGAAGCGCACCAGCGCATTGCCTCGACAGCCGCTATATGTAACGTCGCTGACCGTCGTGCCATCGCTGACCAGCGTCGGAACTGTCGCAGTGGTCGTTGTCGGCGCGCATCCGGCGAGCGCTGCCCAGCGCGCGGCGGTCTGTGGGGCTGAAATCACCTCGCCGCGATCCCCTGCTACTACGCCGCCCTGGTACGGCACGAGCGGATCAGCGGTACCATTGAAGAGCAGCATAGGCATCGGATGCGACGGCGCGCAGCGGTCGGCGAGCGCGACGGGGAAGGTCGCGGCGTCCACGGCGATGGCGGCAATCTTGTCCGAGAGGTCGCAGCCGAGGCGCTGGGCCATGAACCCGCCATTGGAGATACCCGTCACGTAGACGCGCCGGGCGTCGATGGCATACGTGCCGGAGAGCGTCGCGATCAGCGCCGAAAGGAACGCCACGTCGTCCACACCCGCCTGGTCAGCAGCCGTCGCGCCGCGGCCATCGGCCCAGCCGCGCTGATAGCCGTCGGGGTAGACCACAATGAAGCCATACTGGTCGGAGACCTGGCTCAGATGGGTCAGCGAGGCCATGCCTTTGCCATCGCCCAGCCGTCCATGCAGCGCCAGAAGCAGCGGTGCGGGGTTCAGGCTGTTATATTTATTCGGCACGTGCAGTAGCCAGGTGCGGGTCAGGCCGCCGATCTCCATTGAGCCGGTATGGTCGCCATAGGTCGCTGTGGTTGTCGCCGTCATCGCCGCCGAGGGTGGTGTGGCGGGCGCGTGTTGCGTCAGACGGCAACCCGCCATGCCCAGCGCCATCGTCAAAGCCAGCAACACCAGCAATATTCCCCCGACCCGCCTCAGCAGCCACATGCGCTATCCCTCCTCGGCGCGATAATCCGCTCCACGGCGACATGCCACACTATACCGGCTGATCGCTCGCGCAAGCAAGGAAACTCAGCGAATTCTCAGCGATGGCGCGGGGTGTGCCATCCTGCCTGTTGCTTGACAGGTATGGGGGCCAGTGATACACTCTATAGGCTGTACGCGAGTACACCTACTCGTGCGTGATCCCGCAAAACAAGACCGCTCCGGGGTACCACTGCGCGCCGCGCATGTGGTCTTCTTCGTTCTTAACAAGAGGAGCAGATGCGGGGGACGCATCTATAAGACCGATACGGAGATTTGCGGATACCGCAGGAATGCAGGAGAGACCCAGACCATGTATGCAGTGATCGAGACAGGGGGCAAGCAGTATCGCGTCACCCCTGGCCAGACGGTTGAGGTGGAGCTGTTGCCCGCCGAGCCAGGCAGTGAGGTGGCGCTGGAGCGCGTGCTGCTCGTCTCTACCGACGACAAGACGCTCGTTGGCTCGCCCACTGTTGCAAACGCGCGCGTGATGACCACAGTCATCCGCGAGGGGCGGGGCGAGAAGATCATCGTCTTCAAGTATAAGTCCAAGAAGCGCTATCGCCGGACGCAGGGCCACCGCCAGGACTACATGTATCTGCTGGTGACCGACATTCAGGCGGATGGCAAGAGTCTGGTCTCCGAAGAGGACCGCGAGCGCTACGAAGCGTCGGCAAGCCGCCAGGCGAAGCGCTATGAGGCCCGCCTGTTGAGCGCGTACGAGGCGCTGGGCGTGACTGGGGCCGAAGAGATCGCGCCAGAGGCGTAGAGGTAAGGGCGCTTCCATGATGAAGCGCTGGTGAAGAACGGGATAGAACGACATGGCTCATAAAAAGGGTGTTGGCAGCTCGCGTAACGGCCGCGACAGCAAACCGAAGATGCTCGGCGTGAAGCGTTTCGATGGTCAGTTCGTGCATTCTGGCTCGGTGCTCGTGCGCCAGATGGGCACGCGCTTCAACCCCGGCCGTAACGTCGGCCTGGGCCGCGATTTCACGCTGTTCGCCAAGGTTGACGGCACGGTGAAGTTCGAGTGGGAGAGCCGGACCAAGAAGCGCGTAAGCGTCTATCCGGTTGCCGCAGAGGAGCCGACCGCGGAGGCAGCGGCCACCGCCTGATCAGTTCGATTCGGCGCTGGACGCCTGGCTCGATATTCTCAAGAGGCAGATGCACTGCGCGTGTGTCTGCCTCTTGTCGTACCTGTCGGGGAGCAATCCCCCTCCCGGCCTCGCTACCGCTCGGCCACCCTCCCCCAGCTAACGCCGGGAGAGGGGGAACAAGAGACGCGCCGAACGGGTTCACCACTGGATTACATCGAGTCCCCCACTCCCCATGGGGGAGGGGTCAGGGGAGGGGCGGCACAGAGTGCGCAACACAGTCCTTCCTTCCTCGTAGATACGGCAGACTATCCAGCGTGGTCGTACTGCATTGCATCAGCCGGATGCGCATGCTATAGTGGCCCGCAACGGCCCGAGAGCAAGCGTTACCGGCTCGGAATGTGTTATCCTTTCCGGGATAGATACCTGAATACTGTTTCCCTAAATCGGCTGGGAGGGGGTCCGCATGGCCCTGCGTCTCATCGCCGCTTCCAAGACGGATGTCGGCAAGCAGCGCGAGCAGAATGAAGACAATCTGTATTCGCAAATCATCGAGGATGATCGGCATGCGTCTGGCCTCTTCATCGTCGCCGATGGCATGGGCGGATACCACGCTGGCGAGGTTGCCAGCAAAATCGCCGTCGAGACCGTGAGCGACATGCTCAAGTCGGTGTTGGGCCCAACCAGCTCACAGCCGACAATGCCGCTCAACCGGGCGCGCGGGCGCGACAAAGGGGCGAGAGTGACCCGCAAGCTCCCGGCGGTGGAGGGCGGCGAGGGTGAGAGCAAAGCGGCCAGCGAGACTACAGAGGCCAGCGAGGCGGAGACCGTGACTATGCCCGCGGCCCAGCCGACCAAGGCGCTGACTGAATCCATGGCGCTCGAACATTACTCCGACCTGTTGCGCAACGCCATCGAGCAGAGCAGCGAGAAGATCGTCGAGTACGGCGACGAACACAAAGAGGCGCGCGGCCTCGGGTCCACCATCACCGCCGCGCTGGTCGTCGAGGGCCAGGCGTTCATCGCGAACGTGGGCGACAGCCGCACCTACCTGCTGCGCGACGGCAAGCTCACCCGCATCACCTCCGACCATTCGCTGGTCGAGCGGCTGGTGCAGGCGGGCCAGATTGACCGGGATGATGTCTACGATCACCCCAGCCGCAATCTGATTTACCGTTCGCTGGGCGCGGGCCGTGCGGAGGTCGATGTCGATATCTTCACGGAACGGCTCCAGCCAGGCGATGCTCTGCTATTGTGCAGTGACGGCCTATGGGAGATGGTGCGCGATCCACAACTGACCAATATTCTCACCGAGGTTGATGATCTCAACGAGACGGTTAACCTCCTGATTCAGCGCGCGAACGAAAACGGCGGCGAAGACAATATTTCCGCTGTGCTTGTCCGCGGGGTCGCTGGGTAGGAGCCATCGCCATGCCCCTCGCGTCTGGGACCGTTCTGGCTGGGCGCTACCGGCTGCTTGCTCGTCTGGGTGAAGGCGGGATGGGGAGCGTCTACAAAGTGGAGGATGTCACCCAACCGGGTAGACTCCTTGCGCTCAAAGAGCTGCTCGATGACGCCACGCTGCCGCCGGACGAGCGCGCCGCCGCCGTCAAGCGCTTCGACGACGAGATCGCGCTGCTGCGCCGGTTGCACCACCCGCGCATACCCTCCTTCGAAGGGCATTTCCTCGAACGCGGCCAGCACTACTTCCTGATGGAGCTGATCGCTGGCGTCACGCTCGAAGACCTCCAGACGCAGCGGCACAGCCCACTGCCGGAATATGACGTGCTCTCGTGGATGTGCGATGTCTGCGATGTGCTGAGCTACCTGCACGCGCAACATCCGCCGATCATCGTGCGCGACCTCAAGCCCGGCAACATCATGGTCACGCCCGGTGGCGACGTCTTCCTGATCGACTTCGGCATCGCGCGCACCTATAAGGCGGGCAAGCAGAGCAACACCGAAAACCTCGGCACCGCCATCTACGCCTCGCCGGAGCATCATGGCCACGGCCAGACCGACGCGCGCTCCGATATCTACAGCCTGGGCGCGACGATGTATCACCTGCTGACGAACGTCGAGCCAGCCCCAATGGAGACACCGCGCCCCGGGTCGCTGCGCCGTCAGGCGCCGAATGTGAGCGAGGCCACCGAGCGCCTGATTATCCGCGCGATGGAGCTTGACCCCGCGCGCCGCTTCCCCGACGCGGAGGCGATGCGGCAGGCCATGCGTCAGGCGATGCTGGCGCTGCCGCCCGCGGCCCAGGCCAGCCGAACGCGCGTGGCGCTGCCCGGCTCAACGGCCTCCGCGCCATCGCTGCCGAGATCTGCCGCTCCGAGTTATTCGGCCAGCGCGCCCGCATCTCCATCCGCGCGGGCATCGTCGGTCGCCGCGCAACCAGCCGTCGCGCCTGCGACTGCATCTCGTCCAGCTGCAAGCGCTGGTGTGCGGGTTGGCGGGCTGATCTGCCCGCGCTGCGGGTTCGTGAACCGCTCGAACGCGAAGTTCTGCGCGCATGACGGCGCGCCACTGCGTCCGGGCATCGCGCCGCGCAGCCGCGCTGGTAAGCCCGCCGCCGCGCCAGTCACGACGATTGTTCCCGCCAGCACCGCCGAGCTACACGCCCAGCGCGCCACCGAATCGTTCGGCGCCGGACGCTTCCAGCAGGCGATCCGCCAGGCGGAGGAGGCCATCGCTCAGGGGCGCGGAACATATGATCTCTACCTATTGCTGGGACGCGCCCGGCGCTCGCTCAACCGGCATCTCGAGGCGGCGCGCGCCTTCGAGCAGGCTGCCCGCCTGCAACCGACGGCCGAGGCGCTGACGCTGGAAGGGATGTCGTGGCGCGATGCGGGCGACCTCACCGCCGCGCAGATTGCTCTGACGAAGGCGCGTGTGCTCGATCCGCATAATGCTGATATCCCCAGTCAACTGGGGCTGATCTTGCTGCAACAGGGCATGTTTTCGCAGGCCGAGGGCGAGCTGGCCGCCGCGCTAGAAGTCCAGCAGAACTGGGTTCCGGCGCTCATCGGCATGGGGCAGCTGCACGAGGCGCGCAAGGAGTGGCCAGAGGCCATCGCGTCGTTCCGCCAGGCAACCGCCGTCGCGCCGAACGACGTGACCGCGCACCTGGAGCTGGGGCGCGCGCTACTGGCAACGCATAAGCCCGCCGAGGCGGTGCGCGAACTGGAGCAGGCGACGCGCCTCGCGCCACAATCGGTGGAGGCATTGACCGCGCTGGGGGTGGCGCTTTCAGCTACTGGCAAGCGCAATAAGGCGCGCGATGCGTTGCGGAAGGCGCTAAGTATCGATCCTTCCAGCCGCGAGGCCCGCGAGATGCTCGATCATATGTAGTGCGATAGCGAGGAGCGTTTCTCATGGTGTGCATACAGTGCGGCGCGACGTTGCGTCCACAGGCGCGCTTTTGCAATGTCTGTGGCGCCGAACAGCCGCCCACGACCGTTGACGCCGAGACCGACGGCCAGGCCGTTGACGGCGTCGGCAAGCAGAAGCGTCCGCCACGGGTGCCGCGCCACCGCGACGATGACGATGAAGCCGAGGATGTGGACAACGGCGCGGACGAGCACGCCGAGAGGCAGTCTGAGCCAGCCGCACAGATAGAGCCATCCAGCGCGGAAGTGGCCACAGCCGTCGCCGAACCCCCAGAGGCAGCCTCGGAGTCAGAGCAGGAATCGGAGCTGGAGCCAGCAGTCGCGGATGTTGCTCCTGTGGGTGAGCCTGCGCTGGAAGATGACGGCGAGGCGACATTGCCCGAGACGTCCACGCCGCTCTCGGTCGCCGACATGCCCACACAGGAGCATCCCGCGCTGCCACAGATGCCGCCAGTGGCGCCCATCTCGTCGCTGGCGGGGGCGCCACTGGCCGAGCCGCTCAACGAGCCGCTGCCACCCTATGACCTGGATGAGACGCCAGAGCATCCGGCGCAGCCAGCGTTGCCCACGCCCACCGATGGCCTGCCGTGGCCGCTGCCTCCCACCATCATTGTCGGGGGGCGCTACCGCGTCGAAGAGCTGGTGCGGTCGTCACAGGGCGAGCACGGGCCGGAGAATGTCTATCGCGCGCGTGACCTCCAGGCGTATGAGGAGTGCTGGTCGTGTGGCGCGAAGCATGATAACGCGACCGCGCTCGATCCCTACTGCGATCAGTGTGGCGCCGATATGCTCTCGCGTGAGTTCGTGCTCGTCGAGCGGCTCACCAGCGAAGCCGGAGTAGGCGACGCAGCGGATGCAGCGGATGGCGAGATGGACGCGGGGACGCGCGTCTTCACCCAGGGGCTGCGCACGTATGAGGTGGCGCCCAAGCCAATGAGCGCCATCCATTTTCCCAGCGGCGTGCGCGTGAGCGCGTATGTGACCGCCGATCATGGGCAGACACGCCAGGGCGAGGCGAATGAGGATAGCACCGCGCTGCTCGTCTTCGACGCGGTCTATAACTCGCGGCACGACCCGCGCGCGCTGGGGATCGTCGCCGACGGCCTGGGAGGACACGATAGCGGGCAGGATGCCAGCAAACTCGTCGTGCAGACGATGCTGGAAGTGCTCGTACCTGCCCTCATGCCAGCAGCGACCACCGACGAGCAGAGTGAAGCGAAGGACGACGCCGATGCGCCCGCATTCGACGGCGAGAAGCTGCTGCGGGAGGCCGCCCGTGCCGCCAACGTCGCGCTCTGCGCCGCCAATGACGCGCGGCAGGCCGATATGGGGTCCACGCTCGTCGCGGCGCTCATCGCGGGCGATAGCGCCTGGATCGCGAATATGGGCGACAGCCGCGGCTACGTCTACGACGATCACGGGCTGCGGCGCGTGACGAAGGACCACTCACTGGTCGAGCAGCTGATCGACGCGGGCATGATTCCGCCCGAAGAGCGCTACGAGCACCCGCAACGCAACCAGATATTGAAGAGCCTTGGCGCTGACCCACGGCTGGATGCCGATATCTTCCCGCAGGACCTGCGACCAGGCATGCGCATCCTGCTCTGCTCGGATGGCGTCTGGGAGATGGTGCGCGACGACGAATTGGCACGCATTCTGCGCGAAACCGTCAGCACGGCTGAGGCATGCGAGCGTATCGTGCACGCGGCGAACGAGAATGGCGGTGAAGACAACATCAGCGTCGTCCTGCTCGACGTGAGCGCATGAGCCATATCACTTCACGCCAGCCAGGGCTGTCCGCAACCCTTGCATGGAGCCTTGCGTACACGTTATCGGTACGCAGTTGTGCGGGTAAAAGCGAAGCGTCAAATTGGGAGATATGTGCTCGCGCATGGCAACGCCGCACGGTGGCGAGTGCGATGGCGGCGTGAGGAAAGGGAACGGCGAGAGAAGATGGCCGGCGAAGTAACTCTGGACTGTCAGGTAGGACGCGAGCGCATGACCGTGACCGGCGGCAGCCAGCTTGCCTATGTGCTGGTGGAGGCGCGACCGGCCGCGACGGCTATGCAGACGCGCATGCCGCTCAACTTCGCGCTCGTGCTGGACCACTCCGGCTCGATGAAGGGCGCGAAGCTGCGGGCGGTCAAAGACGCGGTGAAGCTGGTGGTGGACCATATGCTGCCCACCGATATCGTCTCGGTGGTGATCTTCGACGACAACGTGCATGTGGTGGTGCCAGCGCAGCCCGCGAGTGATAAAGAGCACATCAAGGGCATGATCGAGGGCATCCGCGATGGCGGCGGCACGGCCATGTCGCTCGGCATGAACATCGGCCTGATGGAGCTGAAGAAGTTCGCCTCGCCGCAGACTGTCAACCGGATGATCCTGCTGACCGACGGCGTCACCTATGGCGACACCGATCGCTGCCGCCGTATCGCCGACGACGCGGGCGCGGCAGGTGTGGGCATCTACCCGCTGGGCATCGGCGCCGACTGGGACGAAGACCTGCTGGATAATATCGGCCAACGTAGCAGCGGCATGCCTGCCGAATTCATCCGCCGCCCCGATGACGCGCTGGCCATCTTCGAGCAGCAGCTGGCGAACGCCGCGGCAGTCTCCGTACGCAACGCCCAGGTGACGCTGCGCCTCTCGTCCGGCGTCTCGCCCAAGCGCGCGGTGAAAGTGCTGCCGTTGATCTCGGAGCTGAGCCAGGAGCGCCTGTCGGACCGCGAGGCGGTCATCGCCGTCGGCGATATCGAGCGGACGGCTCCGCAGGCGGTGCTTTTCGAGTTGCTGGTTGAGAACCGGCCCGTTGGCACCTTCCGCATCGCGCAGGCGGAGCTTTCGTACGACGTACCCGGAGGTGGGACGGAGAAGGTGCGCGCCGATGCGGTCGTGACCTTCACGAACGATCCCGTGCCGCCGGAAGAGGCCAATCCGGTCGTGATGAACTATGCTGAGAAGTCGAACGCGCACCGGCTGGTGACGAAGGTGCTGGACGAGTACAAGAAGACGGGCAAGGTCACGACCCGACTGAATCCCAGTGTCACCCGCATGCTCGATCCCGAGACGCAGCGCGCGCTTGATCAGCTTGCCGCGGGTGGCCCGGTCTCGAAAGAGGAAGTCAAGAACATCGGCAACAAGACGCGCAAGCTGACGCAGATGCTGGACTAACCCGTTGGGGCATGCCGCCGGACGCAGGCTGCTCGTGCGTTGGGGCATGTGGTATGCTGACCGGAGAGGTCGCATGCGCGCAGACACGGACTAGATCAAGAGGAGAGTTATAATGACCGTTCGTTGCTCACAGGGACACGACAACCCGGATGGATCCCTTTTCTGCGATGAATGTGGCGAGCGGCTGGACCCCCAGTCTGCCGATAGCTCGGCGGCTCCCGCGCCCGTCGCGGCTCCCGCCGCCACAGCCGTCTCGGCGCCACCCGCCGCGCCCGCTACCGCGCCCAAGCTCGTCGTCGAGTCGGACGGGCAGAGCTTCGACCTCGCGGGCAAGAGCGAGATTCTGATCGGACGCGAAGACCCGATCAGCAACATCTATCCTGATGTTGACCTGACGCCCCACGGCGGCGAGGAGGGCGGAGTCTCGCGGCTGCACGCCAAGATTTTCTTGCAGGGCAGCCAGTATATGGTCGAGGATGAGAACAGCACCAACTTCACCTTCGTGAACAAGCAGAAGCTGGCGCCCAAGACGCCGACGCCAATCAACAACGGCGACGAGATTCGGCTGGGCCGCGTCGTTCTGAAGTTCCAGACCGCGTAGACGAACCTCACCCCCAACCCCCTCTCCTATGCGAGAGGGGGTTTTTTGTATGCGCTTCCTGCAGGCATGTCATAGCGAGTTGTACACGTGCGGTCGCCCGTCGCCAGATAGCAACCTACGTTCGCTTCGTGTTAACCAGTTGCCCAGGATGTTCAAGGAGGCCAACGTCACTCAAGGGGGCCACTCTCTCAGGTTGGCCTCCTTGAACGATGTGGCGCTCTTGACCCATAGCGTCAGAACCGGAATTCGGACTCCAATTGCCGGTAGACGGCTTCTCACTGCCCAATATGAGCGTGGACAATCTTCAGTTACTCATGCGTCCGCTGGACCATTCGCCGCGAAATCCGTACGTCCCGCGCCGTCCGCACTGGAGGCTATCTTTCCTCGTTGAGCAAACAATGGGTGAAACCGCTAGCGGCACTTGAATCCCTCTTCACCTGCCTGCCGCTCTATCCCTGCTTTGGCGAATCGGTTACCACTGTTGATGTCAATTCACCCAATAACATGTATGACCAGTGCCGATAGTCGCATTCCTGGCCAGCAATGTACGGATGATCATGGCACGATCGTTTATCTGAGCGCGTGCGCCAGCAACAGCAAAAGAACTCCTATGACAGCCGCCGCGACCAGCAGGCCGACCACTTGCGACCACGCAATACGCCATCGTACCTTGTACCCAGACGCCTGGCGTGCCGCACGCGCTTCCTTCTCAAGGAACTCGTTGCGTGCCTCCTCTTGCGGGTTATGCACGGGCGCATTCGGAAACTCTCCAAGTGGTGAGCGACGTCGAATTGGATCCATTGTTGGCCCCTTATCACCCATGAGACATCTGCACTTCGTGCCCCACAACAAACAACCACACGTTACCATAACCACATACTGCACCACCAGTGGGAGAAGAGCCTCGTCTGACTGCACCGGTAAGCTATCTAGCGCCGCGCGGCGAATGATGCGCGCTGATCTGCTAACCAACGCTTGCTCGCCGACAGTGTTGGTAGGTATTCTTAGTACACCCCAAGTCCGCCTGAATGGTTACAAGTGACACTTCCAGCACATCTGACCGGCTCAAGGAGGCCAACCTCGCTCAAGGGCGCCAACTTCTGCGAATGGCTGCCTTGAACGAAAACCTGGCTATCTTGAAGAAATGAGGTCGCCTGGGTATGCCAAATCCGTCCATATGAGCCAGTCCCGGCCACTTGCGGCATTCCACCGCCGTGCCCTTCTCTTGGCTGGAGGGCGCCGCCGACCGAAAGACTCTTACAAACTGCCCGCGTAGACCATCAGGCCGCCGTCGACGAAGAGGGTGGTGCCGGTGATGTAGCTCGCCTGGTCGGAGGCGAGCCAGGCGACAGCGTTGGCGATATCGTCGGGCTGGCCGATGCGGTCAAGCGGAATCTCGGCCAGCAGCGCCTGCACCTTCGCCGGATCGGCCAGCGTCGCCGCGTTGATCGGCGTGGCTACCGCTCCGGGGCCAATGTTGACGATGCGGATGCCGTGGGATGAAAGTTCGTTCGTCAGCGTGCGCGTGAGCATCCGCAACCCGCCTTTGGCCGCGCAATAGACGGCATTGCCGACCATCGGTAAGTCCTCGTGCACCGAGCTGACATTGATGATACAGCCGCCACCGCCCTGCGCTACCATCTGGCGCGCCGCCGCCTGCGCCGCGAAGTACGGCCCCTTGAGGTCCACAGCGATCTGCTGGTCGAAGGCGGATTCGGTGGTCTCCAGGAAGGCCATCCGCTGCTCGATGCCCGCGTTGTTCACCAATAGATCGAGCCGCCCGAAGCGGGCGACGGTCTGAGCCACCAGGTTGGCGATATCGGCCACGCACGAGACATCCGCCTGGACCACCAGCGCCTGACCGCCCCGACTGGTGATCTCCTGCGCGATGGTGTTGGCGGCGTCGCTATGGGTATGGTAGTCGAGGGTGACGGCGTAGCCATCGCGCGCCAACCGACGCACGACCGCCGCGCCAATGCCCAGCGAGCCGCCTGTCACGATGGCAACCTTCTGCTGACTCATGCGATTTCTCCTTGCGTTATAACCCGGCTAGCGATTCCATGAGGCCCATCACGGCCCTCTCTTGTTGTACAACCAATGTGGCGGTCCTTGCACGAATTGCAGGGACGCGTGCCTGGCCGTGAGTACAGGTCGCGCCTGGCCTATTGTGCGTGGCGCCCAATAGCATGCGCGCATACAATGTCTGGTGACGGATTGGAAATTGCTACGTCCGGTGCTATCTGGACAGGAGATACATGATGAACGCAACATCCACTCGCACGATTCTCATCACTGGGGCCTCGCGTGGGCTGGGGCTTGCCCTGGCGCGCCAGCTGGCTCGCGACGGCTGGACGCTGCTGATTGACGCGCGTGACGCCGAGGCGCTGGAGGCCGCTCGCGCTGAGCTGGCCGACCAGACCCAGGTCGTCGCCATCGCCGGGGATGTCACCGACCCGGCGCATCGGGCCGCGCTGGCCGATGCCGCGGAGCAACTCGACGGGCTGGATGCCCTGGTCAACAACGCCAGCACCCTCGGCCCCAGCCCGCAGCCGGAATTGCTGGACTACCCACTGGATGTGCTGGAGCAGGTCTACCGGACCAACGTCATCGCGCCGCTGGCGCTGATCCAGGCGCTACGAGCGACGCTCAAGCCCGGCGCGCGCATCCTCAACATCACCAGCGACGCGGGCGTCGAACCGTACGCGGGCTGGGGCGGCTATGGATCGAGCAAGGCCGCGTTGGAGCAGCTCTCGAACATCCTGGCCGCTGAGAACGAGGCATGGCGCGTCTACTGGGTCGATCCGGGCGATATGCGAACCCAGATGCATCAGGAAGCGTTTCCGGGCGAGGATATCAGCGACCGCCCGCTGCCCGAGACGAGCGTGCCTGGCCTGATGGCGCTGCTGACCGGCGACCTGTCCTCTGGGCGCTACGCCGCACACGCCCTGGGCTGAGGCGCGCAGAACAGTGTAGATTACGAGATATAGCCATGACGACGAAACATCTGACATTGATTGCCTCATCGCGCGATGAGGCACACGGGCTGAGAGAGCTAGTGTTCGACAGTATCGAGCCGCTCGACTTCAGGTTGCCCCCAGAGCTAGAGGCGAATGAGCCGCCAGAGGCGCGCGGACTAGGACGCGACGGCGTGCGGCTGATGGTCTCGCGCGGGGCGGAGCCACTCGTCAGCCACCATCGTTTTGCCGCGATTGTGGACGCGCTCGAACCGGGTGACCTGCTGGTCATTAACACCAGTGGTACCCTCAACGCGGCGCTCGACGCCACCCGAAGTGACGGCACGCCTCTGGAGGTCCATCTCTCGACACATCTGCCCGGCGATATCTGGACGCTGGAGCTGCGGCAGCCCGGCCCACACGGCACGCTGCCCTTCCGCGACGGACGCGCGGGTGAGATCATCAGCCTGCCCGCCGACGCAACCGCGACGCTGCTGGCGCCCTATGCCACCGACCGCGCAGCGCTCCCAGCAGAGGATGGCGTGCGGCTCTGGCTGGCGACGCTCGCGCTGCCTTGCCCCCTGAATGCCTATCTCGCCCAACACGGCTTCCCCATCCGCTATAGCTATGTGCCGCGGCGCTGGCCCGGCGAATACTACCAGACGGTGTATGCGACGGAGATGGGCAGCGCGGAGATGCCCTCGGCGGGGCGCGCGTTCACCCCGGAGCTGATCACGCGGCTGATCGCGCGCGGCATCCAGATCGCGCCGCTGCTACTGCATACCGGCGTCTCCAGCCTCGAAGACCACGAGCCACCGTATGAGGAATATTACCGGGTACCGCTGGCGACGGCGCAGGCGGTCAACGTGGCCCATGCCGCTCACTGGCGCGTAGTGGCTGTCGGCACGACTGTCGTGCGCGCGCTAGAGACCGTGACGGATGAGGACGGCACAACCCATCCCGGCGAGGGATGGACGCCGCTGGTGATTACGCCGAGACGCGGCGTGCGCGCGGTGCAGGGGCTGCTCACCGGACTGCACGAGCCGCGCGCGAGCCATCTGGCGATGCTCGAAGCCATCGCTGGCCGGGCGCACGTGAGCGCGGCCTATGAGGAGGCGCTCCGCCAGAAATATCTCTGGCACGAGTTCGGCGACCTGCACCTGCTGCTGCCCTCTCCCCCTAACCCCCTCCCCTGAATGTGAGGGGGAACCAGACCCTGAGCGCGCGGAGCGGCAGCGGGCCGGAGGCCGGGATTGGGGGAGAGGGTAGGGTCTGCGCCAACAACCTCACGACAAGCGGTATGCATCCGCTGGCTCATCCGCTATGCAGATTGGCGATCCTCCGCTATACTGGACGGCACACACGAACGACTGCATACCTCAAAATCGCATCGTTATCCTCGCGTCGTTGCCGCCGAAGGGGGTTGCCGCCATGTTACGCCGCCCGACCCTGTGCCTCGCGCTCGCTCTAGCGCTCGTACTCGCCCTGGCGCTCGCTGGCTGTTCCGACTCCTCACTCGCCGCGCGCTCGGGCAGCACTCCAACTGTCGATCCTTTTGCTACCACGCCCGCCGATGCCTCGTCGCCTACCACAGCAAGCGGCTCCTCGCAGCCCACTGTCACACCAAATGCCCAAAACTGCGGCGATGCATGGAGCAATGTAACGGGCCTCACGCGCGCGGGCGACCTGCTGTTGACGCCAAACATCCCCACCCTCGACGCGATCTTCTTCCCTCTGCCGACCGGTGTGCCGCTCCAGCCGCTGAAATTACCGCAACAGAACGCGACGGGCCAGTATGTGGGATGGCCTACCGACACGATAGGCACGAGCTCAATCCTCGTCTCCGTCTGCAATTCTTCGCATACAATCTCACACACGATACAGGGCGCGCGGGTGAAGCTTGCCAACTTCGTGGCATACACCAGCCAGCTTAATGAGTGGGACTTCTGCGCGGGCTTCTATGCGCGGCCAGCGGGCGTTACGTCGAACAATTGCGACCGTGGCAGCGCCCCGATTGACGAGCAGTTGCAGGCGGGCTTTGCGTCTACGGCGCAGCCGGGAACAGTGGTTGCCTCCACGCAGCCAGGAGGGTCATCTGGAAGTTATGGCCCATTGCCCGCGGCTCTCCCGCCTGGCAGTGCCATGTATCTCAATGTCACCATTACAGCGCCCACCGCGCCGGGAACGTACGCCTTTGCCACCAGCCTGACCGTGGATGGCGCGCAGCTTCCTTACTCCGGCAACACGTCCCTGCTGCTCGCGCCGGTCGTGCACCAGTGGAATGGGCAGGCCTGCACGAGTTCGGGCATGCTCGCGCAGATTCCGCCCGCGACGAATCCGCCAACGGGATACATCTGCCCTGAATCGTGAACGCCGACCTTACCTGCCAGGGAAAACAACATACGCCCCTGCTGTTCTGGCAGCTTGGCCTAGAATGCAGGGGCGCTGGTCCAGTTAAAGAGCGTCTACTCTTCCTCGGCGGGCGCTTCCTCGTCTTCGGCGGGCGTTTCCTCGGCTGCGGGCTCCTCTTGCTCCGTGGCGGCAAGCTCCTGGTTGGCGACGAGCGTCACCTTCACCTTCGGCTCGACCTTCGGCGCAATGCGCACCGGCACCTCGAATGTGCCCAGCGTGCGGATCGGCTCGCGCAACTGAATCGTGCGGCGATCCACGGTCAGGTGCTCCTGCTCTTCGAGCGCGTTGGCGATATCCTGGCTGGTCACTGAGCCATAGAGGCGGTCGCCCCGCCCGACGCGCACGGCAAATGTCAGTGTCACCGCCGCCAGCTTCGTCGCCAGCGATTCGTGCTCCTGGCGCTGCCTCTCGGTGCGCCGCTGGGCCGACACCACGCGCTGCTGGAGATTGGCCAACTCGCCGGGCGTCGCCGCCGTCACCATGTGGTGTGGCAAGAGGTAGTTGCGCGCGTAGCCGTTGGCAACTTCCTTCACGTCACCCGGCTTGCCCAGTCCGGGGACTTCCTGTAGCAAAATAACCTTCATTGTCGGTGGTCGCTCCCTTATCGCCCTGTTCGCGCGTGCCAGTTCAGGTAAGTTCAGGTGAGGTGGCATGGGTCTGCGCGCGAGGTTGCGGGCATACCCCACGAGTATACACCGCCGAGGCCGCCGGGGCAAGCATTCCGCCAGACTGATGTGCCGAGGAGCGATAGTTCTCCCACCGCTGGCGAACCCATGCAGTTCGTGTCGTTGCAGTGAAGATAACCGCCGGATTGATGCATTGACTGCCATGCTAGAATAGGCCTTGCAGTGACGACCGCACATCGTACCAGGAGTTATAGAAGGATGTAGCGATGACGCAGCAACAAGATCCCTCGCGTAATCAACAGCGTACGGCTACCGAACTGCTTACCGCGTATGCTGACGGCAAGCGGATGTTCGCCTACTGGAATCTCGCTGGCGCTGATCTGCCGAACGCGACGCTCAAAGACGCGAACTTCTTTCGGGCGAGCCTGAAGGGGGCAAACCTGAGCGGGACGGACCTCACCCGCTGCAACTTATCGCAAGTGACACTAACTGGCGCCAACATGCGCGGCGCAAACATCAGCCAGGCGTACCTCGATGGCGCTATCACGTTTGGCGCTGACCTTACCGATGTCATCACGGACCGACCAACGAGCAAGGAGTCCGCACCACCTGCTACGACTGTGTCGCCTACCACGCAGCCAACCACGGTGTCAGCAACAGCAGCAACATCATCTCGGTTCTGCGTCTACTGCGGCGCCAGTATGCCCGCGGAAGGCTCCTTCTGTGCAGAGTGTGGCAAACAGCAACCAGAAGCTGATTCGGCAACCCCACCTGCCGCGACATCCTCCGCGTCATCCTCTGCACCGTCGCAACCCGTCGTGCGTAGCGCCGCACCACAGCCACGTGCTCAGTCCGCGACAGACACAAGTCTCAGCCCTGTTGTCCTCATTGGCTACCTCATCGGCGAGGGGTGGAATCTGATCGTCAGGATCGCGATTGTCATTGTCGTTATTGTCGGCATTGTGGCCTTCGTGAAGAGCTGCGCCACCAACGCCACGCTGAATGAGCACTCAAGTTGTGGGCAGTTTCAGCAAGCCGATGCCGATACACAAAACAGAGTGCTCCAGGACATGATGGCCGCGCACCATGACCAGGGCAGCATCTCGACTACTCGTGCCTCACTGACGTTGTACTGCGCTCTGTACGGTGACAGCGCGCCTATTGACGGTATCTACGGCAGCGGCGGTTCTGTCGGACCGCGATCCGCACATCCGCTGTATACAGGCGCCACCGGGAATCGCTTGCATCCTTTCGAGCAGTCTGGTGTTTAACGGCGCGTGATCTCCTTGCCGTCGCACGGTGCTGATGCTGGTGCTGATGCTGGTGCTGGTGCGGTGGTCACATGAAATCGTACCCCGATGTAGGTTGGAGAACAGATGGTGAAGTGTTCGTATTGTGACGAGACTGAGGGCTTACGGCAGTGCGGGCGCTGTGGGAAGTTTGCCTGCGAGGCGCACACCGCATTCGTCGCTGGCAAGATACTCTGTATCGGATGCCAGAGCGGCTCTCAGCGCGTCGATACTATAGGCGCCAAAGCTGCCAAGCCAGCGGCCACAGCGGCGACAGCAGGGGGCACAAAAGCGGCGCAAAAGGCCAGATTACTCATCGTGTGGAGCTGGATATTTACCGCTGCGGTAGGCGGGCTAATCGCGATCAGTCTCATTGGAAAAGCGTTCATGCCAACGCAACAGGTAGACTCTGCTACAGGAACCACCGTGACAGGCGCGGCGCCAACAGGGCTTCTCCTGCTTGTCCCCGTCGCAATCTACGGCGCATGGGCATTGTACTGGGGATGGATTCCGATTTGGCGCGGCTGGCAAAGCTTCTTGCGGAGTATCGGCTGTCTCATAGCGCCCGCGCTCCTCTTCGCGGCGATCTTCCTGATAATGGGCGCGTTGGCGCTGGTCTATGGCGCGCTGGGTGGCGGCTTCGCCCAATATGCGCTGGCCAAACGCACCGCGCAAGGGCTCGACTGACGACGGGTCAATCTACCAGCCTACCTCTGGGGCGCGCGCCCACGCAGCTCGCGCCCCAGCGTCAGCGCCAGCCCGCCGACGATGCAGCCGACGAAGACCACCGCCACCAGCGGATTGGGCGCGGCCAGTGAGTGCACCAGCAGCAGACCGAGCACGAAGGCGACCGCCGTGGCGACCAGCAGAATCACATCACCCGCGAAGAAGTTGTAGGTTGCTTTGAGCACGCGCTGTATCGCGTTCATGAGAGCGCCTCCCCGGCTGCCGATTCCGACGCGGCGACCTCGGCGGGTTTCGCTGGCGCGTATGGGCGCAGCCAGAGAATCAGCACGCCCGTCACGACGAGATAGAAGACGACCAGAATTGGCAGAAAGAGGTCTTCGCGCCACCACGCGATGCCGATACCCTCACCGCCCCAGAACGTGCCGAAGCTGGTGAGCATGATGCCCACGACAAATTTGAGCGTGTTCTCGGGCACGCGCTGCAACGGCGCGCGCGCCAGCGCCCCCACCAGCACCACCAGCACTCCCGCGGCCAGCGCGCCCCAGATGGCCGAGCCGATGCTATTGGCCGCCGAGCCAAAAGTGATAACAATAAAGGCGACCTCCAGCCCCTCCAGCAGCACACTCTTGAACGAGGTCACGACGCCGAAGGGATCGATCCGCTGCTGGTGGCGCTCGCCATGGGCGCGCATCTCCGCCATCTGCTCCTCGTAGATCGCCTCTTCGTCGTGCATCGCCTTGAGTCCCGCATAGCGCAGAATCGCCTTCTTCAGCCACTTCAGGCCGAAGAGCACCAGCAGCACGCCCACGGCGAAGCGCAGCGCTTCGAGTGGCACATAGCGCACCAGCGCCGTCCCAAAAACGCCGACGAGCGCCGCCAGCGCCAGCGCCGCCGCCGCCGTGCCCGCGAACGCGCTGCGCCAGTTGATGGTGATGCCCACTACCAGCACGATGGTAAATGCCTCGACAAACTCGACGGCGGATGCGAGAAACGCCGCCACCAACACTGCCCATTGTGTGCCCATATCGCTCCTTGAGAGGATAATCGCTCATCGCGCGACAATATGCCGTTTTGCGTATTTTAACACCCGCATCCTAACGCATACACCACGGGTACATCGCGGCAGGATGCGGCCCGGCGAAATCTGCTGTAAGATACATATCACACACTGGTGATAGCCATCTGAGGGAGCGATTTGCACAAAGCGAGCGCTCGCGGGTACGATGCACGCACGGCGCTCGTCCCGTTCGTCAGGTGCTGCAGGGGTTTCCAGACGTGATGATCGGCGAAATGGACTTCATAGCGCCGCAGTCGCCCAGTCAGGAGAACGCTGGTGGATACACGCACCGATCCACGCCTTGCCGCACCGCGCGCGGTTGATCTGCGGCGCGGACGCATTCTCGATGTCGAGATCCTGGTGAGCGTCACCTACGATTTTCTCATCAGCCTGCATGTCGCGCTCGCCTCTGCGGAGCAAGACTATGCCGACTATGATGTGGGCCGCGAGTGGATCGAGTCGGCGCGCAAACGCTGCGACGAGGCTAATCCCGAAGCGCTGACCGTGCTGGGGCGCTATCTGGGCGATGGTCGGCCAGGGTCACTGCACGCCACGCTCATCTCGCTGGTCTGGCGCTGCCCGGAGCCGCGCGAGCCGCTGGACTTCCTCGCATGGCTGCGCGAGCTGCCCTCGGCGAAACTGACCGAGGTGCTGCTGGACCAGGAGGGGCTTGGGCCGGACTGGGCGGAGCTGCTCGCCGCGACGCTCGAAGAGCTGGCGGCATCTACCGTTGGGGGGGCGGCCTATAAGCGGCTGCTGGCGCGCTACCCCGAAGATATGCGCCCGACCGCCGCCGCCATTCTCGACGACCTTGAGGGGACGCGCGACGCGCTGCTTTCGGCCTTACACGTCTGGTACGATGCGGTGTTCGCCGCCGAACAGGAGCGCATTCTGCCCTTGCTGCGCCAGGAGGCGGAAGCCCTGGAGCGGCGACGCGCCGAGATGCCGCCCGACGCCTTCATCGAACAGGCGATGCGCGGCGTGCAATGGCAAAGCGCTGCTGGCCTGCGGCGTATCGTCTTTTCCCCCAGCTATTTCTGCCGCCCCGCCGTGCTCTATCACGTCTGGCATGGTACGCTGACGTTCTGCGCCCCACTGGTCTTCGCCTCCCCCGATGCCCACCGGGGCGATCCGCGCGCGCCCGACGAAGAGACGCTGCGCTTCTTCCTTGCCCTGGGCGATCCCTCGCGACTGCGCATTCTGCGGCTGCTGGCCGAGCGCCAGATGTATCTGACCGAACTGGCCGAGCGGATGGACCTGACCAAAGCTACGACCAAACATCACATGGTGAAGCTGCGCGATGCCGGGCTGGTGACGCTCTATGACCGCGACCGGATGACCTTCTACGAGCTGAGGCCAGATGTCGCGCGTCACGCCAGACAATTGCTGAGCAACTACCTGGGACAGCCAGGGGAGTAGCCGCGCGGTGGCAGAATATTCCGCCATCTCGCGGGCGTTGAACAGTAGCATATTTCTCCCACTGGCTCCCTGACCCCACACAGGGCGCCGCGCCCCTTGCTGTCTGTGCTGATGGCCACTTGCTGGCGCGCATCTGCTGTAACAATGGAAGTATGCTGTGGTATGGATCATCCATCGCATCCACGGCGTGGGGCGTGCAGAGACACGAGGAAGGCGTCAGGCAACGGGGCCGCGGTTAGAGTCAGATCTATGGCTCACGCCGTTCTGGGACAGTGGCTTGAGGGTATCGATATGACCAAATCCAAATCATCGGACGACAGCGGAAAAATAACGGCAGAGCTTCCCGCGGTGACGCTGGAAGAGACTCCCGCGGTCGCGGACGCCTTGGCTGAGCCAGGAGATAACGCCGTAGCGGACGTTGCGGACGAAGTAGAAGAAGTCACCGACGAATCGCGCGCGACACGCGATTTGGCGCCTGCCTTCCTGGAAGAGTTTGGGGAGACGCAGGAGTCGGACGAGAACGCGAGCGCCGACGCCGGAGCTAGCCTTGAGGCGGAGACGGGGCCATCGGCTGAGATGAGCGCGCCCGTCGCTGCCGTGCGTGCCGATGAGGCAAATGGCGCGGATTCGCCTGACGCGCCGCCTGAGCCAGAGCGTCCGCGCCATCATACGTTGGCCTCGATGACGCGCGCGCGCGGCGGCACGAACCCGCAGAACGCGCCGTTACCACCGCCTCCGCCTCCTCCTCCAGCGCCGGAACCGCCCGCCTTCGCCGACGATGAGATTCTCGACGAGACCGAGTACGGTGCGAGGGATGAGGAAGAGTGGTCCATCGCCGAGCAGCCCACCGTCGCCCTCGCGCCCGGAACGGTCCTGAGCGCCCGCCCGCGCTTCCTCGATACCGATGAGCGAGCCGTCTGGCCGCCGCTTCCGGCGTCGGAGGCGTCCATCCCAGGCACGCTCCCGGAGGCCGCCGCCAGCCTGCACCGTCGCGCCATTCCGCGCCCCGACCGGACCGGTCTGAGTCGCTTCGCCTCGCCCAATGGGCGGCCCATGCCCGGGGAGTCACCCACGGGCTTCCCACGCACAGCGTTTCCCGATCCCCGCATGCAGCGCCTCCAGGAGCTGCATCGTCGGCGCGACGCCAAAGAGCATGGCGAGGAAGATCCCGCCACGGAGAAGCAGGTCACCGAGCGCGTACGGCAGTGGTGGAGCGACCTGCGCCCCGGCCTGCGCGATGCGCTGGAGTATCAGCACGAGGCGCGCGCCAGCGGTGTACACCCGATTCCGGCCTATGAAGCCGCGCCTTCGTCACGCCTGGGCGATGTCTTCGGGCGGTTGACCGCCTCGGCGCGTGGCCTGACCGAGCGAGCGCGGCCCGCGTTCGAGCGACTCCACAATCAGGCGGAACACGCCGCGCAGGCCATCGTCGGGCGCTTCGAGCCAGATGCCGCGCGTCAGCAGGCGCCCTTCCTCGGGCCGGGACGCGTCGCGGTCTTTTTCCGCTCGGGCGTCTCGGTCGGGCAGGCGCAACGGCTGCTCTCCTCCAATGAGGCGCGCCCGCTGCGGATCATCCCGCGCAAGCATGGCTTCCTCGCCTATGTGCTGCCCGGCACGGAAGAAATGGTAAGCAATCGCCTGCGGATTCATCCCTACGTGCGCGACGTGATCTTCATGTCCATCAATGAGTATGGCGATCCCGACGAACAGGATCGGGATGACGATGAATAGATAACGCCAAATATGCCGCACCTGTGAGAATGGCCTGGCCTGACACCGTAGTGCAAGCAGACAACTGAAACGTTGCGCTACGGACGAGGGCCGGGCAATGAAATACCACGCATTCGCAGTCTTTTGGTGGCTTCCCTGGCTAATAATCGCCGTCGCGCTGGCCGGGGTAGCGCTGCTCATTGTCCTGGCGGTTCGCACCCGGCAGCGGCTGTGGAAAATCGCCTCGTTGGTGAGCGCGGTCGTCGTGCTGGCCTGCTCATGCGGTGGATTTGGCGTCGCGAGCCTCTATCAAGGATCCCCCGCGAATGCGTCGGCGCCCGTACCAGATACGCTCTCGCTGGCTTTCGTACAGCATGCTCCTGGCGTCACGAGTGAAACGACCAGCCTCGCATCTCTCAACGCCCGCACAGGCGCCGTTCGTTGGCAGCATACCTTCGATGGCTCCTCAAGGTATCCAGTTGCGGACATGTTTTCGGCTGCGGACGAGCATACTATCTACTTCGAGGCGGATCAACTGCAAACCATTGTCGCCGTGGGCGCGAGCGACGGCCAGGAACGCTGGCGCACGCCACTTTCCAATTCGCTGGTACCGCAAAGCCCCATAAGGTTTATCGCTCCACCGGTTGTGTCGGATGGGATGGTATTTATCAGTGCCAGCGCCAGCGCCAGCGCTGCATACTCGGAAAATCCTCCTGGTGTTCTGGTGTTCGCGCTGCATGCTGATACTGGCGCGTTGGCGTGGAGTTTGCCGATCAAAGGGATTAATGCAAACGAGCAGGCACAGTTGCTGACAGCCAGGCAAGGGGTGCTGTTTGTCGAACTGCCCACTGGCAACCTTGTTGCGTTGCGCGGCAGCGATGGTACGCAACTGTGGAGCGCGCCAGATAGTACGTCAGGAGGGAATCCATCGGTCGTTACGGATGGTGTGGTGTCTTTCCTTCAATACCAACACATCGTGGCGCTCGACGCCCCCACTGGTAAGCTGCTCTGGTCGTATCCCGTGGACGATCAGGTAACTACCGCATTCCGCAATCCTCTAGGTATTGGGGCCAGTAGTGTCTATGTAAGTAGCAATCGGTTCATAAACAACACCGCTGTGCAGTATCTCATCAGCCTGAACGCCCAGACGGGGAATGTGCAATGGACGTACCAGACGAATTTTGAGAGCACAGGCGCTAGCGTCACCGAGGCGGGCAACCTCGTCTATTATGCTCACGGGTCGTATCTCGACGCGATGCGCACGAGCAACGGCCAGCGTGTCTGGCGATATAGCGCGGCGCCCAATCTCGGCTTTGGCACGCCAGTCGTCGTCGATGGCGTTCTCTACGTGAGCTCGAACATAGGGTCCTCACACACCATTGTCATGTGCTTTGGCGATTGCCCACCGTCGACGGCGATATACGCCCTCAACGCCAGCACTGGCGCGGTGTACTGGCGCTATGCCTCGGAAGCGATAGACACCTCAGTTCCGCCCTGGGTGACAAACAGCGCGAACTAGTATCAAAGACAGGCCGTTGATCGGTGAGGGGTCCTTCGGCCAAAGGGAGACGACGATGAACTTGTCGGCATTCGCCCAGTTTCCCTGGCTACCATGGACACTGGCGCTGGCTGTGATGTTAGTCGTTGGGCTAATCATGCTGGCGGTCCGTGCCCGGCGTTGGTGGTTGAAAGCGCTACTGGTGCTGAGCACTGTCCTCGTGGTCAGTGGTTCGCTGGCTGGGCTTGGCACGGCGATCCTCTCTCGTGCCAGTCTGGCCAATAGGGCCGCGCCCGTCCCCGACTCACTCTCACTCTCGTTCATGGATTACGCTCCCAAGCCGGGGAGCGTCACGAGCAGCCTCATCACTCTCAACGCCCGCACGGGCGCTGTGCGGGCGCAGCGCTCATTCCCAGGTAACGTCTACGTCTATTCGGTCGCGGACGAACACACGCTCTATCTGGTGGGAGGTTTCACGACAACCGTTACCGCCATGCGCGCGAGTGACGGCAAATATCTTTGGCAGACGCCGCTCCTCAGCCCGACGGACCCACAGCGACATCTCTCGCCAATTGCCTCCGCGGTCCCCTCGGATGGGATGCTGTATTTCATCACTGGCGGAGATGCTGGAGAGCTTGTCGTTCTCGGGTTGAACGCCAACACGGGCGAGCTGGTGTGGCATGTCTCGATCACCGACGCCTCTATTGCCGCGCAGACCGTATTGCTCGCCGTTGAACAGAACATGGTGTTTGTCACCATATCCAATAGCGAGCTCATTGCGCTACGTGGTAGCGATGGCGCCCAGATGTGGAGCGCGCGTCTGGCGCCGGGCGAAGCGCTGGCGGGGTTTCCGATCTTCGCCGACGGAGTCGTCTACATCATCACGAATCTCCAGACGCGCCCGAACCAGGCTAGCAGTCGGCGCATCGTGGCGCTCGATGGGCGCGACGGCACGCAGCTCTGGTCGCATCCGCTGGACGGGCAGATAGCCACGCTAGCCCGCACCCCAGCGGGCGTCGGCGCGAGCAGCATCTACCTCGAAGGCAGTGAGTCTGTCGGAAACCACGACGCGCACTACCTCTACAGCATCAGCGCTCAGAGTGGGAACGTGCAGTGGAAGTACCCGGTCACCGTAGCCGAAGGCGATACCGTGAGCGCCACCGAGGCGAACAACCTGGTCTATATCGCCAACAGCGGCGAGACGTATCTCGACGCCGTGCGGGTGGGCGACGGCCAGCGTGTCTGGCGGCACAGCGCGGAGACGAACATCGGGTTTGGCGCGCCAGTCGTTGACAACGGCGTGCTCTTTGTCAAATCGCTTCCAATCCACCGGGCGGGCATGAACAGCGACTCGTGCTCCTTCAACTGCGAGCCATCAACGGCGATCTATGCCTTCGACGCAGCCACCGGCTCATTATACTGGCACTCTGCCTGGGCAGAGATGGACATACTCAGCCCGCCCTGGGTGACGACCGACGCATAGAAGACAAATGCAGTCTTCGTTGCGAGGCCAGTGTTCTCTTCGCGCGTGAGCGGGCGATGGAGTTGTGGACCGAGATCAACCTTCGCGTCTTGGCGGGGGATCACTGCGTCGATTGTTGGCGCGGCTGGCGTTGCGTACCAGCCAGTCGCGCGCGAGTGAGGCGGAGGCGGTGCGGGTGAGCAGCGCGAAGACCAGGCCAATCACGAAGGCTGGCAGAAGCCCAATTGCCGTGAACTGGTCCAGCGCGACGTAGCAGACGACGCCCGCCAGCACGCCAAAGACCGTCGCGCCGAGTCGTACGGCGATCTCCGTGCGCTGCAGTTGGCGCTGGCGCTCCGTTGGCGTGGTGGAATTGCGTTGTGCCATGGCTCAGGAGTCCTGCTCACTCGTCGGCGGTTGATTGGATGACGGCGCTTCGGATCCAGACGGTTCCTCAGGCTCGCCATAGGCAACGAGCAACTGGGAGACACGCCCGGCGATCTCGTGCCAGATGTAATGCTGATATTCTAGCATCGTTGCCTGGCGCTCGTCATAGGCTCGCGATCCGGCGTCACGTCGCGCATTCGCCAGAAAGCGCTGCGCCAGGTCGTAGGCATGCCGCCCGCGCTCCTGAAGGTACGCCTGCAACGTCTCTAGATCGCGGAGCAACCCCTCCAGCCGCTCCGCGCTCTCGGTCGCCGCGTCGGGAGTCTTCGCCTGGGATTCTTTGTCAGAGTTGTGCGTCGCCATATCAGGTATCCACGTGTTTCCGCTATCAGACTTCAACGCGCCTGCCCGTAGCATGCACGGTCATCGCAGCTCGCAGCGCTTCAATTTCCCATTCTTCATGGAGATTATGCATCGTGGCAGCCGGTACATACCATAGATACGCGCTAGCGCGCACGCACGGCGAGAGGGCGGCTGGCTGCGTGTTCATCCGACCTTATGCGAGGATCCCCCTGACCTTCGGCTGCCTGCATCTGGCCAAACGTGCGGCAATTATGTTAAGATTGACGGCAAGCTCGCCAGTGTCTCGGTTGGCGAGCGATGGTGGGGTGGAAACGAAGGATCGGAGAGGAGGCGAGACACACACACATAATTGGCGCTTTACAGCGCCACCCTCGCGTAACCGACCAAGGTACTCGGCTCTGGTTCCCGGCGTCTTCTTCCGGTGTGCGATCACGCGCGTCGCGGGTGGTCATACAGGCACATGTGGAGGCATTCCCGCGGTCGGGCAATTGCGCCCGCGCCGCTCCGTTCAAGGTTGTGCGGAAGGGAGAACAGGCATGTCCTTTCGGTTTGACAAGCGTTTGCGTCTTGTCGCCGCGATTCTGGCAATAACATCCAGTCTGGTGCTCGTCTACGCGGCAAGACCCGCGTCCACTGCGAAAGCGGCGGCGGCCACGGAACCATTCTGCACGGCGCGCCCGTCGCTCTGTACCGAAACACTCGATCCCTGGGATTACGCAGGACAGTATACCGGCCATGACGAGCCGTCGCTACTGTTCTACTCAAATGTTCCAGGCTCGGGCAACTCGAACCTCTACCAGATGACGCTGCCCACTGACCCACCGACGCTCCCCCAGCAAGACGGCTCCGGTGGCACGTGGAACTTCCAGCTGCGCCCGACGTTCTGGTTCGGCATGGCGATGTGCGATGACCAGTCCGCGCCGCTTCCCGGAGCCGCATGCGCGCCGGATAGCGACAAGAACATCTTTAACAGCACCAACCCGCATTCCGCCAAGTACATGGGCAACCATCCAGGTACGGGCTTCATGGAGATGCAATTCTATCCGCCTGGCTGGGACAGCTTTGGCTGCACGCAGACCCAGTGGTGCGCCGCGCTCAACATTGACAGCTTCTCGTCGAACTCGACCACGGGCGTTGTCAACAACAACGCTTGCCTGAGCGCCGCGGGTGAGGAGTACGTCAACTTCGCGCTCATCACGCTGGATGGCAAGTCGCAGGGACCAGCCGATCCGCTGCGCCAGACGTCCGCGACCTTTACCCCGGGTCCAGATACGTTGTTCTTTAGCTCCGGTGATAAGCTGACGGTGGACATGCACGATACTTCGGCGGGGTTCCAGGTCAACATAAATGACCTCACGTCAGGGCAGTCCGGCTCGATGACGGCCAGCATTGCCAATCAGTTTGGCCACCCGCTCTACGAGCCTGCCTCGTCGACCTGCACCGACCAGCTCTATGCGTTCCACCCGATGTACTCCACGTCTGGCCCTGATACGCGCGTGCTGTGGGCCGCGCACTCGTACAATGTGGCATTTTCTGACGAGATCGGCCACTTTGAGTACTGCACCCCGAACACCCCCACAGCAGGACGGTGCTCCGACCCATCGGGACGCGACAGCGATGACCGCGGCTGCCTCACGGCTCCCGCTGGTCCTGATCCTAACGGCAACTTCACGACCATCTCCGGCTGCACCTCTTCCGACGAGGACTTCGATGGGCCAGAGTACCAGCCGAACTGGCCGGGGACCAATTCCGATCCCACTGTAGATGCGCAGATTCACGCGGTGCCCGTCGTCTTCACCAGCCCGCTCTTCACCGGGCCAGGCAACAGCGGGCTACGCAACTACAAGCAGGCGGCTTTTGAGACGAATCTGCCGCGTATCGAAGGAGCCGACACCTCACCCAACAACGCCTGCCAGCGCCACGCTTTCAACCCCATGGATCCGAGCCCTGGCACAGGCTGCATCAATCCACCAAACGGCGCCAGCTTCTATCCGATTTATACGACCGGAACGGCTGACGGACACTGTATCTGGCGGGAGGGCGGCGCCTTGCTTCCCGGCACGACAAACACATTCGGTGGCACATCCCAGGCCGAGTACGGCGATCTGCTGGTGAGCGTCTACCCGGCGGTCGGCAACACGACCCAGGGGATCATCGAGAACTTCCACAATACGTTGCCGAACAATCCCTGCCCGGCCCCTGGTGGCAAAGGAGGAGGCGATTGAGTATCGGCGCGGTCATGCGTAGGTGACATCTAGCGTGCATAGAGGAATGAGTTGATAGCGACCGCCGCCAGGCTTCTGGCGGCGGTCAGTTCGTCGTAGGGAGAGCCGGTGTGATGGGTACTTTCAGCGCGTCGTTGAAACGGTTGAAGTAGTTGAACAGGCCAATGACGGCGGCCAGCTCAATGATCTCGCCCTCGTCGAAATGCTCGCGCAGGTTCGCCCAGACCTCTTCATCCACCCCGCGCGCATCGGTCGTCATGCGCTCCGCCAGTGCGAGCGCCGCGCGCTCGGCGGAGGTGAACATCGCGGCATGCTCGTCGATGTGATACATCGCATCGAGCAGCTCCTCGGATACGCCCTGCTGCTTTGCCAAAGCAGTATGAGACGACATTCAATAGGCGCAGTCGTTGATCTGCGAGACGCGCACCGCCAGCATCTCTTTCAAGCGTTTCTCGACCGTGCCGGTATTGAAGATAGCCTGAAGATGAGCATCGGCGGTAGCGGCAATCTCCGGGCGATACGCCATCGTGCGAAACATGTTGGGGATGTTGCCGCGGTCGCGCTGATAGCGGGCGAATACCGCCTGCATCTCAGGATCGACATCCTCTGAGTCCAGCGGTCTAATGCGGGGCATGCTACCATCCTCTCAGGATATACCTCGGCCATAAATGGCCGGAATAGACTACCGCCCACTCGTCAGCCACTCGTCAGCGCCTGGTGTGTTAGGGTATGCTATAGCTGAAATTATAGGCGAGAACGAGCGGCAAAAGCCCAGGAGGTACCAGGAGGTTTCAGTGGACGAGGAGACCCAACAGGCGGACCCGGTGCGCTGGGGCGTGATGAGCACCGCCAAGATCGGCGTGCGGGCGGTCATCCCGGCGATTGCCGCGGCAAGCAATGCCCGGCTGGTGGCGATTGCCAGCCGCGACACGACACGCGCGCAGACCATCGCGGCCAGCTATCCCGGCACGCGCGCGCTGGCGAGCTACGAGGCGCTGCTCGCCGACGACGAGGTCGAGGCGGTCTATATTCCGCTGCCGAACAGTATGCACGCTGAGTGGGCAATTCGCGCGCTGGAGGCGGGCAAACACGTCCTCTGCGAGAAGCCGCTCGGCATCACCGCCGACGAGGTGCGACGTATCCGTGCCGCCAGCGAACGGGCCAATCGCTGGGTGATGGAGGCGTTTATGTATCGCTTCCACCCGCAAATCCGCTGGACGCTGGAGCAGGTGGCTGCGGGGCGCATCGGCGCGGCGCGGATGGTGCGCTCATCATTCGTCTTTGACCTGCATAGTCGGCCCGGCGATATTCGGCTTCAGGGCGCGCTTGGCGGCGGCTCGATGATGGATGTCGGATGCTATCCGCTCAACTTTTGCCGCGCCGTCTTCGGTGGCCCGCCGCGCGCGATTGCCGCGCATGTCGTCGTGCCGCCGGGCAGTGAGGTGGAGATGACGATTGGCGCCGTACTGGATTTCGGTGAGGGGCGCATGGGCGTGATTGATTCGAGCTTCTCGCTGCCACGGGGATTCTTCGCCGAGGTGGTCGGTGAACGCGGGCGCATCGTCCTGCCTGCCCCATACACGCCCGGCCACGCCGAGACAGCGGTACGCATCGAGATAGGCGATGAGACGTACGAACGCCATTTCAGCGGCATCGACCAGTATATGCTGGAGATTGAGGGCTTCAGCCGCGGCATTCGCCACGACATCGCGCCGTTTATCTCGCTGGACGATAGCCTGGAGCAGGCCGAATCCATCGAGCGTATCTATGCCGCAACGGGCTATACGCCTCCGTGGCTCGTTACGCCGACGCCGTGAGCCGCCGCCCAGCGGGCCAGGGCGTTTGACCGGCCTGACGCGGGCTGTTATACTCACACTTCGGCAGATGTCGGCGGCATCGTAAGGGAAAAGGAGATTTCGCGCATGGCGGCAAATCTTCCGGTCGCGGTCCCCTCATGCCGCGAGTGTGGCATCCAATCGGTGGCGCGCTGCCCGTCGTGTCGGCGTCCGCTCTGTCTGGACCACTTTCCGCGCGACGAGCATGAGCCATGCGCGACACATCTGCGGGATGCGGCGGCGCGCTTCACCTGCTACATCTGTAGCGCGCCCGCGCTGCCACAGCAATGGTCGTCCACTAGCTTCGCGCACTACATCGACCCGCATAACTGCGCGGGCTGCGGGCGCTATATCTGCGACGAGCGCCATACCCGCATCCGCATCGAGGGCGTCGAGCTGGCGCATGACGGCATGCGCTCGCAACGGTATCATGTCACCCGGCGCTATTGCAGCATCTGCGCGCCATTTCGCCATATCGGCGGGCTGCCCGGCGTGGTGCGCTGGCTCGTCGGCGTGAGCGGCGTCGCCGTCGCGGGTATGCTCGCCTATGTCGAGCTGATGCCACATTAGCCGCACTCGTATCAGATCGTAACAGGAGAAGCCGCGTGAGCACTGGTAGAGCAGCAGCAACCTCAGCCTCAGGCAACCTGGATGCCGTCCTTGGGCGCTATCGGACGCCGCTGGGTGAGGCGCTGCTTCAGGCCATCCGCGATGCGCGCAAGAGCACGCCATCCGCCGCGGCGAGCGACGCGATTCTCGACGAGTTTTACGGCCAGATCGAATACCATCATGGCTGGCGCGCGCCCGACCTTCACCAGACACCGTGGCATCCTGGCAAGCTGATCCGACCAACGTTGCTGCTGCTGGCATGCGAAGTGGCGGCGGGACAGCGCGGACAGGAGCAACACGAAGCGGTCCAGCGGGCGATTCCGGCGGCGCTGGCGGTGGAGCTGGTGCATAACTTCTCGCTAGTCCACGATGACATAGAAGATGGCGATGAAGAACGTCACCATCAGCCGACGCTGTGGAAGCTCTGGGGCATCCCACTAGCGATCAACACAGGCGATAGCATCTTCGCGCTGGCGCGCCTGCAACTCAGCCACCTGCGCGCGCGCAGCGTCCCAGCGGAGACAATCATCGAGCTCTCCACGCGGCTCGACACCACCTGCATCGAGCTGTGCGAAGGACAGCATCTCGATATGCGCTTCGAGGGCAGGCAGGATGTCACTGTCGCGATGTACCTCGATATGATTGGGCGCAAGACGGCGGCGCTGATGGACTGCGCCGCGCGGATGGGCAGCCTGATCGGCGCGCCAGATAATCAGGAGTTGAGCGCGCAGCTGGGCGCCTTCGGGCGGGCGCTCGGTATCGGCTTCCAGTTGCGTGACGACATGCTGGGCATCTGGTCCGCGGCAGCGCTGGGCAAGACCGAGGCGGGCGACCTGCGCCACAAGAAGATGAGCCTGCCGGTCATCTCCGCCCTGGAAGACGCCGCGCCAGCGGACCGGCGCGCCATCGCCAGAATCTACGGCCAGCGGGGGCCAGTCAGCGCGGCCCAGATTGCCACGCTGCTAGAGATACTCGAGCGCAGCGGTGCGCGCGAACGCACCCGGACGATGCTCCGGGAACAGTGCGACCAGGCGCGTGTGCTCCTCGACGGCGCCTGTGCCAACACCTCCGCTGCCGATGCCTGCGCGGGGCTGGGTGTCATCCTCGATTTCGTCGCCGCCGAAGGCATCTAGCCGAACGGTAACAGGCTGGCGTATCTCTTACAGATGAGGTAGAATCCTCGCAGGTGAGCAGCGCCTGCCTGTCGTAAGGAGACCAGCCTGGATGAATCAGGTCATGCAGAGTTTCTTATTGGGCGCTGTGTTGCCCAGTACCCTCTTTATCCTTTTGATCGCGCTGGTTGCCATCCTCGAAGCTGCTCGCTGGCCTCGCGCACTTCTCGTGCTGGCGCTGGTTGCGCTGGCGCTCCGCGTTCTGGGCATTGTGATTACCCGCATCCTATTGGTGAGCGTAGCGAGTTCCCTCCCCGTCTCAGTTATCGAGTTTCTGCTGGTGATTAGTAGCCCCATCATCAACGTGAGCATCAGCGTCACCACAGTGGGCGTGTTTCTCGCACTGATCCTGGCGGCGCGGGCACGCAGATGGTATTGGTTTGCCGCGATCCTGCTGGCGGCTATCATCAGCGCGTTTGGGGTTAATTTTGCGTTTTCTATTTACGGTCTGCGTGTCTTTGCCGGAACGGTATTTGGAGAACAACAAGTGTCTCAAATCTATCTTGATCCGTGGTATATCGTCGTCTCGAATGTCATTGCTGGCCTCAGCATCCTCGCGATACTGCTCTATGCGCTTCTTGGCCAGCGGAAAACGGCAGTCGCGCCAGACGCAGGGTAGAGCGCCGCTCCTTGCAAGCTTCTGTTATCCTTGTTGTGGCAACCGCACGACAATGGTGAGCTACTGGGGCGCGCCAGGAGGAGTGTGATGGAACTGACAAGGAGACAGGCCAAATGGACCAAAATCAGGAGTATTTGCTATTTACTCTGCTGCCAGCCGTATTGACTCTGCTGTTGATAGGTCTGTCCGCTGGCCTGGGGATTGTCCGCTGGCGTTGGACACTCTTCGTCTATGCATTGATTGCTCTGGCGCTGTATCTCTTCAGCGCTGTTGTCTTCTACATCGTGAACGTGACGATGTTCAACGTGCTTTTGGGGCTGCCTGACGCGAGTACAATGGAGGCCATCACCCACTTGCAGCAATATTCGCTGCTCACGGCTGTCTACAGCGTCAGGTTCGGGATTGTCAGCGCCTTCCTTGCCCTTGTCCTTGCGGGACGGGCGCGCCAATGGAGCTGGTTTACCATCCTCCTGCTTGCGGCGGTCGTGAGCGCGATAGCGGTTCAATTCGCACTGGATCTCAGAGGGATTGGCCTCTTCATCAAAGATGGCAGGCGAACGCTCGAAGTTTTCAGCAGTCCGCTCTATACCATCGTCGTCAATGCGCTCGCGATGCTGACGCTGATCGCACAGATAATCTACGCAACGCTTGTCGCTCGAACGACGACAGCCGCTGTGCCAAAAGCGCAGGCCGCCAGCATGTCGGATGACGTGACGCTGCCCTGAGTGTGCCGCCGCATTCCATCCTGCCGCCGTGCTACAATCTGTTGGTCGTGAGATTCGGCGGCAGAGAGGAGCAGGCGTCATGGGGCGGTCAGACCGGCAGGGTCCGCAGCAGCGAACACGAAAGCAGTCTGGAGGCGCGCGCGGGCGTGCCGAGCTGCCGCTGCTTACGGATGAGCAGCAAGAAGCTCTGAGCGACCTCATCTCCCGCACAACTGGGCTGGCAGGCGAGCTACGCGCCGCGCAGAGTGGCGGACGCGATGCGCTGATTGCCACGTTGGCCCCCCTCGACCAGCAGGATGAGCCGGTGATGCTGGCGTACGCCGCGCAGCTGGGCGCGTTACGCGGCGCCGTTGGGCGCGATGCCGCCGACGTGGCCCAGGCGCTCGGCGAACTCGATATTCGCCGTCAGGTGGCGCGCGAGGCGCGACGCTCCCGGCTGCGACTGCGCTCCGCTGGCTTTCCCTCGTCGCTGACGATTCCCTCTGGGCCGCCATCCATTATCGCGACCGATGGCTTCGACCTGACACCTACACCCACACCCATCACCGCCATCTCGCGGCTATCACGTTGGCGCAAGCAACTGGTCGAGGCGCTGGCCACCCGCTCCCGCGAGAGCGGCGAGGTCGCGCTGGTGCTGGGCTGGCAAGAGGGTATCGACCCCGACAACGTCCGCGGCTATTCGCTCGCGCTCGACTTCTGGCGCACCGGTGTGAGCGGCTACAGTGTCTCTGAGCCAATGAGCCGCAAACGCTTTCAGCGCGAGATCGCCGAATCGCTCCAGATGGATGGCCAGCATGTGCCTACGGTCAGGCTCACCTGGGCGGGCGCGCGGCGACTGCTGCAGGAGGCGCTGGAGGCCAACGCCTGGCGTGGCATCGAGCCAGATAAAGAGTTCCAGAGCCATCGCGCGCTGATCGAGGAGCGCCTGCTCGCCGAGCCAGATGGGAACGACGACGAGACGCGCGCCGCCATCGCCGAAGAGGAGGCGCGTTTCGCGCGGGAGGGCGACCGCCCCTTCATTCGGACGGACATGGAGCCTGAGGAGACGCTGGCCAACTGGCTGGGCGCGTGGTGCTTTGGCGACTACGGGCTGACGTGGGATCTCTTGAGCAACGACAATCCGTTGCGCAGAGGCTCGACGCGCGAAGACTACGTCGCTCTCCGTCGCCAGTGGGCTGGCGAGGCCGACCCCGGCGCGCTCCGCCTGACACTCATCCGCGACCAGCCGCAATGCGCCAGCGCCCTCTGGGTGCCGGGAGCCGCTGGTCGCCTGGCGGGCAGCGCCACCAAAGAGCTTGAGGCCTTCTGGTCGGTCGTGCTGCATGAGACCGCGCTGGCAGGCCAGCTTGACGAGGCGCCAATGGCGACGCTCACGAGTCAGGAGACGGGCCGCCACTGGTACTGGACAGCCTACACTGTTACCCGCGATACGGCGTCTGGCATCTGGCTGCTTGGCAAAATGCGCGATGAGGGCGCGGCGAGCCAGGCGCTTACGGTGGATGAGCTGCAGAAGCGCATCAAAGAGACGCGGGAGAGCGCCGAGCAGACGGCGCAGAGCGTCCCGGAGAATCCGCGTGACCCACGCACAATGGAGGTGGTACGCGCCGTCACCGGGTCGCTGGCGACAGTGCTGCACTACGATGATGCGCTCATCGTCAAGCTGCCGCTGGACGAGTCGGTCTATCGTAGCGCGATAGACGACGCGCGCACGATGAACAACCACGAGCGCGCCGCCGCGCTGCTGGAACGGATGCTCGGGCGCTTTCCCAATCAGGTGCGCACGCGCTTCGAGCTGGGTGTCGAGCAGTATCTGACCGCCGACCAGTATGCCAACCAGGGCGAGCAGGAGGCTGCCGCCAACTGGCTGGACCGCGCCATCGCCACGATGACCATCGTGGCCGAGCAGGAGCGCACCGCCGAGCATCTGCAAGGGCTGGCCGAGCTCCTGGCGCAGCGCGGCCAGGCGGATGAGGCGGAGAAGTATCTGCGTGAGGCGCTTATGCTCGACGCCACGCGCGCATCCACACACGCCGATCTCGCCTCGGTGCTGATGTCGCGGGTCTCGGAGGAGCACGCCGACGAGCCGGAAAAGGCCTTCGCGGGCAATCCATCCCCAGCCGTCCGCGAGTCGCTGGGAGAGCTACGCGAGGCGGCACGACTGGATAGCGCGCTGCCGGGGATTTTCACCCGCATGGGCGCCATCTACGAGATGCTGGGGCAGCCTGAAGACGCCCGCCTCTCCTATGAGGAGGCCATTCAGCGAGATGCCGAGGATGCGACCGCCCATTATGCGCTCGGTTCGCTGCTGCTGAGCCGCAAAGACGACGACGCGGCGCTGCCACATCTCGAAGCGGCGGTGCGGATCGAGCCGCTGGCGGTGACGTTCCGCCTTGGGCTTGCCACTGGCCTTGTCGCGGTGGGGCGCACTCGCGACGCCAATCGCGAGCTTGACCTGATCGACCGCCTGCAGCCCGATCTGCCGCAGGTGCGCGAGTTGCGGGCGATACTGGCCCGCCAGCAACACAAGAAATAGACTCTACTTGTTGGAGGATAGACGCATGGGTGTGCTTGGCTACGCGGCGATGTTCGAGCAGTTTACGCCGACCGATCTGTTACGCTGGTCGCGCCAGGCCGAGGATGCTGGCTTCGGCGGCATCATGGCCTCCGACCACTTTCATCCCTGGACGCCGCAGCAGGGGCAGGCGGCGTTCGTCTGGGCATGGCTGGGGGCGCTGGGCGCGCAGACCAGTCGCGTCGTCTTTGGCACTGGCGTCACCGCGCCGGGGCCGCGCTACCATCCGGCTATCCTGGCGCAGGCAGCCGCCACCCTCGAAGCGATGTTTCCCGGACGCTTCTATCTTGGCATGGGCGCGGGTGAGGCGCTCAACGAGCACATCACCGGCGACTACTGGCCCGAGGCGCCCATCCGGCTGCAACGGCTGGAAGAGGGCGTCGAGATCATCCGCAGGCTGATGACGGGCAAGGTCACCAAGTATCAGGGGACGCATTTCCGGCTGGAAAGCGCGAGGCTCTACACCCTCCCGGCAACACCGCCACCCATCTACATTGCCTCCTCTGGCCCGGTCAATAGCGAGCGCACCGGGCGCATCGCCGATGGCTATATCACCGTCGGCGCGTCGGACGAGAAGATTCACACGTTGCTGGCGCGGTTCGAGAAGGGCGCGCGCGAGGCGGGCAAAGACCCGGCGACGATGCCGCGCATCATCCAGCTGCACCTCTCGTGGGCCGAGAGCCGCGAGGCCGCCGTGGAGCAGGCGGTGCGCGAGTGGCCGAACGGCGGCATGGCGTTCCCCAAGGCCGATATCCGCAACCCTGAGGACTTCGCCGCGATGGCGCAGATTGTCCGGCCAGAGAACTTCGAGGGGCGCGTCTTCATGTCGGCGGACCTGGATGCCCATACAGCGCACCTGCAACACTACATCGACCTGGGCTTCGATCAGGTCTATATCCACAACGTCGGGCGGAATCAGCAGGAGTTCATCGAAGCGTTCGGGCGGAGTGTGCTGCCGCGTCTGCGCTGGCCGGAGCGGGCCGCATGACGGCACGCGCGCAGCTGACCGAGGCTGAGGAGGCATTCGTCGCGCAACAGCGGGTGGCGCGACTGGCCACCAGCGACGCCGAGGGACATCCGCACGTCGTGCCGGTCTGCTACGCCTGGGATGGCGCGCGCTTTGTCACGCCGCTGGATGAGAAGCCGAAGCGCGTCGGCGACCGCGCCCTGCGCCGCGTGCGTAACATCGAGGCGCGCCACGAGGCGGCGCTGGTCATCGACCGCTATGACGACGACTGGTCGCGGCTGGGCTACGTGCTGGCGCGAGGTCGAGCCGACCTGCTGCCGCCCGATGCGCCGGACCATGCCGACCTTGTGGCGCTGCTGCGGGCGCGCTATCCGCAATATCAGGCGATGGTGTTGGAGCAGCGGCCACTGCTGACCGTCACCCCCAGCCAAATCACCGCCTGGGGGCCTGCCTTTGAGCAGTCCAATATCGCGATGTCGCCTTCGGGGCGCGGCATCGACTTACTGCCGCTGGCACGCGGGCGGCGCTCGGTGAGGTCGTTTCAGCGGCGGGCTGTGCCTCGCGCGGCGCTGGAGGCGATGATCGAGGCGGCGCGCTGGGCGCCCTCACCCCATGGACGGCAGCCATGGCGCTTCGTCATCCTCACCCACGATGAACCTAAGGCGGCGCTGGCGGCGGCGATGGGCGCCGACTGGCAGCGCACGCTGGAGATGGACGGCCAGGAGCGCGAGACGATTCAGCTCCGGCTGGAGAAATCGCACGAGCGTATCCGCACCGCGCCCGCGCTGATTCTGGCATGCCTCTATCTTGCCGACCTCGACCAGTATCCCGACGCCGACCGCCAGCGCGCCGAAGAGATCATGGCCATTCAGAGTCTGGGCGCGGCAATTCAGAATATGCTGCTGGCGGCCTATGCGCAGGGGCTAGATACCGGTTGGATGTGCGCGCCGCTCTTCACGCCGGAGACGGTACGTGCCGCGCTGGGGCTGGATGAGACGCTACAGCCGCATGCGCTCATCCCGGTCGGGTACGAAGAACATCCCCCAAAACGCCGCACCCATCGGCCCATTGACGAGTTGATCGTCCGCTTCGAGTGAGCAGTGCAAAGCAGGCGGCGCGGTGCAGCTATGCCGCTTGACACCATGGGCAGCGGTAGAGTACTATGAACGATGTCACCGCCGGGATTGCACTGCGGTGATCCACGCCAAAGTGGTGGAATTGGTAGACACGCAACGTTCAGGGCGTTGTGCGCTTATGCGCGTGGGGGTTCGAGTCCCCCCTTTGGCACCACACGGAAGGGTCGCATAGTAGGTCTAGTGCGGCGGTTTGCTAAACCGCTGTCGGGGTCAACCCGACCGTGGGTTCGAATCCCACCCCTTCCGCCAAGAGGCCACACGGCTCAGGGTCCAGGCAGCATACTGCGATGGCCTGGGCCTTTTTATGTCTCCGAAGTGGTTTGACGCCAATTTTGACGCCAATTGACTCCACATGGCGTTCACGGCAACCTGAGCCCGAAGACTGCCGCTAACAACTTCGTGTGCTCGTCGTAGTGGGCGTAGGTGTTGCCCGCGATGAGTTCCAGGAGGGTACCGCCGTACGGGCCCGCCTCATCCAGCCGCGCGGCGGGCAGCGCCTCCAATTCCTGCATTAACTCGGTATAAGAGGCACGGAAAGCGGCGAGTACGTCGTCAAGCGGGCGCGCGTGATTGCGTGCGAAAAGCACCGCATTGGCGCGGTCGGTGCTCCACGCTTCGTCGGGAAGAATGTCCTCGTCGGGCTCGCCACGCAGCGCATGCAGCGGAACCTGTTCCCACCAGGTGATGTGGCCGAGCGTCGCCTTGGCCGACCACTCGCCGACTGTGCCCTCAGCCTCCATTTGCTCGGGCGACAGGGCGGCGAGAGCCTGCTCCAGGCGCGCATGTGACGTGCGGATGCGGCCGAGCAGTTCGGCCTCATCAGCCTCAGATTCATCGCCTGTCACTCAGACTGCTCCTCTCTCATTGGATGACGCTCATCGAATGGCGCCACGTCAATGATACCAAACCAGGTCCGAGATGTGGATCTCTATGCAGGTGTCCTTCGCATCCCATGTGGAAGGCCATGTATACTGGTGTCAGTCGTTTGCCCTGGCCGTGACACAGCAATGTCTTGACAGCACGAAGCGTGCGTTTGAGATGAGAAGTATGAAGGCATTCGGGCAGTGTAACCTCGTGCGTGCCGACGACAAGAAGGAGCCAGCCGATGCGTGACCGTGACCACCAGAGACCCACGTCGGTCGCCGCGCGGCTGCGCGGGCAGTTTGCCCCGGCATACCTGACGTTGACCAGCATTATCCAGGGAGTCGCTCTCTCGACGCTCGTGATCCGCGTCGAGGGCATGTCGGAGCATTTTGGCGTTGCGAACTGGCTGCTGGCTACCGCAACACTGCTGGCGTTCCTGCTGGTGTGGCACGAGTACTTGATGCAGGCGCTGACCTACGTCTGGATGCCGACGCTGGTCGACTCGGCCGTGCCCTTCGGCATCCTGGTGGCGGAGCTGTTCCTGGCTCACTTCGTCTATGGCAACGAACGCGTCTGGTTCCTCATCGCCGGGCTGGCCTTCGTCTTCGGCATCGTCGCGTGGGGAACGACGCGCGCCCACACCCAAGAGAACGCGGAGTTGCTCAAGGCGGTACGAGGCGTATCACCGATGCGTACGCTGCCCTCGGTCGTCTCCATCGTGCTGTTCCTGGGGATCTGGGCGCTCTATGATGTGCTCGGCCTCGGGCGGATAAGTGGCCTTGTGGCGGCGATAGCGGTGCTGGTGATTGTGGGCGTGCTCGCGACGACCGTCCCCTACTGGAATCGCGTGCTTGCCTATGCGCGACGCGAGGAAGCTTCTGAGGATGCGTCCAACGAAGACCGATGAGCGTAATCCTTGTAGCCGGCCGAGGCATCGTCGACGCGGGGAAGCTTACACGTACGGCGGCGCGTATGGTGAGATTGAGCGCCTACAGCGGAAGGCATGACACGAACACAGTAACGCGCCTGCGAATGTCTCTCGGACGATACCTGCCGTCCCGCATCCTCGGCATACCATCTATAGGTTAACGGAAGCATCCATGAAAGGATGAAAGTGGTATGGCGCCGGGACATCCAATGCCACCGCCAACAGCGCATCCAACCGAGATTCGTCGCGCACTACCTCAATTGGTTGCCGTCCTCAGCCTGCTCATCTGTCTCTGCTGCGGCGTAGGCTGCGCCGCCACATCCGCTACCGCCACCAGCGCGCTGGCTACACCCACACCAGCCCCACATGCGACTGCCACATCTCCCTCATCTCCGTCATCCAGCCATATCGTGCTAGAGGATAGCGGCCATACCAACAAATCGACAGCCCGATTCACCGTGCACGGTGCCTGGCAGCTCTCCTGGACGTGTCGGCAACCTGGAACCGTTTTGCATATCCAGGTGTCGAATCTGGCGACTGGCGAGCCTGATACGACCTTTCAGCACATCATGTACACCTGCCCGAAGAATGGCGGCGGCGATAGCATTCTCTATCACGGCAGCGGGACGTTCTACCTTGCCGTGGCCAGCGACCTCGACTGGACGATCACCGTCACTGATATCCCCGATTAGCGCGCCCTGTGGTAGAATCTGGCCATCTCGCATGCCCGCCAGAGGTCCACACAGGAAGATGGCCCACTTTTGCTCTGAGACGCTTGACCCCGATGCTGACTTTGAACACGTTCGTTGAATTCGCAGCGTGATTCAGCCCTTTCGCCGCATCCCTTGTGAATTCGATATCACACGCTAGTTGACCATTCAACATCGCGAATGAGAAAATAGCAGGAAAGCTTTGGTTGAATGCGTCGTGTGAGACAACGCGAACGTGTCGGCGACTTGCGAGGAGGGACAGCATGCGCACCTCTGGCAAACGTGTCTTGATACTCGTCCTGGGCGTTGCAGTAGTATTCTCTGGGCTTATCTTCGCATTGTCCTATCGCACGGCTGGCACCGTTGCCGCCAGCGCTAGTGACAGTTTCTCGACACAACTGCGCGTCGGATTCCCCGCTGGAGACGATTGGGAGCCTGCGCTGACAGCCGATCGCTTCGGGCACCTCTACACACTCTACAAGCACTATGACGTCGCTGGGCAAACGACATGCAATAAATGTGACCTGCATGTGCTGGTTCAGCGCTCGGATGACGGTGGGCGAACGTGGACTCAGCCGAGGCCAATCGCGCCAGTAGCGGCACATGGCGGCCAGTATGACTCGCAGATCGTTGTCGATCCAGTCGATGGGCGCACAGTTTGGGCGTCATTCCTGCAGGCAACGAATTCAGAAATCGCGGTCGTCAAGTCCACCGACTTTGGCAAGACATGGTCGCCGTTGCGCATTGTCTCAGACTTGCCGCCGGGTCTGGACAAAGATACCCTGGTGGTGCGTGGGAATACCGTCGCCGTGGCCTATGACGACAACCACAATACGTGGGTATCCGTCTCGCATGATGGTGGCGACACCTGGGCAACCCATGAAATCTTGCCAGGCACCAACCAATTCTACCTGCCGCTCTCCGCAGGCGGCGGCATTGATTCCAAGGGCAACATCTATTTTAGCTGGGATAGCTTCGATAAGGCGCATCAGCAGAACGGCGATGGTCCTGTCACGCTCTGGGTCACGAAGTCGAGCGATGGCGGACTAACCTGGAAGCGCACCGTGATCGATACCAGTGGTGCGCCACCTCCCTGCGCCGATTGTGGCTTTGCCTTTCTGAGCGCCCAGATGGCCATGCGCATTGGCAGCGACGACACGATCTATCTGCTATGGAACGGCACAACCGACCAGACCAACTTCGCTCCAGAGCGCATTTTCTTCTCGCGCTCCAATGATCACGGGAAAACCTATACGCCACGGAGCGAGGTATCGCAGGCGCCCTCCGGAATCGAGCACTGCTTCCCCGCGCTGGTGGTTGGCTCGGCCAGCGGCAACGTCCGCATCGGCTGGATGGACATGCGCACCGGCAGGTGGAACCTCTTTTATCGTTCGAGCAACGATCATGGGGATACATGGCACGCGGAGAAGCGCATCTCCAGCTTCGTGCCCGGCTATAGCTATCTGACGGCAAAAGGGTTTGGCCTACCCTACGGTGACTACTTCCAGATGGCTGTGGATGATGAGGGCGCTACCCAGATTGCCTGGGGAGAGTCGGACAGCTACGCAGGTCCTGGCAACATCTGGACTGCCCACAACGACGACTGATACTATGGGTACCAGAAATGCGAAAGAGCCCTTCTGAGAAGTTGCTCCAATATCAGCAAAGGAGGATGCGCGATGAGTCTTACCAGCCGCATCATTGGCCAGGTCATGAAGCTGCCGCCCGCGGAGACGCACAAATACACCGTCACGCGCGATGTGGCTGTCCCCATGCCCGACGGTGTTACGTTGCTGGCGGACCACTATATGCCGCGCTCCATGCGGACGACCTATCCCACACTGCTCATCCGTACCCCTTACGGGCGGCGCGGCTTCTTTGCCGCCGTCTTCGCGCTACCATTTGTCGAGCGCGGCTATCAGGTCTTCATCCAGAGCTGTCGTGGCACGGCGGGTTCCGGCGGCGACTTCGTCTATGCCCGCAATGAGCGCGCGGACGGCCTCGCCACGATTGAGTGGATCAAGCGCCAGAGCTGGTATTCGGGCCAGCTCGCGATGGTCGGCGGTAGCTATCTCGGCATCGTCCAGTGGGCCGTTGCCGCCGACGCGAACGACGACATTCAGGCGATGGTGCCTTCCATTACGACCTCTGATTTCAACTTATTTCGGTACCAGGGCGATTCCGTAACGCTGGAAAACATGCTCGGCTGGTCCACAATGATGACGCAGACTGCCGCAACTGGCATGCGTCTCGGCGATATGCTCGCCTCACGGCGACGCGAGCGCGACCTCGAAAAGGCCTACCTCCACCTCCCACTCAGCGAGGCTGACCGTCTCGTCGTGCACCAGCCATCGCTCGCGTATCAGGACGCCATCACGCATGCGCCCGACGACGACTACTGGCGTCCAGTTGACTTCAGCGACCGCGTTGCCGAGGTCAGCGTGCCAATCTGCCTTCAGGCGGGGTGGTATGACCTCTTCCTGGATTGGCAGCTCAAGGACTATCAGGCGTTGCGCGCGGCTGGACACCAGCCATACCTGCTCATCGGCCCGTGGTTTCATGGTCAGTTTGCCAGCGTGGCGCCGACGACACGCGACGCGCTGGCCTGGCTCAACGCGCATGTGAAAGGCGAGAAAAGCGCGCTTCGAGCGCAGCCCGTGCGCCTGTTCGTGATGGGGTCAAATACCTGGCGCGACTTCGCCGACTGGCCGCCCCCGGCGCAACAGCAGCGCTGGCATCTCCAGCCGAATGGCGCGCTGGCGATAACCACTCCCCCTGCCGCGGAGCCAGACCGCTATCGCTACGATCCTGCCGACCCGACACCCGCCGTGGGCGGCAACTCGCTCGGCGCGCCAAAGCGCATGGGGCCACAGGATAATCGCGCGCTGGAGGCGCGTCGCGATGTGCTGGTCTACACTAGCGAGCCGCTGGAGCGCGAGATGGAGGTTATCGGGCCAGTGACGGCGGACCTTTACGTGCGTTCCAGCCTGGAATATACCGACTTCTTCGCCCGTCTCTGCGTCGTCGAGCCATCGGGTAAATCAGTCAATCTCTGTGATGGCATTCTACGTCTGACGCCGGAGAGCGAAGCGCCAGCGAGTGATGGGATGCGCCACATTCACATCGCGCTCTGGCCCACCGCGTACCACTTCAGCAAGGGGCAGCGACTGCGCCTCCAGGTGTCCAGTGGGGCGCATCCACGTTTCGCGCGCAATCCTGGCAGCGGCGAGCCAGTAGCCACCGCGACAAAGCTGTTTGTCGCCGATCAGGCGGTTTACCATGACCCAGATCATCCCTCGGCGCTGCTACTGCCTGTGCTTGAAGGTTGACGATAACGGGGAATTATCTAGGTATCATCGCTACTGCATCGACGAAACAGCCAATATAGCTAGCCAATATTTCTGTGACTTTTTCGCGACATTTGTTAACGGTCATACGTTCTGATAGAATAGACTGAAGTCTAGCAACAGGTATGTCACTACTGGAGGTGACGCATGAGCCTGTCTGCTTTTTGGGTGGGAAAGGGTCAGACTGTGAACATCTCCGTCGAAGACGAGACCCGGATCGCGTTTCGTGACTGGCTGCGTGGCAAGCTCAAACAGCTTGAATTCTACAATCGGCGTGGCGATCACTATTTGATACGTGAATTTCATAAGTATTGCGAAGAGGCCGGATATCCGATTGATGAGGCGTCACTCGGGCGCTATCTACGCGACGAGAACCCGGTCATCCCGACCCCTGATCGGTGCCGGGCGCTCGCCGGTGTGTTTAAGATGCCGGCCATCGACGTCATGGTCGCCGCGGGGCTGGTCAAGCCGGGCGATATGGAAGCGGTGGGCTGACGTACCGCTGAAATCTGGTCGGATTCACGGCAATGCACTAATAGACATGGAATCCTGGAGTATCAGGAGAGGGCGTCCGCAATGGCGCGGACGCCCTCTCTTCTTGTCACCGACTGGCGCGTATACCGCTTACTTCTGGTACTCCAGCAGCTCGATCAGGCCGCCCATCTCGCTGCCGGTCTGGCCGGGGTTCATCAGGTGGCTGAGGATGTGGCAGTGCAACGGATAGATGCTGCCGGGAGCCGCCCAGGCGTAGAACGTGACATCATACGTCTCCCCAGGGGCCACTGACAGCGTGTCTTTCGTGTATGGCGCGGGCAGCAGGTGTCCATCGGACGCCACCACCTGGAAGCTGTGGCCGTGCAGGTGCATTGGGTGGATCATCGAGGTATCGGCGCCGATCAGCCGCAGATGGACCGTCTGGCCGTGTTTCACCATCAGCGGCGGCGTATCGGGGAAGCTCTTGCCGTTGATGACGTAGTAGCCGCCCAACATCCCAATGAACATCGTCTGATCGACATCGGCGCGCTCCGCCTGCATCATCGGCTGGTACTGTGGACTGCCCGGCCGGGGCGCGATGATGAACGCGCCGTACATGCCGCCGCCAACCTGCTTGATGTCGTCATAGTGGCTGTGATACCAGTGCGTCCCCGCGTCCTGGTCTTGCAGCGTGAAGTCGTACGTGTAGGACTGACCTGGCTGGATCGGCTTCATGCCGATTGGCGGCACGCCGTCGTTGTCTGTCGGCACCTCGAGCCCGTGCCAGTGGATTGCCGTCGCTTCAGGCAGATGGTTGACGATCGTGACGCGTACATGGTCGCCCGCCGTGGCCTGAAGCATTGGGCCTGGCACTGTGCCGTCCAGGGTCCAGGCGAGCACCCTGTGGCCCTTGACTGGCTGCCACATCACCTGCTGCGCGGTGAGTGTGAAATGCTTCGCGCCATCTTTATCCACCACGTACTTCGCTGGCTGATTGCCGTATTGCTGCGTCGCGTCGGGGACATTCGCCGTCGTCTGCTGGCTGCCCATGCCAGACATCCCGCCGCTCGTATCACCTGTCGTGTTGCTCGCGCTGGCGCTGGGTGAGGCGGCGGTCCGATTGTTCAGCGCCGTACCCACGCCAATGCTGACCAGGACGAGCACAGCAACGATCCCAATCATCAGGAGGCCACCGGGCGAGAGGAGACGGCGGCCAAGAGTGGGCGGATGTTCGATGTGCCAGGCGCGACGCCGCTGAGTGGCGATCCACTGCTTCTGGAGCCAGTCGGGCCACTCCTCCACATGTGGCGAGGTCTGGCTCGCAGGTATGGCGGGTTTCCCAGTCTTCAGATCGCTTTCAAGCTGGTCGAGCTCATCCTCAGAGGGAGGCCACGTCTGAATGAATTGTGATGTCTCTCGCGATGTGTCTTGCGCTGTCTCCGTATCTTCAGTATCTTCGGCAAGCGATTTCTGGTCGATGGTCATTATTCCCATTCCTCCCACCGCCTGCGCTATCCCCATGACCCATCGCGCGAACATCCGCGATGGCCCAGGCATCAAGGCACAGGCCGAACTGGTTCACATAGTAGAGGAAGGACATCTCGCCGAGGTCTCAGCGCGTGGCCGCTTTCTCTCAGATGAGTCACAGCAGGCGGAGAGCGATGCGCTCACATCTGTCATCTGGCGGCTTGAATCCTGAAATGAGGCGAGTTCGATCCGATATGGCCGGTGACGCGCCTGTGAGGCCAGGCGATGTCACCGTGACGCATTCGTGATGCGCGAGACACATAATCGTCACAGTGAGCGTTCGCCTGAGCCATTTCGGCGCCAGACAGGCAACACGGCGATAGTCGAGAGGATGATGGTGATGATGTTCCATCGTGACGCACGCTGGGTGGCGGCTGCCTTGCAGGCGGTCATTGCGTGGGAGTGGCTCGTCTCGGGCGTCAACAAGGTGCTGGCGGGCAATTTTCCCCAGGGGCTGGCCGATACCTTGAATGACGGCATTCATGATAACCCGAATGGCTGGTATGTCTCGATCCTCCAGAGCGTTGTCTTGCCACACAGTGTCGCCTTTGGCTATCTGATTGAGGCAACGGAGCTTTTCATTGGCATAGCCCTGTTCATCGGCGTTGTCGTGCTCGTCGGCCCAGTGCGCCGCCGCGGCATGCCACAATATCGCCTCGCGGTTGGTGAGGTGGCGGCGGCGATGCTCGCCGCACTGCTCTGCGCATTTCTTTGCGTCAACTTCCATTTCTTCATGGGCGATGGCCTATTCCCCTGGTTCAATCCTGCCAACGCCTTCGACGAGGGCATCACCCTCGACACCCTGATGCCGCCAGTCGCGGTGCTGCTCTTCCTCGTCAATGCGCGGCTGTTCGTCGTGATGACTGAAATGCCTGTTGGCGAGTACCTCCGGCGCGGGTTTGGGCGTCTGCAATCGCTGGTCGATCACAGGCAAAACAAGCAGCGAGCCACGGCTGGCATTGCTGACGGCGCTTCACCCATGATTTGACCCCACGGAAGCTCATGCAATTCGCGTTGGGTATGTTATACTAGGACGATACAACGCTGAAATCTCTGGATGAGCCTATCGCGGGAAGCATCCATCCATGTCTCAATCAAACAGCCGTCATGCGCGCCGTCGCCCGGCCGAGAAGCCCAGGCAACCCGGGCGGCTTCGGTCCGACCGCGCGCATGAGGTCGCCGCCAGCGCTCTCGCGCCTGAGGGAGCGCCTCCTCCTTCCACAGACGATCAGTTCCTGGTTCGTGAGCTACACCTGAGCCAGGCGCTCATCAAGGCGTCCATCGCGCATCTGGACCTCGAGACGCTACTGCCTGCGCTGCTAGACCCGATCAAGGATCTCATGGGCGTGGACAACGTGGCGATCCTTCTGGTTGCCCCAGACGGAAAGCATCTGCACCTGCACGCGGCGCATGGGCTCGAAGAAGAGGTCGTTGGAAAGGTCAACGTTCCCATTGGGCAGGGCTTTGCGGGACGGATCGCGGCCTCTCGCTATCTGCTCTTTGTCCCCAATCTCGCCGAATTCGATGCCGTCAATCCGCTCTTGGGCGAGCGCATACTCTCGGCGGTCGGCGTGCCACTGCTGGCTGGCGAGCGACTTCTTGGCGTATTGCATATCGGCACTGGTCAGCAACATCTCTTTACGGACCAGGAAATTGCGCTGCTTCAGCACGTGGCGGAGCATGTCGCGCTGGCCATTGATCGGGCCTTGCTCTACCGCAGCGAGCGCGAGATATGGTCGCAGCGCGAACGCCAGACCGAGCGCACCCGTGAAGCGCTCGATGCCATGCTCGAATTGGCGGGAGCAATGGTAAGTACTCCACTGGTTTCTATCGATGCTGAGGAGGCTGGGGAGGGTGAAGAGGCTGAAGAGGGTGAGGACTCCAAGAGTGCCCGTATCGTCTCACAGCAACAGGAAGACGAGCCAATCCATCAGTTAGCGACGCTCTGCAGCCGGATCCTCGGATGCGAGCGTATCGCCATCATTGGTATAGATCTGGAGACTGGCAGACTCAGGCCTATTGCGGTCTCTGGGAGTTCGCCCTGGATGGAGCGTAAGTTCCGCGCCAGCTTCGGCCATCTGAACCTCGCAGACCGCTTCGGCGCTGAGGTTGAGGCAAAGCTCAGGGCGGGCGAGTCGGTCCTTTTCGACGTGCAAAGCGCTGGTCCCGAGCATCCGGCCGGGCTCCTTTCGCAACGCTACTTTCTCATGTCACCCATGCTTGGCTCAGGCATGCTGACTGGCTACATCGGCGCCAATTTCGGTGACAGCGCGGATGACTACACCCCGGAAAATCGAGCGCTAGCGCATGCCGCTGCCCAATTGATCGGGGTGGTCAGGGAGCGTCAGCGCCTCTTTCGCGAGCGCGCGGAAGCCCGCGCCGAAGCGATCTCTGCCGAGCGAGCCAAGGGTCAGATGGATGACTTTCTCTCGATGGCTGGGCATGAGTTGCGGACTCCCATAACGAGCGCAAAACTGAATGTGAATTTCGTCATGCAACTGCTCGACCGCTTCCTGGAGGCAGAGGGAGCAGCGCCTCCCGACGCGGAGGAATTGGCGATACAGCCAGACGCTCTCCAGAGCCTTAGGCGCGCGCGCAACCTGCTGGAGCGAACCAACCGGCAGTTCAAGCGGCAGGAAAGGCTGATCAACGACCTGCTGGATCTCTCACGGGTTGACGTTGGCAAGCTGGATTTCCGCTTCGAGACGTGCGACTTCGTAGAGCTTGCGCGCGACAGCATGGGCGAACAGCAGGCGACGAATCCCGGGCGTTCCATTCTCTTTGCGGCGCCTGACCAACCGCTGAACGTATGGGCGGACGCGGATCGCCTGGTTCAGGTGGCGGATAATCTGCTCGCGAATGCCCTGAAATACTCGGAGCCTGATACGCCAGTCGTCGTGTGTGTGCGCGCGGAGGGAGACTTCGCGCGCTATGAGGTGAAGGATAAAGGGCCCGGGCTCTCCGCGGAAGACCAGGAACGGATCTGGCAGCGCTATTACCGTGTCAACGAAATCATGCACCAGAGTGGATCAGGGCCAGGGCTAGGTCTGGGACTGTTTATCTGCAAGACCATCGTCGAGCGCCACGGCGGCGAGATCGGGGTCGAGAGCGAGCCTGGCAAAGGCTCTACCTTCTGGTTCAAATTGCCGCTCTCTAGCACACAATCCTCATCTGATCCGTCGTGACGCGGGGATATATCCCGTCTCTCCAATCTATAAAATGGGGCCATGTGAAAAAGCGTCCGAGCCTGCGCTATGCAAGCCCGGACGTATTCGCATTCAACTTGATCTTCGAGCGCGCCTCGGTTCAGGCGCAGCTCACGCATTGGCAGTGCGCGAGGCCGGGCGATCCAGGAACGCCAGGATAGCCGCGACGATGAAGAACGGGCTGACGAGGAGCGCCGCCCAGTGGAGGATAAAGAACAGCGCGATCGCCACCACCAGCATGATCACCGCTGAGACCACCGCGGTAAACGGCGCCAGCAGCGCGCCAATCAGGCCCAGCATTAACACCAGGAACCCAATGACTCCATGGGATTGGCGGACATCGGCGCCCATCATGTCGCCAATGAAATGGAACGTCGAATAGGCAAAGTTGACGATCAACCCGATGACAACTCCAACGAGTCCGATAATCAGCGCCACAGTTCGCAATGCGAATCTCATCTGACACCACCCCTCTGTTCTTTCGGCGTCATGTGATTCCGCCGCCTGTTGTGCCGGATCACGTGTCCCACGCTCGTCACAGCGAAAACCATGAGACGTACGACGTATACAGCCACACCCCAGAAACGCTGCCATTATGCCCCAGCATACTCTGTGCCACCCCTTGAAGCGCTTCGATTTCCTCCGCTTGCCGCAATCAAACGTCGCGACAAGTCCAGCGCGGCCCTTGTGCCGACTCCGTTGTCCCAGTACAGTCGGGACAAACATCGGGACAGTTGCCCCATGACATCAGGATAGCGGGACGAGTAGGCTTGAGCTCAGAAAACGATCTGGTGTTGCTTATCGCACGCTGGAATCCTGCCCTCTGGAATCCTGCCCTCAGGAGCAATCCCTATGTCTACGACGGTGTTGCTTGCGATTACCGACCGCGGCGTCGCCCGTGCCGTTACGCAACAGATGGACGGAGCATGGGTCGTCGAGGTGAGTCTCGCTAACCAGGACGTTCGCTGCCTGGCGGCTGACCCCGCGCGCCCCAATAGTGTGTACGTGGGCTTGCAGGGCGCTGGTGTGCTGCGCTCGGACGATGGCGGGGTGACATGGCGGCCGTCGGGGCTGGCTGGGAGCATCGTCAAGTCGCTTGCCGTCAGCCACGTCGCGCCGGAAACGGTGTACGCGGGAACGAAACCCGCACTCATCTATGTCTCGCGTGATGGCGGCGCGCGCTGGGAAGAGCTCACGAGCTTCCGGCGTATTCGCTCGCGCTGGCTCTGGTTCTCGCCCGCCGAGAAGCCTTTCTCCGCCTATGTGCAGGCGCTCGCCCTCTCGCCACACGACCCACATATCGTCATCGCGGGCATCGAAGCTGGCGCGGTGGTGCGGAGCACGGACGGCGGGAAGACCTGGAGCGGACATCGCCGCGGCGCGCTCCGTGACTGCCACTCACTGACGTACCATCCGCGCCACGATGGCTGGGTCTATGAAGGCGGCGGAACCGGGGCGGGGGTAGCCGTCAGTCGCGATGCTGGCACAAGCTGGCAGCAGCCACGCGCGGGACTCGACCGGCACTATGGCTGGGCCGTGGCGGCGGACTGCGACCATCCCGAGGTCTGGTATGCCTCGCTCTCACCTGGCCCAATGAAGGCGCATAGCGCGGCCAATGCTCAGGCAGCCATCTTCCGCTCGACTGGCGGCGCGGACTGGCAGAGACTTTCCGGTGGGCTGCCAGAACCATTGAACGCCATGCCCTACGCACTATTGACCGATCCCGCAGCAACTGGCCATATCTACGCCGGTTTGCGGAATGGCGAGGTCTGGCATAGCGCGGACTACGGCGACACGTGGAGGCGGCTCACATTCCAATTTCCAGCGGTGTATAGCATGACGCTCCTGAAGCTATAGCCACATCGCGCCGCTATCGCGGTTGCGGATGTGAATGGAGAGGATGGAGGAAGGGCAATGGTTGCTATCGAAGCAAGACGCAATCTGCGTTACGCCGGATGGGCAGCATACATCAGCGCGGGCCTTGCGATCATCGGAGCTATAGCGCTGCTCCTATTCTATGGGCTGGAGGCGCCTCGTTCGATTGCGACGGGCAGCGATTCCGAACAGTTCTTCGGCCCGCTCAGCGACTACGCGGGGCTGCTCCAGTTTCTTGCTATGCTGCCCCTTGCCGCCGCGCTCCATCAACTTGCGTCAGCCCGCAACCAGCGGCTGAGTCGGGTAGCGGAGATGCTTGGCATCGCAGGGCTACTCACGGCAGCGCTCGCACAGCTGCTTCTGGTGGCGCATGTCATCAGCTTCGAGGTGAATCTGCCCATCGTCTTGGTAGGAATGATTCTCATCGGCGTGTGGTTGGTGATGGCGAATCATCTGGGACGCGCGAGCGACGCGCTCTCATGGCGACTGTCATTGCCAGGTGAGTTCACAGGGGCGATGTTCGCGGCGCTGGGTGGACTGACACTCCTTTTTACGCTGGCCAACGCAATCAATCCAACGGCCATAGCGGATTTCGGGACATTTCTCCTGAGCAATCCAGTGCTCATTGGGGCGATCATCGTTGTGTTCACCCCAGCTTTACTCGCCTACTTCATCGGCGTGCCATTCTGGCTCATTGGCATCGGTCGTCGTCTCTTCGCCAGTGATGATGTCGATGTGGCGCGGCGCGACAAGCAAGTGAGCTTTGGCGCGTAGCACGTTGTGTCGTGATACCCCAGGCATTTTCAGAGAAAGGAGCTTTCCCATGGACAGCCTGGCACAGACAGCACAGCCTGCGGCAGAGGCGCGCTCGCAACGTAGGCGCGGCGTCGGCTGGTCCGCTATTGCAAGTGGAGTAGCCTTGGTTATTGCTGGCGAGGCGCCGTATTTCCCCTCGTCCTTGGGTCTTGTGCTTCTCGCCGCTACCCTTGTCCTCTACCTTGGCATGATTCCTATCGCCATGTGGATCCATGGCAGTGTCGTTGCGCGCGACACCGGCTCTGGCGCGGCGCTCTCGCGCGGGGCCGAAATCATAGGCATCGTCGGGATGGTTGTCTCCGCCATCGTCGGAGTCCTCTTGTTGCCACGCTGGATTCCAGCCGTGCAGGCGCAGATTGTCACGACATCGGCGCTTGGAGCGATTGGCCTCTGGCTGCTGGTAGCCAACATGCTCGCGCTACGTCTGCGGCTCTTCAATCGTGTCCTTGCGGTGCTCGGCGCACTGGCCGGGCTGGGCCTGCTGCTGAGCGCCGTCGTGATGTGGGTGGAGCTCAGCGCGAGCAGTCTGGGAAGCCTCACCGCAACGCTTGAAAGCATACGCATGTTTGGTGGCTATCTTGGCGAGGCGCTCTACATCATCTGGGCGCTCTGGCTGGGCATCTGGCTGCTGGTGCGCAGGCGATAAACCGCTCCATTGCTCGTGCTGGATAGGCGTCATTACCTGAAAGGAAAAGATCGTGAAAGTACGCATCGTATCCGCGCTCTCGCTTGCCCTCCTCATACTGATGCTGGGGCTTGCCGCATGCGACCAAGGCTCGACCGCCCCAAATGAGGTGAGTATGTCCGCGGGAGATTTTAGCACCACCAGCGTGACGATCAAAGCGGGGCAGGCAGTGCATTTCACCGACCCGGCGGGCATCGGCGGGCCACATACGATCTGCCTGGGCGCAAACGGCGCATGCGATGAAACGGCTCAAGGCCCGCTGGCGCTTACGGGCGATGGCTTTACCATGAATCCCGGCGATCCCGCCAAAGATGTGACCTTCGATACGCCGGGAACCTACAAGATCACGTGCAGCATCCATCCCGCGATGAACCTGACGGTCGTCGTGCAGTGAGCCAACCAGACCCATTGTAGGCTCGACGCCCGATGTCCGTATCAGCTAGGAGGTACTCGCAGTCAGGAAGGTGATTTATGAACGGCTACGTGATATGGACGCTGCCGCATATGGCGGGCATCGTTCTGTTACTGACAATCGTCTTCACCCCGGGCATTGCGCTCTACATGCTCGTGAAAGACAAGGGTGGGCCGATCATCTTTGGGCAGCCGCCGCACGAGTGGCTGCGGCTCGTCCATGAGCATCCACGCCCGTGGTTCTGGGCAACTGTCTCATTCATCGGCGCGATCCTGGTGACGCTGTTCGGGCTTGGCCTGCTCGCGGGCCTGTTACGAGTGGCTGGCGACCCTGGATTCTCAGACGTGGGCTTGCTGGCGTTCGCGGTCGGCGCGGTACTCTGGGTTATCCACCTGGCCGAGCGCCTTACGGTGCATCCCTGGGCGGGCAAAGAACTGGCAATGAAAGGCGCCATCCCAGAGGTCTATACGGCGCTCAGCACGTGGACCTGGGCAATGTTTGTGATCTTCACCATCCTCGCATTCGGCGGAATGATGGCGTTCGGCGGCGCGATTCTCGCCACCAACCTGCTGCCGCACTGGCTGGGCTGGACAACCATCATCTACAGCGCGGTGGGGCTGGTCATTCTCGCGATCACGCGCGATGCTTTGCCGATCATGCACCATCTGATGCCATTTGTGATTGGCATCGTCTTGCTGCTGCCCGCATGAGCGCGCAGAATGCGCGCTACATGTCAGGAGGGGCTATAATTGAGAGGCAAAGCACGCCACGTCTCGCGCCTGTCTTCTCGCCATCGCATCGCGGGGAGGGAGGAGTCCATGCGCCAGCCAGACCGCGCCCGCATTGCCGTCTTACTCGCCGCCGCTGCCATGGTAGCGTTGGGGATCGCCTTCGTCTGGCTGCATCTCGAGTCACCGTCCGACGGCGCGCGCATCGACCCGAACCAGCAGCCCTGGCGACTGAATGGCGTGATGGTGACATCCCTTCGCTCCCAGCCAGATAGCCTGCGTACGGGCGATATCGTCGTGGCGATTGAAGGCAAGAGTCTAGAATCCTGGGCGCACGCGCTCGCGAATCCCACGATTGCGCGGCCCCAGTGGCAGATTGGTCAGGTTGTCACCTATTCCATCATCCGCGACGGCGCTACGATGGATGTCCCCGTCACGCTCGGCGCCTATCCGCTCGATGGCGTCTGGCGGGAGGGTTGGAGCACCATCATCTTCGCGCTGGTTTTCGCCGGTATCGCGCTGTATATCGTTCTGCGCCGACCAGGCGAGACGGCGCCGCTCGCGCTGCTGGTGGCGTCGGCGGGGATTCTCAGCGCGACCACGTGGTCATTCGGTTTGCAGCTCAGCGACCTTACGGGCGGTGTGGGATTCTGGCTCTACAAGGCGACGACCTCGGTCGCATTTCTGCTGTTCTACATCGCAATGCTGCACTTTATTCTCATATTTCCGAAACGCTATGCGTTCCTGACACGGCATCGGTGGGGGACTTGGGCGCTCTATTTGACGCCCTTCGTCTTCGACACATTGTATTTATCTGTCACCTATCTCACGTCGGCGAATATCCTGCTCTGGCTGGGCCAATCAAACGCGGCGGAGAACCTCATAGTCGTGTTGTTAGTGGTTGCCATCACCGTCGCAATCATCTGGGGCTACCGCAGTAACCGGGACGTGGAGACACGGCGCAAAATCCGCTGGGTGGTCTTTGGTGGGCTGGTAAGCGGCCTCGCGGGGCTGCTGCTGTGGGAGCTTCCAGGGGTAGTGCTGGGACATCCACTGATTAGCACGAATGCGCTGGGGTTGCTCGTCCTGCCGCTGCCAATAGCGATAGCTATCGCCATTCTCCACGACCATCTCTTTGACATCGACACGATCCTCAACCGCACGCTGGTCTATGGCGGTCTCACGAGCCTCATCGTCGGCATCTATATCCTGATCGTCGGCGCGCTCGGCGCGCTCTTTCAATCACAGGGCGGTCTGCTGATCTCGCTCGTGGCGGCTGGCGCGGTCGCCGTGCTGTTTCAGCCCCTGCGGCTCTGGCTCCAGCGCATCGTTGACCGCATGATGTTTGGCGAGCGCGACAATCCCTACGCCGTCCTCTCGCGGCTGGGCCGACGGCTGGAGACCGCCCTCGCGCCAGAGTCGGTGCTGCCCACTATTGTCGAGACGGTGGCGCATGCGTTGAAGCTTCCCTCGGCTGCCATTGCCATCAAAGACGGCGAGCGGCTCGCGTCGAGCGTCGAGTACGGTGTGCCGGTCGGCGCACCGGTTGTCTTCCCGCTGGTCTATCAAAGCGAAACGGTGGGGCAATTGCGCGTCTCGCCACGCGCGCCCGACGAGCCGTTCACCGATGCCGACAAGCATCTGCTGGAAGATATCGCCCATCAGGCGGGCATCGCGGTGCATGCCACGCGCCTGACCGCCGACTTGCAACAGTCTCGCGCAAGGCTGGTCACGGCGCGTGAGGAAGAACGCCGTCGGCTGCGACGCGACCTGCACGACGGCATCGGCCCCACGCTGGCTGGTATGACCCTCAAGGTCGGCGCCATCCGCAATGTGTTGACCAGCAATCCCTCGGTCGCCGACCAGATGCTTGGCGAGCTTGGCCGCGAGATCGAGGTCGCCTTGGCTGATATTCGCCGATTGGTCTATGCGCTACGCCCCCCTGCGCTGGATGAGCTTGGTCTGGTTGCGGCGTTGCGTGCCCATGTCATGCAGTACCAGTTGCCAGAAATAGGCGACAACGGCCCTGGCAAAGAGAAACAACTGGCGGTAACGATTGATGCGCCGTCCAGCCTCCCGCCGCTGCCCGCAGCCATCGAGGTGGCTGCCTATCGCATTGCCTGTGAGGCGCTGGCCAACGTAGCTCGACATGCGGAGGCTCATAGCTGTCACATCATCCTTGCGCTGGGTCATGATGCGCTGAGCATGGAGATTTCCGACGACGGCATTGGCCTGGCCAGCGAGCGGCAGGTGGGCGTCGGGCTGGTCTCGATGCGCGAGCGGGCAGAGGAGCTTGGCGGCACATGCGCCATCCTATCGTCGGATCGTGGCCATGGCACGCGCATCGTGGCAACGCTACCACTCGCGAAGGAGTGATACCTGTGGATACCCGACACGAGGACGAGGAAACGCTGCGCGTCCTCATCGCCGACGATCACCCGATATTCCGCGATGGCATACGGGCGCTGCTGGCCTCGGTCCCCGACTTCGAGGTTACGGGCGAGGCCGCGACGGGTGAAGAGGCTATTGCCGCCGCGGCGGCAATGCAGCCAGATGTGGTGCTTATGGACCTTCAGATGCCAGGGATTGGCGGCGTGGAGGCCACACGACAGATTCTCTTCGCCAGTCCACACATTCGCGTGCTGATCGTTACGATGTTCGAAGATGATTACTCGGTCTTCACGGCGATGCGCGCGGGCGCGCGAGGCTACATCATCAAAGGCGCCAACTCCAGCGATATGCTGCGGGCGATCCGCGCGGTGGGCAGTGGCGAGGCGATCTTCAGCCCGGCCATTGCTGTGCGACTTATGAACTTCTTCGCCGCGCCCAGGCCTGCCATCCCGGCGCACTCGTTTCCAGAGCTGAGCGTCCGCGAGCGCGAGATTCTCGATCTCATCGCGCAGGGCGCCAGCAACACCGATATCGCTAACAGGCTGGTGCTCAGCCCCAAAACCGTGCGCAACCATGTCTCGAATATCTTCAGCAAGCTCCAGGTGGCCGACCGGGCGCAGGCCATCATCCGTGGGCGCGAGGCGGGCCTGGGCTGATATATTCAGCCAATATCTTTCAAGGCATCAGATTGCCACATACACAAGAATTCATGAGATAGCAATCAACTGAGCCAGAGCGCAAGTTGGGTAGGTTTTGCTGGTTCAGATTCAATGGCAGGGTGGGTAACTGTCGCGTGATCCATGAATTTGTAAAGATCTGCAAGCTGTCGTATCCGCAGGTCAGAACGAGAGATGTTTTCGCCTCTCATGGCCGCGTCGACGAGTGCGCGAACCATACGTACAGCCTTGTCCTTGTGGAGTTGTTTGACCCACCAGGGATAGGGCAACCGCTCAAAGTCCTTGCTCTGAATGTTCATAGTGTGGTTGACGACCGTTTTTAACAATCGTGTGCATAATTCCGTGCACGTCCAACCAAGAATAAAGTAAAGCTCATTCTCATCTACGCCAGGACGAAGAAATGCGCAAGGAGCTCCACTGTCAAGGATATAGCCTTCGGGCAAATACCTCACATTCAAGCGATGTGAAACCAGTTGCCAGGTTAGTCCAGACCGACCAAAATACCGTTGGCCGCCGACTCCATGCAAGTACCAATTTCCGTTCTTCTTGTAGGTCAGGACTGCGTCTCCGTCATCTTTCCAAAAGATGGCAGACTTTGGTTTCTGGTAAATGATGCCGCCGCTCGCCTTATTATAGAAGCGGTAATGAGGATGAGGAAGATAAATACGCTCGGGAATTGCTTTCGGCACAATCCGCACGTTGCGCCGAGTCACACCTGATTGTTCCTGTTGACGAGTGCGCTCAAGCAACTTTGGTGACAATGTATGATAACGTGCTCTTTCAAGTTCTCGCTTAACCGTTACAGGGTCATCGAAGAAGTCAAAATCGTACGGTTCTAGAATATGACCATCAAGGATGTCGCGCACAAACAGATCATTCTTGCCTATGGTCATGCCGCTGCTACATATGACATAGGCACTGAGTTTCGGCCCGGAAAAGTACTCTGTGGTGTCGTCTGAAATAGCCCAGGAAAAGTTTCCGGTCAGCTCCATCGCTCTGCGCGTGATTACCTGACCGTCAACCACCACAGAATCAGCACGTCGAGAACGAAGTAACTTGAGCAGAACCATGGGATAAGATGTTTCGTCGGAGAATGCGCCCAAGCGCTGCACGGAAACGTCGCAGTCCTCCATCATGAACTTGCGAAGCCCACGCATTGTCGGAATGGTTACAAAGGTATCGCTACAAATGAAAAGCAGGCGTCCTCCCTTTCTCAGTTGATCAAGGCATTTCACGATAAAAAAGGCGTAGGTTTCCTTCTTGATCTTGTCACCGTTTCTGAATCCGTATGTCCTGTCCAGCTTCTCTTGTAGCTCGAGAGCAATGGTACCTCCGAATGGAGGATTCCCTACAATAATATCGAAAGCTACTTGACCGCCGAACAGGGTTCTGGATGTCGTGCTATCGTCTGGCTCTGGGGTATAGAACTCATGGCGGAAGAAGTCAGCGCATACGAGATTGCGGGAATTTGGTATGTACCCCCACCGTGCGACAATCTTGTCTAGGCAGGCTTGATACATCTCTGCGTCTACTTCGATTCCAAAGATGTTGCGGGTTAGAATGGCATCCAGGCGCTCCTGAATGGCTCCCGGATATAGAGGCAAAAAGGCCTCGATGAGCGGCAAGATAAACGAGCCATCGCCGAAGCAAGGCTCAAGCACGCGAGTAGACGCGGTAAGCGGCAACTCATTTACCAATGCCTGGGCTAGCGGGAGTGGAGTTATGAATTGGCCGAGTTGACGTTTTGTGACACGTCGGTGCTTGGTATGGCTCATTGCAGATGAAGCTCCGCTTGATCCATTTGTTCTCCTTGTTCCCCCTTACCTTCATCATGTGCTTTTCTCATTCTGGCAAGGGCAGCGCTCACCTTTTCACGGTTCATTATGAGTCGCCGATCCCCATCAGTCAGCATGACAAATAGTTTGTCAATTTTCTCATCAAGCGTCAATTGCGCAGGCTTGACGCCACTGGCTGATTGGTCAAATCGAGCAACGTCACGGTCTGTAGGTTCGTCTTCCATCCTTTCATAAAACTGACGTTCTTTCAGCATAATCTGACCTGGTCCTGAATCAAAAGTCACGAAATCCAAATAGTCGAGCATATCAACAAGATAGACGGACACTCGAATGTCGTCTTTGAGTATCATTTTTACAATAAGCAGATAATACGAGTCAATATGCCGTAAGAGCAACGCACGCAAGAGTTTCTTCAACGAGACCATATTGGGTTGGCCTTTCTTGCCTGCTTCTCCCGCCTTTACGTTTACAGGATTGTATAGGCCACTCGAATAGACCCAAATATCACCCATAGAGCGATCCATCTTTTTGCCGCTGGCGGTATATTGGCGACGAGTAACAAGGTGGTTCGAAAGAAGCTCCGTAGTCTTCTCCTCGACAAGATCAGCTATGCGATGCCCAATCTCCTTGCCAGAGGCTTGTTTCCTAAATTCTTCGGTCGCGGCTTCTTTGCGCCAATATTCCAGGGTATTGGCAAGAATCTGTTGTGCTGTCTCAGAGTCGATCATTGGATCCTCTCATCACATGTGTTGCTACGGAGACGCATAACATAGGTTGATCGGGAAATCAGTGCTTCTGCTACAGTGTCAGCTAGCGGATAAAGTCGCGAAACAATTCGTGTGGTGGGACACCAAGAGCCTCAGCAATACGGAGGATATTAAGAAGTCCAACGTTGCGTTCGCCACGTTCGATTCCACCAAGGTAGGTGCGGTGGAGATTGCACAGATCAGCAAGATGCTCCTGAGACAGGCCACGTTGTCGGCGTATATCCCGTACTGTTTTGCCAAAGATTTGCAGCGGACCAGCCATGGGCTCCCCTCTCACGAATGCCTGGTTAGTCTACAAATTGACAGACTATGAGTCTACAGACTATGAGTATCGTTGAGTAAATTCAGGTCAGGGGGAGCCATGTACACATTCAGCATTATCTTTGGCTTATTGACAAAAAACGGCCCTCGCTTCCATCGTTGGGAAGGAGGGCCATTGTGCGAGATTGCGCTACTCAGTTGAAGGCGCTCAGCCCGGTGATCGCCTGGCCGATGATGAGCGTGTGAATCTCGTCGGTGCCTTCGTAGGTGAAGACTGATTCGAGATTGTTCATGTGGCGGCTGATCGGATATTCCAGCGTGATGCCGCTCGCGCCGAGCACACCGCGCGCCTCACGCGCCGTCTTGAGCGCCTCGCGGCAGTTGTTGCGCTTGGCGACGGAGACCTGCACCGGGTGCGCCTGCCTCAGATCCTTGAGTCGCCCGAGCTGCAACGCCAGCAGCTGCGCCTTGATCAGTTCCGTCGCCATCGCGGTTAGCTTCGCCTGGATAAGCTGGAAGCCGCCAATGGGGCGGTCGAACGCCTCGCGCGACTTGGAGTATTCCACTGCCGCCTCGAAACAGGCGCGCGCCGCGCCATTCACACCCCAGGCGATGCCGAAGCGCGCCTCGTCCAGACACGAGAGCGGGCCGCGCAGCCCCTTGACGTTGGGCAGCATATTCTCGGCGGGAATGCGGCACTCCTCAAAGTGTAGCTCGGAGGTAACACTGGCACGCAGCGACAGCTTGTGATGAATATCGCTGGTGGTGAAGCCGGGCGTGTCTCGCTCGACGATGAAGCCGCGAATCTCGCCGTCCAGCTTGGCCCAGACGACAGCCAGATCGGCGAAGCCACCGTTGGTGATCCACATCTTGGTGCCATTGAGGATATACGAGTCGCCGTCCTTGCGCGCGGTGGTGCGCATCCCTGAGGGATTGCTGCCAAAGTCCGGCTCAGTCAGCCCAAAGCAGCCAATCAGCTCGCCCTTCGCCATCTTCGGCAGATACTTCTGGCGCTGCTCCTCCGAGCCGAACGCATGAATCGGGAACATTGCCAGGGACCCCTGCACCGAGACAAACGAGCGCAGGCCGCTATCGCCCGCCTCGAGCTCCTGGCAGGCCAGCCCGTAGCTGACGGCGTTCAGTCCGGCGCATCCGTAGCCATCCAGGTGCATGCCCAGCAGGCCTAGCTGCGCGACCTCTGGAATCAGGTCGCGTGGGAATGTCCCCGCCTCGAAGTGCTCGCCGATGATCGGCAGCACGCGCTCACGAACGAACTCGCGAACGGTGTCGCGCACCATGCGCTCCTCTTCCGTCAGCAGCGAGTCGATATTATAGAGATCGGTAAAAGGCGGCAGCGTCGGCGTATGCTTCTTTGCCTTTCCGCCGTGCGCCGCGCGCTCAGCCACTGTATCTGCCATAGATCATGCCCCCTGTCTCAGCCTGTTCTGTTGCTTCTCTGCCAATCGTCTAGAGAGTGATTGCGCAGATGACCAAATCTGCCCTGTAGAGTCCCGTGTTAGGATATCACCGAGTGATGGGGCGCGGCTACTCTGAACACGTACGCACGGCGCATACGTTGGGCAAACGCGGGCGACAAGCGGGTAGGTGCGTTGACCTTTGCGCGGATGGCTGATTATACTGCCAAGAAGTGGCTTCAATCCGGCGATTTTCTGAATCTCAGCGAACTTCCCCAGCATATGGAGAGATGGGAGCGGCGATGGGCGACGACAAGAGACCGATGGACGCCTCCCCAGATACGCCGCCCACGCCTCCAGGCTCAGGCCGCAAGGGCCGCCCCCGCAAGTCAGGCGAGAACGCGCCGCGAGGGCGAACCTCGCGCGGCAAGGCTACTCCTGTTGCCTCCGCTGAGCTCAATGCGTCAGCGTCCCCTCCGCCAACGGTCCCGGCCGATTCCGCCACGCGAACACCGACCCGTCGGCCCACCACACGCGCGCGCCGCGGTGGCCTGCGAGGTCGCGGGCGCGAGCCGGGGGTGTTGCGACTGGCAGAGCGCGCCCGCCTGATTGCCGAACATGGCGGCGTCCACCTGCTGGCCGACCCGCTGGCGGCGCTGTTGCCCGCGGCGCGCACTGCCCTCTTCAACGCCGCCCTCGACGACGCGATCCACGCCGTCGTCGAGGAGCTTGCATCGACACTGGCGCCAGCCGTCGTGCAAGTCTGGATCGCCGAGGCGGCGCCCTGGTCGCCGGGCCATGAGCGTGTTGGCGGCCTCGAGCTGGAGCCGGCGCTCCGGCTGCGGGCCACGGCGCGGGCCGCCGTGCGAGGAGTGACCGAGAGCGGCATCGCGGCGCTGATGGCGGAATCGAATACGCCGGGTGAGCTTCCTGGCCCGGATATCAGCGTTGGGAGCAGTAGCAGCATGAGCGGTATAAGCGGCATGCCGCGCTGGCCGGGCCATCCCGATCCCCTGCTGGATGCCGTCGCCGCCTCGCGCCTGCCCATCGTCCACTACCATGCGCTGGAACATGAGCACGCCGTCGCCTGGCGCGCGCTGATGCCGAGCGCGTTCTGCTCCGTCCCGGGCGCGACGCTGCCGCCTGTGCCGGTTGGTACGCTGGCGGCCTATCCACTGAAGGCGCGGGGGCAGTTCCTGGGCGTGCTGGCGCTGGCGACTGGCACACATCTGGTGGCGCGCCAACTCGCTGCCCTCGAAGAACTTGCCGACCTGATCGCGCAGTCTACCGACCGCGACCGCCTGCTCGCCTACTCACGCAGCCAGGAGGCGCTCTCGCAGACCGTCGTGCGCTATGCGCCGGTCGCCATGGCGGTGCTCACTGGGCGCGAGCATCGGGTGGCGCTGGCGAATCCCACCTTCGCGGTGCTGCTGGGGCTGGACGCAGGGATGACGCTGACAAACGCCAAACTCCGCGATCTTGTTCCAGACAGCGCCGAAACGCTCTCGGCGGGCCTGGGGCTGGATGCCGTCTATGCCAGCGGTGAGTCGCAGGCCATGATCGAGCTGCCGATTGCGCTCGGCGGCGATATCACCTACTGGAACGTCACCACGTCGCCGCTGCCTGGCGTCTCGGCGCGCTCAGGTGGCGTCTTGCTAGCAGCGGTGGATGTCACCCGCCAGGTGATCGCCCGCCAGCGCGCGCTGGACTCGGCGGAAGAGGCCCAGGTGCGCATCGGCCAGATGATGACGCTGCATGCCACATCGCTGGCGGTCTCCGGCCAGCTTGGCGCCGACCCGCGCGAGCTTCTTGCCGATATTCTGCGGCGGTCAGTGTTGCTGCTCAATGGCCGCGCGGGCACGGTCTACGTCCGCGATGTGCGACGCAATGAGCTTGAGGTAATCGTTCAGCAGGGGCTGCGCGGCGACTACACTGGCCAGCGCATCCGTATCGGCGAAGGCATCGCCGGGCAGGTGGCGCGCACCGGTCAGGGAACCATTGTGGACGACTACCGCGTCTATCCCTACCGCGCCTCGATCTATGGCGACGAAGATTTCCGCGCGGTCATTGCCGTGCCGCTGATTGCCCATGGTCAGGTTGTCGGTGTGCTGGATGTGCTCGACGACGCCGAGCGCCGCGCCTTCACCGACGATGATCTCTGGCTGCTGGACCTCTTTGCCGCGCAGGCGTCACAGACCATCGAGAACGCGCGTACCTATGTGGAGCTGGAGCATGCCTTCCGCAAGCAGCGCGACCTCGACCGCATGAAAGACGATTTCATTGCCACCGCCTCGCACGAGCTACGCACCCCGCTTACCGGCGTGCAAGGATTCCTCGACCTGCTGCTGGACTATGCCGGCTCGCGCGATGACCCGATGGCGCTGGACTTTCTCAACAAGGCGGCGACCTCAGCCGAGGAGCTGGCGGCGATTGCCGAGCGGCTGCTGCAGACGGCGCGCCTGGATACCGGGCAGATGGAGCTGCATACCAACCCGGTCCGGCTGGCCCCCGTCGTCGATGAGGTGTTGCGATTCTTCCGGGAGCTAGAGCAGGCGCAGGGCGGCAGCCACGAACTGCTGGCCGAAATTCCGCCGCACGTCTACATCCAGGCGGATCTGGGTCGGCTCAAAGAGGCGCTCGACAACCTGGTGGGCAATGCGATCAAGTATAGCCCACATGGCGGGCGCATCCTCGTGCGGTGCGCGCCCGCGCGCTTCGAGGCGGCGGCCAGCGGCAGTACGCCAAGCGGGTCCATCGAGGAGCGGCCGACGATGGTGCTTCCGTTCTCCAATCATGACCCGTCATCCAGCTACGAAGACCCGGACGACGATCCGATAGCGCCTGCCCCGGCAGTTATCGCCGCAACGACCCAGGCGCCCTACCACGTCATCACCGTCAGCGATGAAGGCATGGGCATTCCCGCCACTGAGCGCAGCCACCTGTTTGGGCGCTTCACGCGGCTCGAATCCGCCAAGATCAGCCAGATTCGCGGCACCGGTCTGGGACTCTATATCTGCCGCCAGATTGTCCGCGCGATGGGCGGCGATGTCTGGCTTCAGGCCAGTGTGCCAGGGCATGGCAGCGTCTTCGCGTTCACGCTGCCAGAGGGCATCATTCCCTCGGGAGATACCGCGCCGCTTCCGGCGATCTCCGTCCAGTCCGCGCAATCGTAGCGGCGCCACCGATGAACGTCTCAGACAGTATCACCTTGCAACGGCTGCGGCAGCGCATGGAGCGGCTCTTTGCCGTCGGTGAGATACCTCTGGATGTGGCGGGCGCGTCGCGGCGCTGGATGCTGGCGATGCCTGCCGATCCCGATGCGCCGCTCGACCAGCTGGCGGCCCAGCTGCTCACCACTCGTGGTGTCCTGCCTGGTCAACGCGCCGAGCCAGACGAGACACCTGAGGACGTTGAGGACGCGGCGGCCAGCGCACGACGTAGCGCCACCAGCGGTGGACTCCTGCCGTACTGGGCGCTCGTCTGGCCCAGCGGACTGGCGCTGGCCGAGACATTGCTGGCGCATCCTGAGGCGCTACGGGACAGACGCACGCTGGAACTGGGCTGCGGCCTGGGCACGACAGCCATCGCGGCACTTACGGCTGGCGCTTCGCTCTGGGTGGCCGACTGCTTTGCTGAAACGCTGCTCTTCTGCCGTTACAACGCCCTGCGCAATGCCGGGCGACAGCCCCGCACGCTGCTGCTCAACTGGCGGACGTCCGCTGGTAGAGCGGCCTGTGTGGCGCGCGCGCCGTATGACGCGTTGCTGGCTGCCGACATCCTCTACGAGCTGGACGACCTGGAGCCGCTGCTCGACCTCGTGCCACGCTTGCTCGCTCCCGGCGGCACGTTCTGGCTGGCCGAGCCAGGGCGGCGCGTCTCGCGCGCGTTCGTTCAGGTGGCGACTGCGCGCGGCTGGCGTGACGAAACCACGGCCTATGAGCGCATCTGGCCGACGGAAGCGAAGCCCGTTCGCGTCGTCGTCCACCGCTATCAGTTGCCGAGGTAGTCGCGGCAGCGCGTGGTGCGAACGATCTCAGCCTGGACGGTGGCCAGCCCGCTTTGTTGGATGTTGTCGAGCAGGGAGATATGAGCAGCGAAGATGCGAGCGTCATTAAAGGCTCGGCGCTGAATTGCCAGACTAACCTCCTGTTCCAGCGTTTCACGCATGAACGATAGATACACGAGACTCCGTTGCGCGACTTCGCATTTCTTCAACCATGTATCCGCTGATAACAACTGAAATAGCCCCTGAACTTCCTGACTGCACGTCATAAACGTTCCCTCCACATTCAACAATTCGGGGCGAAGACTCCTTTGTCGTCTGGTATCGGTTGCCTGGTATCGGTTGCCTGGTATCGAGCGCCTGTGTTTCTGGTATCGTGAGCATAATCCATGCGTGGGCCAGTTGCCTGCAAGAGTGGCAGTATCCGCTTGAGCGCACGAACAATGTGCGAAGATGATCATCCACATTGCCTGGCTTTAATGATGTCAACGCACAGAAACGCATGGAGTCACGCATTGTTTTCGCGCGACGGATGTTTCACCAATCTTCAGCGCGGAGACCCCTGTCTTCAGGCATGGGGAGGAAGCGCCGTCTCCTTTCGTCTTCCCTACATGACATTTTTACGCGCTACATGGTATACTGTGAGCATGAGCATGCGACAGAAACGCGCCTATCGCTACCGCTGCTACCCGACGAACACGCAAGCCGCTGTGCTGGCACGGACATTCGGGTGCGCGCGCTATGTCTACAACTGGGCGCTCCGGTTGCGCACCGATGCCTACTACCAGCGTCAGGAACGGGTCAGCTATGCCGACACCTCGGCTGCCCTCACCACGCTGAAACAGCAACCCGAGACCATCTGGCTCAATGAGGTTTCTAGCGTACCCACCCAACAGGCGCTCAGGCATCTGGATCGCGCCTTTCGCAACTTCTTCGAGGGACGCGGCAAGTACCCGAAATTCCATAAGAAACGCGGGGTACAGTCGGCGGAATACACCACCTCCGCCTTTCGCTGGAATGCACAGGCGCGGACGCTGACGCTCGCCAAGATGGCGACGCCCCTGCACATCCATTGGTCGCGCCCCTTGCCTGATGAAACCGTCCCCACGACCGTCACCGTGAGCTGCGATACCGCCGGGCGCTACTTCGTCAGCATCTTGGTTGAGGATGAGATTGCCGTGTTTCCCTCCACCACCGCACAGGTAGGTATTGATCTGGGGCTGCATGATATGGTCGTGCTCGATAGCGGCGAGAAGGTAGGCAATCCGCGCTTCTTCGCCCAAGATGAAAAGAAGCTGGCGACAGCCCAGCGCCGCTTGAGCAAGAAGCAACGTGGCTCGCGGAATCGCGAGAAGGCACGTCGCACAGTCGCCCGCATCCATGCCCGTATCGCTGACCGTCGCACCGACTTTCTGCACAAACTCTCGACCCGCATCATTCGTGAGAACCAAACGGTTTGCATCGAGAGTCTGGCGGTGAAGGCGATGGCCAAGCATCCGACGCTGGCGAAGGCGATCCATGATGTTGGCTGGGGAGAACTTGTCCGCCAGTTGGAGTATAAAGCCACCTGGTATGGGCGAACCCTTGTCCCGATTGATAAGTGGTATCCCAGTAGCAAACGCTGCTCGGCCTGTGGCCATGTGCTCGACTCCCTAACGCTCGACATCAGACAGTGGAGGTGCCCGGAATGCGGAGCAGTCCATGATCGCGACGTGAACGCCGCACAGAACATTTTGGCCGTGGGGCTCACGGTGTCAGCCTGTGGAGAGGCTCTAAGACCGGGACGGGTTCGCCCGTCCCCGGCAGGCTTCGGTGAAGCAGGAATCCCCCGGCCTTGAGCCGTGGGGAGGGTCAAAATCTGAGGACAGGTTAGTGAGCCATGATGAGGGGGGAAACCAGGGTGCCGCTGTACGAATATTACTGCTCAGATTGCCAGAGCAAGTTCGAGTTGCCACGCGCCGTGGCCGCGGGGGATGCCTTCGGCGCCTATGGTGATGATGACTACGGCGACTCTGAGAGCGACTATGGCGGGAGCTGCGCCTGTGGCGGGGGCGGCTGTGGCTGCCACGACTAGGTACTCCCTGAGACGCCATCCAATCAGCGTTTGAGCGACCGGCGCGCATCGGCCAGAATGCGCGCCACCGTTTTGTTGTGCGCCGCCTCCTCTGGCGTCAGGTCAGCGCTGCGTACGGGAATGATGTGCTCGAACTCCTGCAGACGTTGCGCTAGAGCCAGTCGTCCGCTCTTGCCCGCGCGCACGCGATAGTCCTCGACCAGCGCGCCAACCCGCTCCGCATCGTCCGCCTGGGCGGCGTCGGCGATGGCGTCGGCATAGAGCGCCGCGCGCGTATCAAAGAAGCCCGCGCGCCCGGATGCGTCGGCGATGGTGTCACCTACCTGCTCGACCAGCTTGATTGCCTGCGCGAACCGCTCGCGCGCCTCCGCGTTGCCTTGCTCGACCAGCGAATTCGACAGCCCGCGCAAGGCATCAGACTGCCCCAGCGGATCATCGCACTCCTGATAGAGTCGGAGCGCCTCGGCAAAGGCTTGCCGCGCGGCCTCGGTATCGCCAAGCTGGCGGCGCGCCTCGCCCAGCCCCAGGTGGACCAGCGCCTGCGCTTCGGGTTCATCGGCCACGCGGAAGCGGAACAGCATCTCCTGATGGCCATTGGCGGCCTCGGCATAGAGCTCGCGCCGCAGCAGCACGCGGGCCAGCCCCACCTGCGCCAGCCCCTCGGCCACCTGCGCCTCATGCTCCTTCGCCAGCCCCAGCGCCTGATTGAACGCCGCGACCGCCGCCTGCACATTATCGGCGGCCAGTTCCACCTCGCCTGTTACGAGCGCCGCCTCGGCCCGCCATATCTCGTCGGATTCCTGCTCGGCATGCGCAGAAGCCTGCTCGGCGAAGGCGCGCGCCTCGGCCAGTTGGCCGCGTGCGAGCGCCACCATGCATGCGACACAGAATGCCGCCGTCTCCGGGCCAACCTCGCGGGCGGAGGTGTCGGACTGGTGCGCGAGCGAGAGCGCCTGTTCGGCCAATTGCCGCGCCTCGTCGAGCTTTCCCTGCGTCAGCGCCAGGTGCGCGCGTTCATCGAGCGCCAGCGACGCCAGGGCGACGCGATGCGCCTCTTCGAGACGGCGGGCCGACTCACTCAGCAGGGGCGCGGCGGTGGCTGAGAGGCCGCGATGGCGCGCGATCTGGCCCAGCCCCAGCGATGCGCGCGCCTCAAGGACAATATGGCCGGTCGCGCGGGCAAGCTCACGCGCCTCGGTAAAGAGGTCTTCCGCCTTGCGCGGCGTCCCTTTGCGGCGGTGCGCCTCCGCCGCGCCAAGTGTCGCGCGGGCGTAGGGAAGCTGTGCTTTCAGCGTTCGCAGGGCGCGAATCGCGCGGTCGAAGACGGCGATGGATTGCGCGAGCTGGCCGCGCAAGAGGTTTACCTCGCCCAGCAGCCGATTGGCCTCCGCCTGTCCCAGCGAGCTGCCCGCGACGCGATAATCTTCCTCCGCACGCAAGCCGCTTGCCAGCGCCTGATCGAGCCGGTTGCGATGAAGCGCCACCTCACCAAGACCGAGAATGCCGTCAGCCACGCCGAGCGGATACTCAATCGGCTCCGAGCGGGCTATCGCCTCGCCAAAATCGTTATCCGCCTCGTCCAGATCGGCGGTCTCCAACGCCAGCCGTCCCTCGCCGATGTAGGTATCGACCTCGCCGAACTGGTCGCCCAGTTGCTGGTAAAGCTCGCGTGCTCGCCGAAACGACTCGCGCGCCTCCGCGTGGCGCGACTGGCTGGTGAGCATATCGCCCTGCCCGCGCGCCGCGTCGGCTTCGATGAGCGTATCGTGGGCCTGCGCCGCCAAAGTACGCGCCGTGGTGTAGTAGTCCGCCGCCTTCTCGTCGCGTCCGCGCAGCCGTTCGACATGCCCCAGCGCTAGCGATGCGCTGGCCTGGCCGCTGGCGTTCTCGGTCTTCTCGAAGAGGCGTAGCGCCAGATAGTAGTGCTGCCAGGCGCTCTCCAGCAGCCCGCGCTGGCGGTCGATATGCCCCAGCGCCAGCGATGCGCTGGCCTCGCGCGCGGGGAGGTTGGCCTCGCGGTAGAGCTCGATGGCCTGCGTGTAGCTATTCGCCGACTGGTCGATGGCGCCGTGCTGGCGTTGCGCCTCGGCCAGCGCCATGCGGCTATCGGCCAGATGCTCCTGGTCGTCCAGCTGCCGGAAGATCGACTCTGCCTCCACCAGCGCATCGACCGCGCGCTCCAGCCGACCCTCCGCCAGGGCCGTCTGACCCGTATGCAGCCGCGCGAGGCCTTGCTCGCGCGCTGAATGCTGTGATGTTGCCATCTGTGACGCTCACCCTCTCAGCCCTCTATGCACAGACCCGTCCGGGCCGCTCCGCGCTCTTTCTGAGAACTCCTAACACACTGTAGCCCGATGCGTCCGAAACAGGCAACAGCAAAGGTAACGGCGCTCCAACCAGCGCAGTCGTGCAATTTGTGCGCCACTGGTTGACGCGGAATGGCCGCGTAGGCGACAATGCAGCGGCCTGACCGCGGTCTCGCCTCCGCCACATGCGGAGCGGACACCGGGTCATTTGTTGCCGATGTTTGTCGCGATGAGGAATTATGCCATGTCTTCAGCCTTCTGGCTCGAATTGAGTGTGCGCGCCGCCCCGGAAGCCGTCGAGGCGGTCAGTGAGTTGATGAGCCGCTATGTCAGCGGCGGCGTCGCCATTGACCAGCCCTATCAGTTGCTCGACGATGGTCAGGTGCACGTTCCTGTCTCCGGCGCGCAGGTGACTGTCCGCGCGTACGTGCCCGACGATGCCGACGGCGCGGAGTCGAAGCGACGCATCGAAGAAGGCGCCTGGCATCTGGGCCAGGTGCTCTCTGGCAGCATCGGCGAAGTAGAGACACGCCGCATCGCCGAGGATGACTGGGCGAATGCCTGGAAGGAGTACTATCATGTCCTCCATCTGGGCCGCCGCACAGTCATCAAGCCGTCCTGGCGCGAGTACTCGCCGCGTGAGAACGAGGTCGTCGTCGAGCTCGATCCCGGCATGGCCTTCGGGACAGGGCTGCACCCCACGACCCGCAACTGCGTGCTCGCGCTCGAAGATTCCGTTCAATCGGGTAACGCCGTGCTGGATGTCGGCACGGGGTCGGGCATCCTGGCGACCGCCGCGATCAAGCTGGGCGCGGCGCGCGTGCTGGCGCTGGATGTCAGCGGAGTCGCGGTGGAGGCAGCGCGGGAAAACGCGGCGATCAACGGCGTCTCGGATGTCATGGAGGTGCGCCTGGCCACGCTGGAAGGCGCGGACGGCGAGCCATTCATGCCACTGCCCGAGGGGCTTGACACACTTGGCGAGGAAATTGGCGTCTTTGATGTAGTAGTGGCTAACATCATTGCCCGCGTAATCGCCCAACTCGCGCCATCGCTGGTGCGCGCGGTCCGTCCCGGCGGCACGCTGATCGCCAGTGGCATCATCGCCGAGCGCCGCGCCGAGGCCGAAGAGCCACTGCGGGCGGCTGGCCTGCGCGATATGCGCGCGATGGTCGAGGGCGACTGGGTGACGTTGGTCGGCACCCGTCCGGCGGACGCGGGAGCCGGCGGGGAGTAGGAGTGACTGGATGCCAGCGGGGCGCTTTGTGCTGCTGGACGTTGCGCTCGCGGAGCATGCCGAGCTTGAGCTGCCATCGGATGTGGCGCATCAGGTACGCGATGTGCTGCGCGTGACACCAGGCGCCGTCATCCAGCTGCTTGACGGGCGCGGAGGCGCTTACCCAGCCGAGGTGCTGACGCTGGAGCGGCGTCGCGTGGTGGTCCGCCTGGGTACTAAGCTCCCGCAGCAGGCGGAGTTTCCCTGCCGGGTGGTACTCTGCCAGGGGATGCTCAAACCGGCGCAGTTCGAGTGGGTCTTGCAGAAGGCCACCGAGTTGGGCGTCGCGGCGATTCAGCCGCTGCTCACGAAGCGCGCGGTGGCGACTGCCGAGATAACGGGCGAGGCCCGGCAACGCCGCTGGCAGCGTATTCTGGCGGAGGCGGTGGAGCAGTGCGGTGGCGACCGGCTGCCCATTCTCGGCGCTCCACGCCCGCTGATGCACGCGCTGGCGCAGCTGCCACCAGCGAGCATTGCGCTGTTTCCGTGGGAAGAAGCTGGGACGGCTCCGTTGCGTGCGACGCTGGCGGAGGCAATTGCCGCGGCGGGTGGGCCATCATCCATCGCGGAGGTACACCTGTTCATTGGGCCAGCGGGCGGCTTCTCAGCCGGTGAAGCGGCGCTGGCACGACGCCATGGCGCGCTGCTCGTGACACTCGGAACACGCATATTGCGCGCTGAGACGGCCGCGCTGGTGGCGGCCACGCTCACGCTGGACACACTGGGCGCGCTCGATGACGCGCCGATGCGTAACGACGTTGAACACCTGCGCTGATCACAGAAACCAGCGCAGGAAGCCCCCGTCCTTTTAGGCGGGTGAGGAATGCGCCGCCGTCCGCAGACGGTACTATCTGACTGACGCATGTCATCAATCAGTGACACACTTGTTCTATGAAGCAAACGCTGCTCGTAAAACTGGCGCCTGAGCCAGAACAACACGCTTCGCTGCTGCGCACGTTGGAGACATTCAACGCCGCCTGCAACGCGATTGCGGCGGTGGCTTTTGCCGAGCGCTGCGCCAACAAACTGGCATTGCAACGACTGGTCTACTATGACATCCGCGAGCAGTTCGGCTTGTCTTCTCAGATGACCATTCGCGCCATTAGCAAGGTGAGCGAGGCGTACAAGCGGGATAAGAAGGTTCAGCCATCCTTTCGCCCGCATGGCGCGATGGTCTATGATGAGCGTATCCTCAGTTTCCCGCGTATTGATCGCGCCTCGCTGCTGACGCTGGATGGCCGGGTAGAAGTGCCGTTCCGTTTCGGCGCCTATGCTGAGGGCATGCTGCAACGCACACGTGGGCAAGCCGATTTGCTCTTTCGCAATGCCACCTTCTTTCTGGCGATTACGGTGGATGTGCCAGAGCCGCCGCCAGTCGCGAGCGATGATTTCCTGGGGGTAGACCTGGGCATTATCCAGTTGGCGACGACCAGTGATGGCGAGTTTCTGAACTACTCGGCTGGCCCGAAACACAGCCATGTGAACCAAGTACGCGCCCGCTACAGCCGCTTTCGGGCAAAGCTCCAAAAGAAGGGAACAAAGTCGGCCAAACGACTGCTCAGGAAGCGGAGCGGACGGGAGAAGCGCTACTGCAAGGATGTCAACGATTGTTTGTCAAAGGCGATAGTCAGCAAGGCGAAAGGCACAGGGCGCGGTATTGCGTTGGAAGATCTGACGCACATCCGCAGTCGAGTCAACGGTTCGCGACGCCAGCGGAGAGTGCTGCATTCGTGGTCGTTCTTCCAACTCCGCGCCTTCATTGCCTACAAAGCGGCGCTCTCTGGTGTCCGGGTGGTCTACGTCAACCCGGCGTATACCAGCCAGACCTGTAGCGTCTGTGGCCACTGTGAGAAGGCGAATCGCACGTCTCAATCGGAGTTCCTGTGTCGCTCCTGTGGGTTCTCCGCCCATGCTGACGTGAACGCGGCGGTGAACATTCGTCAGAGTGCGAATGCTCGCAGCCGGGCCGCAGTCAATCGGCCATACGCGGCAGCCCTCGTCTCGTACGCGGGCTAGCTGCAAGCTCCCGGCTTCAGCCGGGGGTGTTGACAAAGGATTGTCTGGTCTGCCACGAGGGCGAATGTGGCATTGCGAGGGGAGGCGTCACTATGGTACTGCGCAACGATCTTCCGGTCACCACGTTTTCGCTGGTCGCCTGCGATCCCCATACCGGCGACCTGGGGGTTGCCGTCGCCTCGAAGTTCCTGGCGGTTGGCGCGGTGGTCCCCTGGGCGCGGGCAGGCGTCGGCGCCGTCGCGGCTCAGGCCTGGGCGAATACCAGCTATGGCCCGCGCGGGCTGGACCTGCTGGCGGCCGGCAAATCGCCGAAAGAGGCCCTCGATGCCCTGATCCAGGCCGATAACCAGGCCGAGCATCGCCAGGCAGGCATTGTGGATGCTCAGGGCCATTCCGCCACCTGGACCGGCCACGAATGCCACTCGTGGGCGGGCGGCATTGCTGGCCCAAACTTCGCGGCACAGGGCAATATCCTGGTCGGCGAGGCGACCATCTCCGCGATGGCCGAGACCTTCCAGCACGAAAAAGGCTCGCTCTGGCGGCGGATGCTCGCCGGGCTGGCGGCGGGCCAACGGGCGGGTGGCGATAGCCGTGGCCAGCAGGCGGCGGCGTTGCTGGTGGTGCGTGAGCATGGCGGCTACGGCGGTTTCAACGACCGCATGATCGATCTCCGCGTGGATGATGCGGTTCATCCCATTGATGAGCTAGCGCACCTGCTCGATATCCACGAGCTGCTCTTCCTCAAGCCGCTTCCCGAAGATATGCTCCCCATCGACACCGCGCTCGCCACGGAGCTCCAGCGGCTGCTCACCATCACCGGCGACTATGAGGGGGCACATACCGGTGCCTGGGGCAGCGAGACGTACGACGCGCTGGAGCAGTTCGGCAGCCGCGAGAACCTGGAGGAGCGACTGCTGCATAATCCCGCTGACGCGCGAATTGACCGCAAGGTGCTCGACTATCTGCGCGAGCACGCCGCACACGCCCAGTAGCCATGGCAGACGAACCGCTCAGACAGCGGTGTGATAATATGCTGTGTGGCCGCTCTGCGACAGGGTTGGCGTGACGATAGCCGTCCGTATGCGCATATGAGGAGACGCAATGCAACCGGGATCCACTCACGCGGCGTTAGTCGTTGCGGCGTCCGGCGAGATGCACGTCGAGCGGGTCGCGACGACGCTGCCGCAGGCGGGGGAAATCCTGGTCGCCTCGTTGCGCGCCAGCATCTGCGGCTCCGACCTGGACATGCTGCGCGGGGCGCGCCCGATTGGCACGCGCATCCTGGGCCACGAAGGGGTGGCGCGAGTCGTGGCGGTTGGCCCCGGCGTGACCGCTTATACCGTCGGCCAATATGTGACCTTCTTTCCGAATAACCCCGCCGATTTCAACGATACGCTCGGCGTCAGTACCGAAGGTCTCTTTCAGCAGTATCTGCTGATTCCAGCCCCATCCGTGGAGCGAGGCATGGCTATCCCACTCGAAGCGGGCATCCCGCTGGTCTGCGCCCCGCTCATCGAGCCATTTGCAACGGTCATCTACGGGCAGCGCCTGGTGCAGCAGGTGAGCAGGCCGGAAAGCATCGTCATCGTGGGCGCCGGGCCGATTGGGCTGCTCAACGCCCTCCTCGCCAGGGCCGAGGGATGCGCTCAGGTATTTCTCGTGGGCACATCACAGGCGCGGCTGGACTGGGCAGCACAACGCGGCATCGTAACGGATTCCTGTACCCTGCTCAACTCGCCCAACCTGGCGGATGAGCTGCTGGAGCGAACCGGTGGGCGCGGCTTGGACGCGGCCTATCTGTGTACGCCGCGATCCGCTACGCGCGCGGTGCTCCAACAGGCGCTGCGCTATGTGCGCGAGGATGGAGCTATCGACCTGACGGCGGGATGAGATGCGCCCGCGGCGATTCCCGAGCTTCCGGGAGTGGACCTGAACGGGATCAGGCAGGCCAACGTCTGCGGTCTTGGACAAGAAGTGAATCAGCACACGATGCGGGACGGGAAGCAGGTCTGGCTCACCGGCCACAGTGGCGGCTCCGCAAGCTATCTCCAGGAGTCCATGGCGCTGCTGCGGACGGATCCGGCGTATTACGCCAGGGTCATCTCGCACATCGTGCCATACCGGGCGGCGCCGCGGATATTCGCGCATCTGCTGGCGGATGACCAGCGGAACGTCGCGGGCGAGCCGTGCGTCAAAGCGATTATTGATTTTACCAGCGAGGACGAGCAGATCACCGTATTCCACCCTGATCAGTTGTCTGCCAGGCTCGCCGCTGAGCCAATTGAAACCAGGAACGCAGGATAACATCGCCTATGCGCCCGTCCCCAACTGAATCCGCTTTTTCCTTCGAGATTACCGCCCGTTGCGCTCAGACCGCTGCCCGCGCGGGCATCGTCCATACGCCGCACGGCGACATCCCTACGCCGGTCTTCATGCCTGTCGGCACGCACGCTACCGTCAAGGCGGTCGGGCCGGATGACCTGGAGGCCATCGGCGCGAGCATCATCCTCTCTAACACCTACCACCTGCTGCTTCGCCCCGGGCCGGAGTTGGTGGCGCGTTTCGGCGGACTGCACGGCTTCATGCGCTGGCCGCATCCGATTCTGACCGATAGCGGTGGCTTTCAAGTCTTTAGTCTGGGCAAGCTGCGCGAGCTGAGCGATGACGGCGTGCGCTTCCGCTCGCATTTGGACGGCGCGGAGGTGATGCTGACGCCTGAGCGCGTGATGGAGATCGAGGCGCTGCTGGGCGCCGACATCATCCTGCCGCTGGACGAATGCCCGCCGTATGGCGCCTCACACGATGAGACGCGCCGCGCCACCGAGCGCACGCACCGCTGGGCCGAGCGCGCGCTGGCCGCCAGAGTGCGCCCCGATCAGGCGCTGTTCGGCATCCCCCAGGGCGGCATGGACGCCGACTTGCGCGCAGAGAGCGCCCGGTTCATCGGCTCGCTGCCCTTCGACGGCATCTCGATTGGCGGCCTCTCCGTCGGGGAGCCGAAGGCGCTGATGTGGCGCATGCTCGAAGCCGCCGTTCCCGAGTTGCCCGATGGCAAGCCGCGCCACCTGCTGGGGGTTGGCTCGCCCGACGATCTGCTCGAAGGCGTCGCGCGCGGCGTGGATATGTTCGACTGCGTGCTGCCCACGCGCACCGCTCGCACGGGAGGACTCTACACGCCGACCGGGCGCGTCAATCTGCGGGGGGGGCGCTTCCGCGAAGAGACCGCGCCGATTGACCCTACCTGCGACTGCTATACCTGCCGGACGTTCAGCGCGGGCTACCTGCACCATCTCATCCGCGCCGAGGATGACGACAGTCGCGGCGAGCTGCTCTACTATCGCCTCGCCAGCATCCACAATCTGCGCTTCCTGATTCGGCTGATGGAGGGTGCCCGCCAGGCGCTGCTCGAAGGCGCGTTCCCGGAATATCGCGCGCGCTTCCAGGCGACGTTCGTGCCGCCCGATGAGGCGGTGGCGGCGGAGCAGCGCGCCAAACGGCCCTCTCCCCCTAGCCCCCTCCCCTAAAAGGGAGGGGAACCAGAGGGTATGTCTCAAGCCGCCTTTTGCTCCGAGGCGTGGCTGAGCCTTGCGAACCCGGCGCGCCGATACAGAGCGCGCAGTGGCGAGGGAGCCCACCAGTTAAAGTGGCCCAGGAGCCGCATGACCGCTGGCACGATCAGCACCCGCACGACAGTAGCATCGAGGGCGACCGCGATTGCCAGGCCGATCCCGATCGACTTGATGAGGACGACCTCGGCGAGCCCGAAGGCGAGGAAGACCGCCACCATGATGGCCGCAGCCCCGGTGATCAGGCGACCGCTGCGCTCCAGCCCCTCCGCGATGGCGTGCCGGTTGTCTCCCGTCCGTAGATACTCCTCCTGGATGCGGCTGATGAGCAGCACCTCGTAGTCCATCGACATCCCAAAGACGATGGCGAAAAGGATCACCGGGACACTCGGGTCGATTGACTGAGCGGTGAAGCCGAGCTGTTGGCTCAGGCGCCCATCCTGAAAGATCCAGACCAGCGCCCCGAACGATGCGGCAATTGAGAGTAGGTTCAACACTACGGCCTTAAGCGGCAGCACCAGTGAGCCGGTGAGCAGGAAGAGGACCAGGTAGGTGACCAGGATGACGAAGCCGACCGCGAGCGGCGTCGTGTCGATGATGTAGTTGATTATGTCCACGTCGAAGGCTGTGTCACCTGACACAACGAGCTGGCCACCGTTGCCAATCGACTCGGCGCGGATCTCGCGGAGGATCGTGCGCGCGCCGTCGCTCGACGCTGGCTGGTTGCTGGCTGCGCTGAGTAACACGATGTGCGCCCCTGTTTGTGGCGGGTCAACACGGAGCACCCCTGGAATCTTCGCTATGCGCTGACTCAGATCGGCCTGGTCCTGCACACGTTGGGCGGTGGTGGGGCTTCCGCTGGCGTAGTTCACTACCACGTCGAAGACGGTCTGGTCTTGCCCGGGAAAACTCTTGACCAGCGTGTCGAAGCCCTGGCGCGACTCAAGCCGTGGCGGTAGCTGGTCGATACTGGCGTTGGCGAGGCGCAGATGAAGGAACGGGGTTCCGGCGAGCACCAGGAGGCCGAGGGCAGGTACGAGCACGACGACCGGGCGGCGCATCACCCAGGTGGCCATCCGGTGCCAGGCGCCGCGCCCGGACTTCGGCCGCCGACCCACGATTGGAATCGACAGCCGGTTGACATTCGGACCCAGGATGGCAAGGAGGGCGGGCAGGAAAGTAAGGCCGTAGAACACGGCGACTGCCACAACGATTGCGCCCGCAGCGCCCAACGATGCCAGGAATGTGCCCTGGTAAAAGAGCATGGCAGATAGCCCGACCGCGACAGCCAACCCTGAGAACGTGATGGCCCGTCCGGCCGTGGCCATCGTCGTGGCCAGGGCGTCGGGGCGGGTCTTCCCTGCGGCTAGCTCGTCCCGGAAGCGGGTGACGATGAAGAGCGAATAGTCGATGGCGACCGCAAGCCCGATCAATGTCACGATGTTCAGGGCATACTGCGACACATCGGTGACGCGGCTGAGCAGAAATGTTCCGGCGAGGCCGCCTGCGATTGTGACGATACCGATCCCAAGCGGGAGGCCCGCTGCCACAACCGTTCCGAAGATGATGAGCAGCAAGATCAGCGTCAGCGGCAGCGTGACCGTCTCAGCTCGGCTCAGGTCACTCTCGAGCGTTGCGCTGAAGTCGCGGTTGATCGGCACATTCCCGGTACCGACCACCGTCAGCCCGCTGGGGTGGACGGCCGCCCGCAGTGCGGCGTAGTCGGCGCGCGCCTGGTCGCCCTCGCTCTTGATATCGACCTGGACGAGCGCCTTGTGGCCATCTTTTGAGATGAATGCGTGGGCGGTCGAGGCATCGACGGTGTAAGGCGAGGTGATGCTGGTCACGCGCGAATCGCGCTGAATTGGCGCCAGCGCGTCCTCGAGCTCCGAACGGAAGACCGGGTCGGTGACGAGTCGGTCCGGGCTGCTGAAGATCAGCAGAAAGTTCGAGCCACCCTTCTTGCCCGTGCTCAATTGATTGTTGATCAGTGTGGCCGCGCGTTCCGCCTCGAGCGTGCCGCTGGTGGAGTTACCTGTGCCCAACGTGCCGCCGCTCATCAAACCATAGACGGATGCGCCCAGCAGGACGACGGATATGATCAAAGTGGCCCAGCGCCACCGATAGACGAAACGACCCCAACGCGCAAACATGCTTCGCTCCTTTGTCTTCGCTCCTCTTCTAACACATCTGTTCGTGGTGCGTTACAGTTTTGGGAGCTGCGAAGCAAATCCTAACAGCCACCTGTGTCGCCAACTTGTCGAAACCAACGCGGTTTTGTCACGAGATTGTGTTCGGGCTACTGGCTAAAGACGGATGGGGCCAGAGACGCCACAGGCCGAAGAGCGCTGATGCGCGCGGAGCAGCGGCGACTCGAACGGTGCGGATTAACCGCGAGATTCATGTCGCGAACCTGGATTATTTCTTACCTCGCCCGCGTATCTTCCAGACATGGCGACTGCTCACACAAGCCGCTCTATCGGGCCCGCATACTCCATCATCCCTACAGGCAGTCTCGTGAGGCGCTACGGCCAGTGGAGACCATCGGCCCTGAAAGCCGCGACCTCCTCTCTTCGGCGCGCAGGCCCCTACCTTTGGGTAGGAGGATAGCGCCACCTAGAACAAGTGTGCTACACTCCAGCGGTACGGCTTGAGGAAGCGCCAGCTCCTTAGAGACCAGGCGTCTGTCGCATCGGGCCGGACAGGCCCCTCAGGCGCGAACGCCGTTCATTGGGACAGATGTCGCCCGGGTATCACTTCTGGGAAGTGTCAATGTGTTCATAGGAGAGGCATGATGAAGTATCTTCTCACGTCCGCGGGCATCAAGAACCCGAGCATCCACAACGCGCTGGTCGAGCTGTTGGACAAGCCCATCGCCGAGTGCGATGCGCTCTGCATTCCCACGGCTGTGTATGGGCACCCCATGGCCGGTCCTCGCAATGCGTGGCGGTTCATCAGCGGACAAGAACCTCGCTGCCCCATGGTTGGACTGGGCTGGAAGTCCATGGGCGTGCTGGAGCTCACCGCGCTGCCCAGCCTCGATGAGGAGCGCTGGGTCCCCCTGGTCCGAGAGACAGACGTCATACTTGTCGAAGGCGGTGATGCCGCGTACCTGTGCCACTGGATGCGCGCGTCCGGCCTCGTGGATCTCCTGCCATCGCTGCGCAAGACGGTCTGGGTAGGACTGAGCGCCGGGAGCATGGTGATGACCCCCCGCATCGGAGACGACTTCGTCACCTGGCATTCCCCGGCCGGCGCTGGCGACAAGACACTGGGCGTGGTTCCCTTCTCGATCTTTCCGCACCTTGGAAATCCGGAACTGCCGGAGAACACCATGGCCGCCGCGGAGAGGTGGGCAGCCGACATCGCAGGTCCGGCGTACGCGATTGACGACGAGACCGCCATCAAAGTGGTTGATGGCGCCGTCGACGTCGTCTCCGAGGGGCACTGGAAGCTGTTCACCCCCAAAGAAAACTAAGACGTTGGCGCGGCCCTGAGCCGATTGAGCCGATTGAGCCAATTGAGCCAATTGAGCCGTTCGTGATCGGCTCTGGTAGACGCTGAACAGACGCTCCCAGCGGATGAGGAGCTGACGGAAATTGCCTAGCCAGGCAACGCTGCGTTCTACGACGCATTCGCCGTGAACGCCAGCGCCAGCTTCACGGTGTCGCCAACGCCTGTGACAGACGGCACATCGGGAATCGAGATGCCGAAGTCGCTGTATTTCACGGTGGTCGAGGCGGTTCCTGTGATCTGCTTGTCGCTCACCACCGTCACCGTCGCATCGAAGGTCACTGTCTTCGTCACCTGGTGAATCGTCAGGTCGCCGGTGATCTTGAAGGAGACCTGCTGCCCCACCGCGATGCTCTCAGGCAGGCCGGAGATCGATTTGGCGACGAAGGTGGCGTACTGGTTGGCAGGTGTATCGGTCTCCAGGATTCGGCCCTGGAGCGTGCGGTTGCGCAGGTCGTTGTCGGTGACCAGCGTGCTCACATCGATCTTGATCTCGCCAAGCTGGCTCCTCGACGGGTCCTGCGAATTGATGAGAATCTGGCCCGCGACCTTATCCGTCTCGCCGACGACGGTATTCGGATTGCCAAAGAGCACCTCATCGATGGTAAACGTGGCCTTCGACGACGAGCTATCGATGGTGAAAAGCGTCGAGCCGTCAGTTGGCACGAGCGTTGGCACGGTGACCGTCCCGCTGGCGGCGCCTGTCTTCGCGCCACCCGCGCCGAAGATATAGATGGCCCCGACGATGGCGACGACGATCACCACCGCCGCGATGGCGGCAAGGCCCACGGCGATTATACGCGGGCGCATCAGGGTTTCTCGCATGGTTTATCTCTCCCCAATATCTCAAACTTCTCTATGAAATCGGTCTGTTCAATTGTTGTTGTTTGGCCCCAGCCCTCTCCCCTAAAAGGGAGAGGAGCCAGAGAGATCGCGCTCTGGTTCTGGTCCCCCCTCTCCTCACAGGGGAAGGGGATAAGTGGAGGGGGCAGCCGCAGCCATACTCCAACAATGTGCCAAGAGCCGTAACATCTGGCACACGTAGGGAGAGCTTGCCACAACTTCATTGGAGCTATATTGGAAGCGTCGGCGTGTTGGAAACGACACCGAAGGTATAGATGTGGCACAGGTTTTGGTGGCTGTGTCCTATGACCGTGCGCATTCTGGCGCGGCCATGTTACACTAGGAGCGGCGGATAGATATCTGCCACTGTCATCGTCGCGGATGAGTAGCGCATGGGCTGGAACGCAGGAGGGGTTCCAGTTGACGAGGTGGAGGCCGTTCGGAATAGTCAGCGGGGAGCCTCCAGGGTGGGCGACACCACCACCCTATCTGAAAGATCGCGGGGAAATCCGGTGGGCGACTGCCGGGATAAGACGCGGTCAGTGGCGGTTTGCGGAAGGACTATGCCCTCCATGTGCGGCATCGTTGGCTACACAGGAACCAAAAGCGCAACCCCTATTCTGTTGGAAGGTCTTCGTCGGTTAGAGTATCGTGGCTACGATTCGGCGGGCATCGCTGTGCTCTCCGAGACCGGCGAGCTCAACGTTCACAAAGCGGCCGGGAAGCTCGAAAATCTGCGGAGCGCCGTCGCGACCGTCGAGCCTGCTGGCTCGGTTGGCATCGGCCATACCCGCTGGGCGACCCACGGACGCCCCAACGACGACAACGCCCATCCCCATAGCGATTGCAGCGGCGAAGTGACGGTGGTGCATAACGGCATCATCGAGAACTACGCCGAGCTACGCGACGAGTTGATCGCGCGCGGCCATGTCTTCCGCTCGGAGACCGATACCGAGGTATTGGCCCACCTGCTCGAAGACCTGCTGCCAGAGGCGTCTTCGCTCGGCGAGGCGGTGCGCAAGACGCTCGCGCGCATCACCGGATCGTATGCCATCGCGGTCGTCTCGCGGCACTTTCCCGGCCATATCGCGGGCGCGCGGCTGAATGGTCCGCTGATCGTCGGGCTGGGCGAAAACGAAAACTTCATCGCGTCGGACATCCCCGCGATTCTGCGCCACACGCGCGAGATCATCGTGCTGGAAGAGGGCGAGGTCGCCGATGTCGGCCAGCACGAGGTGGTCATCACCAATCTGGCGGGCGAGCGCATCACCCGTGACCCGATGCATGTTGACTGGGATCCTGAATCGGCGGAGAAGGGAGGCCATCGCTTCTTCTACGTCAAGGAGATCGTCGAGCAGCCGCAATCGCTGCGGCGCGCGCTGCTTGGGCGCGTGCTGGACAACGGCGGCAAGCTGACCCTGAAGCTGGACGCGCTGGAGCATCTGGCGGCCTCGGGCGCGCTGGACGCTATCCGGCGCATTACGCTGCTGGGCTGCGGCAGCTCGGTGCATGCGGCGCTGCTGGCGAAGTACGCCATCGAGCGCTGGGCGCGCGTGCCGGTCGAGGTCTGCGTCGCCTCGGAGTATCGGTACGCCGACCCGATTGTCGGGCCGGATACGCTGGTGATCGCAGTGGCGCAGTCGGGCGAGACGGCGGATACGCTCGCCGCGACTCGGCTGGCGCGGGAGCATGGCGCGCCCATCGTCGCCGTCACCAATGTCGTCGGCAGCGCGATTACCCGCATCGCCGATGCCGTGCTCTACCTGCAAGCGGGGCCGGAGATCAGCGTCACGGCGACCAAGACGTTCGTGACGACGACCACCGTCCTCTACATGGCGGGTCTCTGGCTGGGCAAACATTTCGGCGCGCTGCACGAGGTCGAAATGCGGGCCGAGCTGGCGGCGCTCCAGGCGATTCCCGACCAGATGGAGGAGGTCATCGCGCGCTACGTGCTGCCCGATGGCGCCGAGGGGCCGCTGGAACCCATCGCCGCGCGGCTGGCGGCGAGCCAGAGCGCTCTCTTCATCGGCCGCGGACCTGCCTGCGTCGTGGCGCTGGAAGGCGCGCTCAAGCTCAAAGAGCTCTCATATGTGCATGCCGAGGCGTACGCGGCGGGCGAGCTGAAGCACGGCCCCATCGCGCTGCTGGACCCGCAGACGCCGCTGGTCGCGATAGCCACGGCGGGCCGCACGTATGAGAAGGTGATCTCGAATGTCGAGGAGGTGCTGGCGCGTGGCGCGCCGGTCATCGCCGTTGCCAGTGATGGGGACCGGGAAATTAGCCGCCATGCCAACGATGTCATGACGGTCCCGGTCGCCCCTGAGACGTTCGAGCCGCTGCTGGCGGTCATCCCGCTGCAAGTGCTGGCGTACCACGTCGCCACTCGCCGCGGCTGCGACATCGACCAGCCGCGCAACCTGGCGAAATCCGTCACCGTCGAATAATGATCGTGGGACGGCCCCGGCCCTCTCCCCCTATCCCCCTCCCTTATAGGGGAGGGGGGACCAGAGCACAACCAGCAGGATAGGATTCTGGTGGAAATGGCTCTCTGCCCATGGCGGTGGAGGGCCATTTTCGTGTCGTAGCTGCGTACTTGTGCATCCTCTCCGTTCTTGCGCATTCCCACAGGATGCTCAAGAACGTGCATGTTGCTCAAGTACGGTGGAATGGCTACTCCCACACGCTGGAGATATGGACGCAGATCCCTATTCCCCCAGTGGCGACTCGCCATACCTGGTCAAGTTCGTCATACTTGGTCAATCTTTCAGGATGACCAAGTATGGTGGCGATGACCAAGTATGGTGGATTGGATGGCCCCATCTGCTAGAACACCTGGACACTAACACTCATTTCCGGGCGGTGGCTCACCAGTTGTGGCCATCGACGCCAGTTGTGGCCAATATCTCAAGTTGGCCATAACTGATGCTGATCGCCATATTTGGGCGGATGATATCATCGCGGTGATCCTCTCCCTCCATCGCCCTCCTCATAAAAGGTGGGTGGAGCAGGCAGCGATCTCGCCTGCCTCCGCAATGGAAGGGGACCGGAACCAGCTGGTAGTCGGAGCTACAACCGAAGGGAGACTTCTGGCTCCCCTCCCTTTTTAGGGGAGGGGCTGGGGGAGAGGTTGGTGGCATAACAAGAATGGCGGCGATCAAGCGGCAGGAGCTTTGCGAATTTGCTGGTGGTAGATAGATAAACAGGAAGTGGTAGGCACAAATCGTACTATCGATGAGTAGCTGATACCATCCAGATTCACTGCTACATGCGTTATTGTAGCGCTACTAACTCCAGGAGTAATACGTGTGGCAACGCTCCATTTGATGGTTGGGCTTCCTTGCTCGGGAAAAACGACCCTTGCAAAAAAACTTGAGCGTGAGCAATCTGCCCTTCGACTGACACCTGATGAATGGCATATCCAGCTGTTTGGTCAGGATGCTGTAGACCCGGAACATGACGCCAGGCACAATCTCATTGAGATGCTGCTTTGGACCATTGCCAGTCGAGCGCTTGAATTGGGAACGAATGTCATCCTCGATTTCGGCTTCTGGGCACGCGAGGAACGGGAGGACTATCGCTATCGCGCGAAGGAACTCGGCGCCAGTAGCGAAGTACACTTTCTCGATGTGCCGACAGAGGAGTTGATGCGTCGGCTTACAGCAAGAAATGTGCAGCCGTCGCCATCAAGTTTCTCTATCCCCGAAGAAATGATGAAGCCATGGATTGCCTTCTTCCAACGCCCAACGCCCGACGAGCTTGAGCGGCGAGAGTAGAGGCAAGGAGGTCACATTGAAATGAACGGTGGCGACCTGGGAGGTCGTATCATACTTGGTCATCGCCACCATACTTGGTCATCCTGAAAGATTGACCAAGTATGACGAACTTGACCAGGTATGGTGATGTTGGCGGCGTCATCCGCCCCCATCAGTGGTCAGCCATCGCCAATCCCGCCCACCGCCGCGGACGAGTCGCTCCGGTCGTGGCCAATTCGTCCAGTTATGGCTATCCTGAGCTATTGGCCATAACTGGCGCCGCTGGGGATAGCTGTACGCCGCCGCTGGCCCCGTCACATGCCGAGAGAGACAGGCGGGACTGTCGGCTCGCCATCTACCAGCGCGGGGTCGGGCGCGGTGGGGAGCGAGCGCAGGCGCGGCAGCGGTGTTGCCAGCAGCACCACCAGCAGGATCGCGACGAAGCCGCCCGCCGCCAGCCAGAGCGTCGCGTGCATGCTGAGGACGGAGGTCAGCCCGCTGGCAAGCAGGAAGCCCAGCGCGCCCAGCCCATACGAGACGAACCGCAGGCTCGCGCCGACACGGCCCAGCAGGTGCAGCGGCGTCACCGCCTGGCGATAGCTGAGCACCAGCACGCTCCAGAGGCCGAGACCCGTCCGCACGAGGAAGTACGCCAGCGTGAAGAGGGCGACCTCGACAGGCAGCGGGCCTGCCGCCGCCGGAAGCAGCAGCCAGGGGACCGTTCCAAAGGTGAAGGCGATGCCGAGCACCGGGCCAAATCGCCCGCGCTGGCCCAGCCGTGTGGAGATGGCCGAGCCGACCAGCCCGCCAATGGCGCCCACGGCGTAGATCGCGCCGAGCGTTCCCGCCTCCAGATGCAGCTCGCGCACCGCATAGAGCACGAAGACCGTATCGGCGACGCCAAAGAGCATATTCCACAGCCCGCTCATCACCATGATCGCGCGCAGGTTCAGATTGCGCCAGACGACGCTGATGCCCACGCCGATGTCGCGCAGCAGCCGCCCACGCCGCCCCGGCTGGATGTGTGGCGCTGGCTCAGGCGCGCGAATCGCCAGCAGCGTAATCGTCGCGACGACATAGGAGATCGCGTCGGCCAGCAACGCTACCGGCGCGCTGAGCAGCTGCACCAGCAGCCCGCCGAGTCCCGGCCCCGCCACCTCCGCCGCCGAGGCGCTCGTCGCCACCTTGCCGTTCGCCTCCACAAATTCATCCGAGGTGATGAGCGTCGGCACGTAGGCGAGCCAGGTGAGGTCGAAGAGCACGGTGAAGATGCCGACCGCGAAGGCAATCGCCGCCAGCAGCCAGAGTTGCAGCAGGCCGAAGATCGCCAGCAGCGGGACCAGCACGATCAAGAGGGCGCGCGCGGCGTTCGACAGAATCATCACCGGCCTGCGCCGTCGGCGGTCCACCCACGCCCCGAAAAGCAACGTGAACAGGATGTAAGGAAGCTGCTCGACGAAGCGGATGAAGCCCAGCTGGGATGCGGTGGCGTTGAGCGTCAGCACGGCGGTCAGCGGCAGCGCCAGCAGCGTCACCTGTGTGCCGAAGAGCGAGACGGTCTCGCCCAACCAGAAAAGCATGAACGCGCGATGCTTCCAGAGCCGCCCGCGCGATGGTGTCTGTGTCGCTGCCGACATCGAGGATTACCTTTCTATCACGGTCGTTGCATGATTGTTGTGTGCTTTATTGTCGGTGGCCACCGCCCCCTCCCCCTATCTCCCTCCCCCTTGCGAGGGAGAGGGGGGACCAGAGCCAGAGCCAGAACGCACGTATTCTGGCTCCCCTGTGCCTGGGGCTGCCGCGCGAGCCATCAGGACGTGCGCCGAGGCATTTCTGGCCCCCCTCCCTCTTTAGGGGAGGGGGTTAGGGGGAGAGGGCGGCCCCACATACCCAATGTCACGTTTACGGCGACTCCACCCGTGCTATA
>DATBIB010000010.1:0-57884 GCA_036557205.1 Ktedonobacterales bacterium | reverse complement strand
GGCACGCCGGAGTATATGTCGCCGGAGCAGTGCCGCGGCGCGATGGTGGACGCGCGCAGCGATATCTACGCGCTCGGCGTGATGCTCTATGAGATGCTGACGACGCATACCCCCTTCGAGGCCGATAACTACACCGCGCTGGCGCATTCCCACATCTACGAGCCGGTGCCGCTGCCATCCACCCGCAACCCGCGCATCTCGCCCGCGGTACAGGCCGTGGTGATGAAGGCGCTCGAAAAAGACCCGTCCGAGCGCTTCCAGCAAGCGACTGATATGGCGCTGGCGCTCTCAGAGGCGATGGACTCCCAGAAGCCGCTTCCTGTCCCGTCGCCGCGCGTCACCGGGGGACGCGGGCCGACCTCAATGGTTACCTGTGCGAAGTGTGGCGCGCCCAATGCCCCGCAGCAGCGCTTCTGCACGAACTGTGGCACGCCGCTCGGCACTGGCTCGGTCGCCGTTCCGCGTAAGCCCGCCCCAACCACCGGCGGGCCGGAATCATGGGTGACATGCCCCGCCTGTCACCAGCCGAATCGCGCTATCGACCGCTTCTGCACATCTTGCGGCAACTCGCTGCTCACTGGCGTCGCGGGCCGGAGCTGTAGCCGCTGCGGCACACGCAACGCCGCGGGCGTCCGCTTCTGCACGAAGTGTGGCGCTCCGATGGGCTGAGGCGCCAATATCCCCAGACCTCACCCCCAGCCCCTCTCCCACAGGAGAGGGGAGCCAGACGGGAAGCGAAAGCCGCGAAGGCGAGCGACTGACCCTCTCCCACAGGAGGGGGAGCCAGAAGCGTCTAGGCGGGGCGCTCCACCGTATAATGCGTCAGCACAACGCCCGACGGGAGAGGCCGAGCCTCGACGAGCCGCAGGTTGAGCCGAACCCCGTCAGGAAACACCTTCTTGCCGCCACCTAGCGCCAGCGGATAGACCACCAGGCGATACTCGTCGATCAGGTCGTTCCGCGCCAGGGTGTGGATGAGCACGCTGCTGCCGTCGATGATGATGTTCTTGCCCGGCTGCGCCTTCAGGGCGCGCACCTCCTCCACCACATTGCCGCTGATGAGGGTGGAGTTCCGCCAGGCTGCGGTGTCGGTCAGGGTGGTAGAGACCACGTACTTTCGCATCGCGTTCATTGCGTCGCCGAATGGATCGCCCTCCGCCATCGGCTCGAACGCGCCGCCGTGTATCTGCCACGTCTTGCGCCCAAGCAGCATAGCGTCACTCTCGCTCATCACCTCAGTGAAGTGGACACCAATCCCATCATCCCAATAGGGCCACGTCCAGCCGCCATAGGTGAACCCGCCCTCGGTATCCTCGTCCTTGCCACCTGGCGCCTGCATGACCCCATCCAGTGTCACAAACTCTGAAACAACGATCTTGCGCATCTGGCCACTCCTTCTTCTCATCTACTCCTGCTCACGGAGGTCGCCCCTCATTCACTCCACTCGACACAGTCTACTATCTGAGCGCGCTCCACAAAATCGGTCATCGCAGCGAACACCGTTCGGGTAGGATTAGCCGCGGCATTCATGCCGCGAAGCTGCTATAGCCGCTCTCTTCCCATCCATAGCCACTCTGGCCGCCACTGGCGCAGTCTTGCCCATTCCGCTATAGTGTGAGTGATTTTGCGTAGTCAGTGAGTGAGCGCGAAAAGATAGACAATGGCACAAGATACCTCCACACAGCGAATCCAACGAACCCAGCGATCACAGAGCGCGCCAGCCGCCGCGCCAAAGTCCGTCGCGCATCCGCAGCCGACGGCGCATCCGCAGCCGACGAAGCGCCAGTACGTGCGTTTCGCCTTCTATACCATCGACCCGTCCTGGCGGCGACTGCCCGCCGAGCGCCAGAAGCAGCACAAGCTGGAGCTGGTCGAGACGATTGAGTCGTTCCATCGCCAAATGCTGCTGCGCCCCTACAGCCTGATGGGCACGCGCGCCGACGCCGAGTTGCTGCTCTGGCAGGTCGCCGAATCGCTCGAACCGTTCCAGGAGCTGGCGACGGCGATTCTCTCCACCAGCATCGGCGGCTACCTGCGGCTGGGCGCGTCGTATCTGTCGCAGACCAAACGCTCGATCTACGAGATACGCGACAACCCCGACGAGGACGCCGAGCGGCTGGTCATCTCGCCCAGCGACGCCAAATATCTCTTCGTCTACCCGTTCGTCAAGACGCGGCCCTGGTATCGCCTCTCGCTCGAAGAGCGCCAGGTGATGATGGACGAGCATATCCGCATCGGCCGCAAATATCCGGCAGTCAAGCTGAATACGACCTACTCGTTCGGGCTGGATGACCAGGAGTTCGTCGTCGCCTTCGAGACCGACGAACCCTCCGACTTCCTCGATCTGGTACAAGAGCTGCGTGAGGCCGAGACCAGCATGTATACCCTACGCGATACGCCGCTCTATAGCTGCATCCGCATGGCGCTGGACGAGGCGCTCGATGCGCTGGGCGGGCCGAAGATCGCGAAGCCACGCAAGCCCGAAGAGTACGTCGAGGCGTGGACAGATGTCGCGCCGATCGACGAAATTGCCGAGGGCACGTCGCGCGTGGTCTATCTCAATGGCCAGCAGGTAGCGCTCTTCCACGCGGGCGGACGCTTCTACGCCATCGGCAACCGTTGCTCGCACGCGCGCGGCCCGCTGAGCGAGGGCGAGCTTTCCATCTGCGACGGCGCGTGTGTCGTCACCTGTCCCTGGCACTTCGCCCAGTACGACCTGGAGACCGGCAAGGTCGTGGATGGCGTCGCCAGCGCTCCGGTACCCACCTACCGGGTCGAGGTGCGCGATGGCGTGGTCTATGTCGGCACGAAGCCGCCAAGCGAGGGCAGCAGGTAAGCTATGACAGAGACCACTGCCACGGACGTCAGCGCGCCAACTGAGTCATCCGCGCCTTCCGTGCCCTACGACGCGATTCTGGTCGTCTCGTTTGGCGGCCCCGAGGGCATGGACGACGTGACGCCATTTCTGGAAAACGTCCTGCGCGGGCGCAATGTGCCGCGCGAGCGCATGCTGGCGGTGGCTCATCACTACGAACTGTTCGGCGGGGTCAGCCCGATCAATCAGCAGAACCGCGACCTGATCGCGGCGCTGCGCCGATCGCTGGATGCGCATGGCATCGACCTACCGATCTACTGGGGCAACCGCAACTGGCGCCCGCTGCTGCCCGATACCCTGCGCGAGATGGCACGCGACGGCAGGCGACACGCGCTGGCCTATATCACCTCGGCCTACAGCTCGTATTCAGGCTGTCGCCAGTACCTCGAAGACATCGAGCGCGCGCAACGCGAGGTTGGGCCAACCGCGCCGCAGGTGAGCGCCTTGCGCAAGTTCTACAACCATCCCGACTTCATCCGCGCCAACGCCGACCGGGTGCGCGCCGCGCTGGCAACGATTCCCGAGCCACAGCGGTCGGAGGCGTCCCTCGTCTTCACGGCGCACAGCATCCCGCTGAGCATGGCGCAGAACAGCCACTACGTCAGCCAGCTGCGCGAGGCGGGACGATTGATAGCTCAGGAGTTGAGACTTGATGGCCGCTGGCAGGTGGCATACCAGAGCCGAAGCGGCGCGCCGTCGCAGCCCTGGCTGGAGCCGGACATCTGCGACACCCTGCGCGTACTGAAGGATGAGGGCGAAGCGGCGGTTGTGGTTGCGCCGATTGGCTTTCTGTCCGATCATATTGAGGTACTCTATGATCTCGACGTGGAGGCGCGGCAACTGGCGGACGAGCTGGGGCTGACGATGGCGCGCGCGCAGACAGTGGGGACACATCCGGCGTTCGTAGACATGATTCGCCAGCTCATCGTCGAGCGCATCCAGCCGGGAACGGAGCGCCGATTTCTTGGTTCGGATGGCGCCAGCCCCGATACCTGTGGAGACGACTGTTGTGGCGGCAGCGCGCCCGCAAGACACGAGACGGCGCAACGCGAATGAATGATACGTGCGGCACAATGTGAAGAATGAAATGAACGGCATATGAGGCTTATTCTTGTCGGATTAGACTACCGCACCGCGCCGCTGGAGCTACGCGAGCGGCTCCAGGCGGATGACGCGCACCTGCTGCCGCTGCTGGCGACGCTGCGACATGGGCCGCTGAACGAGCTGGTGGTCCTCTCGACCTGCAATCGCTATGAGGTCTTCGCCACCTGCGACGATGCCACACTCGCTCAGGATGCGATTACCGACTGCCTGCTCAGCGCCGAAAGCATCCCGATGCGTCCCTTGCTCGACTCGCTCTACCACAAGGACGACGCCGATGCTGTGCGCCATCTCTTCCGGGTCGCCGCCGGGCTGGAGTCGCTGGTGCTGGGCGAGACGCAGATCATGCGCCAGCTTGCCGAGGCGCTCGACCAGGCGCACCAATCGCGCACGACCGGCGCGCTGCTCAACCGGCTCTATACCGCCGCGCTCCATACCGGCAAACGCGCCCGCACCGAGACGGCCATCAGCCAGCATACACTCTCGGTCAGCCACGCCGCCGCCCAGCTCGTTCAGCACGAAGTGGCGATCATCGAGCGCCCGCATATCCTGGTGGTGGGCGCGGGCGAGATGGCGACGCTGGCGGCGGGAGCACTGGCACAGCACGCCACCAACACCGACAGCACGATTACCATCATCAACCGTAGCGATGACCGCGCCCGCGCAGTCGCCAGCCAACTGGGCATCCAGGCGCGTCCGTGGGCGGAGCTACAGCCGACGATTACCAGCGCCGATGCCGTCATCACAGCCACCAGCGCGCGCCAGCCGATTCTGCGCGCGGACGAGATCGCCACCAGCGCGCGCGATTTTGTGGCGAGGCCGCTCCTGCTGGTGGATATCGGCGTCCCGCGCAACATCGCGCCCGCGGCAAATCCCATGCCCGCGATTCGCCTACATGATATTGACGACTTGCAGGCGGTGGTCGCGCAACACCGGATATTGCGCGAGGCCGAGGTGGCTCAGGTGGAGGCGATCATCGAGGTCGAGGCGCTGAAATACGTCAACTGGCTCAGGAGCCGCCGCATCGTCCCTGTCCTGACCGAGCTTCGAGGCCGCGCCGACACCATTGCCGAGGCGGAGCTTGCGCACGCGCTGAATCGCCTGCCTGAGCTGAATGAGCACGAGCGCGACGTGGTGGCGCAGATGGCGCAGCGCATCGTCAACAAGCTGCTGCACATTCCCACGGTCAATCTGAAGTGGCGCGCGGCCCATGGCGACCACTTCGACTACGAACACGCCATCCGCAAGATGTTCGCCCTGGACGCGCCGACTGAGCCCACAGAGCAAGACGCTGGATCGGACCCCGACGATGACTAGCCCTCTTACTGCCCCAATGAGTACGGTGCGCATCGGCACGCGCGGGTCGGCGCTGGCGCTCTGGCAGGCGCATCACGTGCGCGACCTGTTGCGACAGGCCTGGCCGACGCTCACCGTCTTCATCGAGGTGATGAGGACGCAGGGCGACATCACGCTCGACTCGCCACTGCCGCAGATTGGCGGTAAAGGTGTTTTCACCGCCGAGCTAGAGTCGGCTCTGCGTCGTGGCGCAATCGACCTCGCCGTCCACAGCCTCAAAGACCTGCCCACCGACGAGAGTGAGGGGCTCATCATCGGCGCGATCCCCAAGCGTGGCAACCCACACGACGCGCTCATTAGCCGGGCGGGCCACACGCTGGACACCTTGCCAAAAGGCGCGGCGGTCGGCACGAGCAGTCGGCGGCGGGCGGCGCAATTGCTCGTGCGGCGACCCGATCTGCGCCTGCTCGATATCCGTGGTAACGTCGATACGCGCATGCGCAAGGCAATGCTCGCCGCTGGCCCCTATGACGCCATTGTGCTGGCGCTGACGGGATTGGAACGCCTGGGACGCGCGGACGAGATCAGCCAGGAGCTATCGCTGGATGAGATGCTTCCCGCGCCAGGACAGGGCGCGCTGGCGGTCCAATGCCGCGACGAGGTTGCCTCTCGCCCCTTGCTCGCGCCGCTCATCCACCGGCCAACGCGGCTGGCCGTCACGGCGGAGCGCGCGTTTCTGGCGGCGCTTGGTGGCGGCTGCGCAGTGCCGGTTGCGGCCTACGCCGAGGTCAGAAACCGGCGACTTGTCGTACGCGGGCGTGTCACTGCGCCGGATGGCTCACGCCAGGTGGATGTCTCGCTCGAAGGCGCCGCTTCGGCGAAGGGCGCGGCAATCCTTGGGCAGCGGCTGGCAGAGATGGCGCTGGCGCAGCATGCCGACGAGCTGCTGAAGCTGTTGGAGACCGAGACGTGAGCGCGCTAGCGGGCCGAGGGGTGATCGTCACGCGGGCGGAGCACCAGGCGGCGGCGCTCGAATCGCTGCTCCAGGCGGAGGGCGCGACGGTCTACCGCTACCCCTGCCTGGCGATTGCGCCGCCCGACCAGCTCGGTCCGCTGGATGATGCGCTCCATGCAGCAGCGGCAGGCCAGTTTGACTGGCTGGCCTTGACCAGCGCCAACGCCGTGGATGCTGTGGCGCAACGGATGGCGGCGTTAGGATTGCCATCGGGTTCGCTGGCCGGGCTGCGAGTCGCCGCCGTCGGCCCATCGACGGCACGGGCAGTTGAGGAAGCGCTGGGCTTGCGCGTCGAGATGGTCCCGGAGAGCGGCTATAGCGCACTGGAGATGGCGGGGGCTTTCCTCGACATCAGCGGCGCGCGAATTCTGCTGCCGCAATCAGCCCTGGACAATAACGAGATGGTACGGGCGCTGGCGCGGCGTGGCGCTCAGGTGACCGCTGTCACCGCCTATCAGCCGGGGATGAGTCGCGGCGGCGTTGACCTGCCCGCGCTGCTCAACGCGGGCAAGGTGGATGCTATCACACTCACAAGCGGCTCGTCGGCCAACAATCTGGCGCGGCGGCTACAATCTGAGGGTGGCGATGCGCGGACGCTACATAGTGTCTGCCTGGCATGCATCGGCTCCAGCGCCGCGCAGGCGCTTGAGGCGCTCGGGCTGCGGGCGGACGTAGTCGCCTCAGAGCACACACTTGCTGGACTGGTAAAGGCGCTCGCGGCCTACTATGGGCCGGGCGCGGGCGGGTGAAACCGCGTGTATACGGCCCGCGACTACAAAACCCACCCACGCGGATTGCCTCTGACTCCCCCTCTCCTGTGGGAGAGGGGGATGGGGGGTGAGGTCCGGGGATCATACAAATACTATCGAGACAGGAGCAGATAACGCGATGGTTACTTCCCGGAGCCGATCTGGCCAACCACCAACAACACAGCAGGCTGGCTTCCCGGTCGCCCGCCCGCGTCGGCTGCGCCTGAACGAGACTGTACGCCGGATGGTGCGCGAGACGACCCTTAGCCCATCGGACTTTATCTACCCATTATTCGTGCGGCACGGCGAGGGCATCAAGCAACCGATAGCATCCATGCCCGGACAGTATCAATGGTCGGTGGACCAGCTGCGCGACGAGGCGCGCGAGATCGCCGCGCTGGGCATTCCGGCGGTCGTACTCTTCGGCATCCCGGCGAGCAAAGACGCGACGGGCAGCGAAAACTACGACGCAAACGGCATCGTGCCCCAGGCGATTCGCGCCATCAAAGAGGCCGCGCCCGAGCTGGTCGTCATCTCCGACATGTGCTTTTGCGAGTATACCGACCACGGCCACTGCGGCCTCATCAACACGCCAGGGACCGAGCACTATACCAATCGGCTGCCCGAGGGCTACGTGCTAAACGACCTGACGCTCGAACTATTGGGCCGCGCGTCGGTGGCGCATGCTGAGGCGGGCGCCGACATCATCGCGCCGTCAGGCATGATCGATGGCATGGTGGGGGCCATTCGCGCCGCGCTGGACGAGCACGGACTCGACCACGTCGCCATTCTCAGCTACGCCGCGAAATATGCCAGCGGCTTCTACGGCCCATTCCGCGACGCGGCGGAGAGTCCGCCCGCCTTTGGCGACCGCAGCCAGTATCAGATGGACCCCGCCAACCGACGCGAGGCGCTGCACGAGGTGGCGCTGGATGTCGCCGAGGGCGCCGATATGCTGATGGTCAAGCCCGCACTGCCTTATCTGGATGTGCTGAGCGAGGTGCGCCAGACGTTCCCGCTGCCGATCGCGGCCTATCAGGTGAGCGGCGAGTATGCGATGCTGCACGCGGCGGCGGCCAACGGCTGGCTCGACCTGAAACGTTGCGCGCTGGAAAGCCTGGTCAGCATCAAGCGCGCCGGGGCCGACATGATCCTTACCTACTTCGCCAAAGACGCCGCGCGCTGGCTGGATGGGGCCGAGTAGATGGCCGCCGAGAGCCGCTTACTGCGCGCCTGCCGCCGCGAACCGACCGACGCGACGCCGATCTGGCTGATGCGTCAGGCGGGGCGCTACATGCCCGCATATCGCAAGCTGCGCGAGCATCATCCGCTGCTGACGATGATCAAGACGCCGGAGCTGGCCTGCGAGGTGACGCTCCAGCCCATCGAGACGTTCGACCTCGACGCCGCCATCATCTTTGCCGATATCCTGCCACCGCTCGAAGGCATGGGGCTGCACCTGCGTTTCGCCGAGGGCGAGGGGCCGGTGATTGGCAATCCGGTGCGAACGGTGGACGACGTCGCGCGGCTGCGGGTGCTCCCGCCGGAGGAGGCGCTGCCCTTCACGTTGGAGGCGATCCGGCTGGCGCGCGCGCAACTCGATAGCCGCAACATCCCGCTAATTGGCTTCAGTGGCGCGCCGTTCACGCTGGCGGCCTATGCCATCGAGGGAGGCGGTAGCCACAACTATACCCTGGCGAAGGGTCTGATGATGAGCGCTCCTGAGGCCTGGGATGAGTTAATGACGAAGCTGAGCGAGGTGGTCGGCGCGTATCTGCTGGCGCAGGCGCGGGCTGGGGCGCAGGCGCTGCAGCTCTTCGATAGCTGGGCGGGACACCTTTCGGCCAGCGACTACCGCCAGTTCGCGCTGCCCTATACCCAGCGCGCCATCGCGATTGCCCGTGCGGCAGGCGTCCCCATCATCCACTTCGCCACCGACACCAGTGGCTATCTGGAGGCGATGGGTGAGACTGGCGCCGATGTGATCAGTGTTGACTGGCGTGTGGACCTGAGCGCCGCGTGGCAGCGGCTCGGAGAGCAAGTGGCGATGCAGGGCAACCTCGATCCAGTCGCGCTGCTTGCCCCATGGGATGCGCTCGAGCAGCACGCGCAGGCGATTCTCGATCAGGCAGGCGGGCGTCCAGGCCACATCTTCAACCTGGGCCACGGCATCCTGCCTGAGACGCCGCCTGATAACGTCAAGCAACTGGTAGATTTCGTCCATGAATACACGGCGGCGCACCATGGATGATGGAATCATCGATCACGATCAACCGACGCAATCTCCCTCTGGAGGCCGCGTAGGCGGCCTTCGCGGCGAACAGGGTGAGCTCTTAGGCGCGGCTTTAGCCGCCAGCGCCCACGTCGTGATTCTCGGCGGCGGCATCACCGGGTTGAGTGCGGCGTGGCATCTGCAACGGGCGGCGTGTGGCGGTCTGCCCATCACGTATACCCTTATCGAGCAGTCCGACCACTGGGGTGGCAAGATGCGCTCGGAAGTTGTCGAGCGTGACGGCGCGCCCGCCTGGGTGCTGGAGGCCGGACCAGATGGCCTGCTGACACGCAAACCGTGGGCGCTTGCGCTCGCGCGTGACCTGCAACTCGATGAGCATTTCCTCTTCGTCAAGCGCGAGAACAGCCGGACATTCGTCCTTCGCCGCGGCAGGCCGGAGCCGCTGCCCGCTGGCCTGCAATTGCTCGCGCCGGCGCAGTGGCCGCCATTTCTGCGCTCGCCGCTCTTCTCGCCGCGGGGCAAAGTCCGCATCGCGCTGGACCTGCTCCTGCCACCCCGGCGGGCGACAGCGGATGAATCGCTGGCGTCATTTGTGCGCAGGCGCTTCGGCGATGAGGCGTTGCGGCGGCTGGCCGAGCCGATGCTGGCGGGCGTCTATAATGCCGAGCCTGAGCGCCAGAGCATCCTGGCAACCTTCCCGCAGTTCCCGGCGCTCGAACGGGCGCACGGCAGCGTGATTCGCGGACTCCGCGCGGCCAGCCGCCAGCAACCGCCAGCCGAAACGCCCGCCTTCCTCTCATTCGACGCCGGGAACCAGACGCTGGTGGATGCGCTCGTGGCCCGGCTGAGCGGCGACCTGCGGTTGGATACAACCGTATGCAGCATCGCGCGGGCTGACGCTGGCGGCTACACCCTACAACTCGTCGATGGCGCATCGTTGGCCGCCGATGCCGTGGTTCTCGCCACGCCCGCCAGCGTCTCCGCGACCCTCACGCGCGAGACTGCGCCGGAGGCCGCCGCGCTGCTGGCGGGCATCCGTTACGCGGGCATCGGCGCGATCTATCTGGCCTACCGACAGAGCGATATCGCCCATCCACTGAATGGCGCGGGCGTCGTGATTCCGCCGACCGAGGGCCGACGTATCGACGGCATCACCTGGGTATCCTCGAAGTGGGAACATCGCGCGCCGCAGGGGCATGCGCTGGTGCGCGTCTTCTTCGGTGGGCCGCATACCCGCGCGATGTTGCGCCTGGACGACGAACGCCTGATAGCCATCGTGCGTGATGAGCTGGCCGATATCCTGGGCGTGCGGGCCGAGCCGCTCTTTACGCGCATCTTCCGCTGGCCCGACGGCTATCCACAGTACGACGTTGGCCATCTGGAACGTGTAGCGGCCATCGAAGCGGCGCTGCCCGCGGGCATGGCCGTGGCGGGCAGCTCGTATCGCGGCGTGGGCGTACCCGACTGCATCCATCAGGGCGAGCTGGCGGCGGCGAAGATCGTCGAGACGCTCAAGAACAGACAAACATCGGCGAGGAGGCTCTCGGTATGAATACCAGCGAATCGGCCCGGCTCTTTGCCGAGGCGCAGCAACTGATCCCTGGCGGTGTGAACAGCCCCGTGCGCGCGTTTCGTGGCGTCGGCGGCGCCCCGCGCTTCATCGCTTCGGGCAGTGGCGCATGGATGACCGATGTGGATGGCAACCGCTATCTGGACTACGTGCTCTCCTGGGGGCCGCTGGCGCTGGGACACGCGCACCCAGCCGTCGTCGCCGCGCTGACGGAGGCGCTGCAACGCGGGACGAGCTACGGCGCGCCGACCGCGCTGGAAAGCGAGCTGGCCGGGCGGATAATCGCTACAATGCCAGCGGTTGAGATGGTCCGCTTCGTCAATAGCGGCACCGAGGCCACGATGAGCGCGCTACGGCTGGCGCGCGCCGCCACCGGACGCGACAAGATCGTGAAATTCGCCGGATGCTACCACGGCCATGCCGATATGCTGCTGGTCCAGGCGGGCAGCGGCGTCGCGACGCTGGGGCTGCCCGACTCGCCCGGGGTGCCAGCCTCGGCGACCAGCAACACGCTAACGGCGGAATACAACGATCTCACGGCGGTCGAGACGCTCTTCGCGCACTATCCCGAGCAGATTGCCGCCGTCATCGTCGAGCCAATTGCGGCAAACATGGGCTTCGTCCTGCCCGCGCCCGGCTTCTTACGGGGCCTTCAGGAACTGTGCCGTAACCGTGGCGCGCTCTTCATCCTAGATGAGGTCATGACCGGCTTCCGCGTGGCGCCTGGTGGCGCGCAAGGCGCCTGGGGGCTCGATCCCGACATCACCTGCCTCGGCAAGGTGATCGGCGGCGGCCTTCCGGTTGGCGCGTATGGCGGCAAGCGCGAGATCATGCGACAGGTCGCCCCGGCGGGGCCGATGTATCAGGCGGGGACGCTTTCCGGCAATCCGCTGGCGATGGCGGCAGGCCTCGCCACTCTGAACACCTGGCTCGAACCGGGTGTCTTTGAGGCCGCGGCAGAGCGAACAACCCGGCTTGCCGCAGGCATCCAAACCAGCGCGGATGCCGCCGGGATACCGGTGCAGAGCGGCCACGCGGGCACGATGTTCGGCTTCTACTTCCTCAACGAGCCGGGCGCGACGATCACCGACTATGCGACCGCCCGCCAGCACGCCGATACCCAGCGGTACGCGCGCTTCTTCCACGCGATGCTCGACCAGGGCGTCTATTTCGCGCCGAGCCAGTTCGAGGCGGCCTTTATGAGCAGCGTCCACACCGATGCCGATATCAGGGACACGATCAACAAGGCAGCGGCTACGATGGGAGAGCTGGCGGCGGAGATGGCTGGCGGTTAAAACCGCGCCTCTATGGGCTTGCGGCCACGAAGTCCGCCTGTGCGGGCTGCACAGTATCATGTGGTGGCGCGTGTCAGCATGACATCCCTCATGGAACGATATATACTGATAATAGGCCACTGTCACGAACAGCGATGATTCGCGGAAGCCCGATGCACGACTCACCCGATACAGATACATCGAATACATCAGCGTCAGCGCCACTCACCACGAGCGAGCGTGCCGCCATCGATGGGCTGCTCCGCTGGCAGCTTGGCCGCCGCATGACGGTCTGCCTGCTGGCGCTGGCGGGTACCCATGCCAACGAGATCGCGGCGCTGACGGAGCGCCTTACGAGCATCGAGGAAATCCGAGTGTTGTCGCCTGCCACATCGGCAGAAGAAGGATTGCGTCAGGCAGCCCAGACGGATGCCGAGGTCGTGCTGGTCTGGCTGGCCGCCGATGACGAGCGTGGGCTGGCGGCGGCGACCGCGCTGCTAGAGCGTGCCGAGGCGCTGGGCCTGCGTGACCGCAGCTTCCTGGCGCTCATCGGTCCCCACGTGACCCGCGACCTGGCGCACCGGCTGCTCTTCGAGGAAGGCTATCCCGCAGCCACGCCCACCGCCCAGCTGCTCTGGAGCCTGGCGCGCGAGGCCATCGCCCACGACGAACTCCGCCGCCGTGGCAGCAGCCCTCCCTGCTATTTATAGCTGCCCGCTGCCTTCAGCGCCCCATTTCAATCTTGCTCCAATCTTCGCGCACTATAGTCTATCCAGACCACGTATGCGAATCGTGTGAGATCGATTGATGCCGCCCTCCGGGAACGGAGCGCATGGCGCCTGGGTATTGGACAGTGCACATGCATATTCTTGTGGTGGAAGACGAACAGCGACTGGCGCGGCTGGTGGCGCGTGTCCTCGGCGAGGAGCGCCATGTGGTGGATGTGGCGAATGACGGCGACAACGGCCTGTACCTGGCGCTACGTGGCACCTACGACCTGATCATCCTCGATCTGATGCTGCCCGGCGAGTACAACGGGCTGGACATCTGCCGCGAGGTGCGCGCACAGCACATCTCCTCGGTGATTCTGATGCTGACTGCGCGCGGCGCGGTGGAAGACCGCGTGGCGGGGCTGCGCATGGGCGCCGACGACTATCTGGTCAAGCCGTTCGCGATGGAAGAGCTGCTGGCGCGCGTGGATGCTCTTTTGCGCCGGGGCCGCGCCATCACCGAGGTCAAGCAGCTTCAGGTGGGCGATCTCTCGCTCGACCTCATGCGGCGCGAGGCGACCCGCGACGGCAAGATGATCGAGCTGACCGCCAAAGAGTTCGCCCTGCTGGAATACCTTATGCGGCATCCTGGTCAGGTGCTGACGCGGACGCAGATTATCGATCACGTCTGGCAGTACGATAGCGAGGCGCTCTCGAACGTGGTAGACATATACGTTCACTATCTCCGCGACAAGATCGACCGGGGATTCGCACATCCCATGCTCAAGACGATGCGTGGGGTTGGATATAAGATCGAACCGTAATATGCTCTCGCAACATTCCTTGTCACAACGCATCATGGCAGGCTACGACACACTACGCGACCGGCTTTCGTCCGGCTGGCGCACAACCGCCGATGCTCCATCAGCTGCGATGTACCGTCGCATACGGCTGCGACTGACACTTCTGTACGCTGCGGTACTGGCCATCGTGTTGCTGGTGGCGAGTGGGCTGCTCTACTTCGGCATGTGGCAGACGGTGATGGGGCCGGTCAACAGCGGACTCTCCAGTGCAGCTAGCAGCTACGCGGCCACCTGGCAGCGAGTTGGTCCACCTTGTTTTCCCGGATTCAACCGTCCTGGCGATGGTGGGGACAGCCTGTTTGTGGCCTGCTATGATGCTAATGCCTCGTTCCTTGGCGTTCACGGGCCGATCAATTCGGCTCCGGGTTTTCTCGATCCCTCGCTTGCGCGAAACGCGCTCAAAGATGGCTCCGATAGCGATGTGATCGACGGCGGCAATGCTGGCGGCTACGACCTCGGCGCGATCAGCCGCTACGCGCTGGTTGTGCGCGATCCCAATACGCATCAAGTACTGGGCGTCATTCAGGTGGGCGTGCTGACACAGGGCCAGCTCAACGCCATGGATGCCTTGCTCCACCTCCTGCTCATCCTCGGCCCACTGGAGCTGCTCGGCGCGACCATCGGCGGATTCTACCTGGCTGAGCGAGCGCTCGCCCCAGCGCGGCTGGCCTTCGAGCGCCAGCAGACGTTTATCGCCGACGCCTCGCACGAGCTGCGCACGCCACTCACCCTGCTGCGCGCCGACGCGGAGGTCTTGCTGCGTGGGCGCGCCCGGCTCGACCCTGACGATGCCGCGCTGCTCGAAGATATCGTCGTCGAGACCGAGCATCTCTCCGCCATCGCCAACAATCTGCTTACGCTGGCCCGGCTCGATAGCGGCGCGATGCGTCTGGAACCCGATGTCGTCGATCTCGCGACCATCGCCACCGACGCCGCGCACCGGGTGGGCGCGCTGGCCCGCGAGCGTGGCATCGCCATCCGGCTGGGCGAGCTATCCAGCGTCGCGGTGCTAGGTGACCCACAATTGCTGGCGCAGGCCACGCTCGCACTGGTGGATAACGCCCTCAAATACGCTGGCAGTGGCAGCGAGATTATGCTCTCTACCAGCCGCGAGGATGACATGGCAACGCTCGCCGTCCACGACAACGGCCCAGGCATTGCCGCCGAGCATCTGCCGCTGCTGGGCCAGCGTTTCTATCGGCCCGATAAGGCACGCGCGCGCGCCGCCGGGGGCGCTGGCCTCGGCCTCTCGGTAGTCCGTGGCATCCTGGCGCTACATCACGGCTCGCTCGACCTGGAAAGCGCGCCAGGCGAAGGTACCACCGCCATCCTGCTGATTCCAGCGATCACGCCCACCAGCCATCCCAACGACACAGCTGAGCCTGAACTTGAGTCTGAACCTGAGCCAGAGCCTGAAATCACCGTTTCACCGATACCCCAGGCGGGACGGAGCAGCGCGCCGGAGCGCCCAGAGGAATGAGCGCTCCACCACACGATTCTCATGGTTTTTCAATAGTCGGGTGATATGTTCCAGCCACGACCGCCTCACGGACGACTCAGCGCCAGGCGGTACATGGCGAGCCTCTGAGTCAAGAGCAGCATGAGGAGCCCAACGAACACATGCGCCCGTATCACTTTTACCACCACCCGCCCGATGGATTCGGCGCCTGGCATGGAGGAGGCTGGCTAGACCTTACCTCGCTGGCGCTGCCACTGCTGCTATTTCTGCTACCGGCGCTGGCCGTGCTGGCGCTCTTGCTGTGGTCCGCCCGCCACAGCTTCTTCGACCGCCTCGGCGGCTGGCTGCCCGCCACACCGAGAGGGTCAGCCTCCGCGGTGGAAACGCTCCGCCAGAGATATGCGCGCGGCGAGATCGACGAGGACACGTTCGACGCCATGCTCGACCGCCTGAATAACAGCGACCGCGAGCAGATAAACCAGGACTATACGGGGAATGTGAACAGGGAGACGCGCGAAGAGGAGCAGTTTCGCCCGCGCCCGGATCTCCCCATCGACTGGAGCTAGGGGCGCTCGCGTAGACGGGCAATGGCCGAACGAGTGACCTCCAGGTCAGTCTGGAGCAGCGCCTGTTTGTACTCGCGGACGAGCATCTGATAGTGCAGCAGGCGTGGGCGGCGGGTCGGGCGGTCGCCATAGTCACGCAGCGCCCGCTCCATATCGGCCAACTGCGCGTGGAGCGCCTCCTCGTGCTCTTCCAGATGACGCAGCGCAGTCGCGTCTGACGTCTGGCCGCAGAAGAAGAGCCGCGTCAAAAACTCATCCTTGGTGAAGCGCGACGGCACCGGCTCGGCCAACCAGGCGTCCAGCGCCGCGCGCCCGGCGGGGGTAAGCGAGTAGACGCGCCGGTTGGGCCGCCCTTCCTGCTGGATAATCTCTGAGGAGACCATCTTGCGCGCGGCGAGCGTCTTGAGCGTCGTATAGATCTGGCTGTTCCCGGCATTCCAGTAGGTGGCCAGCGAGCGGTCGAAAGCGCGTTTGATGTCGTAGCCCGACATGGGGTGCGCGCCGAGCAGCCCCAGGATAATGTAGTGCAGCGTTCCCCGGCCGCTGGCAGCGCCTACCGCCGATGACTCGTCACGTTCTACCGTCTCCGCCGAGTCCAGGATGCGTGGCATAGGGCGACCCTCTCCAGATAGCGCTATCTCCATTCCATCATAGCACCAGCCGATATCGCCAGGAAAACAGGACACCGGCCCACCCGCAACGCGCTCATGAGCACACGCAAACATGCGCGCTTGTCAGGAGGCTGGGGTCTGCCGGTGTAGGATTGACGCGAGTGATGACCTGCAAAATCACGTGCGCGATCAGGCCGCGTCGGTGGAATTCGTGGAATCCGTCGATTCCCTGGAGCTATCGCTTGCCCGTTGATGTTCGTCGTCGTCGCCGTCTTCGCTGACGACGTTGAGGGCGCGCTCGATCTGGAGCCGCCGGGTGGCGCGCTCGCGGCGCAGCAACTCCCACAGCATCTCGATCTCGACGCTGATGGCACGGATGCGCGCGGCGTTGGCTGGCCCTAGCATGGGACGGCCAATCGACCGGGCGTAGAGTTTCTGGCGCTCGCGGGTGAGCTGCTGAATGCGAGCGAGGGCGCCGTTCTGCGCATTCCTGCGCGCCTCGTCACCCAGAGTCCCCTCGACAACGATTTCTTCGAGCGGCGAGAGTTCCGTTTTACGGGCTGCTGTTCTCATGCCGTCTCCTCTTACTTGTGGCGTAAGTCTGCCCGCTCCCGGTGGGAGCCGCATGCGCCAGGCGCCACCCTGGTCACAGCAGTTAAGACGAACCGCACGACAAACGGCCACAGATAATGACAACTCTCCTTGTACGAGCGCAGTTCGTTGCAATGGCGCAATTGGGCCAGCCCATTTCTGCCGTCGTGGCGAGCAGCCAGAAACGCATCGGCCGCCTGCCTGTCCGCCCACACACCATAGGCCGTTATGTCACATCCGCATCAAACATGTTAATCTACCATTAATTTTGTTGAAGATGATATTGACTTTCTTAGAATTCGGTGCTACAGTGAGGGACAACACGAGAAATACCTGATCAGGGCCGCTCCAGCTACCGCGAGTACACAGGTTTCGTCTGATGTCGCAGGCTGCTGGTCAGGCGCGAGGAGGACTTATTCGCCGATGGTTCATACACATGAGGTCGATGGCTCGTGCCCGGTCTGTGGCAACGCCATGTATGTCTCACGCCTGAGCTGTGATCGCTGCGGCAGCGCGCTCGAGGGCGCCTTATCCCTCACCGGCCAGCCCACCGCTCGCCGCAATGGCGTGGCATCCCAGGGGCGCGAAGGCGATGAGCGCTTTGGGCGGCTGGCCCGGCTCAACGATCAGCAGCTCGAATTCGTCGAGGTATTTCTGCGCTGCCGGGGCACGATCAAGGATGTCGAGGATATGCTCGGCATCTCCTATCCCACCGTCAAGTCGCGCCTGGCCAATGTGCTGGAGGCGATGGGATTTGGCGGAGATGAGAAACTAACCACCGCGCCGCGTCATGCCCGCCGCGATATTCTCGGCCGTCTCGCAACGGGCGAGATCAGCACCGAGGAGGCCCACCGCCTGCTCGCGGAGGTGCGCGACGAGGATGACGACGAAGGTTAGACGATAGCTATACCCTGGCTATACCAGGGTAAGTAGCGTAGATCGGTGTTGAAACCGATAGGCAATCCGGGGCGGGCGGCGCTCAACTGCCGCGGCGCCACATGGGCCAGGAGCAGATGCGATGGATGAAGAGCATGGCGACGCCCCGGCGGGCGACGAGACAGACGAGACAGACGAGACAACAGATCAGACGTCTGAGGCGTCCGTGCAGGGATCGCAACCCAGCGATGGCGACAGCGTAAACAATAGCGCGGAAGCCAATGAAGCCAATGAGACCAGTCAAGCCAAGAGCGCTCCGCCGCCTCCGCTCGAACCAGACGCGGAGGGAGCGCACGCCGAGGGGCAGCCAGTGACCGACACAGGAGATGTGGGCAAACAATCGGCCCAGCCAGAGCCAGAGTCCGCTGAGCCTGCCGGACCGGTGGGCCGCATCGAGATTTCGGTTGTCAGGGGCGATTTCTCCGTGCGCGGCGGTGGCAGCGAAGTGGTAGTCGATACGCATGGCGAGGATACCGACGATCCCGTCGTGCAGCACGACGGCGTCGTACGAATTGGACGCCTGCCTGATGGCGCTGAGCTCTGGGCGCCCGACGGCTTCGAGGTGATCGTCCGCAGCGTGGATGGTGATCTGCACGCCTCGCGCTTCGATGGGCTGCTCCAGATCGAGCAGGTAGGTGGCGATGTCGTGACCGGCAATGTGAGCCAGCTGCGCATTGCCCACATTGGTGGCGATCTGCGCGCGAGCCGCGGAGAGGACCTCCGCGTGCGCGAGACCAGCGGCGATGCGCGTATCGAAGATTTCTCAGGGGCGCCGCTGCTCGGCGGGGTGCGTGGCGACCTCGACGTGCGCAACGTCCAGGGACTAGAGGTTCGCGAAGGCGTTAGCGGCGATGTTCATATCGAGAGTTGCCGGTCGGCCATACTGGATGGCGCGATTGGCGGCGACCTCCATATCGCGCATTGCGCCGGAGGCGTCTTTACCGATGCGGTTGGTGGCGACGCGAAACTGGTGGAGGTCCAGGAGGCCGGCATCGGCGTGGTTGGCGGCGATCTGGAGATTCACTCCGTCAGTGGCCCGCTGGAGGTCAACGTCGTCAGCGGCGATAGCGCATTGCGGCGCGTGCAGGGCCGCATTCGCGTCAATGTCGTCAGCGGCGACCTCTCGGTGACACACGCGCCGGGTGGCCTGTTAATCGGCCAGGTTGGTGGCGACGCCACACTGGAAACGGAGCTGGGAGCCGCGGAATATACCATCTCCGCGGGTGGTGATATTACTCTGCGCACGCGCGGCGAGGTCAACGCGAAATTTGTGGCGCAGGCGCTTGGTGGCGAGGTTCGGACACGATTGCCGCTGACGGTGGAACGCGGACGGCGGCGCAATCTGGTTGGGGTGCTGGGACGCGGCGACGCGACCGTCACTCTACGCAGCGGCGGCGATATCACAATCGTCTCCACAGACCGAAATGAAAGGGCAGATACGATGAGCGACGACACTCAGAAGAGCGGCGACGGGCAGAACGATTCCTCGACGAAGACCTACGAGGGCGCTTTTGGCAAGCATAAATTCCGCGTGCGCGTGGATCGCGGACCAGATCGCGCCGGGCTCTACTTCCAGGGTCCGTACACCGAAGACGAGACCGCCGAGGATGCGGGCGCTGGCTCGCGTGACTTTGGCTTCGAGTGGGAGCGTGGCCATGGTCCGCGCACTTATGGCGAGTACGAGGCCAAGCTGAACGAGCTGCGCGAGAAGGCCGAGCAGGTAGCCCGCCGCGCCTCTGAGCAGGCCTCTCGCTATGCCGAGAAGGCGGCGCAGAAAGCCCGCGACACCGACTGGCAGGCGATTGGGCGCGAAGTCCGTTCGACCATCGAGCGCGCCATGGGCGATCTGGAAGACGCCTTCGGCTCGATGCGGCGCGACTGGGAAGGCCGCAAGTCCAGCGATGCCCCGTCCGGTGGATCGTCGCGCCCATCGGCGCAGCGCGTGCGCATCGAGCAGGACGACGCCAGCGACGACTTTGGCTTCTCGGGCATGTCAGACGCTGACCGCGAGGCCGAGCGCCGCACCATCCTGGAGCAATTGCGCACCGGCAGCATCTCGATTGAAGATGCCGAGCGCCGCCTGAACGGCCTGCGCTAACTCTTCAGCGTCAGAGAATACTTTACGAGCGGTGTGTCCCCAGCGGGATGCGCCGCTCGGCGTTTTACGTGTCACTCCACTGCTCATCTCATATGCACTCTGTAGAGCGCTTGCCGAAGCGCAGTTCTCTACAACGTTTTATCCAGGTCTTCGATGCGACACGTTTGACTCCTCTAGCCCGCGCAGGCGGGCTTTGCGGCCATAGCGCAGCGGAGGCCCCTAGGCGCGGCTTCAGCCGCCAGCGCCTAGCCGCCGCATCGTCCGTGCCCTGAAAATGGTATCTTGTGCTTGCGTCTTAGCAGCGAGAACGTTGTGCCGCCATCGATCCATCCCAGGGAGGGTTGAACCATGGTCACTCGCACCGCCTCACCAAAATCTGAGTTTCGCGCGATTGCCGAACGTGACTACGAAGCGCTTATCACCATCATCGACAACGCCTACCCCGACTTCAAACTGGGCGCGCCGACCGAGCGCGAGAAATACCTCGCCAGCATCGCCGAGCGGGTGGCGAAGTCGCCGATGGCCTATGTCGGCCTCTATCGCGGCGAGACACTGCAGGGCGTGGCGCGACTGCACGACTTCACGATGAACGTGCGCGGAACGCAAGTTCCGGCGGCTGGCATCGGTATGGTGGCGGTAGACCTGGCCTACAAGAAGGAGCACGTGGCCCGCGACCTGATGCATGGCTGGCTGGAACACTGCCGCAAGCAGGGCGTGCCGTTTGCCCTGCTCTACCCCTTCCGCCCGGACTTTTACAAGCAGATGGGGTTCGGCTACGGCACGAAGCTCAACCAGTATCAGGCGCCACCAACCGCGCTGCCCGCCAATGGCGATAAATCGCACGTGCTGTTGCTCGGCACGGAGGACAGCGACAGGCAGCTTGTCGGCGACTGCTATGCCCGTGTCGCCAAACGCACCCATGGGATGATCCTCAAGTCCGACGAAGAGCTTAACCGGTTCTTCAGCAACCCCGCCAAGCGCGTGGTCGGCTACCGCGACGGCAAGGCGCTGCGGGGCTATCTGGTCTTCTCGTTCAAGTCAGCCGCGCCCAACGAGTTCCTCACCTACGACATGCTTGTCGAGGAGATGGTCTACGAGACCCGCGAGGCGCTACTCGGCCTGCTGGCATTCCTGCGCAGCCAGTCTGATCAGATTCGGCGTATCGAGATCAATACGCAGGATGAGGATTTTCATCTGCTGTTGAGCGATGTGCGCGACGGCTCCAATGTGCTGCTGCCGTCAGTCTACCATCGCAGCAACGTGCAGGGCGTCGGCATCATGTACCGCGTCGTGGATGTTCGCCGCGCCTTCGAGCTGCTGCGCCCGGTGAACTTTGGTGGCGAGACGCTACGGCTCCGCATCAACGTGGCCGATAGCTTCCTGACGGAGAATGGCGGCCACGTGACCGTGCGCTTCAGCAAGGGGCATCCAGAGGTAGAACAGGCCGCGTCGCCTGATGTTGGCATCACCCTCGATATCGCCGAGTTTTCGTCGCTGCTGATGGGCGCCGCCGACTTCCATAGTCTGTATCGCTACGGGCTGGCCGAGATTTCGGAGACGGCGCGGGTCGAGCAGATGGCGCGCCTCTTCGCCACCGACGAGATGCCGATCTGCATGACCCATTTCTAACAGCCGCGCAGCAAAGCAGGTAGCAGTGCCGCGGCGATTTACGGATGATCATGCCCACTCGCGGACGACGCTTGCTCCCGCTCCATCGCCAGCCAGTCGGGGACGCCCCCGCGACGGACGGCGATGGTTTCGCGGCCAAGCGCGGCGACGATGCTCGCCGCCATGGCGGCGCGGTGGCCACTGCGGCAGATCGTCGCGACGGGCGTATCGCGCGGAATCTCGTGCAGATGCTGCATCAGGTCGCCGATGTGGATGTGCTGCGAGCCGGGGATGTGGCCGCTCTCCCACTCCGTCTCATCGCGCACATCCAGCACGGCAAGCTGCTCGTTGCCCTGTAAGCGCTGGCGGAACTCGTCTACCGTGATTGTCTCGAAGCTGCCTGTTGCGAAGCCCGCGCTCTTCCAGGCGTCCATGCCGCCGTCCAGATGCCCGCGCAACCGCTCGTAGCCGATGCGAATAAGCTGCGTGACTGCTTCCTTGCGCCCCGCCTCATCCTCGATCAGCAGCATCAATGGCTTGTTAAACGGCAGCAGCCAGCCCACATAGGCGCCGAACGAGCCATCCAGCTCGATGTTGAGCGCGCCGGGAACATGCTCCTGCGCGAAGGCGCGGCGTCGGCGCCCATCGATCAGCGGCAGCCCGTGATCGAGATAGGTCCGCACCTGTGGCGCGGTCAGCGGCGGCAGCTCTGGCAATCCGCCGAGGATGCGCGGTCCAGCCAGGTTGATCTCGCTCATATAGCGGTAGTAGGCGGGATAGACGCCGTAACCCGCGAGCTGCTGGCGCACGAAATCGGCCTCGTCGCGGACGTGCGACGCTGGGCTGGCGAGCCGTTCCTGGCCAATCGTGCTTCGCCGCGCGGATGGCCCATCCATCGTCGCGCCACAAAACGAGCCTGCGCCATGCGTCGGATAGACCAGCGCCTCGTCGGGCATCGTATCCAGCAGGCGGCGCAGTGAATGGTACTGGTCACGGGTCAGCGTCAGCGTCATGCCAGGGCTGACCAGATCGGTCCGCCCGGCGCTGCCGACCAGCATGCTTCCACCCGTAAAGAGCGCAGTGGGCGTCTCGCGCCCTGCTTCATAGAGCGCGTAGCTGAGGTGGTCGGGCGTGTGGCCGGGCGTCGCCAGGACTGAGAACGTCAGCCCGCCCACCGTGATGCGGTCGCCGTCGCGTACCCCCTGATGCTCATAGGCCAACCCCGCGCTCGTCGCGCTGACGATGGTGGCGCCGGTCTGCTCCCGCAGCTCGCGCGCGCCGGTGACGTAGTCGTTGTGAACATGCGTCTCGAAGATCCAGGCAATCCGAGCGTTGGCCGTGTCGGCAGCCTGAAGGTAGACCTCGATATCGCGGCGCGGATCGACGACTGCGGCGATATGTGCATGGTCATCCAGCACAAAGTACGACTGGTGTCCCAGACCTTCGATAAAGAACTGCTCGATCCGCATCTGGCGCCTCCCGACCTCATTGTCCACTGGCCATGGCATGCGAACGTCGAACATCAACGTTCGCATGCCAGTCATCTCATCTCGAATAGTACAATGTTTACACGTGGTCATGTGACCTCGATATGAAAGTCGTGATTGGCAAGAGATATGTAGAGAGAATGGCTATGGATTTTTCGCGCTTCGATGTTCGCAGGTATCCGGTCCGCTCCGTGCGCGAAGGCTACGGGGAATGGGCCGCATCCTACGAGGATATCGTGCAGGATGTAATGGACGTGCGCCTGCTGGAGAGGATCCAGTCGGTTGATTGGAAGAATATCCAGACGGGTGCGGACCTGGCCTGCGGAACAGGGCGCACGGGCGTCTGGCTCACGCAGCATGGCGTTGGCGCGCTCGATGGCGTCGATCTGACGGCGGAGATGCTCGAGGGCGCGCGTGCTAAGGGCGTTTACCGCGAGCTTGTCGTCGGGGACATGCGCAAGACGCCACTCCCAGCGGGAGCATATGATCTGGTGACGGTCAGCCTTGCCGATGAGCATCTTCCCGACCTCCGCCCACTCTATGAGGAGGCGGCCAGGCTCGCGCGCCCAGGCGGCTACTTCGTCCTCGTGGGCTATCATCCCTACTTCGTGATGCTAAATGGAATGCCGACCCACTACAAGAGCGCATCGGGAGAGCCGGTCGCCATCGAAACATACATCCACCTGACGAGCGATCACGTCCGGGCGGCGCTCGCGGCAGGCTGGTCGCTGCGCGAGATGCACGAAGGGCTGATCGACGAGGAGTATCTGGCCCACAAACCAAAGTGGGGCCAGTACCGTGATCATCCCATCAGCTTCGCGATGGTCTGGCGCAAGGAACAATAACGCAAGTTCGGGATGTGCGCTAGTGGGCTGCACGCAGGGGTAGCTCGGGGATTAGCCGCGGCCTTCAGGCCGCGAGTGGCCTCTACACACTGTTCGGGGTTAATTCTTAAAGTTCATCATAGAGGGCGGGTATGCGAGGCTGACAGATCCTTCAACCCACCAGCCTCCATACCGTCTTTCGCTCAGCTTTCGGCAATCTCCTCCACAACGGCGGGTGCGCTATCGGCGGCCACCTGATCGGTCGGCAGTACCGCCTTCAGCCGCGCGGCGCGGGCAAAGAGCAGCAGCGCCGGGGTGAGCGCGATGCCCGTCGCCACCAATGCGGCGCGAATCGAGCGCAGTGACCCAATGGCGCCGATCACCGGGCCGCCCGCAATCTGCCCGAAGGCATCGAGCTGGCTGCTGATCGAGAGCACCGTCGCCCGCACCCGCGCGTCAATCGTCTGGGTCAGCCACGCCAGATAGATGGGCTGGCGCGTCGTCCTGAGAATGTCAGCCATCAGATAGGCGGCGACCGCCAGCGGAAAGCTGACCGCCAGCCCGAAGACGATGACGACGACGATTAAAAGCGCATTGATGGCGAAGAGCGCCCGCGCCACCGCGACGTGATTCCGCGTGTTCACCTGTCGGCGGGCCAGCTCCGTCGAGACGATGCTCAGGAGCTGCGCCGCGATCAGGATGATACTGAACCACAGCACCGGATTCAACTGGCCGAGCGGCGGCAGATGGACATCGAGCAGGATATGGGCCTCCCAGAGACGGTCGAACCCCTCGCTCGACATACCATAGAACGCCGCCACACCAAGCAGGGTCAGCAGGATAGGGCTGCGACGCACCAGCCGCCCGCTCTGCCGCAGGGTATCGCCCGCCGCGCGCCAGGCGCTCCGCGTGCTCTGTGATACCGCGTCGGCATGTCCCACCGGGCGGAAGCCAGTCTCAGGCATCAGTAACGCGGCGACGACGCCGAGAGCAAACATCAGCACACCCGCCACCAGCAGCGGCAGATTGTAACTGATGCTCGCCAGAAGGCCAGCGCCCAGAATCCCGGCAATTCCACATATCTGGCTCACCTGGGTGGCGCGAATAAAGATGTGTCCCAGCCGCTCGTCACCCATCTCATCGGCAATCCACGCCTCGAAGGCGCCATCCATACACATCGCGCCGCTACCCCAGAGCACCTGGGCCACCAGAATCGTTCCGAACTGTGGGATCGCGCCTTCGAGGGCAAAGCCGACGCCTTCCAGCAGAAAGCCAATCACCACCAGCAGGCGGCGACTCAGGACATCGGCGAGGATGCCGGTAGGCACACCCACGACGAAGCAGGCGGCCTCCAGCGCGGTCCCCACCAGAACCAGTTGCAGCGGGTTGAGGCCAGCCGTCGAGACCCGGTAGACGGCGGCGACGGCTCCATAGAGATAGAAGAAGGCCGCCGACAGCCCACTCAGCAGCAAATACACACCATATGCGTTACGACGCATTGCAGACTCCCCTACACAATTCTCGAAGACCGCGACGTATCAGCGCGGGATGGCACGGCGCCAGGTACGGCAACACGCGCCATCAGTCTGGCTGTGGTCGCGGAAAGCACATTCAGGCAAAGGTATCGAGACGTAGGGGAAGCTAGATCGACCTGGCGATGGGCAGCATGAGGTACGGAAGCCAGCGCGCCATGGCCATCATGGCACGGGGCGCGCCAATTAGCGCGCGATGACTCCACGGTTGCGGATGAATCCCACAACGTCTCGTGGAGAGAATGCTGGCATCTCCGCTACCTCCTTCGTATGGTGGTGAATAGGGGGACATCGTTCGGCATACCCATCAGTAGAGTCCAATCGCTCGTCACCGACAGGTCTCCGCGACAGTGTATCCGACTCAGCCATGCGCGTCAACGGCATCCACGGGAGAGGCGCAGAAATCTGACAGGTGCTGTCTGGTCTACGTGATGGACGAAGGCGGCGGAAGAGAAGTCATGAGGCATTGGAGCAGAGATGAGGGACATATCCAGATGGAACGGTGGCTCTCAGGAAGCGTTGCGTCGCCGCCTGCCATCCGCGGTGGCGGCGGATGTCTTGCCGCCATGCCGGGCCGCCTCGGCAATGCGCCAGCAGCAGGTGCGGCTGGAGAGACAGCGCTCTTGCTCCTCGGCGGTTTCGGGCGGCGTATTCATCAGGCAGAAGACCTGATAGAGCGGCTCGCCCTCGTCGGGATTGCTCAGCGCAAACCAGCGCTCGCGGTAATGCGGGCAGCCTTGCCGGTGACGACGCCAATTGATGTTCTCGCGCGGGTCTTCGGTCACGCCAAAACTCACGGCGACCCAACTCCTTCCTGATGCATCTCTGGTTCATCGCGCGTCAGCGACAAACACATCTCCTCGTCATGCAGCAAGTATACGCGGCATCAAACAGTCCCGCAAGCACATTCTTAATAGAGCGCCGCCGTACTCGTCGCGCCTCTTTCACCGCCACGGCATACGCACGTACAATTAGGAGAGCGCCGAACGCGCTGATGAGCCGGGTATTTCCGGCCCACTGCCCATGCCTGTGAGGATGACGCCATGACCTACACACCTGGCCCCGCCTATCAGACTCAGCCGTCCGACCAACAGCCGCCAGCAGGCGATCCCGCGCGCTATGGGCAGGTGGGCCAGACACCCTGGACCTTCGCGCAGACGGTGCGGGGCGCGGTAGCAACGCTGGCGCCGTGGCTAATCTTCATCATCGGCACGCAACTGCTGAGCGCGCAGAGCACGACCTCCAGCCAGCGGCGCCTCTCGCCAGCGGAGGATATCGTTGGCGCCGTCTTTGCCTTTTTCATCACCGGAATCGTCGAGCTGGCCTTCGTGATTGCGCCCGCCTACTACGCGCTCATCCGTCGCGCGCCGGGAATCTCACCTCGTCAGGGACTCGCCGCGCTGGGCCTGCGCTCAACGCGCCTCGGGCCAGCCATCGTCGCGACGGTCGTCGGCTTCGTGGTCATCATCGCCTGCAATGTGCTCTACAGCTTGCTGATACAGATCTTCAATCTGCCGCTGCGCACCAATTCAGATGCCCTGCTGCAACAGGCGAAATACGCCCCCATTTCAACACTTGCGCTGATCGCTGGCGCGGTGCTGGTGGCGCCGATCTGTGAGGAGATATTTTTCCGCGGCTTCCTCTTTGGGGGGTTATTGCACCGAATGAATTTCTGGCCTGCCGCGCTCCTCTCAGCCTTCCTCTTCGGCCTGGCGCATGGTGATATCGGCTCATTCGCGGTATTGTTCGTCTTCGGGGTGATACTGGCGTATGTGCGCTGGCGCACTGGCTCGATCTGGCCAGGTATCGTCATTCACGCGGCCAACAACGCGACCGCAGGCCTCGCGATTATCCTCGCGCTGACTGGACACTAATGCTGGCGCCGAGCGCGCAGAGTCGGTTGTGGACAGCGCGCATTGAGGTAGATAACGGCGACGTGCGACGGTCGCGTGATCGAGACGGGAATGGCTCCCCTGGCTATCCATGCCTGGGTTCGTGAGCCACTCACCGCCAGCGGAGAGCAGAGTGGACCTAATAGATGAAGCTCACTCCGGCTCCGGTGTGGGCGTAGCGGAAGCTGACACGGCCAAAGCCGCCACCATTCCAGTAGAACGCCATCTCGGAGACCAGGAACCAGCCGTTGGCATAGACCTTCTCGACGTGGGCAACGTGTCCCGCGCTGCTCGCTCCCTGCACATGCGGCTGGAAGACGACCGTCGCGCCCACGGCGGGCTGGGTGCCGGTGCGCAGCCCATGGCGCGGCGCATTCCACGCCCAGGCGGCGGCGTTGCCCAGTTGCATCAGCGGCTCACTCTGCTTGCGGTACGAGGCATACCACGTGCACCAGCCGAAATAGCTGGGATACCAGCCATGAGACGACATGGCGTAGGAGTAGTAGCCCGCTGGCTTCACCCATGGCCCAATGCCAGCCGGAGTAGGCGATACGGCGCCACTCGATACGCTAACAGGATGGCTGGCTGAGCCGCTGCTGGCGCTGCTCGAACCGCTCGAAGACGCAGAGGCGCTATTGGGCACCCAGCCGGGATTATCGGAAATGATCTGGCCATTCGAGGCGCGATGCCAGCGAGCTGTGCAGTGATAGGCGCCATTGGCCCACCCATAGCAGTACCAGCCATTGTCGAGGTAGTAGCCGCGCTGGTAATGTAGACTCGTCGAGGCCTGCGCCGCCGGGGCTAGTTGCATCGAGGCAATCGAGGTAACGGCCAGCCCAAGCGCGCCAGCTACAAGAAGCGCGCCGCGCCACATGCGGACCGACCGCGAGGCACGCGCTGCCGAAGTGATCAAAGAACCCAACACAGAAAACCTCCCTTGTACGACCCTGCACCTCCTGCAGGGCCTTCGCGGTTGCATACCGCGCTCTCTACCCTCCTTGGGGACGCTTTTCCAGCCGCATCCCCGCACTATGCCCGCGCACGCGCCGCGCTGGACGCGCAAGGCGCGCTGGCGGTTGCTCCAGATCACGGAGACAGTCGCACATAGCCGCACATAGCCGTTTGCTTCCCTCTGGGAAGCACGGCAGAGACTGTACAAGAAACACCGTTGCGTTGTCCAACGCCTGTGTAGCACATGACTTTAGTACCTGATGATTTGGACTTAAGTACTATTATTTATGTCAAATATAGCGCCATGAGACCGTTTTTCTCGAACAGATGAGCTAACCGTTCACGCATCGCCGCCCGCCCGCTACGCCTTTCCTGCTGCCCACATGGTGAGCGTTTCCCTATGCCGTATTACTGTGTAGTTGCATCTGGCTATTCGTGGCGGCATATCATACACTGGCGGTATCGCGACCACGAAAGCGTGACCGCGACTCGCAAACTCGCATCTCAGAGGAGCACACCCGGATCCGCACAATGGGGTGATTCGAGGGAGTCTTCATGGGGGCCGACGAACAGGAAGCGCTGGAAGACAGTTTCGAGCTTGAGGTCAGTCAGCTTCCAGGCACTTCACCGGGTCGCGCGATGCCATGGATGCCTATGTGGCGCGCCCGCCAGCCTGACGTGATATCCACCGCTGGCGAGCGGCTGCGGCGATACAGTCGCGGCGCTGCCCTCGTGGCCATCGCCTGCCTCATACTCATCAACAGCCTCAATCTCACCCAACTTTTCAGCGCCGATCTCTCGCTCACGTCCTCGCCGCTCGCCGGGCCACGGCTGACAGCGCACACGACCGGCGTCGGCTGGTTTGCCCTGGGCAAGCAGCCACTGCACCTGCCCGCGTTGCTCAGTCAGTCGTCCTGCCCGGTCACTCCGGTGACGACACTGACCGTGGGGTCGCGCACCATCAGAGGCATTGGCGATTCCTCGATCTTCGCCTCGACACCCAACGCCGACGCGAACGGCGTGCAGCACCCCCAACGAAGCAACTTCTTTCGCGGAAGGACCACCTGGCAAGGCGAGATCGTGACGTGGTATCTGAACTTCCCGACGGTTGAGCCAGTCTACATTCGTGGCGCGCAACTGGATGGCCCAAACATTCTGCTCTTCGACGGAGGGATCCAGCAACCCAACTTCGCCAATAACCTGTTTAATGGGAGCATGCTGCCGCAACTGCTGATCTCGAACACGTCAAACCGCGGCTCGCCCGTCTCGTCGTGGCTGACCATCACACGCATTTCCCATTCGGGCTGCTACGCCTATCAGGTGGATACACCAACCAGGAGCATGGTGCTGGTCTTCAAGGCGGTCATTCAGCCATAGACCATCCATAGACCGGGCAAAGGCAGACACAGGGAAGACCCAGCAGGCCAAAGCACTACCTCGCCCGTCCGCTTATCCAGCTATGCGCTCACAGGTACGCTCTCACGCGGGACGGCAGACCTTGCAGGGCCGATAGCCACGCGCCTCCGCATCACGCACCGAGCCGAACGTGACACGATGCTGCGGCGCCACACGGCGTGCGTGTCGGCAGGTGGGGAAGCAGAAGACGTCGGTCGTGTCGCTGCCGAAGAAATGAATATTGTGCTCTGCCAGCGTCTCCAGCACGTCCGGCTCAGCACCTTCCACCGTCAGCAGCGTCCGCTTGACGTTCGTGCCGCCCATGGCGTACTGGCCGAGATGACCATCACTCAGCACGACGCGGTGGCAGGGAATCAGCAGCGGGATGGGGTTCTGCTTGAGCGCGCTGCCAACGGCCCGCATCGCGCGCGGGCGCCCGATTTCGCGGGCAATCCAGCCGTACGGGCGCACCTGCCCGCGGGGAATCTCCAGCGCCTTGCGCAATACGGCCTGCTCGAATTCGGTGAGGGTATGCAGGTCAAAGGGCAACGGCGCTTTGCGCTCGCCCCGGATAGTGGCCTCCAGCGCTGGGCGGAGCGCGCTGGCGGTCTGCGCATCGCTTTCGATGACACGGCGCTGATACTGGCTGGTGAAGTCCAGCGCGAAGGCGGCGGCATCCTCCCGACGCATCACCGCCGTGATGCCACGGCTGCTCCACGCAACGAAGACGTTGCCAACCGGCGTTTCGAGTGGCAGATACGTATCGGCCAGGTCAGTCAGCCGCAGGACGGCGGGCAGCAGCGAGCCGGGTGGCTCTACCGCGCTCAAATCGCGCAGCGCCCATACCAGCGCGCGCGGCGATGGGTGATCTCTCTTCATGTTCATATCGCAACCTCAACTCGTTCTCTCTGCAACGCATCGCGCAACTGGCGCGTGCCGCGATGCACGTGCGCCTTGACGGTGCCCTCCGGCTGCTCCAGCATCTCGGCAATCTCGCGGTAGGTGAAGCCTTCGACGTAGCGCAGCACCACGGCGACGCGCATATGCGCCGGAAGCCCCGTCAGCGAGGCCGCCACCTGACGTCCCAGCTCGGCGGATTCCGCGGCGATATCGGGACGGAGGCGGCGGTCGTCGGCTGGCTCGAAGACTGGCCTGCCGTCGGGCGACTCCAGCGGTATCACGCTCAGCGAACGGCGCGCCACACGGTTACGAAAAACGTTGAGCGCGATCTGATAGAGCCACGCTTTCATGCGCATTGCGCGGATGCGTTCAGGCTCCCATTGACTGAGCGCGCGCCAGGCGCGCACAAACGTATCCTGAGCAATTTCCTCGGCATCCTGCGGGCTGGCGGTCAATCGCAGCGCGAAGGCGTAGACGCGCTGTTGCCAGCACAGCACCATCGCCTCGAACGCCTGCCCTGGATTGGCGGCCAGCGCCAGCAGCAGTTCTTCTTCCGGCACGGTAGTGATCCTCTCGTGAACGCGTCTCACACAGAGGAGAACATGGGATGCAGTGAGATCGTTGCAGCGTGAGTTGCGGCAATGATTGTACTGTACAACATGAGACCGGCAGAGCCGCATCAACTGGTGAAGGGGTGTAACAGCTCCTTGTGCGGACGACCGCGTGGCCGTTTGCGCCCATGACCGGTGGTATTGCAAGCCCGCTTTTCTGCCCTTTCACCAACTCTTCTAGCTCTCCCGGATTTGAGACTCCTGATCGTACAGCGCTGAAGGCGCTGGGGACTCCTGCCTGGAGCTCTCCCCGCTCCAGCTGCCTTCCGGGCTCAGCGTGCCAAAGAGAGGTGAAGGCGTTTCGCTCCCACTGGGCTGACGCTGCCAGAGCGAGACATGGGCAGGCTGCATCGTCTCCTGGACCACAGAGAGGAGTTGCCCCTGTAACTGCTCCAGGTCCACCTCCTGGCGCAATGTGATACTGAATGCGGCGATGACTTTGGTCGCATCATACTTGCGGCGATAGAAGCGGTGGTCGATGAAGTTCTGAAGTCGATGTCGTAAAGGCTGGAAGAGGGCCGCGATCACGAGCGTGGAGATAACGACGACTAGCGGCTGCTGCTGTGATAGCTTGCCAGTCACGATTTCTACCAGAGATTGCAAGGCCAGGATGAGGCCTAGATAGAGTCCCACCAGAAGGATGGTCAGACTGCCATATACCAGCGTACGATTGATGATGACATCGATGTCCCACAAGCGGTAGCGTAGAATTGCCATGGTGATGGCCAGGAGCAGAAGCGTCCAGAGCCAGAGCCAGGTGAATGGATTGATCAGTTGATACCAGGAGTCAGGAGCGCTTAGGCCCGGCGCCAGCGCGTTGAGCAGATAATACAGGGCTAAGCCCAGAGCGCCAAGCCCGAAGCCGAAGATAAACCACTTGGTCTGCTGCCGCTGCACGGCATTATAGACGCGCACATAACGGTAGACCTGCACCCCTACGGGGAGGGGAAGCAGCAGCACGCTCACGATGGCGGGCACAAAAGGCAGAGTGCCCACCAACAAGAGCGCAAAGGGAACCAGGGTCCAGCGCGGGGTGAACCGTCCGGTAGGGAAGGTAAAGGAAAAAAGAAACAGGACAAATGGTAACACCGCATTAATGATGTTATCCAGGAGGAGGACAAAGGGCGGCGTCTGCGGAGTGGGGAATCCAAACATGTTGATGGCAGCGAAAATCACGAGGAACAGCGAGACGAACAGGCCCATCCATTCCTGGGACTTGCGCCAGAAGATCAGCAGGCCAACCGCCCAGTATGCCACCGAGACGGCAATAGTGAGTGTGGCGAAGCAGATCGCCACCGCTGCCACTGAGAGATGAAGCTTGCCAAGGAGATGAGCATAGATGGAGGTAAGCTGCCCAGTGGGGCAGCCCGATGGGTCGGGGTTGGTACAAAGCGTCTGCGCGGACTGGTAGTAGGAGGGAAGGTTTGCCACGAAGATTCCCAGCAGCGCCAGGGCGAGGACAATCCAGACCCGTTGCGCAACCCGATGCCAGGACCGCCACCATAGTGTAGGCTGAGTGGACGCGGCTTTTCCTACCGCCTGATCAAGTGGATGGTGAGGGATGCTCATCGCTCGGCTTCTTTTCGCACACCAGCCAGACCGGCCAGTCTTCATCTGCGCGCAGACAATGGGATCATGGCACCTGTCTCCCTGCCATTCTACCAGAGTCCCATCTCGCAAACGTTACGGCAAGCGTTACGATGTTTTCGCCCGTTCATGCTGCTCGACCGCGAGACCCCCTCCGCACTGTGCGAGGAGGATAGTTTGGGGAAAACGCGATCTCGGCCATAAATGGCCGGAGTAAAGAAACCGACCATGAATGGCCGTCTCGCCGCTTTGCGGCGAGCACGGTCACAATGTGACCCTGTCGGGCTTTCAAGCCCTATTCTCCCTTACTCCGGTTACTCCGGCCATTTATGACGTGTGGCTAGTGCGCTCCAGCCATCGTGCGCTGGGTGCGGCGCTCGGCGCTACGCGAGATGAGCGCGAGACTGTAGCACATGACGAAATAAATCGCCAGTTCGACCGTGTATAGGCCGAGGCGCACGAAGATATCAGATGTCGCGACCGCCGCCGTTTGGACGACGATCTCGAGATCGGCTACGCCAACAACAGCTGTGGCAACAATCGCCGTATCCTGCACGAGCGTGATCAGATTGTTGGTCAGCGGCGGGATCATGATGCGCAGCGCCTGTGGCAGAATCACGAAACGTGAGGTTTGGAAGCGGCTCAAGCCAAGCGAAAGCGCCGCCTCCGTCTGTCCATGCTCCACTGACTGCACGCCAGCCCGAATGACCTCGGCCATGTACGCGCCATAGTTGACGCTCAACCCAATAATCCCAAAGAAGAGGCCACTGACGCCGGTCGTTGGGAAGAGCGTGTTCGAGTTGATCGAGGTAAGAAAACTGTAGACGGACTGGTCGGCATTGAATCCGAACAGCGAAACGAACACCAGCTGTACGCCAAAGAACCAGACGAGCAACTGAAAGAACAGCGGCGTGCCCCGAATCGTCTCGACATAGAACGCGCACAACGACCGAATGACGCGAAAGCGCGAGGTACGCCCCAGGCCGACCGGGATCGCAATCGCCATGGAAATAATGGCGCTGAAGACGAAAATCAGAATCGTCACCGCCACACCGCTTACCAGCTTGGGGAAGAGGACGACCAATGTATTCCAGAGGGTACCCATAAACGTTTCTCCTTCCCCTGCTAGTCCGCGCCGACGGCAACGGGCGGATTGACCGTTTGATCCGGCTTATCCGGACGATTGAACAGATTGACCACGCCGCCAGGAAGGCTGACGATACCTCCCAGCACGATCAGCACGAAGAGCATGATGAACAGTATCAGCGCAATCGCGGCGATCCATTGGCCCAGCGCGCCAAATAGCGTGCCGAAGCCGAAACCAGCCACCAAGATTCCCGCCAGCAAGCCGATTAGCGTCGAGGCAATCATCACCTGCGCTGTCGCCACGATGGGATCGGTGCGTGGAACATAGTTCACCGAGCGGAGCCGTTCCTCGATGCCACGAGCGAACCGCGCCAGCGGCAGACTCAGCGCCAGATAGATCAGGCCGCCAATGACGATGAACTCCCAGTATTCAGAAGGGAAGCGGCGACCCAGCCCGGTCGTTTGCGCGGTCAACTCGATGATTGTGATGACACTCAGCAGTGAGGAGTCCTTGAACATATAGATGAGATCGTTGAGGACTGGCGCCAGGACGACAGAGATCGTCTGGGGCAATACGACAAAGCGCAGGCTCTGGAAAAAGCCCATGCCGAGCGACTCAGCCGCCTCGCCCTGTCCGCGATCCACCGCCGACAGTCCCGCGCGAATGTTCTCGCATTCATAGGCGGCATAGTTCAGCACGAGCGTTGCCACACCGGCGGTAAACGGATTGAGCAGTGTATGAGGCAGGAAAGTGAGACCCCAATAGATCGCCAGCATCTGCACAAAGAGCGGGGTGTTGCGGAAGAATTCGACGTATGAGCGCGCGGGAATGCGCACCCAGCGATTACGCGCGCGCGACATCAGCGCCAGCGCCAGACCAAATACGATGGCCAGCGGCATCGAGATGGCGCAGAATTCGATGGTCAGCGCCAGGCCCGAGAGAAAGTAGTTCCGCAGAGGAACGCCGTTGGGTGTCGTCGCCGTGGTGAGAATTTGCAGCGTGGTTTGCAGGAAGTGCCAGACGTTACTGATGAGCGCGCCGGGATCGAGCAGACTACCAGTGGAATGAGTCTGCACCTTATCAAACGCGCCCAGCGTCAGCGAGCCGCACGCGCCGAAGACAATCACCAGCACGGCGACAATCGCCACGAAGCGCACGGGAGGGGGGATTTTCTGCATCACATTATTGCCTCATTCGCCTCTGGCTCCCCCTCTCCTGTGGGAGAGGGGATTTGCGCCCACGGCTGGCGCAGCGGTACGACCCTGGCTCCCCCTCTCCTGTGGGAGAGGGGGCTGGGGGGTGAGGTCGTCCACGCCGCCCCAAGCCGTTGTTTGCCACCCACGTAGATTCGGTCATAGTGACAGATACGACATGACCGGAGCGGCTTGCGAGAAACCGCCCCGGTCAGGCTTGCTTGTGGAGGCATGCCGTGACTGGCAAGCTCCACATCTCAGCGCGCCTAGCTCGGCGGTAGCGTCGGGCAACCCGCCATGTTGGTCGGGTTGGTCGGCAGGAAGTTGCCGATGCAGGCGACGAACGAGTTCCACATATCGTACTTCACGAAGACGGGGCTGCCATCGGGCTTGGCATTATAGGCGCCGCCATTCTGGTAGATCTTCTGCAGCGTGCCATCGGTGTACATCTTCGCGATGGCCTGGTTGACCTCGGCCAGCAGTGTCGCGGTATTCGGGCCAGCCGGATCGAACGCGATGCCATAGTAGCCAGGGTTCAGGTCGCCGCCAACGGTCTTGTACTTGCCGCTGGGGTCGTTCGCGCCATACCACTTGGCGATTGGCGTGTCGAGGAACTCGGCGTCAACGCGATGCGAGTCCAGATCGGCGAATGGCGTCGGCGTATCAGTGGTGACGATATTGATCTTCTTGTCGGGGTGAGCGGCGTTATAGTCCTCCATGATGAACTGGGCCTTGTAGTCGGTGCCGGTCTCAACCGTCTTGCCCGCCAGGTCATCAAAGCTGTTGATGCTGGTATTGCTCGACAGCACCACGATGGACTGGGTGTAGACATAGTACGGAATGCTGAACTTGGCCGACTTCGCATTCTCCGGCGTGATCTCCAGGCCGTTCATGAAGAAGTCGAACTGATGGGTCGAGAGGCCCTGGGGCCAGTCGGACCACGTGATCTGCGTTGGCTGCTGGGTGACATTCATCAGCTTGGCCATCGCGCTGGCGATGTCTACCTCGAAGCCGTAGTCCGCCGCGTTGGGGTTGTTGGCGTCTTTCGGCGCGATGTAGGGCATGCCGCCAGTAGAGTCTTCGCCCCACTTGAGAACGCCGGGAATGAGTGTCCCCGCGTTCCCGATCGGTGTCGTGCCCGGTGTTGTCTTTGGCGTGCTGGCGTTGCCCGCGCCACACGCGCTCAGCACCAGAAGCGTCGCGCTCATCATGACCACTGAGGCGCGCGCCAACCATGAGCGTCTAGCTGTGCCTGTACCTGTCATCTTCGACTCACCTCTCTACAAACAATATGAAGTCCTGGTCCCTCACCTCACCTGAGGCGCATCGGCATCTCGCGCCATCAATGCCTTCGATGGCAGTGTACCGCTTCCGACTCGGCTTACACGCTAAAGCCCTACACTGGATGAAGTACGCGTTCGAGGAAGCTACGGGTACGCTCGTGCTGCGGGTGAGCAAACACCTGCTCTGGATCGCCCTGCTCCACAATACGGCCCTGATCGATAAAGACGACACGATCCGCCACTGAGCGCGCGAAGCCCATTTCATGGGTTACCACCACCATCGTGCGCCCTTCCTCCGCCAGCTCGCGCATCACGCGCAGCACCTCGCTCACCAGCTCTGGATCCAACGCCGAGGTTGGCTCATCGAAGAGCAGCGCCTTCGGATTCATTGCCAGCGCGCGCGCAATCGCCACTCGTTGCTTTTGGCCGCCTGAGAGTTGCCCTGGGTATGACTCTTCTTTATCCGCCAGACCCACCTTCGCCAACAATCTGCGGGCGGTCTCTTGCGCGTCGGCTTTGGCGATCTTGCGTACCTGGATGGGAGCGAGCGTGATGTTGTCCATCACGGTTTTATGGGGAAAGAGGTTGAAGTTGTAGAAGACCATCCCTAGCTCACGGCGGATTTCGCTGAGCTCGCGATGGGAGAGGTCGCCGTGAAGCGTTTTGCCATCGATGATGATCTCGCCAGTGGTGGGCGTTTCGAGGTAGTTGATACAGCGGATGAGCGTGCTTTTGCCAGAGCCACTTGGCCCGATGATGGCGACGCATTCGCCGCGCCGGACCGAAAAATCAATCTCCTTGAGGATGTGGCGCTCACCAAAAAACTTGTTGAGCTTGCGCACATCGATCATCAGAGCGCCCTGGGATGGGTTGGGCGGCGCGCCGGATTGCGACGTTTGCGGGGGGGACTGCCATTCTGCGTTGGCCATGCGGTCCTCCAAAACTGGAATGGGCCTGGTGCTCAGAGCACAAAATCACAGCACAAAAGCGCGAAAGCCATGCGACCTCCGCGTTGTCTAGGCGGATGTGCGCGTGTGGTCGAGAACGCGCTGTACCTAATGTACGCACGAAGCGCCTCTCCGCTCACACCACCACACAGCTACCATGCGGCCAGTCGCATGCATCTGGTTGCACTAGTATACTCGCATCACCTGTATGCTGCGCCAGTTTCCATTGGACAAAGTGTATGAATTCCGTTAGCCACACCCATCTCATAGCGATATATTCCCGGTCGCCCGACTAGCGAGCGCTAGCTGTTGCGGCCATAGGGATACCACCAGGACTTCGCGCCGCCCTCGAAATCCCAATGAAGATGCTTGGTTTCTCTGAACTCGTCCAGACCCTCTTCGCCCAGCTCGCGCCCGTTTCCACTCATCTTCATGCCTCCGAACGGCCCGGCGTCGTTATCAGTGAGCGGATCATTGACCCAGAGCGTGCCCGCCTGCACCTCCTCGTAAAACTGCTTCACCTTGCGGGCGTCGTGGGTATAGAGGTTCGCGCCGAGGCCGAAGGGACTGTCGTTGGCCAGTTGTATCGCCTCGTCGAAGTGATGATACGTCATGATGGGAATGGTCGGGCCAAACGTCTCCTCGCGCATGATACGCATCGAATGGTCAACGCCCGTCAACACCGTCGGTTCGTAGAAGAAGCCGCGAGGCTGCCCGGCTGGCCGCTGCCCGCCCGCGAGAATTCGCGCGCCACGCGAGCGTGCGTCCTCGACATGCGCCTCCACCTTCGCGCGATACTGCGCGCCGATCATCGGGCCGACATCGGTCTCGGGGTTCAACCCGGAACCAAGCCGCAGCCCGCGCGCATACTCGACGATGCGCTCGATGAAGCGCGGCGCGATGCCCTCATGGACATAGACGCGCTCGGTGGAGGTGCAGACCTGGCCGGTGTTGAGCAGCGCGGCCCACGCGACGCCAGGCACGGCAATTTCGAGGTCGGCGTCTTCGGCGACTATGAAGGCGTCTTTGCCACCTAGCTCCAGATGGAGCTTCTTGATCTGGTCGGCGGCGATTCTGGCGATGTGCCTGCCAGTCTCCAGGCTGCCAGTGAAGGCGATGACACGCACGCGCGGATCGAGCACCAGTGGCTCGCCCGCCTCTTTCCCGTAGCCCGTGACGATATTAACGACGCCCGGCGGCAGATGATCGAACACCTCAGCAAGGGCCAGCGTGGAGAGCGGCGTCATCTCGCTCGGTTTGATGACGACGGTGTTGCCAGCGGCCAGCGCGGGCGCGACCTTCCAGGCCATCAGCAGAATCGGGTAGTTCCACGGCACGATGGCTCCGACGACGCCATACGGCTCCTTGAGCACCAGCGCCAGCTGCGACGGCTCAATCGAGGGGATGACGCGCCCGCGTGTGTTGCGCCCCAACTCGGCGTAGTAGCGGAAGCACGCCGCCGACCAGCCCATCTCATCGCGGTTCTCGACCAGCGGCTTGCCACCTTCGCGTGTGAGCAGCGTGGCCAGTGCTTCGGTTTTGGCGGTCAGCTTCGCCGCGACTTCGTGCAGCATCTCGGCGCGTTCGCCAGCAGAAAGCCGACGCCAGTCGCAGAACGCCGCGCTCGCCGCATCCACCGCCGCCCGCACGTCCTCGGCATTACCCGCGGGTACGTGATCAATGACTTCCTCGGTGGCGGGATCCTGCACCGGAATCGTCTGTCCGCTGGCGCCTGCCCGCAATGCGCCGTTGATCCACATCTCGCGCATATGTGGCGTTCCTCCCCTTTGGCTATGAATCCGCGCGGCGTTATGCCTCCGCCCCGACGTTGCCCGAAACGACCGCGCGTTTGCGGATGCCCTTGACCAGCAGCACGACACCGCCAATCAGCAGTAGCGCGCCCAGGATGGTGATGGCGACGGCCTCGACCATTGCTGGCTGGCTCCCGGTCAAGATGACGATCCCCTGCGCCAGCACCACGCCACCCACTCCCATCACGATAAGTCCAAGTCCAACCAGAATCTGGCGCACCACGCGCATCTCGTCCCTGCCTTCCCTGAATCCTCAGCGTCTAGCTGATGACCCGGGTCAGCGTCTCATGCGCATGCATGCCATAGCGCGCCAGCTCGCGCAGAAACGCCGCCGGATCAAAGACCCGCTCGGCGCCGTGCGCGCCTGGCAACCGTGCCTCACCGCTCGCCAGCAAGATACCGGCGATGGCCAGCGGCACGCCCGTATCCAGATCACCGGCGCCGATGCTCCACGGCTTGTAGGGTAACACAACCATCTCCTCGGTCAACTCCATTGGTACACCAGCCTGCGTGCCCGTGGCCACCACCCGCAGCACGTCGCAATCGTTCGGCTCGCCCGGCGGCAACGAACTCGCGCGCTGCTGCAAGAGCGCCACCAGCACCTCGCGCGGGGCGACCTGAACCCTCTGCCCCTTCCGCGTGCTACGCACGACGAGCGGAGCGGTGTTGGCGATGCCGAGGTCCACCAGCAGGCGCAGTTGATCGAGAAACTCCGGCGGGAAGGCGATTTTGAATGATGCGGCTTTCAGGCCGCGTTCACCAAAGGAGACCGGGAAGAGCGCCACCTCGGAGTGAAGCGTATACATCGCGGTCATCTGGCCGACAGGCGCGGGAAAAGCGATAGCCTCCTGGCCGGTGAGCGGCGCGACGGCGTGCATCTTGCTCTCGGCGAAGACCATCGGCTCCAGCGTACACTCGTCGAGAATGGTGCGGATCGAATAGGGCGGTGCGAAGGGCACATCGCCGCTGCGCAGATCGGCGGAGCCAATGCGCACATCTAGCCGCTCGACCGTCTCGAGCTGGTCGGCGGCCACGCGCGCCAGCACATTGGTGATGCCGGGCGTGCTGCCGATGCCAAGCACCGCGGTCAGGCCCGCCTCGGCAAACGCGCCGTGCAGCTCGTACTGCTTACGCGTCATATGGAAGAGGCCGCCGAGGTCGGCGTAGGGGACTTTTGCGGCGAGCGCGGCCCGCATCACATCGAGGTTGAAGGGATAGTCGGTGGCGTTGAGGACGACGCCAGCCCCACCGAGCAGGTTCGACAGCCCAGTGGCGTCGCGCACGTCACAGGCAGCGGCCACGGCCTTCTCGCGGCCCTCTTCCAGCCAGTCGATGGTCTTTTGCGCCGCCGCCTCGCTCAGATCGGCCACCGTCACCCGCAGCACCCGTGCGTCTTCGGCGAGCGCGCGCACGGTGATGCGCCCCATCGCGCCACCACCACCCAGAACAACGATATGCACTCAACTACCCCTTCGTTCGCCTCTCGGCCTTCTTTTATAGTCCGCCTCGTCATGTCGGCGCATATGAAAATGGTGAGGCGGATGTGGCGTCATTCGACGCTGCTCCGCTTCACCACTTATAACCCATAATCGCTCCGCCAGCCCGCTACCGGACGGCGGTCTCGCTCAGGGTTCGCTCGGTTGTGCGCGTTGCGTGACGCGCGCCGCTTTTGGAGGACGCGCGCGCCCGCCCGTGCGCCTTGCTGTGCCCATTGCTGGCCGCCACCGCCACCGGAGCAGCGACAACGGGAGTCGCGACAGGGAACTGAAGCACATCGCCCGTCACCGGCGCCATGCTCATTGCTTTGAGCGTATCTTCGAGCCGGTCGAGCATCGCGTCGATCTCGTCATACTCGATGACCAGCGGCGGCTCGATGCGCACGGTCTGCGCGCTCGTCAGCGTTCCTGAAATCAGCACGCCCCGGCGGAAGAGGCCCGCCGAGACTTCATAGCCCAACTCCGGCGTGCGGAAGTGCTGGCCGATGAGCAGACCCTTACCAGTGATGCGCTCGTAGATCGAGTCGTAGCGCTCTGCCAGCGGCTTAAGCCGTGCGAGCAGATAGTCGCCCTTCTCGGCGGCCTGGCCTGGCAGGTCTTCCTCCAGCACCACATTGATCGTCGCAATCGCGGCGGCGCAGGCCAGCGGATTGCCGCCGGTCGTCGTGGTATGGAAGAACGGGTCGTCGATGAACGTCTGCCAGACCTTTGGCCCGGCGATGAACGCGCCAATGGGCATCACGCCGCCGCCGAGCGCCTTGGCCGACGTGATGATGTCGGGCACGACGTCCCAGTGGTTCACGCCCCAGAGCGCGCCCGTCCGGCCCAGGCCGGTCTGTACCTCGTCGGCAATCAATAGCACACCATACTCGTCGCAGAGCTGGCGCAGTCGCGGCCAGAAATCGTCTGGCGGGACAATCGCGCCTGCCTCGCCCTGCACCGGCTCCATCACCACCGCGGCAATGTCGTTGCCAACCTCCTGGGCGATGCGCAGCTGCTGCTCGACGGCGTCGGCGTTGCCATACGGCACGTGGTAGACGTTGCCGAGCAAAGGCATTGCGGGCTTGCGGAACTTCGCCTTGCCCATCAGGCTGAGGCTGCCCGCCGTCTTGCCGTGGAAGCCGCGCACCGCCGCGATGAAGCCAGACTTGCCCGTCGCCGCTTTGGCGAACTTCATTGCGCCCTCAACGGCCTCGGTCCCACTGGAGACGAAGAACGCATATTGCAGATCGCCTGGCGCAATGGATGTCAGCAGGTCGGCAAGCATACCGCGCGGCCAGTCCAGCAACTCCTGGGTAGGCATCGGCGAGCGGTCAAGCTGCGCCTTCACGGCGTCAACCACCTTCTGGTGGGACCAGCCGAGGCTCAGCAGCCCATACCCGCCCAGCGCGTCAATGTACTTCCGGCCCAGCGCGTCGACAAAGGTGGCGCCGCGTCCGCTCCACTCCACCGAGGCAAAGTCACCGCCCTCGGTGACGGACTTACGATAGTCGAGAAATCCGGGGTTGTAGTGTTCGGCAAAGTTACGCAGCGTCGTGCGAATCAGTTCTTCCGCCTGCGCGCGCTCAAGCGACTTGCTGTGGATGACGTCCAGATACTTGCGTGAGGTAGCGATAGCCTGCTGAATCTTCGAATCCTGGTGGGTACTCATATACTCCCTTTATGCGCAGATGTGACGTATTCGGCAATGGATGTGCGGCTCCCAGGAAATCTGGGAAACCAGGCGCGTTCTTATCGAATGCTTCATCATTCGCTCGCTGCCAACCGTCCGCTGATAGCTACGGCAATACGGCTGTCTGCGACATACCGTCCTAACGACGGTAATCGCACACACTACAGCGAACTGAGAGAATCCGGCGGACCGGAAAATGCGCCTCCGCGACCCGTTCTGCGTACACGGGTACAAATTATTGGGCGGAACACACGCCGAATCGAAACCTTGAAGTGCCGACAATCATCACTGGTGCTGGCCTGGCGCGAGATGCATCAATGGGTCTGGCGCGCAGGGAAGCGGTACGACGGGTAAATGGTGTTTGTCCGTGTCAACTAAGCAGCCGAAGACCCGCGAAAACAGCCGGAGCGACTGAGCGGACCGTCTCTTGCAATGTCAGGGAGTGAGATGCGAAACGCCATGACACGGCAGCACTCAAGGTGGTCAGGGATAGCAGGTCGCGAGGTGGAAACCACCGCACATGCGGTAGCGGCGCAGATACTCGGTGCGGTCACGCTGCGATAATGAGGGGTCCTGGGCTTTCATAACGGGAAACTCCCACGTTGTGGTACAACGACCTGCGGCCAGTATACATGAAGGTTGTATAGTAACGCAAGGGGGTAATTTCCCCGATGCACGCTTCCCTGTGCCCGCGACGCAGTGACATTCTGGGGTCACGCCGCGCGCCTACAGACCTTCTTCAGTACAGGAAAAGAGCAGCTTCATGACGGTACCTTCACAGCAGCGCGAGCACGCGGAACAGAACTTCTATGTGGACCACCTGGAGAACGGCCTGCAAATCCTGGGGCAGCGCATGCCCGATCTGGAGTCAGTCTCCGTCTGTTTTTTCGCCCGTACCGGCGCGCGCGACGAGCATGATGCCGCGCTCTATGGCGTCTCGCATTTCCTGGAGCACATGGTCTTCAAGGGGACCGCGCATCGCGACACCGAGCAGATCACACTCGATTTCAACCGGATGGGCGCGGAGTTCAACGCCTTCACCTCGCTCGAACAGACGGTGTTCTATACCCGCGTGCTGCGGGAGTATCTGCCAAACGCCATCGACCTGCTCAGCGATATGATGCGCCCCCGCCTCGACGCGGACGACTTCAACCTCGAACGCAATGTAATTCTGGAAGAGATCGCGCGCTCCGAAGACGTGCCGACCGGGCAGGCCTACCGGCGCCTGATGCAGAGCTTCTTCGCGGGCAACTCGCTGGGCCACGACGTGCTGGGCACGCGCGAGAGCATCGGCGACCTCCAGGTGGAGCAGATGCGCGCCTACCATAACCGCCGCTACGCCGCCAATAACCTCATCCTGGCGGTGGCGGGCAACTTCGAGTGGGACGAGTTGCGCGCGCTGGCCGAAGAAAAGTGCGGCACGTGGCGGGCGGGCGAGATGGGCCGTGAGGCGGCGCCGTTCACCCCGGAGTCGGCGTCCACGGTCATCGTCAAGCCACAGCAGAAGCAGCAAATCATGCTGCTGGCGTGGCCAGGGGTGAGCGTGCAGGACGACGACCTCTATGCCGCCTATCTGGCCATGATGGTGCTGGGCGACGGCACTGGCTCGCGTCTCTTCTGGAACATCTACCAGAAGGGGCTGGCCGAGACGGCCGCCGCCTCGCTCTCGCCGATGGATGGCGCCGGCATGTGTGTCGCCTTCATCAGCACGACACCCGATCACGCGCCAGGCGTGCTGGAGCTGCTCCGCTCGGAGCTGACGAGCCTTCAGGCGGACGGCATCCACGAGGATGAGCTGCGGCGCGCCAAAGACAAGCTCGTCAGCCGCACCGTGCTGGATGGCGACTCCGCGTTTAGCCGCATGCAGGATCTGGCTTACACCTGGGCGGCGAAGGAAGAGGTCCGGTCAATTCAGGACGAGATTGCCGAGATCGAGGCGGTCACTCTTGAGGACGTACGGCGCGTGCTGGACCGCTTCCCCTGCACAGAGCATCAGGTGCTGACGACCTATGGGCCGCTGGAAGCCGCAGCCTTCGGCATTAGCGAATAGGTGGCCTGAAACGTCCGCCATTCCCGGCGCAGCCCGCGCGCCCACGCCCACATCAGCAGCGGCAGCACGATGACCACGCGGCTGTTATAGGCGATGGCGCGACGCGGGTGGCCATGCGTCGCGCAGGAAAGCGCGCGGGTCATGCCACAACCGGGGCAGGGCGCGCCGGTGACGCGGCGAATCAGGCAGAACGACGGCCCCGCCTCGATGCGCGCGGTGGGAATCAGCCAGAAGATGAGGGGAAGGAGGAGATAGCATCCGATCTTCCCCAGTGCGATACGCGCGTCCCGACTCATAGTTTGCGCACGAGCGGCCGTCCGTAGGCGTCCTTATAGGAACCAGTGGCAACCATGATGATGTCAACGATCCACCAGACTCCACAGCCACCTAGCGTGATGAGCTTCAGGATGCCAAGCGTGATGCTCCCCGTGTAGAAGCGATCGACACCATAGACCCCAACGAGAATGGCCAGGATGAGCGTGACCGTCCAGTCATAGCCCTGCTCGGGACCGCCCGATTGCGGCTGCATCGGCGGCGGCGCGTAAGACTGTTCTCCGTAAGGCTGGTTACTTGAGTAGCTAGGCGGTGGTTCATTGCGCATCATGGCTACATCCTCAATCGTTCAGTCACATACGTCAAATGTCGCACACAGCAGCCCATGGATCGCGCTGACAGTGGCGCTATCCAGGACGAGACGCTGTGTCCCAGCTACCGAGTAGCGCTCTCCCGACTCATAGTTTGCGCACGAGCGGGCGACCCTGCGCGTCCTTATAGGATCCGGTCGCGATCAGGATGATATCAACGATCCACCAGATGCCGCAGCCGCCGAATGTAATCAGCTTGAGGATACCCAGCCCGATACTGCCGGTATAGAAACGGTCGACGCCCAGCTCCCCGAGCAGAATCGAGAGGATCAGCGCCACTGTCCAGTCGTAGCCCTGTGCGGGAACGCCTGCCTGCGCCTGCATCTGTGGCGGCGGAGGCGCATACTGCGGCATAGGCGGTGGCGCATACTCTGGCTGAGCTGGCATTGGTGGTGGGGGTGGCGGCGTAAACTGCGCCGGTGGCGGCTCTGGATGCGGCTGCATCGGCGGTGGCGGCGGTGGTGTATACGACGGTTGCTCTGTCGGCTGCGGCGGCTGTTCCTCTTGCTGTTCGTTGTTCTCAGGTGGCTGATCGGTGCTCATCTGTGCATCCTTTCTGGTCTTATACCTGATTCTGAACACACGCCTTCCCTGTGTACATACGCTTGTCGGACCACTGTGGTGACAAGAGGCTACACAGGCCGCGTGGACAGCGCCCGCAGCCGCTCGACGATGGCGGGCAGGTGCTCTAGCACGAAGTCTACGTCGCCATCGTCGCTGCTATGGCCAAGCGTCAGCCGCAGATGGCCGCGCGCGCCGCTCTCGGAGATGCCCATCGCCGTCAGCACGTGCGATGGCTCGACGCTGCCCGTCGTGCAGGCGCTGCCGCTAGAGGCCGCGACGCCGATCAGATCGAGATTGAGCAGCAGCGACTCGCCCTCGACGCCCGCGAACGCGAAGCTGGCATTGTTGGGCAATCGCCGCTCTGGATGCCCGGTCAGCCGCGTATCCGGGATACGCAGAATGGCGCTGATGAGACGGTCGCGCAGCGCCACCAGTCGGGCCGACTCGCCCTCGCGCGTCGCCTGCGCCCGTTCCAGCGCGATGGCCGCGCCGACCGCCCCCGGCACATTCTCGGTGCCAGCGCGGCGGTTGCGCTCCTGGGAGCCGCCGAGAATCTGCGGCTGGATGCGCGTGCCCTGGCGCGCGTAGAGGATGCCAACACCTTTGGGGCCGTAGAACTTATGCGCGGAGAGCGTCATCAGGTCCACGCCGAGGGTGTTCACATCGAGGCCGAGGATTCCGCCCGCCTGCACCGCGTCGGTGTGGAACGGGACGCGCCGCTCGCGGCAGATGCGCCCAATCTCGGCAATTGGCTGGATCGTGCCCACCTCGTTGTTGGCGTACATCATCGTCACCAGCGCGGTCTCATCGGTGATGGCGGCAGCCACGTCGGCGGGATTCACCAGCCCGGCCTCATCCACCGGCAGATAGGTGACACGGTAGCCCTCGCGTTCGAGCTGCTGGCAGGTATGCAGGACGGCATGGTGCTCGATGGCGGTGGTGATGATATGGTTGCCACGACGCCGTTTGGCGTAGGCGACTCCCTTGATCGCCAGGTTATCGGCTTCCGAGCCACCGCCAGTAAAGAGAATCTCCACCGGGCGACATCCCAAGACGCGCGCAACGGTCTCGTGCGCGGTCTCCAGCGCATCCATGCTCTCGCGCCCCAGCCGATAGATGCTGCTGGGGTTGCCGAAACGCTCGGTGAAATAGGGAAGCATCGCGGCGAGCACATTTGGGTCAACCGGAGTGGTTGCCGCGTGATCCATGTAGACGACGCCATCGCTGAGTGGCATGCTATTTGCTCCACATCCTGGTGAGAATGGTGCTATACGACATCCCGTTTTCGGTTCCATCATAGCACCGGGCAGGGACGGAGAACCAGCGCGCCGCGCCCTTGACGGGATGCCTGTCCGGTGGTACCATGTATACGATACCCCCGTAGGGTAATAGCGACAAAGATGGGCCAACGTCGCCCAGGAGGATTTCTCTCATGTCAGACGCTTATGTCGAAGTGACCGATCAGACATTTGGCGAGAAGGTGCTTCAGTCAGATAAACCGGTGATCGTCGATTTCTGGGCGCCCTGGTGTACCCCTTGTCTGCGGATGGCCCCCACCTTCGAGCGGCTGGCTGGCGAGTATGCGGGGAAGATCACCTTCGCAAAGATGAACACCGATATCAATATGTCCACACCGCAGCGCCTGGGCATCCAGGGCATTCCCACCATGATTATCTTCAGCGGTGGCAAGGAAGTTGACCGTGTGGTCGGGCTGGTGCAGGGCGAGGTGCTCAAGCGCCACCTGGATGGCGTCAGCGCGCACGCCTGAACTGGCGTTGACCTGGGGTAAATGACGATGGCGACGCTACCGCCGAAAACCGAGAATGATATGCAGTTGCGCCTGCGACGCATCGAGGGACAGATCCGCGGCATTATCAACATGCTTGGCGAGGGGAAGTCCTGCGAGCAGGTGGTGACGCAGATTCTGGCCGCTCGCGCCGCCATGGACCGCGTGGCGACCGAAGTCCTGAAGTGCCAGGTGACCGAGGCACTTGGCGACGACGCCTCGCCAGAGTCGCGGGAGGCGGTTCTGCGAGCCATCGATCTGCTCAACCGCGTCCAGTAGCAAACCGCCCATTTTTCCTGTCTCGGAATGCAAGAGTGCCGTGTCGTGAGATACTATCTCGTGGCGCGGCGTTTTTTGCCGCCTGAAGACCGCGCCGCGTACATACAGGGAGATTTCCGGGATGAGCATAGGGCAGACAGCACGCGGTCTGGGGCCGATTCAACTCCGCGCCAGCCTGCACGAGACGATCTGGGGCGGCGAAAATCTGCGCGCCCTCGCGGGCAAGGATGTGCCGCAGGGCGCGCACATCGGCGAATCATGGGAGACGGCGCTCGACGCCATCGCGACCAATCCTCCCTATGCCGACCAGACGCTTGGCGCGCTCACCGAGCGCCACGGGGTTGACCTGATCGGCGCGCGCGCGGAGGCCGTCTTCGGCGCGCGATTCCCCCTGCTGACCAAGTTCATCGACGCGCACGACCAGCTTTCGGTGCAGGTTCACCCCAACGATGAGTATGCCTCCGCGCACGAGGACGGAAAGCTGGGCAAGACCGAGATGTGGTACATCCTCCAGACGGAGCCGGGCGCGCGGGTCATCTACGGGCTGAATCGGGAAACGACGCGGGATGAGATACGCCAGGCCATCGCGACGAACACGCTGGAAGACGTGCTGCGTAGCGTTGAGGTGAAGCCAGGCGACGTCATCTTCGTCCCGGCAGGCACCGTCCACGCGATCTGCGCCGGGGTCGCCCTCTACGAGCTTCAGGAGTACTCCGACATCACCTACCGGCTGTATGACTATGGGCGCGTGCAGGCCGATGGCCGCCCGCGTGACCTGCATATCGAGCAGGGGCTGGCAGTGATGCGTTACGCCCCGCAGACGCTGGAGCGCGTGACGCCGCTGGCGCGTGACGGGCGGCGAGTGCTGGTCGGCTGTCATTACTTTGTACTGGACGAGATCACACTTCATGGCGCGAGCGCGGGCACGGTCCGCCCGACGAGCTGCCAGATTGTGACGGCGCTGTCAGGCCGCTGTGAGATTGCGTCGGACGAGGGAAGCGTGCGGTTGGCGCAGGGCGAGACGGCGGTGCTCCCCGCGACGATTGGCGCGCACACATTCATCGGCGGCGACGAGACGCAACTGCTGCGTTCATGGGTTCCGGAGCCGGACGACGCCAACCTGGCCGCGTGGCGCGCCGCTCAGTCATTCCCGCTGGAAGACTGACCTCTTCGGCGATGGCCCTCTCCCCCAGCCCCTCCCCCTCCCCGATGCGGAGAGGGGGGACCAGAGCCAGAGGCACACCGGGCAGCCTTGGGAGAAACTCGCGCAGGCTGGTTTTGTGGCTGACGGCAGGGAGGCCATTGAGGCGCGACTTCAGTCGCCCGCCGTCCTCTCCTGGATGCGCTGGTAGTCCTCGGGCGCGTCCACGTCGAGCGCCTCGCCGGGCTGCGCCATCGCGACAAGATGCACCGCCTCCGGCGACAGCATCAGCAGCGAGCGCCCGCCCTCATCGCCACGGATGTCGTGTAGCGCTGCAAAGAGTGCGCGCGGCCAAAAGACCGGAGGAGTGGGCCTGTCACCCTGATTCATCGCGGCGATCCGATCCGGCGCCTCACGCGCGGCGGCGAGCAGCGCCTCCACCGTTGCGGACGCTGTGAACGGCATATCGGCCAGCAGGATGAGCGCGCCATCTATGTCGTCGGGCAGCGCATCCAGTCCCGCCTGGAGTGAGGTAGAGAGACCTTCGGAAAAGCGCGGATTATCCACCCGCCGGTAGCGTCCCGGCGGCAGCGCGGCGGCGACGCGCTCGGCATCGTTGCCCAGCACCACCAGCACCACATCGGCGCTACTGGCGCATGCGGTGTTGACCGCGTGCCACACCAGCGGATGCCCGTCGAGCGGTAGCAGAAGCTTATTGGCGCCCATCCGCGACGACTTCCCCGCCGCCAGCACAATCGCGGCAATAGCCGGTCTCGCATCATTCACTGTGGCGCCTCCTGGCGGCGCTCCGCCTGCCCAGTCCACATATGATGGGCGGTCCGGAACCCCAGCCGATGATAGACCGCAATCGCTGGCGCGTTCTCAGCAAAGACATTGAGGACGACATCGCGGCAGCCGCGCCCCAGCAGATGCGATACCACCGCCGAAGTCACGCTACGAGCGTAGCCTGTGCCGCGCGCGTCTGGATGGGTGAAGACGCCACCAACGACCGCGATGAAATGCTGCGTCACCACGACGTGCGTTCCCGCAATCGCGACCAGCCGACCATCCGCGCGCAGGCCATGATAGCTGCCCTGTGCCAGCAGCTCCGGGCGGAAGTGGCCCTCAGGAAAGAGGCGATAGAGATCGGTGATTGCGGCGTTGTCTTCCACTGTCAGGCGTTCAACACGCGCATCCGCAGGCGCTGGCGTGAACGTTTGCGCATCCACCGCCATGCGCAGCATCGCGCGCCACGCGGGCGCGGGGCGATAGACGACTTCGAGCAGCGGGCGATGGGCCGCGGTCGTCTGTACCAGCGTCCTGTCCGGCAGGCGCGCCCGCGCGAGAATCGCCGCAACTCCGGCGGCATCCCCAAATTGGCTGATAACCTGTATCTCTGGATGCTGGACGATCATGAGAAGGGCAGAGGGACTTTTTCCTGGTTGCCGCGCAGTGATAAAGCGGGTAGATTTGCGCATCGGCGGCAGCAGGTCGGCGAGGGCGAAGCAGTTCCAGATGCGGTCCTGCTCCAACAACGGCTTCAGTTCACTGTCATCGTCATTGTCGCGCACCTGCCAGGGCGCCACCTCGTTCGCCATCTTGGCTCTCCCTCCTTCGCTGACCGTCCATAGCGTAGCATACCGCGTCGTCGTGCTATCGTGTCTTGTGGTGATGTTCACCAAGGAGGATGAATCTGCTATGGCAGAGGATATGACGCAGACCAGCCGCTATCACGCCGCTGTGGCGCTGCTCGACGACTGCTCCCAGCTGGCGAGGCTGGCGCGCGCCGCCGCCGACGTGGTCGCCAGCGATGAGCCGCGCGCCGTGGCCCTGGCGGGTGGGCGACGATTGCGTGCCGCAACCCGTGTCGGAGTCTTCGCCGGGTCGTTCAATCCGCTGACGCGGGCGCATGTGGCGCTGACCAACGCTGCCCGGCGCGCGGCTGGCCTGGATGCCCTGGTCTGGGCGTGCGCGGCTGCCTCGGTGGATAAAGAGCAGGTAGAGCGGGCTGCGCTGGTGGACCGGCTGGCGCAGATGCGCACGTTCGTCGCGGGGCGGCGCGGTGAGGCGCTGGCGCTGCTGAATCGCGGCCTCTACGTCGATGAGGCGCGGACACTTCGCGCATTGCTGGCCCCTTCAGCCGAATTGACACTGATCGTAGGCTACGACAAGATCGTGCAGATCTTTGACCCCAGATACTATGCCGACCGTGACGCCGCTCTGCGCGCGCTCTTCTCGCTGGCGCGGCTGCTGGTGGCTCCGCGCGCGGGCGAAGGCGCTGATGCGCTGGCCGCCCTGCTCGCCCAGCCGGAAAATCGCCCATTTGCCGCGCATGTGCGCTACCTCGACGTACCGACAGGCTATGCGCACGACTCTTCGACCGAGGCGCGCGCCCTCACCGCGGCGACGCCCCCCAATCTCGCGGCGCTGTCACAGCTCGTGCCGCCCGCCGGGTTGGCGCTGGCCCTCCACACAGGCGCATATCGACCCGCCGCGCCAGCCGACGATGATTCCTACACGGTCCGCGCGCGCTGGCTTGACGCGCTGGCGACCCTACCACCTGCAACCGTGCGCATGCTGCCGCCGCTCGCGACGCTGGCGCGGCAGACACTTGCCCACGATGACCAGGGACAACGCCTGCGCGCATGGTTAGCTGGATCGCATGCCACAGTACGGGGGGCGCGACGGGAGGCAAAAAATGAGGCGGATATGCTGGCGACACTCCTGCGCGATCAGGCGTCGTGCTGATCGTGTGGCTGCTTTGGATTGCCTGGATTGCCAAGCTGGTCCCAGCGATTACGCATCGAGAAGAGGATGGCTACGAAGAGGAGCGAGAAGAGCGCAACCGAGCCAATGGCAAGCGCTATGACGATGCCGGTCGTGGTGGAATCCATCTGAACGGGGTCTCCAGGGGCTATTCTGATCGAAGACGCCACCCGCGCCAAAAGAACAGCCCTCTATGTGGATAGTTTAACACGCCATGATCGAGACAGTAGTATTTGATGAAGGCCATCATCAGGTCGCGCTCGGGCCCGCGTAAGAACCCCGGGCCGATGCAGCGCACCGGGCGCCGCGCACGAAACCGCAACAGCAGCCAGTTGGCCGAGTGATCGAGCACTCTAATCTCGCTCCAGGCCAGTTCATCCGGGCTGCGCCGCCAGGGCTGAATGATGGTGAGACCCTCCGAGTTCAGGATGACCTCCTGAAGCAGCCAGACGGCGACGGCGACGGCGCACAGCGCCACCAACACACCCAGCGCACTGACCGCGAGCGCGAGCTCCAGCGGCAGCATGAAGAGCGCAATGACCGCGCCAGAGATGCCAACCAGCGCCAGCACAAGTCCGCTGAACGGCCAGCGCCCACGCGGGCGGGCGCGGAGCATGCCCATCACGTCCGACTCTGGCGTTCCCATCTGCTCCAGCGCCTCCGTGCGGAGCGCGCCATCGAGGATGTGCGGGCGCAGATGGGCTAGAATGACCGCGATCAGCCGGTCGCCATCCGTCAAAAGGCGTGGCGCGAAGGAGATAGAGTCACCGCCAGCCGTGTAGATGCGCACGAACATCCCGCTGCGCGTGGCGCGCACGATCTCTTGCCACGGAGCCTCGCGCCAGCGTTGAAACGGCCTGCCGACGGCGATACCCACCGGCGAGAGCCGCACACTCTTCATGAAGAGCCAGGCCACGATCAGCAGCGGGATAAAGACCAGCAGAATGACGACCAGAATCAGCAGCGGCATCCAGTTGGGCGCCTGCGGTTTCTCGTTGAGCAGCAAGATGGACGCGATCACAATCGCGATCAGCGGCACCAGAATGGCGATGCCCTCGAGATAGGGCGCGGGACGGCAGACCGGCATCGACTTGAGCGGCGACGGCAGGGGAATTGTCCGCGACCGATCAGCGAGCGGTCTGGTCCTGTGAGATCTGTCCCCTGGATACACCTTGCTCCCCTATCTCCGCTAATCTCCATTGATGAGTCCGGCCAAAACGCCTGTGTGCCGTGGGCGGCATTATAGCGCTTGCCATCTAGCAACGCAACCTTGTTGGGACTTTCCAACCGGGGTTGCTGGGGGATGCGCGGTGCATCCGCGTGTGGACTCTGCGATAATGGCAGGACAAGGTAAACTTCGCGCAACTGAGTTGTTGAATCGGTCGAAAGAAGGCGCGCGTGCGGCAGAGTGAGGTCGAAGAGGAGCAGCGGCAAGGAGTATCCAGGCCACATCGGGTTGGCAAGCTGATGCGCGAGTGGCCGCAGCTCCGGCTGGCGGCCTATCTGCTGGCCGCGCTGGTCGTGCTGCTCATCGACCAGAACGCGCTGCTGGCGCTGACCGCCGAGCCGCTACGTCTGGTGATTGCGCCCGCGCAGGCCACGCTCTCGATAGACGGGCAGCGTCTCGCACTGCCGCTGCCACAAAGGCCGACCGCCGTCCTCCTGGCCGCGCCCGATCCGCTCACGCGCGAGTTTCAACTCGACGGAACCGACAGCACGAACAACTTTTCGCTCGACCCTGCCTACATCGCCCACATCGCCAGCACACCTTACTACCGCTTTCAGGCATGGATGCGCGATAATTCAAGCTACAGTTCGTGGCGCGATGCGCATGCTAACAACTCGACTGTTGCTCCTCAGCCGGATGGCTCGGCGCTGGTGACGCTCGGAGGTAGCGCCGACACGGTGACGCTCGACGCAGCGCTGCTACGGCCAGAGACGCCCGCGCATGTCTACCTGCGCTGTGGCGAGACCATCTGCGGCGAGATCATCATCGACCGCAACGACCGCTATGTGCTGGCGCACGACCTCGCCTCGGATGGCTCGACCGCCAACGAGCAGAAACTCTACTTCCCCGAAAGCCCGCTGCCGTTTCTGGCCGAGGTTGGCTATCTGCTGGCGCAGGTGGCGCTCTGGTCGCTGGCGCTGCTGCTCGTGGCGCTGGTTGTCTTTGGCGTGCTCGTTCCGTTCGGACCGATGCTGGCGGATGGCCTCGCCCAGCTACCGCGCGGCGCCGAGGCCGTGGCACGCCGCGTGCCTGCCCGCGTAAGCGCGCCGCTGCGTCGGGTTGTGCGCGACCGCTGGGATGCGCTGGCGCTGCTCACGGTGCTCGGCTCGTTCGGCTACGTGCTCTGGGTCGCGCTGGCGCAATACCAGGGCCAGCCACATATCCTGGACGCCAGCGCCTATGTCTTCCAGGCGAAAATCTTCGCCACTGGCCAGCTGTCCGCACCAATTCCCTCCGACCTCGGCGCGTTCCAGGGGCCATTCATGATCGCCAGTGGTGGGCGCTGGTTCGCGCAGTATCCGCCGATGACCTCGCTGCTGCTGGCGGTGGGCGTCATGCTCCACACGCCGTGGCTGGTCGAGCCGCTGCTGGGGACCCTCGCGCTCTGGGGCATCTTTCGCCTCGGTCGCTACTTCTACGGCGGCGGGACCGCCTGGCTGGCGATACTGCTGGGCGCGCTCTCGCCCTTCTACACCTATCTGGCGGCCTCGTATATGAGCCACACGATGGCGCTCTTCTTCGCCGTCTATTTTCTGTGGATGCTGGTCCGCTTCACGCGCGCCTGGCGCTGGTACGATCTGGCGCTGGCAGCGGTCTTTGCGGTGGGGCTGCTGCTCACGCGCGAGTTCAGCGCGGTGGTGATTGGCGTCGCGGCGTCGGCCTATCTGCTGGGTGGGCAGTGGCGCGCCCTGCGCGAGCGAATTGCAGCGATCTGGCCGGTCTTCGTCTTCGCGGGCAGCATCATCGTCAGTGGTGTGGTGCTCTACCTGCTCTACAACACGCTACAAACGGGCAGCGCCACACTCTCGCCGCGCAGCCTCTTCTTTCCGGGGGACCGCTACGGCTTTGGCGAGGGCATCGGCTTCTACGGTCAACATACCTTCGCCGCGGGCATGGTGATCCTCGACCAGTTGCTCACGATCCTGCTCATCGATCTCTACGGCTGGCCATTCTACCTGACGCTCGCGCTGCTCCCGCTCACCTTTCTGCGGCGCGACGCGGGCACGCGCTGGGATATCTTCTGCGCGCTGATGCTGGTGTTGCTTGTCGGCGCGCAGGCGGGCTACTTCTACCACGGTATCTATCTTGGCCCGCGCTATCTCTTCGAGACGCTGCCATTTCTGCTGCTGCTGACGGCGCGCGGGGTAACAGGGCTAGCGACAACGCTGACGCGCGTCGGGCGGTTGTTTGGAGCGGTCCGGCCAACGCGAACACTGGCAATGGGGGTGGCTGGCACGCTGCTCGTCGCGCTGATCGCCTGCAACCTCTTCTACTACTCGCCACGTCAGGCGCAGATTTACCAGGGATACACTGGCTTGCCCGTCTCGATGAAGGTGGATGCCACAACGCTCTATGGATTCCATCCCAGCCAGGCTATCGTGTTGACAAATAACTGGTATATCTACAACTACATCCTCTGGCCGCTAAACGATCCGAACCTGGCAGGTGAGACGCTCTATGCCTACGCGCCATCGCCCGAAGCGCTTGAACAGATCCACACGGCCTACCCAGACCGCACGTTGTATATGGCTGAGGTCGCACCCAACGGCACGGTGACGTTTGTCCGCGTGTGACGCAATTTGGCGGCAATAGTACTCATTCGTCCCTGCTTGACGATATCCGCCTGCTTTGGCATACTGGCGGCAATTTCTCCCCGGCTCTCACCAATTCTCAGCAATAGTAAGGGGTGGCGCCAATGTCAACTACGCCCAGTAACAGCTATCCGCCCGGCAACGTGCGCGCCACCGTCGCGGTCAGCACGCTCGTGTTGCTCGCGCTGTCCATCCCCCTGCTGTTCGTCTTCCTGTTCAATATATTCGTGCAACCAACCGCCAGCGCGCTGCCAGCCGTCCAGCCGTCGCCAACCCCAACCATCCAGACAGTGCTTACAGTGATTCCTGAGACGGCGACGGAGACGACGACGCCAACCGCCACAGTCAAGAGTGGTTCAGGCGGGGGTGGCGGAGGGAGCGGTGGAGGCAACCACCCCAGCCCGACGGCGACTCCGCAGGCCGCTCCGACCGCTCCGACCGCGCCGACCGCAACACCAGTCCCCCCAACCCCAGTTCCCACCGTCCCCATGGGTGGCGGTTGAGAACTCGCGCTGGTATCAGCCCTTCTTGCTTGAGCTTTGCTTCCGTATCAACGTGTAAAACACGGCAATGATGATCGCGCCCAGGAGCGCGGCGATGATCGGCACGCCTTCGAGAATGAAGTCGAAGGGGAGCCGGACGAACGCGGCGAAGAGATATGAGCCAATGAGGGTAATCAGCACCGCTGTGAAGAGGCCACCGGCCTTGCTCGACGTCAGCCGCTCGGTCACCGCGTTGGCGGCGAACGCGATCAGGATAATGATGATCAGCCCAATGAGATTGATGCTAAAGGGCGGGTGGAGCAGACCAAGTACCTGTAAAGTAAGGGTCGTCTGATGAAACAGGAGGTCGAAGAAGCTGCCTTTGGGAATCGGGAAATTGTAGCTCGGAATACTGGCCGCCAAAACGATCATTACACACTCCTTCGCGGGCAATCCCGCATCCGGCGAAGCGCACAGGCTCGCCAACACAACACCAACCCAACACATCCCAACCTGGCGGCCCTGCCATGCTACGACCAGTCCTTGCGACTGCCCGCCCATTGTATAGGAGGCAGGGGCTGCGCGCAACTACGGACGTTAGCATAACACGTGCCAATCTGCCTGTGAACCAGGTGGAGGATAGATAGGGACGAGGAAATTCAGGTACTTATTGGTATTGTGCGCTGGACAATAATTGGCTGGGGCTGCTGCCGTCGTGACTGAAGAGGTTGTTTTGGCCGCCTGGTCCCGGCGCAAGCCACAAAGGTCTACGAAGCCAAACCCGCCGGTATCATCTACCACGACGATGACCTGGCGGGCGGAGAGTGTGTTGGTATCTCCATTTCGTGTGAGTCACACTAGACGGCGGCCCAGCCTCCATCGGCGGGGATGATTGCGCCGTTGATCTGGCGCGAGTCTTCCGAGGCGAGGAAGAGCGCCAGCCCGGCGATATCGGACGGCTCCAGGTAAGCTGGGGCAAGCGCGGCGAATGTCTGCGCGCGCTGCGCGCCAGCGGGATCCAGCCGCTCCTGTGGCATCGATTCGCCGATGTTTGTCTTCGTCGCGCCCGGACAGATGGCGTTGCAGCGAATGCCCCGCTGAGCATACATCCAGGCGGTGTTGCGCGTCAGGCCGACGATGGCGTGCTTGGAGGCGGTATAGGCGGCGCCCGCGGCCCCACCGTGGATTCCAGCCGTCGAGGCGATGTTGACGATGGAGCCGCCACCGTGCGCCAGCATATACTGGACCGCCTTGCGACTGGTGAACATCGGCCCATCCAGATTGATGCTCAGCACGCGACGCCAGATGTCATCCGATAGCTCGCCCACGCCCTGCATGTAGTCCATCACCCCGGCGACGTTGCAGAGCGCGTCGAGCCGCCCATACGCGCTGATGGCAAGCTCGATCAGGCCTTCCGCCGAGGCTTGATCGGCGATGTTGCCCTGCGCGCCGACAATCGTGCCGCCGCTCTGCTTGATCTTCGCGACAGCGGCATCGAGCCGCTCAGCGTTCCAGTCGCCCGCGACGATGCTGGCGCCCTCCGCCGCGAAGCGTGTGGCAGTCGCCAATCCAATCCCGGAGGCCGCTCCGGTGACCACCGCTACTTTGCCCTGAAGTTGCATCGTATTCCTCCCCGTGGCACACGTACTTCACCCTGACGCCGCGCGCCAAATCAGGCGCGTCTGTGCCACCCCGAGATGCAGTATCGATGCCACTTCGGGCATTGTGTCATACCGCGGTCACAGGCGCCTCTCAAACCTAAGACCGTTTGCCCCCTTATAAACTGGCCGAAAACATCATAGGCACAACTGACGGCACTGTTTCCCTCGGCGTTCACTATTTGCTACCGACAGCGCTCCCCAGCGGCGTGCTTTTGCCTCGTCATCGCCCATGGGTACTGGCCCATAATGGGCACAAGATTGACGGTCGCCAGCCGCCGCGCCTACACTGCCTGCTGCACCTTATGCGTGTCTGGTGTCCGATCAGACGCGGCGCGCAGGCGGTACGAGGAGGCAGTTATGGTATTTCGACGTGGAAGGCAGACTGACGACGACCCGCGCGAGCGCCCGCCGATTCAGCCGGTGGTGGTGGATGTCATCGCGCGCGCCGACCTCACGCCGGTCGGCCAGT
>DATBIB010000009.1:0-3827 GCA_036557205.1 Ktedonobacterales bacterium | reverse complement strand
TCGCGCTCATCTTCCTGCACGACCGCCGCCTTGATGGCCACCGAGCCAGCGATTGCGCCCGTCAGCGCCACCGGCTCCCGCCGGAGCAGCCCGGTCGCCGTCCGCTCGATCTGGTCGAAGTATGCGGCGTCGAACGCGACCCCGTGCTTGACGACCTCTGCCAACCCCTCGATATACTGACGTTCGGGCAGTGTCATCAGCATCGCGGGATCGCTCAATACCAGTCGCGGCGGATAGAACGCGCCAATCAGGTTCTTCCCCTGCGGGTGATTGATCGCCACCTTCCCCCCAATGGAGGCATCCACCTGCGCCAGCAGCGACGTGGGAATCTGGACAAGCGGCACGCCGCGCAACCAGGTCGCGGCGGCAAAGCCCGCAAGATCGCCAACAACGCCACCGCCGAGCGCGAGAATCGCCTCTGACCGTTCGGCGCGACGCGCGGCCAGCCAGTTATAGATCGCTTCCAACTGTGCGGCGCTCTTGCTACTCTCGCCTACAGGCACGCGACAGACCAGCGGCGCGAAGCCCGCATCCTGTAATGCCGTCAGCAGCGGCGGCTCATAGAGCGAGCCAACAGCATCATCGCTGATGACATGGACGCGCTTGGGCAGCCGCAACGCAGACAGGCGCTTCGCCAGCGACGTGATGGCGGACCAGCCAACGACGATATCGTATCCCGCCCCCTGCTGTGACCCGACATGCAGACGAGTGCCTTCCGCGCCCTCGGCGGGCAGCAGCCCGCACCCCACCAGACTCGCCGCGATTCGCGCCGCAGCATCGGTCGGCGTCAGCGCCTCGACCACCAGCGTTTCGTCGGCCTCGGCATAGAGCGGCGCGCGGCGCCTATAGAGGCTACCCAGCCGTTGCAATGGATCGTTGCCCGCCAGCATGGGCCGCTGGCGGCCTAGCTCTGTGGGAGAGGCGGCATGCTCCAGCAGGCGGCGCCAGATAGTTTCCGCCGAGGCAAGCAGTGCAACCACACGGCTGTGCTTATGGAGCAACGCCCGATTGGCCGCGCGCTCGACGACACCCGCGCCCGTCGCGACGACTACGCACCGCCGCTCGGCGATAGCTTTGAGCGCCGCCGACTCACGGTCGCGGAAGCCGCCTTCCCCCTCACGCGCAAAAATCTCCGGCACAGCCATGCCGGAGATGCGGGCGATTTCTTCGTCAAGGTCGATAAATTGCCAATGAAGGAGCATCGCGAGAAGTCGGCCAGTTGCGGACTTCCCGCTTCCCGTCGGACCTATGAGCACCACACGCTGCGCACACTTTGTCTCCATGCAGGCATTGTAGCATTCCCAGACCCAGGACGTAACTACCCCGCGGTATCAGGGCGAGTCAGCGGCGTATAGTCACCCAGGTCGGTCTGCCATTCGTAGCGCGAACGCTCCCGCCACTGGGCGAATGCTGCCTCGTAGTGCCTTTGGAAATCGGCGCGGCTACAGCCATTGACACGCATGAAGTGCGCGACGACCGCTTCATAGTCGAGCTTGCCTTCGCTCGCCAGCTTCCCGGCCAGCCCGATGTGCTTGACGTGGTGACAGAGGACACAGAGCGCGCGAAAGCCCTCCAAATGCTGGATGTGCGCCGCGTCGTCGTAGCGCCAGACTTCGTGGCAGTGCAGCATACCGCCCGCGCCGCAGATGCCGCAACGATTGCCCGATAGCCGATACACCTCGCGCCGCAACTTATCCCAGGCTGGTCGCGATAGCACATCGCGTAGGTTGGCATACCAGCACGGCTCCGGCACCAACTCGATGGTCAGGACGAGTGATGGCACATGGGTGTTCATAGATGTCATAGACACCGATTTCCGCACCGGCTTTGTGTTTCCGGCAATCTCCGAAAGGAGCTAGCCTTGTAGCTTCATGCGAGGCGCTTCTCAAAATACAGGCTGAGCGGGTCATCGGTGTAGTCGCCAAAGGGAGCGATGCGGCGGAACCCCGCCCGCTCATAGAGGCCAATGGCTGCATGCTGGTGGATACCGGTTTCTAGTCGAAGCAGACCAACGCCTTGAGCGCACGCATAGTCCGCCAGGTGAAGCAGCATCATCCTGGCAAAGCCTGATCTGCGAAACCGCGGGCGCACATACATCCGCTTGACCTCGCCATAGTCGCCGCCGAACAGCTTGACGCCGCCACAGCCAGCTGGCTCACCATGCGCGCGCAACATAAAGAACGCCACATCCTGCGCCAGCAGCTGTTCGACGCTCAGCCCATGGCGGCTCTCGCGTGGATAGAGCGGGTCAAGCTGTGCTTCAAGCTCTGTGATGAGGAGAATAGCATCGATGGTGTCTGGGCGCTCCGGCGTGATGATAGCTGCTGTTGGCCGATCGGTGTCCGTCATGTGGGGGATCCGTTCGCTATGAAAATATACTCTGCGGGCAATACATAGGCGCCCCGAACCGACGATTGCTCGCCGATATCGGGGTGCTACGAAATGGGGGACGATATTCCCGAGCTGGCTAGGACGGATTAGGCGTCGTAGTAGAGCGCGAACTCCAGCGGCGACGGGCGCAGGCGCACCTCGGCGGCCTGCTCGCGCTTCAGGGCAACGTACTTGCCGATCAGGTCGGTCGTGAAGACATCGCCTGCCAGCAGGAACTCATGGTCGCGCTCCAGGGCGTCCAGCGCGTCGTCCAGCGAGCCGGGCACCGACTTGATATCTTGCTTCTCCTCGGCGCACATCTCATAGATGTTGCGGTCGATTGGGCCGAGGCCGTTCTCTTCGGGCAGAATGCCGCGCTTGATGCCATCCAGGCCAGCCATCAGCAGGGCAGAGAAGGTCAGATACGGGTTGCAGGTCGGGTCGGGAGGCCGGAACTCGACCCGCTTGGCCTTCGGGCTATCCGAATACATCGGGATGCGCACCGCCGCCGACCGATTGCGCTGCGAGTAGACCAGGTTGACGGGCGCCTCATAGCCGGGCACCAAGCGCCGGTAGCTGTTCGTGCTGGGCGCCGCCAGCGCCAGCACCGCCGGGGCATGCGTCAGCAACCCACCGATGAACATCCGCGCCATCTCAGAGACGCCCGCGTAGCCCTCAACATCGGCGAAGAGCGGCCGCTCGTCCTTCCATAGGCTCATGTGCACGTGCATGCCGGAGCCGTTATCGCCAAAGACCGGCTTCGGCATGAAGGTCGCCGTCTTGCCCGCGCGCCGCGCCACATTCTTGACGATGTACTTGTAGAGCATGACCCGGTCGGCCATCGTCAGCAGTGAGTCGAAACGCATATCGATCTCGCACTGCCCGCCCGCGGCGACCTCGTGATGCTGCGCCTCGACATCGATGCCGCAGTCTTCCATCAGCAGCACCATCGCCGTGCGCAGGTCTTGCAGCGTGTCGTTGGGCGCGACCGGGAAGTAGCCCTCCTTGGGGCGGTTGCGATGGCCGAGGTTTGCCGTGCCGTTGCGGCCAGAGTTCCAGTGGGCCTCATCGCTGTCTACCACGGCCCACTGCTCGTTCTGCGTCGAGCGATATTTGACGTCGTCGAAGACAAAGAACTCTGCCTCGGGGCCAAAATAGGCGGTATCGGCGATACCGGACGACTTCAGATACTCTTCCGCCTTGCGCGCGATGTAGCGGGGATCGCGGGAATACGGCTCGCGGGCCGCGCCGGGCTGGGTCACGTCGCAGACCAGGCTGAGGGTTGGCTCAGCGGTGAAGGGGTCCATGATCGCGGTGGTGGGATCGGGGAGGAGGAGCATATCGCTCTCGTTGATCTCCTGAAAACCCCGGATGCTGGAGCCGTCGAATCCAATGCCCTCGTCGAAGGAGGAGGCATCAATCGCACGGGTGGGGACGGTGAAATGCTGCCACGTGCC
>DATBIB010000008.1:0-53297 GCA_036557205.1 Ktedonobacterales bacterium | reverse complement strand
ATGGAAGGCCTCGCGTACCTCGCTCTGCGCCGTGGTAAAGACGTGGTCGAACTCCTCGGGACGCCGCACCAGCCGGATGCCGCGTCCACCGCCGCCCGCCGCCGCCTTCAACATGAGGGGAAATCCGATCCGCGAGGCTGCCGCAACGCCCTCGCCGACCGAGCGGAGCACATCAGTACCCGGCAGCATCGGCAGCCCGCCGCGCATCATCGCGTCGCGCGCCTGCACCTTATCGCCCATCTGCACCATCGCGGCGGGTGGCGGTCCAATAAACACGATGCCGCAGTCCGCGCAAATCTCGGCGAAACTGGGATTTTCCGAGAGGAAGCCGTAGCCGGGGTGAATCGCTTCGGAGCCGGTGAGCATGGCAGCGCTAATGAGGTTGGGGATGTGAAGGTAGCTCTTGCTGCTGGGGCCGGGGCCGATACAGATACGCTCATCGGCAAGGCGAACTGGCAGAGAGTCCTGGTCCGCCTCGGAATAGGCAATGACTGTGCCTACCCCCAACTCGCGACAGGCGCGTATCACCCGCAACGCAATCTCGCCACGATTGGCGATCAGCACCTTTTTGAACATGTATTCCTCGTGCCTCGACTCTCACATCATCTATGAAGTTGGATTCACCCAGACGCACAGAAAGACCCCATGCCCGCGCGCACAATCGGTGCATTTGGCCACAGTGTACCATCCAGTGTATCACGCGCCGGGCGCGCGGTGTAGGGATATACTGCTGGCCTGCGCGGACAGGGAGTCAGAAATCGCGAATTGCTGGCGGGACATGTTAGTCGAGGCGACCCTCGTTGGCAGCGCGCTGCTGTTGGGCGTAGAGATTTGTCCACATCCAGGCGAGGCGCTCATAGCAGCCGTCGTGGGTGCGGTTGCCGTTCGGTGTCTGCCACGCCCAGCCGCGAATCCGCTCGCCACAGACCTCGCACTTGAAGCGGTAGAGGCTGAGCTTCTGCTTGCGGCTGGAGTAAAAGCGGTTCATCGTGCGGGTATAGGAGAGCAGCGGCACGCCATGCGATGTCACCGTGCTGGAGACGCCGACCAGCGATTGCTCCCGCTGGAGCACGAGGCCGCGGCCATCATCCTGGGCATACATGTCATCATCATCATAACCGTCATAGTTGCCGTACTGGCCATACTGGTCATAGTCGGCATTCGCGTAGCCCTGCTCGCCATATCCGTAGGACTCGCCATTGTCGGCGTAACCCTGATCATCATCCCATTGCTGATACCGCTCACTGCGACCCCGCATCGCGTCTGCTCCTCTCGGCCACCACTCCGCCAGAATTCGCCAGAATTCGCCCGAAACTCACCATGCGGCTGCTTCGAATGCCAAGTATAGCACAGCCTCTGTCATCATACTATCGCGCTGGAACCATTGGGCCACGCCAGCAACAGTGCTACTAACTCCCGGCGCGCCGCCACAGCGTGGTAAAATCATGTCCGACATATAGCGTACATAGAGCAATACGATAGCCACCCAGCCGCGCCTCCTGCTGAGCCAGGGAGCGTTCGCCTATGGCGAGACTCGGATCACAGGGCAGTATGATCGAATCATTTAGGGCGCACACGCCGAAATCATTCCCCACCACTTCGCAGGCGTTACGCGGCGGGATGCTAGCGGCTGCGCTGCTGGCCATCGTGTTGGTGGTCGCCTTCCGCGCCACCGCGCCATCCCCGACAGCGGCACAGCGGCATATCAATCAACCAGCTACAACGTTCACGTTGCCTGCCGAACAGGCTGGTACACGATTGCCAGCGCCCGTCACCTTCGCGCCAACCAGTGGCAAACCGACCTTGCTGGTCTTTTTCTACACACTCTGCACGCACTGCCTGCTGCAAATGCAGTCCACCCACGCCGTCACCGCTGGATTCCCCACGCTCCGCACCGTCTATATCGATTCGCCATCTGAGCTGCCAAACCTTCCCGACCTGATGATGCAGCGCCTCGGCATTACCGATCCGGTACTCCTCGACGCCGATGGCCAGGTTGCCGCGCACTATGGGATCGACTACTATCCCGCGCTGGTGCTGATCGACGGGCGCGGCATCGTGCGCGCGATCTGGACTGGCGAGACGGACGCCGCGACACTCCATACCGGGATAGCTCAGGCGCTGGCGACGAATGGCAATGAGAGTGGATGACACCATGACATCTCGGGCCACGCCACGTCTGATATTGCTACTCGGCGGGGCGCGCAGTGGCAAAAGCGCGTATGGTGAGGCGCTGGCAGCGCAGCTGGCGGGGGAAGCGCCAGTGTTGTATATCGCTACCGCGACCGCCAGCGACGACGAGATGCGCCAGCGGATCGCGAGACATCAGACAAGCCGCCCGGCCCACTGGCTCACCGTGGAGGAGCCACGAAACCCCGCCAGCGCTTTACACGCCAAGAGTGCGCCGGTCGCGCTGCTCGACTGCGTGACCCTGCTCGTCGCCAACCTGCTGCTTGCCACTGCGGACGGCCACGACAACCTCGACGAAGCAGACTTCGCGAGCGGGGCGGCTGCGACAACAGAGGCAGTTGAGGCGTTGGTGGACCGCGCCATCGGCGACCTGCTGGACGCCTGGCGCGCGCACTCGTCCACACTCATACTCATCTCCAACGAGGTAGGCATGGGGATCGTACCGCCCTACCCATTGGGGCGCGTCTACCGCGACTGCCTCGGGCGCGCAAACGCGCGGTTGGCCGCGGAGGCCGATACAGTCTTGCTCATGTTCGCCGGGCTGCCGATAGAGCTCAAGGCGCTGGCCGACGCCTGGCAACGTGAGGCTGCACGCCGCTTTGCCACGCATCTCTAGCGCCACCAGACGTCGCTACGTGGCGCTACGTGTGCAGCGGGCTTGCCGTATAGTATTGCGCCAGCCACTGACCCGCCAGCTTGCTATCTTTCAGCGTATCGCCGCCCCAGTAGCTGCTCGTCTGCCAGTCTTTCCGGGCGCTCCTCGCGGCGAGCGGCTGGTCGGCGTACCAGATAGCGCCCTGCCAGAATGGCGCGGCAGAGAAGGTCTGGAACAGCGCCTGGAAGTCGTTGAGCTGCTCGTTCTGGTCGGGACTATCTGACGATGCGCCGAGTGGGTCGCCATTTGCGCCCGCCGCGCTGATGTAGCCCGCCCCGGTGAAGAGTATTGGACGGCTGAACGTCGAAGCGAGCTTTTCCAGCTTGCCGTAGATATCGCCATTGCCCTGAAGGTCAAGCCCCTTGCCATGCCATGCGTTCACCAGATCGGGCACACCGACGTCGGCATTCTGCGTCAGCGGGAAGTAGGCATCAACGCCAATGTAGTCCACCGCGTCCCACCAGGTGATATGGTCAAACTCGCTGCTTGTGGCGCCTTCAGAGGCTCCTCCCCACGACGCGGCATAGATCAACTTGCCGGTGTATCCGCCGCCCGTCTGCGATGACTGGTGGTTCATAAAGGGCGCATAGGAAGGCGAACGCAGCGCATGGACCACGTGCCGCCAGCCGCAGTCGCGCCGACCAGAACAATTGGGAAACGACTCACCCGGCACGCCACGGTCGATACCATTGGCGTCAGCCTTGGCCGTGGTGCGCGAGGTATCCTCTGCCGTATTCGTCAGTTGGTCGCCAATGATGAAGTATGGCAGATGGTTTTGTTCGGAGAGCTGCGCGAAATGCACCGCGAACTGGGTATAGTTATCGAACCACTTGTGCTCCAGCACACCGATTGGATCCTTCTCGCCATAGATGGTGTAGGGCGAGGTCAGGTTCGACCATGCCGCCCCAACCAACTGGCTCGTCTCGTTGGCGCCGCTCAACTGGTCCTGCTGGAGAACCTGAAGCTCCAGAATCGGCGTGAGTCCCGCCTTCTTCGCATCGTTGATCGCGCGGACGTAGATGCTGTCATCAAAGGTATCTTTATCGCCAGTGTCCTTCGGATGCCACGCGATTGTGCTCGCGCTACGGACTGGCATATCAGCCACCACTGGAATAATGACGCTGTTCATGTGGTACGTCTTCGCCTCGAAGGTCATATTATCCAGCGAAGCCGACGTGTCGTAGCCACCTCCCGACTGGCGGCGCGTCCACATCATCGTAAACCCTTGAAAGGGCGCGCTGTTGCTCAACTGCCCGTTCGCTGTGTTGCCCGTCTGCGCCAACATCCCCGGTGCCAGAAACAGGATGTGCGGAAGTACAAACTGTCCGCCTGCCAGCATCACCACCAACAGCGGGATAGCCACCACAGCGCCCATGCTCAGCGCCCGTCGTCCTGGGGGGCGGCGTCCCGGCGCTGGGAGCGGCGACGTGCCAGGGAGCAACGGAGAAGGCGAGAGCGGCATCTGCTAATCCTCCTAGGCCGGGAACGCAAGCTTGCGATATTTCTCGGCAATCTCATACCAGGCTTCTTCCGATAAGCCCAGCTTTTCGCGTAGCTCATCCATCGAGACGCCCGCGCGCAACTGGCGCACAGCGAAGATATCGCGCAGCAGTTGCAACGTTACGCGCTTATCGAGGTTGGCGCGCTTGACGGCGGCGGCGAGCACATAGTTCAAGTTGCGATCCGTACACTCGAAGAGGCGTTCGCGTGGCTGGTAGCGCTCAATATAGCGCTGGTAGACCTCCGTCCACTCCGCTGGCAGCGCCATGCGCCGCTCGCGTCGCCGCTTCGCCTGGCCAGGGAAATGCACTTCGAGCGCGGGTTCCTCCGGATCCGAGAGGTCCACGTGGCGCAACGCGACCGCCATCAGCTCCTCTTTTTTCAGACCAGTCGCCAGCAGCGTCATCACCAGCAACTGACAGCGTGGGTCCGCCTCTGCGGCCTGCTCCAGCCGGGCTACCTCATCCTCGAACAACAATTCTGGAAGAGGTGGCGCCGGACGCGTCAGCACGATACGCTGCGATGGGTCATCCGCGAGCACCTGCTCCTTCGCCAGCCAGCCGAAGAAATTCTTTAGAAAGGTCGCACGCCGCGCCATCGTCTTTGGCGCTGGTTGCGTGGCGCGATCCCAGCGTAGATGACCGAGCCAGCCTGCCAGCGAATCCTGCGTGATCGCCCGTAGCGGCGTCTCGCGCCCCAGAAACTCGGTCAGCAGACGCAGGTCCGAGAGAAAGCAGGTGATGGTGTAGACCGAGTGGTCGGTACGTCGCAGATACTCCTGATATGGCAAGGCGCACGCGCCCAACACCGACGTTGCGGTGAGCGTTGGGACGACCACCACCGGCTCTGGCTTCGGCCCGGCCACTGGCGTAGCGGCGTCGGGGAAAAACAGGCTGGGCTGCTCCACCGAGTCATCAGATGTTTTGTCTGTGTCGGGCATAGCTTGCCTCACGTTGACGTATCCCGGAAAAATTGGACTTCCGCGCCCAAGTATGGCCCATTCGGGCGCTGTTTGCAAGCCAACGGGACCCACTTTAGGATATACTGGCCGGTGCGCAGCCTGGCAGCATCCGCCGGACCGGTCGGGCCTGCCATGTGGCATGTTCCACAACCATTGCGGATGCGTTGTCATCACGATACACGATAGAGGAGCGTACTCCGTGTCTGATACGACCACCACTTCGGGCGATTTTCTCTCGCTTGACGACCTCCAGTTTCCCGAGACACTCGAACCTGCCGAGGTGGCGCGGGCCGTCGCCGTTGAGTTAAAGCTCAAACCGGCGCAGACGCTCGCCACTCTCACCCTGCTCGACGACGGCAATACCGTCCCATTCATCGCGCGCTACCGCAAGGAGATGACGAGCAACCTCGACGAGGTGCAGATTCAGGCTATCGGCGACCGCGCCGATGCGCTACGCGCGCTCCATACGCGCAAACACGACGTGCTGCGCCTCATCGCCGAGCAGGGCAAGCTCACCCGCGAGCTGGCCGACGCGATCATCGCGGCTGCCACGCTGCAAGCCGTGGAAGACCTCTATTTGCCGTACCGCCAGAAGCGAAAGACACGCGCCAGCATGGCACGCGAGCGCGGATTGCAGCCGCTGGCCGACCTGATTCTGCGCCAGGAGCGCATTCCTGGCTCGCCGGAACAGGCGCGCATCGCCGCGGCGGAGCCATTCGTGGATGCCGAGAAAGGGGTGGAAGACGTCGCAGCGGCATTGGCTGGGGCACGCGATATCTGCGCCGAGACGATCATGGAGGATGCGACAGTACGCGGCGAGGTGCGGACGCAGTTCTTCAAAGAGGGCGCGCTGGGCGCGAAACTCACCATAGACCCGGAGAAGGCGGCGGAGAAAGACCCGCGCGGCGTCTACCGCATGTACTATGAGTTCCACGAGCCGGTTCCGCGTTTGGTCCCGCACCGCATTCTCGCGCTCAACCGCGCCGAGCGCGAAGACGTGCTGCGTGTCTCGGTGGATGTGCCATTCGAGCGCGCCGAGCCGCTGATTCACAACCGTTACCAGCCCGACCGACGCTCGCCTTTCGCTGAGGAGCTGGAGACCGCCATCAGCGATGGCTACCGCCGCCTGCTCGCGCCCGCGCTCGAACGTGAGGTGCGCGCCGAGCTGACACGTCAGGCCGAAGAGCACGCCATCGGCGTTTTCGCGACCAATCTGCGCAATCTGCTCCTGCAGCCGCCGCTCCGTGGCGAGCGCGTCCTCGCCCTCGACCCCGGCTTCCGCACCGGCTGCAAAGTGGCCGTCGTAGATGAGACCGGCAAGCCCATCGACTCGACAACTATCTATCCTCACGCGCCTCAGGGACGCTGGGCCGAGGCGAAGGCGACACTGAAAGCGCTGATCGCCACCCACCGCGTCGGCGTGATCGCCATCGGCAACGGCACCGCCTCGCGCGAGACCGAGCAGCTCGCCGCCGAGGTGATTGCCGAACTGGAGAAGTTGGGCACGCCCACTGGCTCGCTCGGCTATGTCATGGTCAACGAGGCGGGCGCGTCGGTCTATTCGGCATCCGAGGTGGCCCGGCAGGAGTTTCCCACGAAAGACGCAACCGAACGCGGCACCATCTCAATTGCGCGGCGGCTGCAAGACCCGCTGGCTGAATTGGTGAAGATCGATGCCAAGGCGATTGGCGTTGGCCTCTATCAGCACGACGTAGATCAGCGCGCGCTGGCAACCGCTCTCGACCGTATCGTAGACTCGTGCGTGAACTTCGCGGGCGTGGACCTCAACTCCGCCTCCTCACAACTGCTGCGCCACGTCTCAGGCATCACGACGCGGATCGCCGATAACATCGTCGCCTGGCGCACCGAACACGGACCCTTCGCCAGTCGCCAGCAACTGCTCAAGGTCTCTGGCCTTGGCCCCGCCACCTTTGTCCAGGCGGCTGGCTTCTTGAAGGTGCCTGGGGGCAAGGAGCCGCTCGACAACACGTTCATTCACCCCGAAAGCTATGACGCCACGCGCGCGGTGCTAAAGACGCTGCCGGGATCGACCACTGAGCGTGCCAGTGACCGGGTGCGCTCGTGGCGGATGCTCATCGGCATGAACTCGCGAGGCGCAGGCGCGCAGTCAGCCGTCGCGGCGCTGGCAGGTGAGGTCAACGTCGGCGTCCCAACGCTGACCGATATCCTGGAAAACCTCGAAAAGCCCGGGCTTGACCCGCGCGATAGCCTGCCGAAGCCTATTCTGCGCCAGGACGTGCTGAAGCTGGAAGACCTGAAAGAGGGGATGGTGCTGCAAGGCACCGTGCGCAATGTCGTCGACTTCGGCGCGTTCGTGGATATCGGTGTCAAGCAGGACGGCCTGGTACATGTCTCGGAAATGGCCGACCGCTTTGTCCGCGATCCTCTCACCGTAGTACAGGTTGGGCAGGTGGTGCGGGTGCGCGTGCTCGCGGTGGATATCGGGCGTGGGCGCGTCCAGTTGAGCATGCGCAACGTCGAAGGCTGAGACAATCCGGTTACAAGCGGTACGCATCACAGCGTATTGACAACATGAGCAACCAGCGGGACAATGCCTGCGCGCATACAGCGCCCAAGAGGGTATCTATTTTCGGGGGGAGTGCCAGTAGTGGAGAGGTCCGTCTGGAAGCGCAAAGTCAACATTTTTCTGCTATTCATCCCGCTGGTCATCTTCAGCGCATGGATTGAGGAGCACGTGCTCCATGAGGCGCTGGCAGGCCTGGACGAGCAGCAGCGCGTCCTACTCGTCGGCGGCGTGATATTTGTCTGCGCAGCGCTCTCGCTAATCCCGCTGGCAGGCTTTCTCGAAAGCGCAGTCGAAGAGCTGGCCGAATTGCTGGGCGAGTTTCTCGGCGGCCTGCTCCACACCACCGCCAGCAACGTGGCGGAGCTTGCGCTGGCGCTCTCGGTGCTCACATCGTTCGCGGGGTCAGGCGGCTCTGAGATCGTGCTCAGCTCGGTGGCGGGCGTTATCGTGCGCAACGCGCTGCTCTTCCTCGGCATCGCCACCCTGCTCGGCTGCTGGCGGAATGGCAAGATGCGTTTCAGCCCGGAGGCCGCTGGCGAATACTCGACCGTGTTCGCTCTGGCCGTCACCGGACTCTCGCTGCCGACGCTGGCTGCAATCATCCGTAGCGCAAGCGCTGGCGCGGAGGGCGCCGCTGGTGGCGAATCGGCTGACGGCGACCTGCTGGTCTTCGGCCATGTGCCTTTCGCGGTCTGCATTGCCATCGTGCTGCTGGTGAGCTATGTGGCGTACCTCGTATTCGTCGTCTTCAGGCCGCGCACCGGCTACAACATGGCAGGCAAGCGCGGAAAAGCTGCCGCCGCTGAAGATTCGTCAGTACTGGTGGCGCCCGACACGCAGGCGCTGTTCGAAGCAGAACGCGCCAGCGCTGAAAGCAAACTCTCGGCACGCGCGCAGCTGGCGGCGGAAAAGCGTGCGGCGCGAGAGGAGTCGGGAGAACAGCGCTTCCTGGGTGAGCATAAGATCGCGCGCGGGCTGCTCGCAGTGCTCATCCTTGGTGTGGCCGCCGCGGGCGTGGTCGTCATGTCCGAGCACTTCGCCGATTCGGTCAAAGAGATGGTCGAGACCAACGCCACGCTCAAAGACTACGAATTCTTCCTCGGCCTGATCCTGATTCCCGTGCTGGCGGGCGTGGTGGAGCTATACGGCTCGGTGGGAATGGCGCGCCGCAAGAAGATGGACATTACAATGGCCATCACGGCGGGTGCATCGATCCAGATGATTCTGCTGGTGGTCCCGATTCTCGTCATGGTCGGCTGGCTGACCGGCCATCCGCTCAGCCTGGTCTTCACGCCGCTGAATGTCATCGTCTTTGGCGCTTCGACCTTTGCCTTCATGCTGCTCAGTCGCGACGGCGAATCGACGATGTTGGAAGGGGTGCAACTGGTGGCGCTCTGGCTTCTGCTAGCCGTCATCGCTATCTACCTGCCACCTAACATCATCGGCGGTTGATATTCGACGACTGCTTGACATCAAGCCGTTCCTCCACGTAGACTGAACGTATCAATTGAAAAGGGTTCGTCGTGAGGGACGAGTATCCGCGCTACGGCAAGACAGCGAACCGGGGTAGGTGCAAGCCCGGCAGGCTGGCGCGCGGAGAAGCCACCCTCAGGCCCAGCGGCGCAATCGCCGCCCGGCCGCGACGCGGGACGAACGCCCACCGTGGCCAGTAGCACCCGCCGGTAGCTCCCCGTTACCTGAGAGCAGGGCATCGAGCCATCCGCTCCGTGCCTGGAAAGAGTGGAGAGCAACGGCTGTGCGCCAGCAAAGCGCATGCAGACTAGCTCTCAAGCAGGGTGGTACCACGGGAACCGACTATTTCGCTCCCGCCCCGAGCAAGGCGCTCGCGGCGGGTGTTTTTGTTGCTGGCGGCGAGCGCCTCAGCCTCGCACACTGCGCCTTTCCTGTTGGCAGCTTTCCGGCGTTTACCGCCGGAGGACGAACTCTGCCTATTTTCATTGCCTGGGCTGGCCCCAGGAAAGGAGAGCAGTCACATGACCGATTTCAGCAAGCCAGGACTCTCATCGCCGGAAATTACTCGGCGCTATCTCGCGTACTTCCGCGAGCGTGGCCACCTGGAGATCGCGGGCGCGCCGCTGACGGCGTCCGAAAGCACGCTGTTCGTGATCGCGGGGATGCAGCCGCTGCTGCCCTGGCTGCGCGGCCAGATGCCACCGCCCGCGCCACGCCTGACCGCGACCCAGCGTTGCCTCCGCATGGACGATATGGAGGCGCTAGGATCAAATGGGCGCACGCTTAGCAGCCTCAACATGCTCGGCAACTGGTCTATCGGCGACTACGGCAAACACGAGGCGATTGGCTATGCGGTCGAGCTGATGGACATGCTCGGCGTTGATCGCTCGAACGTCTGGGTAACCGTCTTTGCCGGAGATCCAGCCTCAGGTCTGCCACCAGATGAAGAGACAATCGCGGAATGGCGGCGGGTCGGCCAGCCAGAGGAGCGCATAGTGCCACTCGGTCCAGACGACAACCTCTGGACTATGTACGGCCCCGGACCCTGCGGCCCCGACACAGAACTGTTCATGGACCTTGGCGAGGCGGTGGGCTGTGGCCTGCCAACCTGTCGTCCGGGCTGTTCGTGCGAGCGCTTCCTGGAGTTCTGGAATCTGGTCTTCATCGAGTACGAGTGGCTGCCCGATGGGAGCTACGCGCCCCTGCCGCTGCGTAGCGTGGATACCGGCATGGGGCTGGAGCGCATCGCGGCGGTCCTCCAGCACAAGCTGACGCTCTTCGAGACCGATCTGTTCGCGGGCGCGCACGAGCGGCTGGCGGAACTCGCGCCTGCCGACCACGATACGCCAGCGCGGCAGCGCGCGCGCCGGGTGATCGTCGACGCGGTGCGGTCGGCGCTCTACATCAGTCTGGCGGGTGTAGTTCCCCGGCCGGATGGTCATGGCTACGTCATCCGTCGGCTACTCCGCCGGGCGGCGCGGCATGGGCGCGTCCTTGGGTTGGAGCAGCCATTCCTCGGTGAGTTGGTAGCGCCAATTATCGAGCGCGGCGAGGACTTGTTCTCGCCCGACGAACGTCGGCACGCGCCAGCCATCGCGGCGCTGCTGACCGATGAGGAACGCCGTTTCCAGCGTGTACTGACCACCGGGTTGCGCCTGCTGGATCGGATGAAGCCCGATGCGGGAGAGATCATTTCGGGAGAGCAGCTCTTCCGGCTGCATGCGGAGCGTGGCTTCCCGGCGGACCTGGCGTCGGAGATACTCGCCGAGCGCGGCATCGTGGTTGACTGGCCTGGATTCGAGGCGGCGATGGAGCGCCATCACACCATCAGCCGCGTCAGCGCGACCAACCGTTTCGGCGCGAACGACGGGCTGACCGAGTAGTGATGCCGCGCCCAGCTCCAACTAATCCATCTGAGTCACATCCCCTCCCCAACGTCGTGGAGGGGATACAGTTGCGGGTGAGATCAGCGACTGGGCACGTCGGCGACTGGCGCATCGTTGAACTGGAGCGTCATCGAGCCAAGCGGCGGCACGCTCTGCAGCAGTGACTGGCTGTTGGCCGGGAGCGAGATGAGGCCCATGCGCATCTTCAGCAGCAGAATCCGCTCGACCGACTGATCGATACGCGCCTTGGTGAGACTGCCGTTGTTGAGCGCGCTCTTGAGCGCCGAGACCATCGCCCGCATCTGCGAGGCGTTCCAGGGGCCAAGCAACATATCGCAGCCAGCCTGAATCGCCATGACGCCAGCCTGTGGCATGCTCCACTTGTTCGAGATACCGTCCATGTAGAGCGCATCGGTCATCACGACACCATCGAAGCCAAGCTCATTGCGCAAAACGCCAGTGATGATGTTCGGAGAGAGTTCCGCGGGCAGCACTGGATCCAGAGCAGGCATCAGCAGGTCGGTGGTCATCACCATCTGAACCTTCCCGGCATCGATCATTGCGCGGTAGGGCGCCAGCTCCACCGATTCAATCTGATCGCGCGTGCGCTTGATAACCGGCAGGCTCAGGTGCGCGTCTTCCAGCGCGTCGCCCAGGCCTGGGAAGTGTTTCAGTGTGCCCACCACGCCGTTGTCTTGCAAGCCGTCGAGATACGCGCCCGCCATCTTGGTAACGGCGTCCGGTGTCGAGCCATAGGTGCGGCACAGCAGATCCCGGCCGTTGACGAGTTTCACATCGACGTCGGGTGCAAGGTCAACATTGAAGCCAAGAGCCGTCATATCCTTCGCCATCTTGGCGCCCTGCTGGTAGGCGTAGGTCGTAGAACCGGTGGCGCCAATCTGCGGCGCTCCTGGATGCGGTCCATAGATTTGTGTCAGCCGGTCAACGCAGCCACCCTCTTCGTCCACCGTCACCAGCAGGGGGATCTTGACATGCGCCTGAGAGGTCGCGATCAACGCCTGAGTCTGCTTGGCGTCGTGCATGCTAAAGGCGTAGAGGATGATGCCGCCAGCGTGCATCTGCTCGATCATCGCCGCGTTGTTCGCGTTGAAGTCGGTGCCAACGTATTCGGCGACGAAGAGTTGGCCCAGTTCCTCATCGAGGGACATCTTGCTGATGATCTGGTCGGCATACTCGGCAATTGTCTGCACGCGCTGGCGATCATAATGTCGCGGGATGAGAAGGGTAGAGTTCGTGGATGTGGGGCCGCGCTGATCGGCCTGCGCGAGAACGGCTTTCTCGGTGAGCGCTATAGGAGCATTCGATCCACAGGCGTTCATGACAAAGATAATAGCCAGCAAGAAAAATGACGCCGCCAGGTGAACGATCTGCATCCGGCCCTTTGGACGCCTGGACTGGTGTGAAGCTGCACCCTGCCCCATAACTCTTCCCCTCAAAAAGCGCGCGACTCTGCACTGCTTTCATCACATACATCATAGAAGACGAATGAAACTGCCTCCCACGGCAAGGGAACGCCATAAATTGTGTACAAGTACCTGCTTTTCTGTAGATCTCGAGGAGAAATTGCCAATGCCACGGTTGATTGGCGCCATGTTATCATTCTTCGGCGTGAAGACCCCCTCCTTCAGGCATGGGGATGAAATGCCGTCTCCTTTCGCACTAGGCAAATTGCTCTTTTCGTCTGCTTGTGCGAGAATAGAGCTACCGGCACATTGACAAGAGAATAGTGTTTGGCGGTTCCGCGGTAAATCGTTCCCGCGGGTAAAAGCACTAGCGTCTTCACGTGTTGTGTCTCGTGTCTTGTGTCGCCTTTCTTCTCACGTTGCCAGTGTTGCCAGTGTTGCCAGTGTTGCCAGAATGCGATAACCAAGCTTCTGAATTCACAACAGACTGAGAACGTACCGTCGGGCCGACGGGAACGTAACGCCTCTGGAGTGACTGTAAGACCCACTATGAGGCTCGTCACGTTGAAGTAGGAATCCCCTGCCTTTAGGCATGGGGAGGGTCAACTCTGCGAGTTCCACATCCTTAATGACCTCTGCGAAGGTCGCATATGGTGTTCATGGGATCGCGTAAGAATACGTGAGAATACGCGGGCGACGAGTCGAGAAAGCCGAGGGAATGAGATTCCTGTCGCCGCGCGCTGCTGTGCTTACTATTACAGAGACGCTCCGCTGCCACGGCGAGTAACCATGGCAGGTCGAATGGTTGAGTTGGCATGGAATATCACCAATGACGTTTCCGATTTAGAAGAGCCGTGCGCCCAGCGGCACATCTGAACGCGGGGCGATCAGCACAACCGCTCCCGCGTCATCGGCGACACCCAGCGTCAGCACCTCTGAGCGAAAGCCCGCGATGCGGCGCGGCGGAAAGTTGACGACCGCCAGCACAAGCTGCCCAATCAGCGCCTCCGGCTGATAGTGTTCGGTGATTTGCGCGCTCGACTGGCGCACGCCAAGTTCCGCGCCAAAGTCGATGCGCAGCGCATAGGCGGGCTTGCGTGCGCCCTTCAGCGGCTCCGCCGTCACCACACGCCCCACACGAACATCCACCCGCTGGAAATCCTCGATAGAGATTTCGCCCAGTCGCCCGGCAACCTCATCCGCCATTTCCTGAATACCTCATCAACTCGGCTCCTGACACTGACTTTCCCCAAGGCAATTACGCGCCCAAGTTGCCCACCGATGATATATTGGCAGCATCTTCGCTTACGAGTCCATCGGCAAGCTCCCAGAGAGCGCCGCCGAAGCGGTTCAGCAGCCAGCGGTCGTGCGTGATCAGCAGGATAGGGCCAGGGAAGGCCAGCACCGCCGCCTCGAACGCCTCCAGCACATCCAGGCTGACATAGTTCGACGGCTCATCCAGGAGTAAGACGTTCGGGCCGAGCGCCAGCAACCGCGCCAGCTCAAGTTTGCGCTTTTGTCCAGGACTGAGCTGCGCCACGGGTTTCGTCAGATCCTCCAGGTGAAAGAGGCCGTTGCCCAGAATCCCGGCGACGAGATTCGACTCGTAGCCTTCCAGACCCTCGCGATACGCCTCGAAGACCGTGCGCTCGACGCTGCCGACCACTGGCTCCTGCGGCAGATAGCCGATACGCGCGCCCGGCGCCAGCCGGACGCTCCCCTCGTCGGGCGACTCCAGCCCCAACAGGATGCGTAGCAGCGTCGTCTTGCCTGCGCCATTCGGCCCGACCAGCGCCACCCGCGCATCTGGCAGCAACGTGAGGCTTACATCGCGCAAGACCTGACGGTCGCCATAGCGCTTGCTGACGTGCTCCATCCGTACAATAGCATTCGCGCGCAATGCCTCGGCGCGAAACTTCGGCTGGAAGCGCATCAGACGTGGCGGTTTGGGAATCGGGTCAGCCTCGACGCGGCGTAGCTGCTCCTCAGCGGCGTGCACGTTACGCGAGACAGCGTCCGCCACCCACTCGCCCTTGCCCTTGTACGCCATCTTATCGTTGTCCTTGGGCTTGCGATTATGGGCCACCTGTCGCGCCGACTCGCGGATACGCTTGCGCAGGTCTTTGATCTCCTCCTGCTGGCGCGCGAACGTCTCCGCCCAGGCCTCGCGCTCCGCCGCCTTGGCCCGCTGGTAGGCATCGTAATCGCCCTCGTAACGCTTGAGAGTGTGTGTGTATTCATCTAGCTCGAAGATGCGGTTGACGCTGCGATTGAGAAACTGGCGGTCATGCGAGACCATCAGCGCCGCGCCCGTGTACGCGGCTAAATAGTCTTCGAGCCAGGCCAGGCTGGCGGCGTCGAGGTGGCTCGTCGGCTCATCCAGCAGCAGCACATCCGGAGCGCGGAGCAATAGCAGCGCCAGCCCAACACGCGCCCGTTCGCCACCAGAGAGCGTCCCCAGGTCGCGCGAGCGCGGCAGGTAGTCGAGCCGCAGACCCGCAAGGATAGCATCCATGCGCGCCTCCATCTCATAGCCGCCGCGGTCCTGAAACTGGCTGGCGAGCTGCCCATACTCCGCCAGCAGTCCGTCGAGCGCCTCACCGCTGGCTCCTGCCATCTCCGCCTCTAGCGTGCGCATGCGCGCCTCGATGGAGCGCAGCCCGCCCAGCGCATCGGCCAGCAGCCCGTCAATCGTCCGGCCAGCGATGTCAGGCAGCGTCTGTGGCAGATAGCCCAAATCTGTCGAGGTGGTGCGCTGTACCTCGCCACTATCGGCTGTTTCCTCGCCCGTGATGATCCGTATCAAGGTGGATTTGCCCGCGCCATTCGCGCCGACAAGCCCCACGTGCTCGCCGGGTTCCAGCGCGAACGTAACGCCGTCGAGCACGGTGACGGCGCCAAAGGTTTTGGTGATATTGCGAACGGTCAGCAACATAGGAGGTGATTCCCCTTCGCCACACTGGCGGAACGGGGTGTCCTGGGCGGGATGCTCGTCTGCGTCGGAGGCCGGAGTATTCGTGCTGAGGCAGGGAGTCCATGACCGGCAGAGAAACACACGCGCTGCCCAGACAACCCGGAAAAACAGGTCACAGGCAGAGTCACCGGTCAGGGGATGAGATGTGGAAGAGACGAAGCGACAAGGCACGCAGGCTGGTTATGCCGCCGCGTATGGGATGCTCATCGGCTGCCGGTTAGCGTGTATGTTCCATGTGTTCACCTCCAGCGCACATTGTATGCGAAAGTGAGGTACGGGGCAAGGCCTTCATCCGCCCAGCGCCAGCCGTTTTGCCAGCCCATTTGCTAGCTTGATGCTGTAGTTCTGGCCGCGGTCCTGTGGGTAGACCTGGAACATGTTGGCGAGGTAGAAGCCCGGTAGCGGCGTCTCGTGCGGCGGAATATGCGCGCGATAGTCGCGGGTGACAATAGGCTGTGCGAAGGGTGCGGAGAATCCCCACATGTCGGTGATCCAGTCGCGCGAGAATGCCGGATTGAGCCGCTGGAGGTACGGCGCGAACTGGTCCAGCGCCTCCTCTGGCGTGGCTCGCATGAGCGGATGGTCCATCGGCAGGTAGTTGCCGAGATAGAGTAAATGCTTCCCGCCATACTCGTCCGCCGGAATGTAGTTGGTATGCTCGACCGCCGCCAGGAATGGATAACCCTCGTCGGCGATGCTCAGCCAGTAGACATCCTTCATCAACTGGCGATCCAGCGCCAGAATCAGACAGTGCGCGCCGTAGGCCAACCCCCAGTCGTAGCGTTCGCGGAAGTCGCCAGGCAAGTCGGGCGCCACCTTGAACGTCACTCGCGTCGGCAGCGTCGAGACAACCCGCGCGAAACGCTCCTCGCCCACGGCCGTCGTCACCAGCCAGTCACCGCCATCGGTCGGGCGGGCCGAATCTACCGTCACTCCCAGCCGTACCTCACCGCCATGAGTCTGGATGCCCGCAACCAGCGCCTCATACACCTGCTGGAAGCCGCCACGCAGATAGCCAAGCGCAGCGGTGCGGCAGTGAATCCGCGCCCAGAACCACGGCATCGCGATCTCATCGGCATAGGCGCCGAACTTGCCGCGAAAGAGTGGCTCGAAGGCGAGGGCATAGGCGCGCGGGCCAAGCCAGCGCCGCAGCCACGCCGACGCGGTAACGCCTTCCAGTGGATCCGCGTTGGGCAGCGCCTTCATCAGCGCGGCAACCGCCCCAAGCCGCAGACGATCAACGATGGGCAGTGGCGAGAATTTTAGTACTGGCAACGCGCCATCCAGCCGCCAGGGCTTGCCGTCGATCAGCGAGCTGGTGTTTGGGTGGCCCCAGTAGAGCTTCTCCGCCAGCCCCAGATCACCTATCAAGGCAATAGCGTCGCGGTCGGTGCGGAAGAGGTGATGGTAGAACTTTTCGAGCCATGGGCCGCCCTGCGAATCGCCGACGCGGAAGCCCGCCGCCAGCCCGCCCGCCACCGGTTCGCGCTCATAGACCACCACGCGCTCGCCCGCGCGCGCCAGCCGCCACGCCAGCGCCAGCCCCAGCGCGCCGCCACCGAGAATCGCCGTGCCATTGCTCGTCATCGTGTCTCTTCTAGCCTTCTCATTATCCATCTCAGCCATATGTGCTGCACTCGCGGGGATTCAGCCGCCGCGGCCCGGCCTCTCCAGCATATCACGCGACCCAGGGCCGCTTGTGGCATCGATAGACGACGGCGCTGAATACCAGTAGCTTAGCAGTCCAAGTATCCCCAGCGTGCCAAGCGCGTGCAGGCTGAGCAGGAGCGGCCGGAGCGGCAACCCCAGATAAGTCGTCACGGCGGGTGAGGCGGTAGTATCCCATTGATACGGCAGCGTGACGACGAGCAGGTAGCAGCATAGCGCCGTGAAGAGCGGCAAGGCAATTCGCCAGAAACCGCGGCGCCTGGGGATCCAGAGCACGGCCAGCGCCAGCGCGACGGCGGCTGCGGGCAGCGCCCAGACGTAGTGATGCACCCAGACGGTTGGCCAAAGGATGACCATCGCGCAGAGCGCCATGCCATAGCCCGCCGCATCCTTCTCGTGATCAGCCACCGCGTCACCCACCGGACGCCAGCGCCGCCACAGGATCAATGCAGCGCCCAGCGCCAGCGCAAGCAATGCCACGGTTTCCAACGCACGAAAGAGCGATTGCGCGCCGGGAAATGTGGTGGACAGCGCGCCTACGAGCGGCCCCAGCAGCGCCTCGTTATGACCAAGGCTGGCATCCGATGTCCCGACATGCAGCGCCTGCCCGACCGACTCCAGCGCCACACCCAGACCAACCACGACGACACAGAGCAACACGAGCCCGGCGAGAATAGCCAGCCCGGCATAGACGACCTGCCAGCGGCGCCGCAACGCAAAATAGAGGAGCAAGATGGCCGGGGTGAACTTGAGGATCGCGGCGATGGCGATCATCGCACCGACCCAGCGGAGATGTCCGCGCCGCTCCAGTTCGGGCACGAGCGCCAGCGGCAGCAAGACCAGCAGGTTGATCTGCCCGGTCAGCGTGGTCTGTATCGCTGGCTCATTGGGCAGGCAAAGCAGCAGCGCCAGCGCCAGAGCCACCAGGGGAATGGGATTGGCGAGCACGACGCTGAGCGTTCGCTTCTCGCTGGAGTCTCCATCGGGCAGGTGGATGCGGCCACTCAGCAGCAAGGCAATTTCGCGCGCCAGCACCACCGCGACCACCAGCCAGAGCGCGCAATTCAACGCCAGCCAGAGCGCCGCCAGCGTCTTGAACGGCAGCACCGTGAAGGGACTGAGCACAATGGCAAACAGCGGTGGATAGGTGTATGGCAACGGTGGACTGACGAGGGTGTGAGCAGCCGCGCCTGCCTGCGCCAGCACGCTGGCATCGTAGATGTTGGCGTGGATGTCGTGCCGGAGCGCCCAGGCGGCGGCATAGTAGGTCGAGAAGTCGTAGCGACCGCCACCGTGCAGCATCGAGGCAACCCGCAGCATCCACGAGATGAGCGTGACAGCGCTGGCCGTCAGCGCTATCAGGCTGATCGCCATCCGCGCGCGCATCTGTCGGCGGTGCGAGACGGTCGTCTCCACCATACGCTCACCTTTCATCACAGCATCCCGCCAGAGTATTGAGCATGTCAGCGCATGATGCAATTGTCTCGCCACGCCTCGCATAGATGTAGTATGCTCTTAGTACGACATATGCGGGAATTGCGCACGCCGGCGGCGGCCGGACAGGAGAGAGCAACATGGCGCGAATGGTACATTGTGTCAAGCTGGGCCGCGAGCTGCCAGGGCTGGAGAAACCTCCGGTTCCCGGTGAGCTTGGCCAGCGTATCTATGATAACGTCTCTCAGGAGGCCTGGGAGATGTGGCAGGATCATTCTCGCCTGCTCATCAACCATTATGGACTGAATCTGGCCGACCCCGATGCCCGTCAGATTCTGCGCCAGGAGATGGAGAAATTCTTCTTCGGCGAGGACGCGCAGATGCCGGAGGGCTGGGTGCCCGAGGGAGTTGGCGGAGCGAAAGGGAAGGGTGGCGCGCCCGCGCGCAAGAAATGAGAGCACCAGGCGCCATCCTGCTGGTAGCCTGCTACGAACTGGGCCACCAGCCGCGCAACCTCGCCTCGCCGCTCGCGATGCTGCGCCGGGCCGGGTTCTCTCCGGTCGCGGTTGACACCTCCGTCTCCGAGTTATCCGATGACGCCATCACAGCGGCGAAACTGGTCGCTATCTCCGCGCCGATGCATACCGCACTACGGCTGGGCACGCACGTCGCCGCGCGCGTCCGCACGCTCAATCCCACCGCCCACGTCTGCTTCTACGGTCTCTACGCCACCCTCAACGCCAACTATCTGCTGCGCACCGTTGCCGACTCGATCATCGGTGGCGAGTATGAGGAGGCGCTGCTGGCGCTGGCCGAGTCACTCGAATCGTCGAATGGCAACGCGCCCGATGCGATCCCCGGCGTGCGCACCCGCGACCACGATGCGTCGCCAGTCTTGCGGCGGCTGGCTTATATCGCGCCAGAACGCGCTTCACTGCCTGCGCCACAGTCCTATGCCTATCTGGTGCGCGGCGACGAGGTAGTCCCAGCGGGCTATGTCGAGGCGACGCGCGGCTGCCTGCACACCTGCGCGCACTGCCCGATCACACCGGTCTACGGCGGACGCTTCTTCGCGATTCCGCGTCCGCTCGTGCTGGAAGATATCCGCGCCCAGGTGCGCGCTGGCGTCGGGCACATCACCTTCGGCGACCCCGACTTCCTCAACGGCCCGCGCCACTCGCTGGAGATCGTCCGCGCGCTGCACGCTGAATTTCCACATGTGACGTTCGACGCGACGATCAAGGTCGAGCATATTCTCGAGCGGCGCGAGATCTTCCCGGAGTTAGCCGCGCTCGGCTGCGCCTTCGTCGTCTCGGCGGTTGAATCGCTGAGCGAGGGAGTGCTATGCCACCTGAAGAAAGGGCATAGCCGCACGGACGTAGCCGAGGCGTTGGCCATCTTGGACGATGCGGGCATCCCAATGCGCCCCACCTTCGTCGCCTTCACGCCATGGACGACCGCCAGTGACTACTTCGACGTGCTGGGCTTCATCGCCGAACATGGGTTGGTGGAGCATGTTGACCCGGTCCAGTATGCTATCCGCTTGCTCGTGCCGCCCAACTCTGCCCTGCTGGACGACCCCGATGGTCGAGGATGGCTCGGCCCGCTGGATGAGGAGGCGCTCAGCTACACCTGGCAGCATCCCGACCCCCGCATGGATGCGTTGCAGCGCGAGGTCCAGGCGCTGGTCGAGCGTGCCGCCAGCCAGCGCGAGCCAATCGCAGTTACGTTCGCCGCCATCCGTCGCCTGGCAGCGGAACGGCTGGACGCGTGGGAACCGGCGCTGGTGGGCGCAGGCATATCTGGCACTAGCGGCACGTCACGACGCGCACGCAGACCTATTCCCCACTTGAGCGAGCCGTGGTTCTGTTGAGCGGAACCCACCGCGGACCAGTTCGGTCCCCTCATCCCGAAGCTGTAGCGCCAGCCATCTGTCGCAAACGGTCACCTCTTTCATCTCGTGGTACAGTGAGATGGCGTAAGCCTTGTCGTGCATTCCCATTTGAGAGGCAGCACATGAGCCATATCATCGAACTTACCGACGAACAGTATGAAACCTTGCGTCAGGTAGCCGCGCGTGACCAGGAGACACCAGAACAACTTCTCAGACGGATGGTCAATGCGCTGACAGAAACGCTGGGAACAATCTTTTACACCGATGACGAACTCTTGCGTGCGTTGGGAGCGGACGACGAGGAATTAGCTGAACTGGCAAAGCTCGAAACGGCAGACCATGCCGACGAGTGAACTACTTCCAGACTTTCACCGCGACTATGCCAAGCTGACCGATGCGCAAAAGAAAGCCTTCCGTCTGGCGGTGAAGAAATTTGTCATCGACCTGCGGCGCGGCTCGTTTCGCGGTAGTTTACGTGTCAAGCCCATGCAGAATAATCCCAACATCTTCGAGATGACATGGGAAGGAGAGGATGGGCGCGCCACCTTCGATTACGGCCCTGAACAACGGCCCGGAGAGAAGCATATCCGTTGGCGGCGAGTCGGCGGCCATGAGATCTTCGACCGCCCGTAAGATAGGTGAGCAGAACCCACCGCAACTCAGGCTATGCTGAGGATCAGGTATTCAGCGCGTAGAGAAAGCCATCTGTGGAGCCAACATACGCTATCCCATTCGCCACCGCCGGAGCATAAATCACTCCGCCAGTCTCAAAGCGCCAACGTAACTTTCCCGTCGCTGCGTCCAGCGCATACACGTAGTGGTCGCTCCCCATTGGACTGACATAGACGACTCCGTTGGCTACCGTTGGCGCTGTCAAAATCCAATCATTAGTCTGGAAACGCCAACGTAACGCGCCGGTTGCCGCATCCAATGCGTAGACAAAATGGTCATATGAGCCAAAGTAGACGACTCCATTCGCCACTGTCGGCGTAGACAGGTTTTCTGTGCCAGTATGTACCCGCCAACGTTGTGCGCCTGTCGCCGCATCGAACGCATAGACGAAGTTGTCATTTGAGGCGACATACACTACGCCATGCGCGACTGTCGGCGCCGCACAACAATTGCCCGCTTGAGCTTGCCAGCGTAACGTTCTGGTGGCCGCATCCAGCGCATAAACGAAGCCGTTTCCCATCGGGCTGGCCTCAAATATCATTCCGTCCGCCACCGCTGGAGCGGAAAACTTGTCGGCGCCAGTGTGATCCTGCCAAAGCTCGGCGCCCGTCGCCGCGTCGAATGCATAGAGTGTTAGGGACCACGAGCCAAAATAGAGCACGCCACTCGCCACTGTCGCCGCGGAAAGCGAGTCATTCGTCTGAACCCGCCAGCGTTGCGCGCCGGTTGCCGCATCCAATGCGTAGACAGCGTTGCCAAGGCTGCCAAGCTGGTTCACTGAGCCCTGGTTCACTGAGACCACGTACACCATTCCATTCGCTACCGTCCATACAAAGGGAGGTAATTTATCGAAAGGAGGATCTACATCTAGATGGACCTGCCAGCGTTGCGCCCCACTGCGAGCATCCAATGCGATCACGGTTTGATCTGGCGAGCCGACATAGACCATCCCATCTGCCACCGCCACTGGCGCGCTGTACTGGGTATCGATAGCCTTCGCCTTCCACCGCACGGCGCCAGGAACTGGAGTTGGCGCACCAGAAGTAGGTATAACCGACGTGCCACAGGCGCTCAAGAGCAGGAGAAGCGAGGTGCACAGAAACACCCTCATAATAAGCGGGTTCGGTTGTGTTCGTCGCGTCGGCTTTCGTCCGCGAGTGCATAGCATGAGCTATTCCCCTCCCTTGATATGAATGATGTGACGTTGTCATAGTGATGCAACTAATCAGTAAGGGCTATGAACTATGGTCTCCGATATCGAAGCGAAACGCCACGTATAACCCGCAGAATCATCCGCAGAATCAAGCACATACACTGGTCAATAGAGCGAACTGGGAAAAGATGAAGGTGATGCAAGACAACAGCGCAGTCGAGTCTATGTCCGTGCATCCGAAAGCAGCAAGCGATGTGACCTCTGCTATTCAACGTAACCGTATGAGCAACTTAGTAGGTTAGCTGATAGAGACGCACCGCATTGTCATGGAGCACCGCTCTGGCAGCCGTCTCAGCCTCGGTGAGTGTAAGCTCGCCGTATGCTACCGATTCACCCAGCGCCTGGCCCAGAATACGGCGGCCATCCTGCGCGCTGATCCAGTGGAGTTCGGGAATCCCAACGGCGTCCGAGCTGTAGAGCAGCTTCGAGGTAGGCGCTACACCCAGCGCGGCACGGGTGAACGCGAGCATCTCGCCGTAGCTGAGAAATGGAATGCCATAGGACAGGTCAAGGTAGACGTGCTCATAGACCGCCGCGAGATAGCCGCCCTGGCGCGTGTACGGATAGCATTCATGCAGCAACACCACGCGCATGCCGCGATAGGGTCGATGCTCCAGCACCGCACGCAGATGCAGCGGATTCGCCAGCAGCATATCGGCGTCGGTATCGCCATAGCCGGTGTGGAACTGGGCCGGAAGCTCCTGTCGCGCCGCCTCGGCGAATGCCACGTGCAGCAGCGTATCGAGCAGTGGCTTGTGTTGCAGGCGTAAATGTCCCTGATCGACCGCTTCCTGGCGCGCCTGTGTGAACGATTCCAGCGCCTCGGACCCGTCCCACCAGCGAATATCCAGTCCGGTGCGATAGGCGACGATACTCTTGAGGCCAACATAGCCCTGAGCGCGCACATCCGCAAGCGCCGCGCGCAACGCGTCGGCGACAGCATCCAGCGTATCGTGCTCCGCGATCAGCTCCTGCATCAGATTTTCCAGCCGCAGGAACGCACCCACCCGACAGCCCGCCAGTGTCGCGACATCCGCATCGGGCATGAGTAGATCGGCTACCGGATATCCCTGATCGATCAGCAGTGTCTCGATGTTGCCCGCCTGGAGCAACGAACGGATGAGGTCGTCGGCCTGGTAGCGATTGCGCGCGTTCAGGACGGCTGACTCCGTGGCCTCGCAGCCGAAGAACAGCGCCAACTCGCGGATCAGCCGGTGGTAGAAGAGCGTGGAAGGAACATGCTCCTGCCGCACGCTTTTGTCCGCGGACTCCGTGAAGTGGCGGCGCCATGCCATGACATCAGCCGGTTGCTGCATCCGATAAAATCCATGGCAGTGTTCGTCTACAACTGGAATATCGGTCAGGTCTAGCGCTTCCATCGTCGCCACCCTTCTTGTCCGCTTCAATTCGCATGGCATCGGCTTGAGAGCATATTTTGACTAAGCAGCTCATAGCGGTCGAAGCCGTAACAGTCGTACACTGTAGTCAACCTGTTTGCGCGTATACCGTCTCTTCTATCATCCATCGGCTATCATACGGCAGTTAGCAGTAGCCTGGCAGGCACATGCGCTAAACCTGGAGAAATGCTATGGACAGCGAGACCGTTCTCCAACGCGCGGAAGAGGCGCATCTGCGCCTGGTGCGCTTCATGTATTGCGACAATGGTGGCATCATACGCGGTAAAGCCACCCATATCGACGGGCTGAAAGACCGCATGGCGGAGGGAATCGGTCAGTCGCTCGCCATGCAGGCGTTCGCGGGTTTCGATGCGCTGGCGGCGGTTGACGGCATGGGACCAGTCGGCGAGTTTCGGCTCGTGCCAGACCCGGATACCTTCGTTGTGCTGCCCTATGCGCCAAACACGGGCATGATGCTCTGCGACCTCTATTCGCAGCAAGACCGCCAGCCATGGAGCGCCTGTCCACGCAGCTTCCTCAAGCGCATGATCGCGGCGGCGGCGCAACTAGGCATTGCCGTACAAGCAAGCGTGGAACACGAGTTTTACCTGGCGCGTCAAACCGAAGACGGCGGCTACGCGCCCTACGACCGGAGCCTGTGCTACAGCAGCATTGGCTTCGACTCGTCAGCGTTTATCATCGACGATATCCTGGCGGCGCTGGAACAGGAAGGCGTTCAGGTCGAGCAGTTCATGCCAGAGCTTGGCCCCGGCCAGCAAGAACTGTCCATCCATCACGCGGATGCCCTGCGCGCGGCGGATAACGTGCTGCTGGTGCGTGAGACCGTGCGTGGCGTCGCCCAGCGGCATGGCGTGTTGGCCTCGTTCGCCGCGAAGCCGTTTCTCGACCAGGCTGGCAGCGGCGCCCACATCCATTTCAGCTTGTGGGGACTCCCAGGCGCCGCCAACGCGGGGCAAAACCTGCTGCATGATCCTCAGGGGCAGGGCGGAATCAGCCAGCTAGGTTACGCGTTCATCGGCGGTGTGCTGGCCCACCTGCCAGCGCTGCTTGCGCTCACCTGCGCCAGCCCCAACTCGTACCGTCGGCTGCTGCCGCATTTTTGGAGCTCCGCCTACACCGCCTATGGGTTCGACAATCGGGAGGGCGCGATACGCATCCCCTCGCCCTTCTGGGGACGAGAAGCGGAGTCAACCAACTTCGAGCTGAAACCAGCCGACCACAGTGGCAACCCGTATCTGGCGCTTGGTGCACTGATCGCGGTTGGGCTGGATGGCATCCGCCGCGAACTGCATCCAGGCGATCCCGTGGATGTTGATCCAGCGAACCTGAGTGACGAAGAACGCCAGCAACGCCACATCAGCCGATTGCCAACCACCCTCGGCGAAGCGCTTGATGCGCTGGAGCAAGACGCCGTGCTGGCCGATGCTCTTGGCCGGGTTGAGATGAGCGCCTACCTCGCGGTCAAGCGACTGGAATGCCAGCACTTCGCCGACATGCCGCCCGACGATGAGGCGAGCCAGCATTTCTACAAGTATTAGTGGCGGCTATATTGTGCGCTACGCCCTGTGAATGAACTTGATGGCGCCTTCCCGTGCATGGCCAACACCAGCGAAGCATCCTGCAACGTACTGTTACAAGGCTTCGTATATACATAAGGGAGAGTACGACACTCTTCCTTCAGGTATCTCTTCGCGCAATCCGAATGTGCTGCTGATGTTCGTGATTAGACGTATACTACATAGCGAGTAGGGCGTTTCACAGACGGTTCAATCAAAGGGAGTATTCGCTCCGGCCGGTGACATTCAAGCAGGATGCTGGTTGTTGCTCGTTGGCTCATAGATGCCTCACTACCTGACGAACAGACCAGCAAAGCGAACATGAGAGCTGGATTGCGAGGCGAGCGATGCCGATGACGCTTCTCTCAATGCCAGGGCCGTTTCTTTCGGTGCTGGCGGATCCCAACGTGGCATACCTCCTCTTCATCCTGGGGATCGTCGGCCTTGTCGGCGAGTTCCACCACCCAGGAACCCTCTTTCCAGGCATTATCGGCGGGATTGCGCTGGCGTTGGCGGTGCTGGGCTTCAGCATGCTGGGCGTCAACTGGGTCGGTGTGGCGCTTCTTGTCCTCGCCGCCGGTCTCTTCGTCGCCGAGGCGCATTCACCACAGTTTGGCCTGATCGCGCTCGGTGGTGTCATCGCTTTCGTCGCGGGATCGCTGCTGCTTTTCACTCCGTTCGCGAGTCCAGCGCCCGCAACGCCCGACAGGTCCATCAGTCCGTGGCTCATTGGCCTCGGCACGCTGGCGGTGAGTAGTTATATCCTCGTCGTCGTGCGCGCCGTGCTGCGTACGCGGCATCTGCCGAGCAGGAGTGGGAGCGAGGCGTTGCTCGGGAAGGAAGGTGTGGCGACCACCGACCTGGCGCTGCGTGGGACTGTGCGCGTGAACGGCGAGGAGTGGAGCGCCGTCGCGGAGGTCGGGCCGATTGAGGCAGGCGAGACAGTGGAAGTGCTCGCGGTGGAAGGAATAACGCTCCGCGTGCACCGGCCTTATGAGTGGAGGTTGCCCGATGAATCACTGCTTTAGATGTCACACACATAGCGCGTGAGTCTCACGTTTTCGTAGAGGAGGCGCCGCCATGTCGGCAATAGCATTTGTAATCGCCGTTCTCGTCATTCTCCTGGGCGTTGTCCTTGTCGGGATGGCGATTCGCGTCGTGCCAGAGTATCAGCGCCTGGTTGTGCTACGGCTGGGCCGCCTGGTGGGAGCGCGCGGTCCGGGCCTGGTTCTGCTCATTCCAGTCGTTGATCGCGGCATTCGCACCGATCTGCGTGAGCGCGTCTTCGATGTCACACCGCAGGCCTGCATCACCCAGGACAACGCCACGCTCGCCATCGACTTTCTGATCTACTCCAAGATCGTGGATCCCGCATCGAGCGTCATCAACGTGCAGCAGTATGAAAACGCCTCGCGCGGCATCGCGATTACGACGTTGCGCGCGGTTGTCGGCGATATGCTGCTCGACGCGGTGCTTTCCCGCCGCGAGGATATCAACACCACCCTGCGCGGCAAGCTCGACGAGGTCACCGAGCGGTGGGGCATTAAGGTCACAGCCGTTGAGATCCGCGAAATCACGCCGCCGCACGAGATTCAGGAGGCGATGACCCGCCAGATGTCCGCCGAGCGCAGCCGCCGCGCCATCATCCTCGAGGCCGATGGCAAGCGCGACGCCGCAGTGCGCGTCGCCGATGGCCAAAAGCAGGCCGCGATTCTCGAAGCCGAGGGCGCGCGCCAGGCGGCCATCCTGCGCGCCGAGGGATATTCGCAGGCGCTGGCGCAGATATCTTCGGTCGCGGACCATCTCGACAATCAGACGATGAGCCTGCAATACCTGGATGCGCTCAAGGCGCTCGGCGCGTCGCCATCCACCAAGCTGGTGGTGCCCGCCGAGTTTACGAACCTGCTCAGGCCGTTCATCGAGCATACCAACACCGCGCAGCACACCACCGAAGCTGCAAGCCAGGTCGATGCCACCGCCGAGGCCGCTGAGACCAGCGCTGCCGACGCTGCCAACGCTGCCAGTTCTTCCAATGGCGCTACACCTTCAGGCGCAAGCGCGCAGAGTCGCCCGTGACATTCCGCCAACGGGACATCGCCAGGATGTTCTGAAGACAGGCGCGTTGGGCCGAGCAATTGTTTCAGCGGCCTCGACCCAACGTGTCGGCGGCGGCTAGCCCATCGCCATTGCGCTCCTCTCGCTCCTTCTCTACCTCCACACATAGCATCGCGGAAGGTCCGTGCATGCAGACACGCGCTTCCCGAGTGTGGCCAAGGTCACGTTGTGCCGCGGGTCACTTGATTTCGTTTGCCTGACCCCCTATACTCGCTGTCACAGCGCCGCGCTTGCTTGGAGCCTCGCCAGCATGATCTCTGAATCCATATCCAATTCCACCACGCGCACGCGGCATCTGTCATCTGTGTTCCACGGTCTTTTTGCGTGAACGAGCGTAGTGCGCCGGGCCTGTTGTCTGGGGTAGTGATGCACGGGCCACGGCGAGAGGAGAATGTCTTGAGAAGTCACAGGCTTGGTCTCATCCGATTGGTCATTCTGTTAGGCTGCTGTGCGCTGCCGTTATTCGCGTGCAGTATCGGCGCGACAACCACACCTGGTGGATCAGCGGTCCCAACTGCGACACCGATTCCCTGCGCAACCGCGGCGACCGGAAGCGCGCTGGTCTGGGTCCACGCACAACAGGTGGTCGGACGCATCCCCGCCAGCGCGGCGATGGCAACCCTCAGCAACTTTGTCTATCCGCTGGGGATTCAAGATGAGAACGCGGTTGGCAATGCGCCGACGCCAACTCTCATCGCCGTTGCGCCCGACGCGCACCACCTCGCCGTAGCGATCACCCAGTACGTTCCCTTTTCGGTCGAGTTCAACCCTTACATAGTCGATACCAGCACCCACGCCGTGACCAAAGTCCCGCTCGCGCATCCTATCACGAACGCGCAGTCAGATCAGCCGCAGCGCCTCTTTGCCTGGGCGGATGACCACACACTGATTATCTTTAGCGGGGTCAGCGCTCCTGCGCAAAGCTACGACCTGACGACAAATACCCTTACCACGCTTGCAGGCACAGATGGCGCCATCGAAGGGGTCGTCCGCTGCTCGACGCTCTTCTACATGACGTACACTGGCGTCAGCGTTCCCGCCAGCCCGGTCGTTCCCGAGCTGATTCACCGCTATGATCTGACCTCGCATACCGCCATTGGCGCGCCTATCACTATTGGGACGGCCGGAACCTGGGGAGGCGCTGAAGGCGAGATTTTCTACGGCGGCTGGGATGTCTCAGCCGATGGCGCGCATATCGCCTATCAATCGCTTGCGTCAACCGTCACTGGTGGTGGCAGCGGTATGACCCAAACGTCGCACTGGTACGCCGCCAACGTGGATGGCAGCAGCGCGGTGAGTATCTTGCCGAGCCTCACATCGAACGACCCGGCGTATCTCGCGGTCTCGCCCGACGGCGCGCAGGTTGCCGTCACGAGCGCTGATCCAGCGCCCAATGTGGCGTCTGGCCCAATGAGTGGGGGAGCCACCCGCTTCTACGATTCGCCGAATGGTTTCTCCCGCCCGGCATGGCGCGCGGACAGCCAGGCTTTCTATGCCAGCACACTTCAGTACCTCGACGCGTCTGATACCATCGCGCAATTCCCACTGGGAGCTGGCGCCCATGCCACCGGCTCTACGGCGATTACACCTGGCGACATGCCCGTGAGCCTACCGTAACGTTCGTGATTGATTTTCGCGATACATCGTGCGCGTGGCCGTTCAGGGATCGCCCTGGGCGGCTGCGCGTATGCATCACATGCCAAGAGCCAATCGACCGTTGAATAGTCGGTTCTCTTTCATCCAACGGAAAGTACAGCGGACGCGCTATCAGTGACCGATCCCTGATGTGCGAGCGCCATGTCGAGCCAATCAAAGGCACGCTGATGGTAGAGGCTCCGCGCGCCCATCTCGCAGTGCTCACCCGCGCCTTCCTCAGCGGTAAATCGTTCGTACGCTTTCGGGCAGCGCAACGCCTCATACGTCTGGCGCGCGAAGGCGGAGATCGGGTCGTCCGCCGCGTCGCAGATCAATGTCGGGCAGGTGATGTCGGCGATGCGCCCCGCCAGTGTAAAGGTGGCCGCGGCGCGCAGGTATTCGCGCGGGGAATTCACGCCGTGAACCAGCAGCGCGCGCCGTAAAGTCCACGCCAGGAAGGGGCGTCGCTTCATCACAGCGAAGATGGGCAGTAGCAACGCCCAGGGAACGTCAGGCGCCCGCGCGCGGATCGCGCGTGGCAGCGGCAGACGCGAGCGGATCGCTTCCAACAGGTCGTACTGGCCTGGGTCGGCAATACATGCGGCCAGCCGATGCTCTCCAGTCGCCGCGCGGAGGGCGAGATAGCCGCCAAGGCTCAGGCCGATGAGCGCCACCTGCCGCGGGTCAACGTCGGCGCGAGCAAGCGCGAAATCGACGACAGGAGCCACGACCTGCTCCCAATCGGGACGTAAGGGCAGCCCCTCGTGCAACAGCGCGCCTCCCTGGCCAGGCCCGTCGAAGCAGAGACAATTGTAACCACGGCGTAGCGCGGCAGCGACCGAGAAAAAGTAAAGCTCTTCCGCGGTCGAGTCGTAGCCACTAGTGAGGATGAGCGTTGGGCGCGGCGTCCCCGACGCATCCACTGCGAAGAAGTAGCCCGGCAGCATATGGCCCTCGAAGGGGATTCCGATAATCTCGGCTGGCGTATCGAAGAGCGCTATCGCCTGGCGAAAGGCGTCGCGCTGGCGGCCATAGGAGATCACGAGGCGTGGATCAACAGGCGCGCCGAGTAGCACAGTGCCCGCCGTGCGGAAGTAATTGGAGGCGCGCAGGTACGCCTCACGCGCACTCACTGGGTGGCCAGCCGCTCGGCTCTGGTCGCCACCCGCGCCGAGCCGCTCGCCCGCGGCGAACCACTCCCGATACCAGCTATTCGTGTCGTCCTCTTTAACACGCGCGGCGATGGCGAGGCACTCTCCCACATCGGCTCCGCCATAGTAGACGTGGCCAAGAGCGCGCACTACCTGCGCCTCGAACAGCGGATTTCTGAACGCGATAGTCATGTGATGCTCCCTCTCCTATCTTGAAGACGCGGCCATGTTGTGACTGGCGGTATTATGACTGGCAATCATATAGCTGGAAGAAGTATAATGGCATTGAGTACAAGATGTCAAGGGGTAACCGGGTTACGTTGCCCTGGACGATAGAAAGAGGGTGATCGAGGATGGCACGGATACAGGCTGATCGTGAAGATGGCTACCCGATCACCTACGCGGTGCTGGGGCTGCTGGCCGAGTGGGGGCCGATGTCGGGCTACGACCTGAAGCGCTGGTTCGACCGTGGGCTAGGCGTTATCTGGAGCGCCGCGCACAGCCAGATCTATACCGAGCTGCGTCGGCTCACCGACTTCGGCTGGGTGATGATGGAGCGCGAAGAACAGGAGCAGCGGCCCGACCGCAAAGTCTACACAGTGACACCGAGCGGGCGCGATGCCCTGGCTGCTTGGCAGCGTCGTCCAGCAGCGCCACCGCAGATCCGAGACGAGTTCCTGCTCAAATTGGCGTTGGGCCGTTTCGCGCCCCCGGATGCGCTGGCGGCAAGCCTACGGCAGATGCTTGCCTACCATGAACAGCGGCTCGTCGAGATGCACGAGGAGGTGCGCGCCCACAGCGAGCACGCCGCGGTCATCATGAACACAGGTGCTGAATCTGAGCGCCCTGCCGACTGGTACATCGCGCTTTCCGCTCGGCTGGGTGTGGCGTACGAAGAGGCGTATATCCGCTGGCTCGGTGAGACACTCTCCCTCCTCGAAGCATCGGACACGCCATCCACCTTATAGTGATCGGGTATGCGGCTGAGAATCACTCCGCCGGTTTGCGCGCGAGAATGTAGGCCCGCTGGCTCTGATGCTCGACATCCGGCGCGTATGGCTGCCGTACCAGCGACATCTCGACCGTGAATCCGGCGTCTCGTAGCAGCGACTCAATCTCGCGCGGCTGGAGAAACCAGGTATCCAGCGAGACTTCCTGGCCCCACCACTCATTCACATGGCGTTGCTCATCACCCATGTGAAACGCCAGCAGGAGCAGCCCGCCCGGACGCAGCACGCGGTGGAACTCCGCCAGCGCCCGCGGACGATTCTCCGGTGGCAGGTGGATAATCGAATAGAGCGCCACGATGCCACTCCACGACGCATCGGGCGTCGCCAGCGCCAGCATCGACCCCTGTTCGAAAGGAATCGTCGGCGAGCGTTGCCGGGCAATTGCCACCATCTCCGGCGAAAGGTCAACCCCAACGACCTGCGCGCCCAACCCATGCAGGTAAGCGGCGACATGTCCGGGGCCACAGCCGATATCCGCGATGACGCCCAGATTGCCAACCTGCTCGACAAAGCAGGCAAGCAACGCACGGTCCAGCGGCTTACCTGCCAGCTCCCCCGCGATGCGCGCCGCGTACTCCTCGGCCACGCGATCATAGCTGGCGCGTGTGTTGGCGAGATTTCCCAGGTCATCTGACATAGAGAGCTCCCTTACAGGATTCATGCTACTCTAGAACGCTGGCTCGCGGAGCATCCGGTAGTAGCCCGGCTCCGGTTGGTAGCCGAGCGTGCGGTTGATCGCCAGCATCGGCGTGTTTTCCGAGTCGTTGTTGGTGCTGATGTAGGCGGCGCCATAGCGGCGGGCGCAGGCGATAGTTAGCAGCTTGAGCGCCAAAGCGATTCCCCTGCCGCGCCAGGCGGGATCAACCCCGGTGAACATATTATACATTGAGTTGGTATTCGCGAAGTAGCCAACCGCCGCCATGCCGATCCAGGAATCGCCTGTCACCGCGACAATCTCCCCATCAGGGCGATACCACGACGCGCTACAGACGGTTTTCTGGAACTGCTCGAAGGGCATGAAGTCACCGTCACGCCCAGGGGTATCTCGCGCCAGTGTGGCGTTGAGGTCGTAGAGCTCGCGCCGTGCCTCCTCGGCATCGCCAAGGTCAGCCAGTGATAGGAAGCGAATGCCTTCCGCCTCCACACGCGCCACCGCATCCGCGAATCGCTGCTCGTCGAAGTCAGCCAGATGAAGCCGAGACTCGAAGATATGGCGATCCCGGCGAAAGCCATAGCGCTCGGCAAAGTGCAGACCCTCGGCCACGTTGTCGCGTACCTCGGCAACCAGCTGTGTTGCCCTCTGCTCTCTGGCGAAGGCAAGCGCAGCTTCGGTCAGTTGGGCGCCCAGACCCTGTCGCCGATGACCTGGCGCTACGACAGTAGATATCCAGAACTGATGCGGTGGCTCCCATGGCCAGCTCGCGGCATCACTGAATCCCACCATCGTCGCAGCGTCCGCGTCGCCTAGCTCATCGAAGGCTGCGAGCCGCTGCCGGACCAGTCCGGCGGGTGCGTTGCCCTCCCACTCCTGAAGCAGCTCAGGCGTTGGCGGCTCGGGATCGCGCACAGCCAGCAACGCCGCCAGCGCGGGAAAATCGCGCGATGTATCGAGTGGACGTATCCGCATGGTAGCCATCTCCAGACACCTTTCAGACGCCTATAAGTTCACTTTGTCCCGCACAGCGGGAGGCGGACGGGCGGTGTTAGAACTCGCCCGCCTCTTCCGCCATACGCACCAGTCGCGGCGTGAACTTGCCCAGCACATCGATCAGATCACTCTGCGCTGCGACGACCGTCTCGATGTCTTTGTATGCCTGTGGCGACTCGTCCACATTGCCGCCAAGCAGCGTAATGCCTCGCTCGCGCAGGTAGGCATCCCGCGTCGTCTTCGTAATCGACTCGAAGGCGGCCCGGCGACTCATACGGCGGCCCGCCCCATGCGACGCCGAGTTGAGCGCTTCCACCGACCCGCGTCCGCGCACGACGTACCCCGCGTCGCCCATCGAGCCGGGAATGACGCCCAACACACCAGCGCCCGCAGGAGTCGCCCCTTTACGATGCACAACCGCATGCGAGCCATCAGGCAACGCCTCCAGCCACGCGAAATTGTGAAAATTCTCGACGACGACCGCCGAACGCAGCTTCATCGCCGCCGCCACACGCTGGTGAATGACGGCGTGATTCGCCGAAGCAAAGCGCCCGGCAAGCTCCATCGAGAGCCAGTATTCCTGGCCCGCCTCGCTCGAAAGCGAGAGCCACGCCAGATGGCGCAGTGAGGCATCCAGGCGTGGATGCTCCCGTGACGCCAGCTCGGTATAGGTGTTGGCGATCTTGAAGCCGACGCCCCGCGAGCCGCTGTGTGAGAGCAGCGCCAGGTATTCGCCCGCATTCAGACCAAGCAGTTCGTCGTCGGCGTAGAGACGGAACGCGCCCCACTCGACGAAATGGTTCCCGCTGCCAGATGTGCCCAACTGCTGCTGAGCCTTGATCTTGAGCGACTTGAGCAGCCGCGTCGCCTCCCATGCTGGGTCGTCCAGCACGGGATGATCGGGACGGTCGCGCGGCTCCCAGCCCTCGCGCAGTCCGAAGCGCGTGCGGTCCAGCAGGGCGTTGCGAAACTCAGCGCGCCGCTGGCTAAGCACAATCGGCGAGATGTCGTAGATCGAGAGCCGCATGCGGCAGCCAATGTCGACGCCGACTGCATATGGAATGACCGCGTCGTCCGCCGCCAGTACGCCGCCGATGGGCAGGCCATAGCCCACATGCGCGTCGGGCATGAGCGCACCCTGGACGGCGACGGGCAGCCGCATCGCATTTTCCATCTGAGCAACCGCCTGACCTTCGATCAGGCTCTCGCCCCAGACCGCAAAGCTCGCGGGCTGGTCGCGGACAGAATCTTCAGCCTCATCGTATGGTGTTTTGGAGCGACGCAAGCACTCGCGCGCCAGTGCCGCGAATGTTGGATCGGCCAGATATTTGCCTGGCTCCTCGCGCACGCCATCCAGCCAGACGAGGATGGCGTCCTGTTCGAGGCCGGTCTTCGCCAGGTCTTCCGCGGCTAATTTTGCCAGCCCGATGATCTTGCCTTCGGGCCAGCCGTAGGTTTTGAGTATCTTGCCGGTTATCATTACGAGCCTCTTCAACATCGAGATGAATCTCGAATAGCGCGCATAAAAATAGCGCGGATGTCATCAATCGGACACCCGCGCCTGCTCTCTGATTGAGTACGTCTCAGTCCACCCTCCGACGGCGAGAATGAGCGTACGCTTGTTGGCAGGCACGGGGATACAGCGCTTGGGTAAACGGCGCGATGCCGAGTAGCATCTGTTGCATGCTGCGTCCTCCTGTCCTTCATGCTGTCTCTCATGGTGCGCTCAACTGGCGCCGCGTGTAAGGTAACATACCGGACCGGTTACGCGCAAGAGATATCCGGTTCATTCACGCAGAAATCTGATACCTGCTACTGTCTCACTGCCCTGGACAAAGGGACAGTCATACATGAGCCGCTTGCCGGTCGCGCCGCGCGAGCGCTACGATGTGACATTGAGACACTGAGACATAGGGACGCCTGCCGCCGCGACCCAGCCCTGCCGCCAGGCCATGCCATGTGCTAGACTGACGAGCGGTGACACGTACACGTGCCAATCAGGCACAGGTTTTGCGGCTGAAGGCATGGGTGTCTCTCACATCCTGTTTTACCGATACGCAGAACGTAAGGAGGATTCCGAAACAATGGCGTACGAACTCCCACCGCTACCGTATGACTACAACGCGCTGGAACCGTATATCGACGAAGAAACGATGCATCTGCATCACGACAAACACCACCAGGCCTACGTCAACAACCTGAACGCCGCGCTCCAGGGGCAGAGCCAGTTCGACAACATGGGCATCGATCAACTGATCCGCAGCCTGAACAGTGTCCCCGAAAACATTCGCACCACCGTGCGCAACAATGGCGGCGGCCACATCAACCACAGTATGTTCTGGCAGATCATGAAGCCCAATGGCGGCGGCGAGCCAACCGGCGACCTTGCCAGCGCTATCTCTTCGGCATTTGGATCGTTCGATCAGTTCAAGGCGGCGTTCAATGACGCAGGCGCCAAGCGCTTCGGCTCCGGCTGGGCGTGGCTGGTCATCGGCGCGGATGGCAAGCTTGCGGTCACCTCGACGGCCAACCAGGACAGCCCGCTAATCGACGGCCTCTACCCAGTGATGGGCAACGATGTCTGGGAGCATGCCTACTATCTGAAGTATCAGAACCGGCGCCCAGAGTATCTGGCGGCCTGGTGGAATGTCGTCAACTGGGACGAGATCGCCCGGCGGTTTGCCCAGGGTATGAGCGGGCGCTAGCGCACACGTAGCCCTGAATAAATCCCCCTCCTCCATGTGGCAGTCGCGTGGACGAGGGGGATCATTTGCTCCCTCACGGTTACTCAGCCTGGCCACTCAGGCGACGGCCCGCCTGCTCCATGTGGATGGCGCTCCGAGTTCGCATCAAGATGTGGAGCACGTCATTGCGGATAAACGCTATATCGTACATCCTAAGTCTTAGACAGGTTTATAACCTTGGACACTACAGCGCCCCAGGGTTATGGGATACAATACAGTCAACGCAGACGTGAATGGCAAGTTTGCAACCCTGAGGCGATTTCCGCGTATAGAGACCGGGAAGCTCAGCTTCAGAGAGGCATTTTCGACCAGGTTCATGTCGGCGTGATGCAGTTGAGATAGCTCGATGTGGCGAATGTATCACCGAGATGGTCGGGGAAAGTCGCCAACGAGATAGATACGGCACACGGCCAAACGAAGGAGGCCCGGGGTGGATATCCAAAGTACTGCCCTGGCTGCTGGTAAAGCGCTGGGTCGCGCGATGTCTGGAAGTTCGCGGGAAGAGAATGCGAGTAGTGTCTCTTCGTCGCGTACGACCGATATGATCGAGGACACCACTCTCGTGCGCAGAACGCTTTCTGGTGATCAGGAGGCATTCTCATCGCTCGTTGAGAAATACAAAGATCCTGTGTTCAATGTCGCCTACCGCATGCTCGGCAATCCCACCGAGGCGGAGGACGTTGCCCAGGAAGCTTTTGTCCGCGCCTACACCCAGTTGCATACCTACAAAGAGGCGCATCGGTTCAGCACCTGGCTGCTCTCCATCGCGTCACACCTTTCGATTGACCAGCTTCGTCGCCGACGTTTTCTCGCATTGCCCCTGGAGAACGTGCCCTTCCTGGAATGGATCGCCGATGTCGGCCCCGGGCCAGAGCAGTCCGCTCTGCGCCACGAGACCGCTGACGACATGCAGCGCATCCTCGATACGCTGCCGGTCAAGTATCGCGCGGTTCTGCTTCTGCGCTACTGGCATGACTTCTCCTATGAGGAAATTGCCCAAACCCTGGAACTGACTCCGGCCCTGGTGAAAGCCCGTCTCCACCGTGCCCGCGAGTTGGTCGCGCGCACAATGAAGGCACAGGGGCTGGACATGACCCTCGCCAGCGAGGAAACAGATGAGCGAGAGCATGGAAAGATCGCGGCAGGCGACGTCGGGCTGGCGGCGCACTAGTATCGCCGCCTTCGCCGCGCTATTTGCCTACATCCTCGCGCGGATGACGCTCCGTCGCCGCACGGCTCTGCCCGCGGGTACGCGGCACGCCAACATCGCGGTCGAACCCACCGACGATGCGCTCGACCGCCAGATTCGGCTACGCATGCCCGTCACGATGGCCAGTGCGCCCAGCGAGTTTACCGCCAAGGTGCTGACGCGCATCGCGACCACGCCCGCGCCGCAACGGCAACTGGTCGCGAGTCCAGCCCCACGAGTCTCGTGGCTGCGGTCTCTGCGCATTCTCGGCGCGACATTGAGCGTAGCGCTGCTACTGATGCTGGGGACGGGGGTTGTCGTCACCCTGATTAACCCTTCACTAGCGGTCGCGATTCTCGACGCGCTCATCTCGGTAGCGATTGGCCTGATGGCTTTCGGACGAATGCTCGGCCAACTGATCAGCCGTGCAACCGCCACGCCCTGGGTAGTTCCCGCTGTTCTGGGCGGACTGCTGGGATGCCTGCTGCTTTCCTGGGTGCAACTGACTCGCCAGTTCGGGCGCGATCCCCAGGAAGCCTGACACCGTCATGCGCGCCCCACACTCATCGTCGCAGATACGCTTTGCGATTCTCCTCGCGGCTGTTCTTGGTGGTGTCGCGCTCTTCGCGGCGGCTTTTGCGCTGCCCTGGCACACCTGGCTTAACGGTACCTCCAGCGAATCACCTGATCGGCTGGCGCTTTCGACTGGACCGCTCACTGGAACCACTCCTGCGTGGGCTCACGCTCACCTGGCGAGCTGCACACCAGACGACCACGATGTCTTTGGCAAAGACGTGGTTGTTGATTCGCAACAGTGGTATTGCGGCCACGTCATGGACTACGGCGGCAATATTACCGTGCTTGGCCGCGTGGGCAACGATGTCGTGGCGGTCGGCGGGAGTATCGTCGTCTCCGGCGAGGTGGATGGCCGCGTGCTGGCGCTCGGCGGCGATGTGACACTCCTGCCGGGCGCCCATATCGCTGGCGATGTGCAGACATTCGGTGGCTCCGTGAGCCGCTCGCCCGGCGTTGAGGTGGATGGCCGAATCGACCCCGGCATGACGACCGATCAATTTACGCTGCCCAATATCACCAGCATCATTCCCGTCCGCCTCGACTGGACCGACGTCATCTTCTGGGCATTCTCCGGGCTTGTCATCTCGCTCTTCTTGCCGTCGCAACTCACGCGCGTGCGACTCATGGCGCGCCACCAGTTCCTTGGCAGCCTGTTTCTCGGCCTGCTGGCATACGCGGTTGGCGTCGTCGCCGCACTGGTACTGGTGCTGAGCTGCCTCGGCATCCCCCTGGCGCTGGCGATAGGCGTGGTGCTTTGGGGAGGCTCGATCTTTGGCACGGCGGCGCTCGGCCTCTGGATCGGGAGCGCGCTGGTTCCTGGCGCGGCAAGCCACAGACGCCTGCCATTCATCCTGGCGACCATTCTAGGGGTATCGATGCTCGCCATTGCCAGCACCGCGCCGGTCATCGGCGGAATCATTCGCGTGCTGGTGAGTTGCGCGGGGCTGGGCGCCGTGCTCCTGTCGATAGTGACGATGCGCCATCCCTCCCCAGCGCGGCGGCGCGCGCTCGTGTAAATCTCTGCGCCTTCATGCTCTTTCCCTCCGATTGCCTTTGCCGTTGTACATGCTACACTACGGCGGAGTACCATGTCACCTGTAGGGATTACCTGTGTCGATCTTGCTGGGAAGGGCGCCTGGTGTGTCGGATACTGTGACTGATGATGCGCTGCTGGAAATAGACTTGACTGATCTCGCCTACAGGGGAGATGCGGTAGGCCGCTACCATGGGCGCGCGGTCTTCGTGCCAGGCGGCATCGCTGGCGAGCGTGTCCGCGTCCGCGTGGTGAGTGAGAGCAAGTCCTCCGCGCGGGCGGAGCTGGTCGAGGTGCTGGAAGCGTCGCCCGACCGTGTCGTGCCGCGCTATCCCGAACTCTCCGAATCAGGCGGATTCCAGTGGCAGCACATCGCCTATCCCGCCCAGGTCACCTGGAAGACGCATATCGTCGAGCAGCTGCTTCAGCGTATTGGTCACTTTGCCGCACCGCCCGTGCTGCCAACCATCGGCATGCCCGAGGGCAGCGATCTCTGGCGCTATCGCACTGTCGCCCAGTTCGCCGTCGGCCCAGATGGCGCGATTGGCTTCCGCCGCGCGGGGGGCCACGACGTGCTGGATATGCCCAACTGCCCCATTGTCCATCCAAAGCTCGATACGCTCTATATCGCCATTCGCGAGTGGATGCGCGCGCGCTGGGGCGCCGAAGCCGCCGGGTTCACCGAGCGATTCACCGTACGGGTCGCCGCCAATCCGCCGGAAGAAGCCGCGATCGATACAGCTCTGAAGGGCTACGGTCTGCTGACGATTGAGGCGCGGCCCGCGGGCGGTCTCGCCAACGGTGACGAGGTGGCCGCGCTTGCCAACACAATGCACAGCGAGATTCCGGGACTGGCGGGCGTCGTCATCCTTGGGGTTCCAGGCAGGCACGGCCGCATGAGCGCTGGCTCCGACTTCATCTTCGAGCGCGTGCTCAACAAGACCTTTCGCGTCTCGGCGGGGTCGTTCTTTCAGGTGAACGCGGCGCAGACACCGGTTCTCGTGCGCGAGGCGCGTGCGGCGGCGCGCCTGCTGCCAGCGGATCACCTGCTGGACGGCTACAGCGGCGTTGGACTCTTCTCGCTCATGCTCGCGGATGAAGTTGCCGGTGTTCACGCAATAGAGTCGCATCCAGGCGCGGTTGCCGACGCCCGCGCCAGCGCGATCTTGAATCACACCAGCAACGTCATCGCGACCGAAGGGGTGCTGGAGCGCGTGCTTGGCGCCATGCGCTCTCCGCGTGATCGCGCGGATGTCGTGCTGGTTGACCCGCCGCGCACCGGATGTCTGCCAGGCGCGCTGAGCGAGATACAGCGGCTTGCGCCACGAACCTTCGTCTACGTCTCGTGCGATCCTTCGACGCTCGCCCGCGACCTGCGCATTATGTGCGATAACGGCTACCGACTGGAATCGGTGCAGCCGGTTGACATGTTCCCCTTCACGACGCACATCGAATGCGTGGCCCGCTGCGAGCGCGCGACTTCCGCCTAAGACGCGCCCGATTGACTTTCCCTCAGGATGCGCGCGCGCCGTCTTTGGGAAATCGCTGGGACGCCGCATCAATTGCCCGCTTCATCGCCACGACCGGCGCTTCGAGCACTGGTCCATGTCCCACCGCCAGTTGGGTCGGCTGAAGTTCAATCAGTGTGCGTGCGGTGCGGAGCGAAGTCGCCTTGTCCCATGTCGCCATCGACGAGAACGGGAAGCGCATCCTGAACATCCCTGAGACGCCGATGCCGGTGAAGGAGAAGAGCGCGTCACCAGTGATCAGTGTGCCGTCGCGGGTATCGAGAAACGCGATGTGCCCGGGCGTGTGGCCGGGAGAGGCGATTACACGCAACGATCCCACCAAATCGCCGGGCTGCAGCTCGCCCGTTGGCCGCGTCGTGACCACCGGATAGTCGCCGCGTGGCTTGGTCTGGGCTTCATCTACATCGAGGCTGAAGTCGCGCGCCAGCAATCGCGCCTCACGCGCGCCCACCAGCACATCGGCATCGGGAAGCGCCTGGTGGAGCGGATCGAGCGAGCCGACATGGTCGCCATGCACATGTGTCAGCGCGATCCGCCGGATCGGCGCGCCAAGCTGCTTCGCCGCGGCCAGTATGGCATCCGCCGTCTTCGTCCAGTTGGTGTCTACCAGCGTTAGGCCGTCGTCCTCGCGCACCAGATAGCAGTTAATCGGAAACAAGATCGTCGATCGCTCTATCTGCGTCAGATACTGCCCATGGGTCGTAATCGAGATCGCCATTGTGTGAACCTCCCGCTCATGGCTCCGTTTACTAATATAATTAGTTTATAGACTATTTTTATTAGCATGTCAAGGGTGTGCGGTGGAGATTCTCTGCTCTTGGTGCGTCGCATTCGAGCACATGAGACAACGGCACCGAAAAAATGAGCCTCCTGGCACGATGGCGCATTGGAAGAGTGCGCTCACGTCCAGGAGACCCGTTGATCTACCGCTCTAAGGGGATTTCATAATATGCGGTCTACGAGCCGGATGCGACTTTCCAGAGGAAGCCGTCCGGGTCGCTAAAGTAGCCGAAGTAGCCCCAACTCGTGGAGGCGGAAGCCCTCACGACCGCGCCTCCGGCCGCCACAGCATTGCTCATGACAGCATCCACCGTCTCAGGCGAGGAGACGATGTAGTGGAACGAGACGCCCCGGAAGCCGGATCCCTCGGAGGAGACGCCCGCATCCTGAGCCGCGGCCTCGCGCTGATAGAGCGCCAGCGAAGACGAGCCCTCACCCAGCGAAAACTTGACGAAGTGGGGGAAATCCTGTTCGAGCGTGCAGCCCAGACCCTCCCCGTAGAACTTTTTCGAGCGGGCCAGGTCCTCGACGCCGAGCATGATAGTGGTCACCTGGATTGACATGGTTGTTGTTCCCTTCTGCGTTCCGACAGTGTTTCGACAGTGTGTTAAGCACCCTGCCTTGATGACGAATCGTAGCGGCAAAGTGTGACCATGTGACCGCACGACCAGCACGCGGACGACGGCGCATCGCACCCAACGCTTTATCCCACATTGGGCATCTCTGGGCCGGAATCCTCGCTGGTCGGCCCCGCGATAGGCGTCAGCGGGTGCATAGCGCTATAGGGATGGCGGCGCATCACCAGGCCTGATTGCGCCAGGAGCAACTGATAGGCGTCTTCGAGCTCATCGTCGTAGTCATAGGGCTGGTCATAGACGACTTCCCTGATGCCCGCCTGCACGGACTCCTTGAGGCAGTTGAAACAGGGGCGCGTGGTCACAAAGAGGCTGGAATCCTCGGTCGCGGTACCCTGTCGCGCCGCCAGAGCGATGGCGTTCTGCTCGCCATGCACGCAGAGGCAATACTCCAGCCCCGAGCCGCTTGGCGCATCGGAGGCACAGCGCGGACAGCCGCCCTCATCGCAATTCTTGACGCCAAATGGGGTGCCATTGTATCCGGTGCTAATGATGCGCTTCTCGATGACGATCAGCGCGCCGACGCTACGGCGAATACAACTGGATCGGCTCGCCACCACCCACGCGATGTTGATGTAGTAGTCATCCCACGAAGGGCGTTCTCGTCCGGGCATATTCACACCTCATCCGCATCTAACGATCCATGTTCGGCCTCCGTTGCATTATATATTGCGCCGCGTCGCTTGCGTCATGCCAGCGTGATCGCGTACAATAGCGTGCGGTAAGGCAGACGGCAGTTCGCTGTCCGCCAACTACGGTCTGACTGGCCATGACACTCCTTTGTCATGGCGCTGGAAGGAGGGTGACCTTATGAGCATGTCCGCACCTGCGCGTCATGGTCTGCGCCACCACCTCACCCTCCTCGCACGCCGAGAAATAGCCTCCTCGCGCTGAGAGAGCCACGTGGTGGCCCTGGCGCTGACCCCGAATCGCATACCGGCGGGCATCGCTCGTCGCGCCACATTCGCACGTCCGCATACCACCACAAACGTTTTTTCCGGCCATAGCGTTTGCCGGACATTTTCAGCGCCAGGAGAACAACCGACTTGTCTTCTAAACACCGATCTTCGCGCCAGTCCGAACGAGCGACCGGCGCATCCGAATCTCCTTCAGTTGCCCATTTGGCTGAAGGGCTGATAGTCGATGGGAGCCGCGGGATCTACACAGTCGAGACACCCGATGGCGTGCTGCGTTGCACCATCCGCGGACGCCTGCGCAAAGAGTTGGAATATGGTTCGCGAGGAGGCGCGGGCCGCGAGGTCAAGCGTGTCACCGTGCGCGAGCACGATCCCGTGGCTATCGGCGACCGCGTGCGCGTCCTGCCAACCGGCGGCGCGAGCGGCGTCATCGAGGAGGTTATCGCGCGAGCAGGCGGAGCCTTCACCCGTCGCGACCCGAACGCGGGCGCGGGCAATCTATCGCTAACGACGATCGCGGGGCTGGACCAACTCATCGCCGTCTTTGCCGCACGCGAGCCAGCGCCACATCTGCGCCTGCTGGACCGCCTGCTCGTGCTCGCCGAATCTCAGAGTATCGTCGCCGTGATCTGTCTGAATAAAGTTGACCAGCAGCCGGAAGACTGGCTGCTCGAACGATTGGAGGTCTATCGCGCGACGGGTTATCCCGTCGTGATGACCAGCGCCAACACCGGCGCGGGCGTCGGCGAGCTGCGCGGTCGCCTGGCTGGCCGCACCTCGGCATTCGTTGGGCCATCCGGCGTGGGGAAGTCGAGCCTGCTGAACGCGGTACAGCCAGGGCTGGCCCTGCGGGTCAGCGCGATAGGCGAGACGACTCACAAGGGCAGACATACGACGACAGGCACGCGCCTCGTGCCGCTCGATGACGGCGACGGCGGCTACATTGCCGATACCGCTGGAATTCGCGCGCTGGCGTTGGGGGCAGCCTCCATGCTCCAGCTCGACACCTGCTTCCGCGAGTTCACGCCCTATCTGGGGCAGTGCCGCCTCACCGATTGCACCCATCTGCACGAGCCAGACTGCGCCATCCGCGCGGCTGTGACGGAAGGTGCACTGGATAGCGAACGCTACGAGAGCTATGGCAAGCTCTTCGCCGAAGGTAGCAAGGCCCCAATACCTCTCGCGGCGCTCGAATGAGGTTTTAGAGCGCGCGCCGCTGTCCTGGCTGCTGGATCAACTGCACAGTGGCCAGGACGGCGCAGATGACACCAAGCGCGGCGCTCGGCCAGAAGTTCGGGCCCAGTGCAACCGTGGCGGCCAAAGCAGCATAGGTCAGCAGGCCGACAAGCGCCCAGAGGAAGAGTAGCGTCGCCAGCGAGAGACGGCCTCCCCGCGCCAGACTAACAGTGGCAATGCAGAGCGCGAGGACGCCGAGCATGGTGAGTACCGCTATTCCCAGTGGCATCCCTACCTGCTGTAAGAAGCCCATTTGTGTCGTCTGAACCGAGAGGACATTTCCTCGCGCGTCGAGCGCCGTTCCACGCTGCATAGCGGTCGGCAGCGCCAATGAGGCGACGATGCCAGCCGCACCTAGAACGGCGACGCCCGCGCCGCTAACTACTTCGAGCCGTCGCATAATTGACATGCCGATTCGCATCCTTTTCACATAGCATTCACTCGTCTCATTCAGCCGGAACTCGTCCAGCGGATCCACGGATAACTGTACCTGATTGCTCTCAGGCCTGTCTATCGCTTCTTTGCTGCGTGCCTGGCGATATTCCGCCAATGGTTGATAGACATCACACATCGCGCGCGCCGGATAAGCTGAGCAGTTGGCTGGGATAGGATGGCCAGACACGTACGGTTACTCCAGAGTGTGGGGCACGTCACATTCAGTAAGATAGTTCTCACAGCCGCTTGTATTGCAGAGCGTTGTGAGATATATATCTAACAAGAAGACTGTGCCTTCATCTCTGGAGTTCTCATTCATGCGTCTGCCAAATCGAAGTCGTCCCCTGCTCTCATTCATCCGCGGAACCACGTTTTCATCGTCTGGGGTCATCTCAAAGCAACCGTCCGCATCGCAGGCTACCGCCAGCGTCCGGCCAGCGCGCAGCCTGCCCAAACGTCCGCGGCCACGCCCGTTCCAGCATGCCGTCATCCGGCGGCGCTCGGTGAGCCCGCGCATCGTCGCTCCCGACGACACCGCCATCGCAGACGTGCCCGCGTCGCCAAATGCGGTTGTCCTTTCCACGCCAGCGAAGGCAATCAAGACTATCGAGGCGACTAGCAAGGCCGATACGGAGCTGAAACGCCGAGTCTGGGGGCTGGCGTTGCCCTCTATCGGCGAGCAACTGCTCTCGCTCGGCGTCGGCGTCTCCGACACGTTTCTCTCGGGTCACCTCTCCGACCACGCGATTCAGGCGCTCGGCTACGGGCGCGCGACGGCGGTGGCCGCTGTCGGCATTGCCAGCACGGCGGCGTGGATTGTGCTCACCGTCTTTTTCGGCGTCAACATCGGCGTGACGGCGCTGGTGGCGCGGGCGACGGGCGCGCGCGATGGCCGCCTCGCCTCACGCACCGTCGGCCAGGGCATCTGGTTGGGCGCGATCATCGGCCTGGCAATGATTGGCCTGGCCATTCCGCTGGCGCATGGCATCATCGCGCTGCTCGGCGTCTCCGGTGTCGAGGCGGACCTGGCAGCCCAATACATTCGTGTCTACAGCCTGACCATGCCCGCCGCGGGCGCGGCCTCCGCCATGAACGCGGCGATGCGCGGCTCCGGTGACGCGCGTCGTCCGCTGATGGTGATGCTGGTCGTCAACGGCGCGAATATCGTCGCCTCGTGGACGCTGATGAACGGTGTTCCCGCGCTGGGCATTCCCCCGATTGGCGTGGTTGGCTCCGCCGTCGGCGCGGCCACAGGGTGGACGCTTGGCTGCATCCTCGCGGCCTACCTGATGACGCGCAAGCATCCACGCGCGCCGCTGCTCACACGTGCCGCCCTGCGCCCCAACTTTGGCATCATGGGCCGTGTGCTGCGGGTTGGGATACCATCGGCGGCGGAGCTGGTGGTCTTCCAGCTGGGCGTGCTGACCTTCAATCGCGTCGTCATCGGCCTGGGGCCAGTCACCTACGCCGCCAATGTGACGATCAATACTGTGGACAGCATCGGAACGCTTCCTGGCTTCGGCTTCTCGGTCGCGGCGACGGCGCTGGTGGGACAGGCGCTCGGCGCGCGCGATACCGATCTGGCCGAGCGCTCGGTCTGGGCGTCGCTGCGTCCGGCCGTGCTGGTGATGCTCGTCGTCGGCGTCTTCGAGGCGCTGATACCACGTCTGCTGCTTGGCGTGTTCGTAGCCGATCCACCTGTGCTGAACGCGGGCGACATTGCCATGCGCCTCTCGCTACTCCTGATGCCTGCCTCGGCGTGCAGCTTCGTCTTCAATGGCGCACTGCGTGGCGCGGGCGATACACGCTTCCCAGTGCTGGTGCGCGCCGCGGGCACGTGGGGGCTGCGTCTGCCGGTGGCCGCGCTGATGATACCAATCTGGGGGCTGCCTGGCGCGCGCCTGGCGATGGGCCTCGATTTCTGGACCCAGGCTGGCCTCTCGTACTGGCGCTTCCGTAGTGGTCGCTGGCGAAACACCCGTGTCTGAGCAGCGTCTTCGATCCATAAAAAATCCCCTCCCCGACATAGGGAGGGGATGCGTTCTGCACTACTTCTGCGCGGCTATCGTCAGCTTTTCGGCGTTCGTGGCGTTGCCCGCTGGACCAATCTGCAGCACCAGCGTATTCTGCCATGGATCTTGCACGATCACCGTGTCGGGCGTCTGTGCGCTGGGGATGCCTGCCGCATCGAGCCGGGAAACAATGGCGGCGCGCGCCTCCTCGCTGGAAATCTCGAGCGTGAAGAAGCGCAACCCAGCGGTTCCAGCGGGCGCAGGCGGCGCGTTGCGGCTATGCCAGGTGTTCATGCCGATGTGGTGGTGATAGCCACCTGCCGAGACGAACAGCGCGCTGGGCATCGTCGCCATGATATCGAATCCCAGCACGTCGTGGTAAAACACCTTCGCCTGAGGCACATCGCCAATCTGCAGATGGATGTGGCCGACGCGCGTGCCCTCAGGGAATCCCGCCCACGGCTCGTCGTCTTTCTCGGCCTCGCTCAGCACGCCGCGAATATCGACGGGGTCGGCCGCCATCCGCACCTGGCCGTCATCCCAGTTCCACTCACTGCGCGGTCGGTCGCGGTAAATCTCGATGCCATTGCCGTCGGGATCGGAGATGTAGAGCGCCTCACTCACCAGGTGGTCGCCCTGCCCTGGCAGCGGCAATCCCAACTCCAGCCAGTGACGCAGCCAGCGCCCCAGGTCTCGCCGAGTTGGCGCGAGCACGGCAAAATGATAGAGGCCGGTATAGGCATATTGATCATGCGGCCAGGGACGCGCGCCAGCCTCCTCGCGCAGCAACAGCAGCGGCGCCGACGGCGTGCCCAGCGTCGCCTCACCTGCTTTGCGGTCGAGTAGCGCAAAGCCAAAGATATCCGTGTAGAACTTGAGCGATCGTTCGAGGTCGGCCACCGTCAACGCGACGAACCCGACCTGGGTACCAGGGTCAATCGCCGCCGACTGCGCGGATGAATCCTGGTGATGTATTTCCTGTGCCATATCAATGCCTCCAGGCGGAAGTGAGAGGTTTTGCTATTGCTATTGAGTCGACAGTAACTATATAATGTATAGCATAGTCAAAAATTCATGTCAAGAGCATCGCGCGGGGTCCAGATTTCAATCAGCATGAGAGAAGACCTATAGTGTGATTAGAAACCGCGATACACGGAACCAAGATAAAGGGATGTCATAATGCCTGATCAATACACCACTCAAGAAGAACCGCTCGCCCCAGAGGCACAGCATGCCGAGGGCGGAGCGGCAAAGCCAGGCGGCGAGTCATTCTGTGGGGTCGCGGCGGCCGTCTCAGTGCTTGGCGACGCCTGGACGCTGTTGCTGGTACGCGATCTCGCGGATGAGCCACGGCGCTTCACCGCCCTCCAGGCATCCACCGGCATCAGCCCGCGTGTGCTCACCGACCGGCTGCACAAAATGCTGGATGAAGGCCTGATCACGCGGCGCATCTACGCTGAGATACCGCCCCGCGTCGAATACGCGCTGACGCCAAAAGGGCGCGACGCGGTAGCCGTGGTCGCGGCCCTGCGCACCTATGGCGAGCGGTGGCTGCGGCCATAACAGCGTATCAGCCCGTTTCAGCGATCCCACGCGCACGGCTCGCCGCCGTACCTGAATCTGCGTAGACTGCCCACGCGCTTTGGGGGGTTGCTACTTCCTCACAATTATGGCACGCTCTCTATGCATCTAACGCAAAGTGTCAGCTTTGTCCGTTAAAGTATGGGGGAGCGTTTTGCACACCCCACGACCACGTGAAAGGGCATCATGGTATGAAAATGACCTTCTTGAGCAAGTGGACCGTCCTGCTGCTCACGATCATCTCCATCGCGCTGACCGTCATCGGCGTGCTGATGGCGCAGGGCAATTTCTTTGGCATGGCCAGTAATTTCGGACTGGCTCTTCTGGCCTATGTAGTTGCCGCTATCATCTATGCGTTTGCCTGGATTGTCGCACTGCTCGATTCCATCCAAGAGCGGCGCTGGGGCTGGCTGGTTGTCCTGATCATCCTGCTGCCCTTCTGGATTGGCCCGGTGCTTTACGCTCTATTTGGGCCGAAGAACACGAAATAGCGCCTCGCCAGGCAAACACTGCCGGGACGCGCGTCGACATCATCCAATCGCTGCGGGTACATGAGCGAGATACCTCGCCTTACTTGTATCCGCGCGTTCGGATTGGCGCGCCTCTCCGGCTCACTTCCTCTGGAGCAGTTCTATGCAGGAAATTACGTGTCCTCTCTGCGGGCGACGCACCCCACTCGCGCCTGGAGCAACGATGCCGTGTCCAAGCTGTGGCGCTCCGCTCGTCGCGCCTGCGCTGGCGTCAGCGGCGTCAACGGCAGAGGATGACTCGGCGACACGTCCGAGTATCCCACCCTTCGATACGGCATCACGAGACGTCGCCGATGTGACGACCAATGTCACCCGGCCCGCCAACCTCCTCGACGACGGCGATACAACCAATGTCACGAAGACAGCCGCTGAGGTGACGGCGGACTTTCCAGCGTCGCCAGCGCCAGCGCGCACCCAGACGATACCCGCGCAGGCCATGCCATCCACCGAGTCACAGACCCAGCCAGCGCTTCCCTTCGACGCGCCCGCTGCTGGAACGAGCGCGACTCCCGGCAAGCCAGCCGCCACAGCCCGCAGGCGGGTTCCATCTGGTCTCATTGCTATCCTGGCGCTCATAATGCTGTTGCTCATTATTGGCGGCGCTGGTGTGCTACTGGCAAATGGGCGGCTCCCGTTCTTCAGCGCCTCACCCACCGCGACTACCTCGGCGACCGCGACCCCTGAGCCGACGGCCACCCCGCCAAGCAATCTCACCGTTTTCACCGATAGCGGCAACGTCTTCAGCGTTGGCTATCCAAGGGGCTGGCTGACGGACATTCAGAACAATCAGTCACCACGCCTCGTCATCTTCTCGAATCCCACCATTGGCGCGAACTTCAATGTTGGCACATACGCCTCGACCAGCGATTCGGCGCAGCAGGTGGCGGATAGCGCGCTGGCAGTCCTGGCGCAGAAGACGGGCATCGCCAATCGCAGTGGGCCAACAACGGCCTTCATCGCGGGGCAGACGTGGACGCAGGAGTCGGGTGATGTCACGGTGGAGCAGAATGGGAAGCTCACGCCGATGCACGCGGTAGCGCTCGCGACGATCCACGGCGGCAACACCGTCTACGTGCTTGAGCTGGCTCCGGTAGATACCCTCGCGACAATTGATCCGACCTTCCAGCAGATCCTGCAATCGTTCGAGTTCCTCTCGTAAGAGACTTATACCGATTTCGGTTGAGACGTTGTGGTTTGGCGTGACGAGCAGTAAACTCGAAGCAATGAGGCACTGTGTCGGCTTGTAGCGGCTCGACGGCGGTGGCGCACAACGCGCGGGCTACGCCTCTGCCCGGCGCGCCACCAAGTAAGTTCACTGGATTGCGCTGATGGCACGGAGGCGCGCTATGTTTCTGCGAGTCGGGGCGCCGGTCTTCGCGGGTGTCAGTTTCCTCATCTTCGCGCTCGTCATATGGAAGCTGGGACAACGACACCGTTCCCTGGCGTTGCGGTGGATCAGCCTGGGGCAGGTCGCCTTCGCGCTGTGCGCGGGCTTCGCGGCGGTTTGGCAACTGGCCGATGTGCGCATGTTTGCTCTCTGGTCGGACCTGGGGCTTGCAGCGTGGCTCCTCGCTGTATGCGCGTTCTTGGTCGCCGGGGTGTATGGCATCCGGGAAGTGCGGCGGGGATCCGGGCTGCGACGGTAACGTACACACACTGTCGCGCACTCGACCTCCCTGCTCCACGACTGATACCCCTTTCGCATGGGATGTCATACTTGGGCTGATTCAAGCCCTGGATTCGCCAGACTCGGCCTAGGGCCACATGACAACGACCAAGACGAAATCGGTATTATATGAACCAGGTCAGCGGCCAGCGGCAAAGTCGATGAACCAGCCGTTGCCCGGCCAGTTGGCCTGGATGATGTAGCAGCCAGCGCCGGGAAGATAGAGCACACCAGACCAGATGTCCCAGCGAGCATCCCTGGTGTGGGCCAGACTCTGCGCGGGGTCAATCGTGGCGAGCGGGGCCGCCTTGGCGATTGAGCCAGGATTATTCGCGTCGGGAGATAACCAGAGGCTGTAGCCTGTCGTCAGGTCATGACCGGTGAGGGTGATAGTCTGGGCAAAGCCGTGCCTGATGAACACTGTCACCGGGACAGGCCATCCAGTCTGCGTGTAATTGCTCTGTGGGAGCTGAACATAGCCGGGCTTTGCGCTGCTGGCGATGAACCAGACATCCGGTCCACCAGCACCGGCGGAGGTTTCACCCGCGCCGAAATCTACCAGCGGCGTTTCTGGCGCGCAGGTAGCGGCGACAGTGCCGATGGCGGGGACATCGAGCGTCGGCGTGGGATAGGGCAGGGGCGCCAACCTGGCAGATATCGGCGAAGGGGAACCGATGCTCTTGACGGATGAAGCAAGCGTTGGATGGGCGGCGAACGCGACGAGTGCGGAGCCAATCGGCGTCGCCACCAGCAGCAGCGCAACAAGCGTGACCGCGAGGGCGACATCCACTACTGGGCGAGGAAGCTGCACGCGCCGCTGCCGCCATGGCACATACGCCGCGCTCTCATAGGTCGGCCGTCGCAGATCGCTGACCTGGACGTGAAGCTCGTCTCCCTGAGGCTCAGGATCGCCCGCCGTCTCCGCGTCGTTGCCATCTGAATCCGAAGGAGCTTTGCGTCTGCCAGTCATGCGGTTCTCCCTTCCGCCTATGCGAGAGTAAGAGAACCTATTATGCCACTGCTGGCAACAGAAGGAAATCGCGCGATCACTGGACGCGGATGATGTAGCAGTAGATCGTGGCGCCGCCCTTAATGGTCGCGACGACTTTGCTCTGCCAGTGTGGCAGCGTCGGGAACTCGCGCTGGATCAAATGGGCTGGCCAGATGAGGTAGAGCGGACGCCCTTTGGGAACGCTCGGCGGCACATACGCCTGCCCCATGACGACACTGGACGGCGTCAGGCGGATGCGCTCGGGGAAGAGATATTGGCGCGTCTGCATCCAATAGTCGAGCGAACCGGGAGTGCCGATCAGCGAGACTGTCACCCACCCTTTGGTATGATCAGTGACCCACTGCGTGCCATCGGCATAAGCCGGATACGCCACCTGCAACGAACTGTTCTCGCCGTTGAGCCACTCACTGGTATAGCCTTCGGCCTGCGAAACAGTTAGGAGGCCTGAGAGGGTTGGAACGACCATCGCGACGCATGCCACAAGGATCAGCGCCCTCGCCACGAGTTGACGCAGGCGCCGCTGCGTCAGGTAGTCCCGCATCGACGTGAGCCAGCCAGGCATGGCAATCTTCGGGAACTGCGCGCCTGCTCGCACACGACTGCGAAGGGCTGTCAGTCCGATTTCTCCCCAGGTGACCAGTCGCGGCCCAATCCAGCGACACATACCAATCAGCGCCCATGCGCCAATCAAGGTCATTGCTGGCGCCAGCGGGAGCATATAGTGGGTGCCCACGACAATGTTGAGCAGCCCGAAGGGAAGCAGCATCCCAAAGAGCCAGAAGAAAATAAACGCCGCGCGCTCATCGCGGCCACTCGGATTGCCTCGCGCGCGAATGATGCGAACAAGCGCCCATGGCAGCGCTAATAGCGCTGGAATACAAATAAACAGGCTCATTTTGGCGACAAGGATGAAGACCACTTCGCCGGGCGGCACATGATCCCACACCCGCCCGTTGAGAAACACCGAGTGTCCGCGCGCCGCATGGTCCCACTGGAAGATGATACCGCTCCACAAACGATCGACCGGGGATACCCAGATGGCAGGATCGGCGAGATAAATGGCGGCCAGCAACGTGACCGGCAACAGGAGCAGGCGCTTTGGGGGGCGCTGATGAGCGCGGAACAGGTAGTAGTATGCGATGTACGCAGCGATAGGAAGCAGCGCAAAAGAGCCGGTATACTTCGAGTCGAAGCTCAACCCCAGCAATACCCCCACCGCCAGGAAGAGCCACGGATGACGTACGGCATGCCACGTGAGCAGAATGGCAAGCGTCACAAATCCGAGCAGATAGCTATCCAGATAGGCGATGGCGGCGAAATAGGCGACCCACGGGCTGAGGGCCAGCGCCAGCGCGCCAAAGAGCGCCGGTAACTTGCCAAATATGGGCCGCGCCAGCCAGTAGATGAGGACAACGAAGAGCGAACCGAGCAAGACGCCGGGAATGCGCGCGCCGATCAGCCAGTCGCCGGGGGATCGGTTTTGCTGCGCCCAGAGCGAGCCGAATCCCATGAGGAGCTTGGGAAGTGAGGGCGCCTCGTAGTTGGTCGTCCATTTTGGGTCAGACAGGTTGCCGGTAATGAGCAGGGTGTAGTCGAGCCGCCCAATGCGGATGTAGGTGCTCTCATCGGTGATGAGATCGAGCGTGTGCGCCAGTGACCAGCGCGGAAGCAACGCCGCGAAGAACAGGAAAACCGAGATGCTTAGCTGCCAGAGCGCAACGCCAACTGTCCACCACTTCCAGCTGAGCTGCCGCAGCAACACGCTGGCGTGCTCCGATGGGGTATCCATCATCTTTGATGGATTGGTCACTACCGATGCCTGATGACTCCCGCGCATGCTGCGCAGTCCTCCTGCGAGTTACCTCGCTCCCCATCTTGCCAGGAAGCTTGACGCCGCTGGTATTCGCCCTCTACAATGCCTGCATGAACAGGCGTTCAAGCGAGTAGGGCGAAGTGGTCAGGAACTAACGCTTGGCGCAATCTCTTCATCTATCATCAGTGGTGAAAGAGATCCGTGTGCGATATGTTTGCTGGTCTTTCGCCCGCGTCAGTTCGGATCGTGCGAGACTGGCGCGATAATCGTACACAGTCTAGCACACTTGCCCGGATCTGGAACGATTTCCCGAAATTCGGGCCACTGCGGATTCGTATCTGCCATAGCCATGCCACGCCATCAGCACACAGGTTTTTGGCATATGGCTGACACAGGAAGAGAAGCATGCCAGACTCAATCCCGCCGCGCCCCTCGCGGCAAAAGCCCAGAGGCACCGATTCACTGCTAGCGCGGGCTGGCATCCAGGCTGGAGATGGCGCAGAGCGGCTGTTTGCCCGGCTCGATGCGATGAATACTCAGAAGGAACGCGCCGCGCAACTGCTGGCGCGCCTGGCCGAGCGGGT
>DATBIB010000007.1:0-11291 GCA_036557205.1 Ktedonobacterales bacterium | reverse complement strand
CGGCTCGGTGGGCCGCGCCACGGAGATGACACAGTCATTGTTGTACATCAGCAGATGACGTCCCTCGACGGGATCGCCACCCTGCGGGGCGTCGGCGGTCTTCAGATGATGGTGACGGTGCTGCTCCTGGGTCCACTCATCGCGGCAGACGCTGCCATGGCGGGCGATCTTGCTCACCCGTGTCGGCGGATGCTGGTGATAGAGCAGCGATTCGACACCGCTGAATCCCTCTTCGCCAAAAAGCTCCTCGGAATAGAGGCCTCCGTCGGGCTTGCGAAATTGCGTGTGTCGCTTGTGAGGTATCTTCCCCATCGCGTAATAGAACGGCATGGTTGGAACTCGCTTTCGCCTAGAGATTGCCGCGCAGCGCCTGCTCGCGCTCGATGGCCTCGAACAGCGCCTTGAAGTTGCCCTCGCCAAAGCCACGTGCGCCCTTGCGTTGGATAATCTCGAAGAACACAGTCGGACGATCCTGCACGTTGCGCGTGAAAATTTGCAGCAGATAGCCATCGTCGTCGCGATCCACCAGAATGCCGAGCTTCGCCAGCTCCTCGATTGGCTCGTCGATCTTGCCGACGCGCGCCTCCAGCTCATCATAGTAGCTTGGCACGCCCTTGATGAATTCGACGCCCTGGTCGCGCAGGCAGCGCACCGTCGTGAGGATATCGCCGGTTATCATCGCAATGTGCTGGACGCCCGGCCCGCGATAGTATTCGAGATACTCGTCAATCTGCGACTTCCTCTTGCCGACGGCTGGCTCGTTGATCGGGAACTTGATCTTGCCATGGCCGCCTTCCATCACCTTCGACATCAGCGCCGAATATTCCGTGCTGATCGCCTCATCGGTGAAGTGGATCATCTGCCTGAAGCCGAGGACATCCTCGTAGAACTTGACCCAGTCGTTCATCTTGCCCAGCTCGACATTGCCGACGACGTGGTCAATCGCCGCCAGACCGATGCCACGCGCCTTCTGCCCATCAGTCGCCTCGACGGCACGATAGCCAGGGAGAAAGACGCCCGCGTAGTCATCACGCTCGATGAAGCTGTGGAACGTCTCGCCATAGGTGTAAATGGCGGCGCGCTTCACCTGGCCGAAGTCGTCCTTGGTCACGGTCGGCTCGATGGCGCTGCGCGCGCCACGTGCAAGCGCCTCCTTATACGCTTTCTCGGCGTCTGGCACCGTGAGCGCAACATCCTTGACGCCATCGCCGTGCAGCAAGACATGCTGCGCAATCGGGCTTTCTGGCTCCAGAGCCGTCGTCAGCACCAGGCGAATCTTGCCTTGCTCCAGGACATAACTGGCGCGGTCGCGCACCCCGGTCTCCAGGCCAGAATAGGCCACCGGCGTAAAGCCAAACGTCGTCTGGTAGAAGACGGCTGCTTGCCGCGCATTGCCAACGTAGAACTCGATGTGGTCCCATCCCTTGATGGGCATGAAATCCTGCTCAGTCATACGATGTTCACCTCCGAACAAGCCTCTATAAGCCTCTCTGGGCTGGAACTGCTGCTAAGGAACACGCTTTGAGTGTGAGCATGCGGAAACTATCGCTGAGGCAGGACGGGCGGTGAATGCTGGCAGCGGATATTATCGACCACAAAGGTCGAGTCGGTGAGACAGAGAGGCAGGCGCAGGTATCCACGCCAGCGCTCGCCAGCGCGCTCACGCAGCCAGGCGGGAGGCAGCTGCCGAACGAATGCGCCTGGATGGTCCCGATGGTGGCGCATCGCGGCGCGCGGTGGCCGCCAGCTTGCGAGGATGCTGAAGATCACGCGCACCCGTCAACTCCTTTGTCTTCGGGCCTTCATCAGTCTGCCAGCGCTCCGGGCACACCTTCGCTCGTTCGCAGGTGCGGTCCCGGAGGGCATTGCACGCATTATAACACGCGCGGTGGCCCGCTCCTTCACAACTGGCGGCTCTCCACGCTATATTTTGTGTAGTATTGGCGAGCGACCACAGAGTAAATGGACCAATGAAGGAGGGGTCTCATGCGACCCGACATCGTTCCTGGCGCACAATTTCCCGATTACGAGCTGACCGACCACACACGTAAGCGCCGCAAGCTCAGCGAATTGCAGGGCAATGACCCAATGATCCTCGTTCTCTCGCGCGGCCACTACTGCCCGAAGGACCATCAACAGCATCTGGAGCTGGCGCGCTTCTATCCCAAGATTGCAGTCGCCTACACGAAGATTGTCACCATCTCAACGGATAACCTTCTCGAAACCAATGAGTTTCGGGATGCCGTCGGCGCGCAGTGGACATTTCTCTCCGACTCTGGGCGCAAGGTGCAGAAGGATCTCGACATTCAGGAATACACCGATCCCTACCACAATCCAATGATTCCACACACGTTTGTCCTGGCGCCGGGTCTCGTCATCCACAAAATCTACAATGGTTACTGGTTCTGGGGCCGTCCATCAACCGAGGATTTATGGCAGGACTTGCGTGAGGTGACGCGCGCATGCCGCCCTGACTGGGATCTCGCCGCGCCTGGCCTGCGCGAAAACTACGATTCCGGTGACCAGACGCAGCACTGGCCGTATGTCACGCGCGAGGCCCATGCCGCCCACATCGCCAGCCTGACCCAGACGCCCGACGAAGGATAGTGAAGACCCATTCTTCCACACAATCGACCGGCGGAGAAACCTGTTTCCCCCGCCTGCTTTTGTTAGCCTGGTCACAAGTCGCTAGCCATGACGGCGCAAACATTGACGGAAAGAAGCTCAGGCCGATATACTGGCGCCATGCCACAACTGCGCGGCCTGGAAGACCGTGCGCGATTTGAGGGTCAGAGGCAACGGAGCCTGTGTGGGGGTTGAGGGAGGCGGGCCGCATGGACCACAATGCGCTGAACCCATTGCCACTGGGCGCCGTTGTCCATGAGCGCTATCGAGTTAATGCCATCGTCGGGCGGGGTGGCCTGGGCACGGTCTACAGTGTGCTCGACATCCTCTTCGGCAGGCAAAACATCTATGCCCTCAAGGAGATGGCCGACCAATCACGCTCCGCTCGCCGCCAGTTCGAGCATGAAGCGCAATGGCTTCAGGCGCTCGACCACAACCACATCCCCAAGGTGCGGGAGTATTTCGAGTGGCGCTCTCGCCTCTATCTCGTGATGGACTTCGTCGATGGCGAGAACCTTGAGCAGAAGCTGTACAACCAGGGAGGACGTCCCCTCTCTGAAGAGCAGGTGATCGCCTGGATTCTCCCGATCTGCGACGCGCTGCAATATCTCCACACGCGCAGACCCTCGATCCTCCACCGCGATGTGAAGCCAGCTAACATCATCGTCACCCCAGCCGGACATCCCGTGCTGGTGGATCTCGGCATCGCCAAAGAGCATCTGCCGGGAGCGGGCCGCACCGCGACATTCGTGCGCAAGGCAGGCACTGAGGGATACGCGCCACCCGAACAATACACCGTGGCGGGCAAGAGCGGCCCATGGTCAGACGTCTATGCGCTGGGCGCAACGCTCTACCACCTTTTGACGATGCAGGTGCCTGTCTCCGCGATTGACCGTGTGACCCAGGATCCCGACCTCATTCACCCGGCGTTCTATAACCGCGCCATCAGCCAGCAGACTGACGCCGCTATCTGCCGCGCCATGGCCATGCGCCCAGCGGAGCGTTTTCAATCCATTGCCGATTTTGCCGCGGCGCTCTCTGGCGCGCCGATGACCTTCCAGGCGCCACCATCTGGGACGCCACGGGGGCAGGGCCCGTCTGCTCCGTCCGCGCCATCCTATGCGCCAGGGTGGGATGCACCGCTCGCGCCCATGTCGCCGCCACCCAGCTCCATGCCATCCGCGCCGTTACGAGGAGGCGGAGTTTCGCCACAACCCTACGCGCGCTCGATGCCTGCTGGCGGCCCGGAGCTTAGCCCGCGTGCGCCGTCGAATGCGCCGCCGCGCACGCCGTCGCCACCACCATCGCGCTACCCCTCATTTGCCGGTTCCCATCCATCGGTGAACGATATGGGAAGCGCGAGCGGCATGAACAACATGGGCCAAATCGATCTCTCACTGCCACCACTGCCACCGTCTCAACCGTCGGTTATGGCATCCCCGAGCCGCGCGAGCAAGCCAGCGCTTCAAAGCTCACCCAGCGCCACAGCGGCGGAGCATGAGCGCATTCGGGAATCGGTGGTCGGCCGCAAGCATGTAACGGCAGGGCCGCGCCGTGGGGTTTCCGGTCGCGGACCTCTGCTGATCGGCATCTCATTGGTTTTCATCCTGGTAGCGGTGGGCATCGCCACGTTCATGGTTGTGCCACGGCTAACCCCGCCTGACCGCTCGACGCCACAGGCGACGATCAACGGTTATTTCAATGCGCTCCAGCAGGACGACTTCTCACGCGCCTGGGAATTTGTCTCGGCCAGCCACAATGACACAGCGTCGCAAGATGGGTTTACCCAGAATCTGCGTGCCGATGACTCGCGCTACGGTAAAGTGAGCAAGGTCCATATTCTCTCGGTAGATACCGACGGATCGAGTCATGCCACCGCTTTAGTGCAGGTCGTGCGCGCCAACGCGCCTGGCAGCCCCGTCGTCTATTCGATTGCTCTCAGCCAGTTTGACGGAACCACCTGGCTGATGGACAGCATTACCAGCCAGTAGCACGACGACGGCGAAGAGCTACCCCTCCTCGTCGGATGTATCGTCTGGCGTAGTCGCTCGTGCGGCCAGGGTCTGCGCGACTGGCTCAGGAATCGCCTCGCCTCCAGCGACCGTCAGCCCCAGCAGCTCCTGCATGTCGAAGGCGTTGGCGATGCTGTAGTTCGAGGCGTTGTTATTGGTGATAACATGGACCTCGCTGCCCTGTAATGCCTCGGCAATGCGTTGGATACGCTCAGCCCAGGGCGTTAGCTCCTCACGAGTATACAGGTAGTCGAAGCGGTCGCGGCTGCTCTTCAGGTTCTTGCCATACCACATTGCCCGATTTCGCCCGTGAAACCGCACCATCGAGAAATGCGGATCGGTCAGCATCACAATGGGCGGCATCGAGCCGCTGCCCACCTGCGGCTCATCCACGGCCACGAACGCCAGGCGCGCATCGGCAAGAGCCGCCTTCGTCTCCTGCGCGTTGGCCCCCTCGACCCACGAGCGGTGACGAAACTCGACCGCTATCGTCTCATCCGGCAGCATCTCGCGCACCGTGCCCAGATACTCCATCTGCTCCGGTCCGAACGTGAACCACGGCGGGAACTGGAAGAGCAGCGCGCCGAGCTTACCGGCCTTGCGGAGCGGCTCGATCATCTCGCTGAACTGCGCGAACGTCTCCGCGGCGGGGGTGATGATCTCTTTCGCGTCGTCGCGGTGATGCCAGGTCAGCTCGCCATAGGCCTTGACGTTGAAGATGAAGTCATCAGGCGTACGGTCGGCCCACATGGTGAAGTTACGCGCGGGCTGCAGCCGGTAAAATGTCGAATCAACCTCAACGAGCGAGAAGAATTGGGCATAGTAGCTGATGCGATATGCCTTTCGATCAGCCTTGTTGAATTCCGGCGGATAGAACGGCTCATGGTCGGTCCAACTGGCTGTGCCCACACGAATACGCGCTGTCATCTCGCTACTCCTCTCTACTACCTGCTCGCGGCGCCCACCTATCATAGAACTCCTCGCATGCTGTTCTGAACGTCCACTGTGCTAAGCGAGAAAAGGCGCACGTCAGGCTGTTTGTGATGTATCATCTCAGCACATGCCACTCATGCCAGTGTGGAAGTGCTAAGGAAATCTCCGCATGAGATGTTCCACAACCAGCTAGAATACTCCATGGTACAGGTGCAACCTGCTGTGAAAGGGAAACCCACTGATGCTGTCAGAGGGGGTAAAGCGTATTGACCACATCGCGGTGGTCGTGCGCGATCTGGAAACTGCACTCCGCTTTTACCGTGATATGCTCGGTATCATGCCGTCGCGTGTGCTCGACTTTCCCCAGGAAGGTGTACGTATAGCATTTCTTCCACTTGGCGGTGCGAATGGAAGCGAGATCGAGCTGCTCGAACCGCTGAATCCCGAAGGCAGCGTCGCCCGCTTCCTGGAGCAGCGCGGCGGTGGACTGCATCATATCTGCCTGGAAGTGCCTGATATCGACCGCGCGCTGGAGGAGCTTTGCGCCGCCGGAGCGCAGGTGCTCGACCAGACGCCACGACCGACCGCGGAGGGGCGGGGCATTTTTCTGCATCCCAAAAGCACGGGCGGCGTGCTGCTGGAGCTTGTACAGCGGACCAGAGGGCAATAGCAGCCACGAGTTCGTTCTGAAATCATCTACTTTTGACCGAGGAGTCGCAATCAACGATGAAGACGACGAAACAGAAGTTAGAAGAGCTTCGCGCGCTGAAAGAGCAGGCGCGGCTGGGCGGCGGCGAGGAGCGCATCGCCGTGCAGCACCGCAAAGGCAAGCTGACCGCGCGCGAGCGGCTCGATCTGCTGCTCGACCCCGGCACCTTCCAGGAGACTGACATGTTCGCCACCCATCGCACGAGCGACTTCGGTCTGGCGGACCAGAAGGTACTCGGCGACGGCGTTGTGACGGGCTATGGCAAGATCGACGGGCGGCTGGTCTACGTCTTCTCGCAGGATTTCACGGTCTTCGGTGGCTCGCTCTCGGAGGCGCACGCCGAGAAGATCTGCAAGATTATGGACCTGGCGGTGAAGAACGGCGCGCCGGTCATCGGCCTCAACGATTCCGGTGGCGCGCGCATCCAGGAGGGCGTGGTCAGCCTGGGGGCGTATGCCGATATCTTCCTGCGCAACACGCTGGCCAGCGGCGTCATCCCGCAAATCTCGGCGATCATGGGGCCGTGCGCGGGCGGCGCGGTCTATTCGCCCGCCATCACCGATTTCATCTTTATGGTCGAAGGGACGAGCCACATGTTCGTCACTGGGCCAAACGTCGTCAAGACGGTCACGCATGAGGACGTCACCTTCGACGAGCTGGGCGGCGCGACGATCCACAGCGCCACCAGCGGCGTCTCGCACTTCGCTGTTCCGACAGAGGTCGAGTGCCTGCGCCAGATACGCATGTTGATGGGCTACCTGCCCGCCAACAACGTGGATGACCCGCCCATGGAGACAACCACCGATAGCATCGCGCGCGCCGAAGAATTGCTGGACGAGATCATCCCTGACAATCCCAATAAGCCGTATGATATGGAGCTGGTGATCGAGGCGGTGGTGGACCGTGGCAGCTTCTTGGAGGTCCACGCGCAGTGGGCGCGCAACATAATCGTCGGCTTCGCCAGGATGAATGGCCGCCCCGTCGGCATCGTCGCACAGCAGCCCGCCGTGCTGGCTGGCGTGCTGGATATCGACTCGTCGGATAAGGGCGCGCGCTTCGTTCGCTTCTGCGACTGCTTCAATATCCCCATCGTCACCTTCGAGGATGTTCCGGGCTTCCTGCCGGGCATCAAGCAGGAACATGGTGGCATCATCCGCCACGGGGCCAAGCTGCTCTTCGCCTACTGCGAGGCGACCGTGCCGAAGGTAACGGTCATTACGCGGAAGGCCTACGGCGGCGCCTACGACGTGATGAGCAGCAAGCACGTGCGCGGCGACATCAACTACGCCTGGCCAACCGCCGAGATCGCGGTCATGGGTGTAGATGGCGCGGTCAATATTATCTTCAAAGATGAGATAGCTCAGGCCGCCGACCCAGAAGCCAGGCGGCAGGAATTGGTCGCCGAGTACCAAGAGAAGTTCGCCAATCCGTACATCGCCGCCGCCCGTGGCTATGTGGACGAGGTGATCGAGCCGCGCCACACCCGCGAGAAGATCATCGTCGCGCTCGATATGCTCAAGAACAAGCGCGACACCAACCCGCCGAAGAAGCACGGGAATATTCCGCTGTAGCAAGAGTGCTATCCACTGAGAAAATCGGACGAGGGCTGGATCTCGCTCGCTGGAGGGGCTGTCACTTGATCGCCTCATAGTGGTTCACATCCACTGGTTCAACAAAGAGGCCGGTGATGTGGCTGCGATACTGGGCGAAAAGTGGGCTGCCGCGAAAGATGTCTACATGGTGGGCCAACGTCTCCCACTCGATCTGAAAGATGAAGAGCTGATCGTCCTCGATGCAGCGGCTAACCTTGATCGACTGGCAGCCCTCGGCGGTCTTGATGACTGCCGCACCCTCCAGGAGTCCGTTTGCCAAGTCTTCCGCTTTGCCCGGCTGCGCCCGAAAACGCGCAATCTCCGTCACCATTGGTCGTGTCTCCTCTCGATATTCCGCAAACAGTCGCGACCCTTCAAAGCCAGGGGCCGAAAAGCCAAAGCGAATGGCCATTCATGGCCTCTGCATCATTACTCCGGCCATTTATCGCCGAGATGGAGTACGCCTAACCTCACGCTGGCTGGCCAACTGCCCAGTCACGCTCGAACGTCGTCGTGATCGTCGCCAGCGCCGTCGTGTCGGCGAGCAGCAGCCCGACCTCGCGGTTCTCGTCGAGCGAGGTGGACGAGAAGTTTTCCGAGCCGACAAAGGCCAGCCGCCCATCGGCGACGATCACTTTGGCGTGTATGAACGGCGCGGAGACGTAGACAAGCTGCACGCCGCCAGCCTTCAGCCGCGCGACATCCGCCACCTCGATATCCGCTGGACCTGGCAGTATCAGCCGGACGCTCACGCCACGTCGCGCCGCCGCGATCAGCGCATCCTCTGATGAGGTGTCGTACATCTCCTCGTCCTCGATTTGCAGCGATGTCTGCGCGCTCGCGATCAGTCCCGTTATCTTCGCCCGTGAGTTCACAGGGCTGACGACCATATTCGTATCATGCAGCGCGGGCTGCGTGTGGTTCCAGTCGGCCTGGAAGATAGCCGCCGCCTCGGTAACATCCTCACCATGGGTATCGATGACGCCGAACTCGCGATTTCGTCCAACACCGCTGCCGCCCAGGCCACTCTGAGAGAGGTTGGCGGTGAGGACGAAGAGGGTTGCCCCATCGATGATGAGCATCTTGGCGTGGGTGTAGGTATACGCCGAACTGGCAAACTTTGCCTGAATACCCGCCGTGGTCAGTGTCTGTAGTGTGCGCTGGGGTGAGACGACATCGAAGCCGTAGGGATGCTCGTCCAGTATCACCCGCACATCAACGCCACGGCGTCTCGCGTCTTCCAACGCCGTAATTACCGGTGCATCGGTGAGCAGATATACCTCGACCCAGACCGAATGGGTGGCTGCCGCGATGGCGCTGGTCACCGGCTTCGCTCCCGCATCCGGCTCGACAAAAACCTGTATATCCCGCACACCCGGCCCAAGAGCGCAACTGTCGCCAACGCAGGTAGACGCATAGTGCGGCACGATTGCTGTTCTACTCGGGTAAAGAGGAGACCATAAGGCGCGCAGGCCGCCAAGCAGGAGGACAAGCACAGCGAAGGTCAGCATCCCAAGCCACACAACCCACCGCCGACCGCTCCCAGCGCCGCTACCTGCCTTCATGCGCCTCGTCCTTCTGAAATAGACAACTGCGGCCAACCCGGCGGGACACGCCAGAGCCAGCCGCAGTTAGTTTCGCGCTGAAACCGCCCAGTACCGCTACTACTTGTGCAGAGCGATAAAGAGCGGCGCAAGCACGAGCGTAATCGTGCTCAGCAGCTTGATGACGATATGCAGCGACGGACCAGCGGTATCCTTGAAGGGATCGCCCACCGTGTCGCCCACAACCGCCGCCTCATGCGCGGGAGAGCGCTTTCCAAGCACATTGCCCTTGTCGTCTTTGAGGTTGCCCGCCTCGATGTACTTCTTGGCGTTATCCCACGCGCCGCCGCCATTGTTCATGACCAGCGCCATCATGATGCCACCAACAGTGCCGACCATCAGCAGGCCAGCGGCTGCCAGCGGCCCGAGGATGATGCCTACCATGATCGGCGTGCCCACCGCGAGGATACCGGGCAGTACCATCTGACGCAGGGCTGCGCCTGTGCTGATGGATACGCAGCGCGCATAGTCGGGCTTCGAGGTGCCCTCCATGATGCCTGGATCGGCGCGGAACTGACGCCGCACCTCCTCGATCATGCCCTGCGCCGCGCGACCCACCGCGCGAATGGCCAGCGAACTGAACAGGAAGATCAGCATCGCGCCAATCAACGCCGCGATGAAGACGGGAGGGTTTGCCAAATTGACGAGATAGGCGCCTTGCACATGATTCGAGTTCAGAATATCGAGATAGGCGCTGAAGAGCAGGAAGGCCGCCAACGCCGCCGAGCCAATACCGTAGCCCTTGGTCAACGCCTTGGTCGTATTGCCAACGCCATCCAGCGCATCGGTGATGTTGCGTACCGAGTCGGGTGCGCCGCTCATCTCGACGATGCCGCCCGCGTTGTCGGTAATCGGACCGAAGGAGTCCATCGCCAAGACAAAGCCCGCGCTCATCAGCATGCCCATCGTCGCGACGGCGGTACCGTAAATGCCGCCGACACTGATGAGATTGCTCGCGACATGCCCCATACCCGGAATCAGGGAGCCAAGGAAGTAAGCAAGCCCAATTGCGCCGCAGATAACCAGCACGAAAAGGCCAGTGTTCTCGAAGCCCACCGCCAGGCCAGCGATGATATTTGTCGCCGGGCCGGTCTTGCTGGCTTCAGCAATCTCGCGTACCGGCCGGAAACTACCAGCCGTGTAGTACTGCGTGAGGAACACGAAGGCGAAACTCGTCAGAATGCCAACCAATCCGCAGAGACCAAGCACCCACCAGTGGTCGGTCGCGCTGCCGAGCAGCAGTCCCGCGGCGATGAAGATGCTGATCGCCGAGAGCGCGGAGGTCACATAATAGCCTTGATTCATCTTGCCCATCGCGATATCGCCGGGATCACGGCTACCAGCGTTGGCTGGCTCCATGGCCTGGCTCTTGCGCACAACCAATGTGCCAATCAGCGAGCAGATGATGCCCAAGCCGACGACCACCAGCGGGAAGATGACCCAGGCTGGATTCGCATTCTCCATGACGTTATGAGCGAGGACCAACGCAACGGAGGCGCCCAGAATCATCGCGCCGATGTTCTCAGCGGCGGTGGACTCGAAGATATCGGCCCCACGCCCGGCGCAGTCGCCCACGTTATCGCCGACGAGGTCAGCGATCACAGCAGGATTGCGGGGATCATCTTCAGGAATGCCCGCCTCGACCTTGCCGACGAGGTCCGCGCCTACGTCCGCCGCTTTGGTATAGATGCCACCGCCAAGCTGCGCAAAGAGCGCGACGAAGCTGGCCCCGAAGCCAAAGCCGACAATGCTGGTCGTCGTCGAAATCGCCGGATTGACTCCGGGCGCAACGGGAAGTAGCGCGCCGAAGACGATG
>DATBIB010000006.1:0-25759 GCA_036557205.1 Ktedonobacterales bacterium | reverse complement strand
CCACTACCCGACTGACTACGGCTTCGTGCCGGGCACGCTCTCCGGCGATGGCGATCCGCTGGATGTGCTGGTGGTGGTGGACGAGCCGACGTTTCCTGCTGCCACGTGCGCGCGCGGCCAATTGGCACGCTGACGATGTTCGACTAGAAGGGGATGGACGAGAAGATTCTGGCGGTCCCCGAGGACGATCCGCGCGATAAAGAGATCCGCGACCTGCCGGATTTGGCGGAACACGTGCCGCGCGAGATTGCCGCGTTTTTCCGCACTTACAAAGAGCTACAGGGCGTCCAGACGGATGTGCGCGACTGGTCCGACGCCAGTGCGGCGTGGAAGATCATCGAGGAGTGCCGCGACCGCTTCGAGCAGCATCGCTTCATGACGGACGACTACGCGGGCTAAAAACGTGGGCTAACGAGTGGACGCCACGAACGCCCGCGCCTCGCGCGCCAGGGGCAGCCATTCGAGCGACGATGTTGGAGCGAGGGCCAGCCATTCCTTCATCACCCGGCCATCGCGGCGCGGATCGAAGCGCTCGCCATCGCCCGAGGCCACCAGCGCGTCCACTCGCTGGCGCGGCAGCTTGACGACGAGCCGCCCCTGCGAGAGCATGGCGAAGATTTTGCCGCGCACCTTCAGCGCATCCGACCCGAAGCCTTTACCCGACTGCTCGACATCCATATCGCCGAGAAACTCCTCGACCAGCGCAGCGTAGCGCTCTTCCGGCGTGATCGTCTGCTGGCCCATATGGCAACCCCTCCTTGTGACGAGAAAGGATGATTAGCACGGCCAGAATATAGAACAAAATTACGATTCCTATCAAGGCGTCAGATATCCAGCCGCGAGAGGCGGACGGCAAGGGTCGTCGCGTAGTGGGTGAAGCCGAGGGCACGGGCAATGGCAACCGAAGGAGTATTTGCCGCCAGCGCCTGATAGCGCGGGACCAGGCCGGCCTCAAGCCCATACGCGGCGATGGCGCTGACGACCGCGCGCCCCTGGCCCTGACTGCGATAGTCGGGATGGGTGATGATGCCGATGTGGAACAGCGTTGCAGCGCGCAGCTCGCCCATGCCTGCCGCGACGAGTCGGTCCCCGACGAACGCGCCGAAAATCACCTGTTCTGCCCTGCCGATCCCGACTTCCTCCCACTCCCGCTCGCCGCACGCCTCTTCTAGCCGTCGCAGCGCCGGGTCATCGGCGGGGGTCAGCTGGCGCACGTTCGGTCGCGCGACTGGCCTGAAGTCGTCGGCCCGGAGGTAGCCTTGCCACGCTGGCCCGACGATCCGCTCGATGGCGTCGCCAAAGAGCCGTTGCAGCCTGGAAATATCGAAGCTCGCAGTCGCGGGCAGGTCGGCTAGCTGCGCCGTAACCACCGCGAGCAACGGCGCGGGTACGGAGACGACGCACGACTCGCCCCGACGAAGCAGATACGCGCCCCGGTAGTCGGCCAGTCCAGTGTCGGCATGCGACCCGACCCATGTGCCTGGCGTCTCCAACTGCTCAGGCGTGCAGCCGAGGAAGCTGTCCCAGTACGCCGCGACGCGCGCATCCGCCGAGGCGTGTGCGTCATTCGTCGCCATACGGGTAGTCCATCTGCGCCTTGATGCGCTGCCGGATGGCTTTGCCCGCCAGCTTCTCGACCAGATAGAGTCCCAGGTCAATCGAGGAGGTGACGCCGCGCCCGGTAATGATGCGCCCCTCGTCCACAATGCGCTCCTTCACGACCTCGCGGCAGAACGGGCGCAGATCCTCATAGGCGCTGGGATGGGTCGTCGCGCGCACGTCCGTGAGCAGCCCCGCCGCGCCCAGCAGCAGCGAGCCGGTGCAGACCGAGGCAAGCAGCGGCGCCTCGGCCGCCGTCTTGATCCAGGCGATGAAGTCGGGGTCGTCCATCAGGGCGCGTGTGCCGAAGCCACCCGGCACGAAGACGAGATTGTAGCTAGCCAGCGGCTCGCCGACGAGATCGGGCACGAAGCGCAGCCCGCCGATATCGCGCACGGTCGTGGTCGTCGCACAGATATGCCACGAGACGTCGGGCAGCAGGTCCATCGTGTTCAGCCGCGTCAGCGGGTCGTACGCGCCGATGAAGTCCAGCGCGGTCATGCCGTCGTAGATCACGAATGCCATGCGCATTGAAAGTGCTCCTCGTAAAGCCTAGGTGTCAGGTCGCGTAAGGGATCAGTGTGGTCGCGCCATATAGAAGTCGATCCCCAAATTGTCCGGCCTCTGCGGGAGAGTGTAACCGCATCTGGGTTCTCGACGCTAGCAAGATGCACTGCCGGAATGTTGAGCATGATACTCCAATATTCCGGCACACCACACTACGCAAAGGCAAAGTGCGGCGATCATGATTGACGTCCTTCAAGCAACCCGATATACTTGCACAAACAGTTGAACCAGGTGAGCTGTGCCGTAGAGCGGAAAATAGTGTGCTGCGGCACAACCATGTCTCTAGGTGCGTTTGAAGAGTGAGAGGGACGTTCACATGTTCACTTCGTTTCATCACCTTCGTCACATGAGCGTTGTTATTTGTGCTGCTTTCATGATAACTTTGACCGCTTGTGGAACAACTAGTGCAGGTCACACATCGGGCAATGCTACGCCAAAACCGTCAGGTTCTGCAACAGGTGGACCAACACCTGAACCAACATATGGACCTGAGTTCACAGCCTTTCTGATTGGCATGTCCACTCAGCCTGGAGACCCGGGCTATTCGCAGCTACGTGTACGGTTTGGCCTGCGCAATAGCACAGATCATTCCGTGGCTGCGGATCTTGGTACGAGTACTGGGACGCTGACCATTCGGGAGGGCCGAACATACCAATTCCCGATCCAGAATATCCCACCTACCGGAGAGGGACTCAATTTCATTCTTCCGCCCCATGCGGCTGTATGCGGCACTGGAGGTCCTAGTGGCTATCGTGGCATTGGCGGCAATGAAGCTGGTGATACGTTACCTATCGAGGCCGATGGTCAAATTCCCACAGGTACAAACCCGACGACCCTGGCTTTCATCGACCCTTACCAGCCTTCAGCGACAGTGAGCCTCGACCTAACTGCCGCTCCGCAACCCGATGCCTGTACACCCGACACTTCCAATGCGTCTCTGCTTCCTGCTGACATTGCTATTGGTCAAAGTGGTAGCACCACTGACGGCACTCTCCACCTCAGCCTGTTGACAACGCAAGGCGGTAAAGGGATTGTCGTCCAGGCAAAACTGCAGAATAATGATAAACTTGATCCGTTGTCACTCGACCTGTCTCAACTCTGGGCCCTCGACGATCACGGCAATGCGATCGACTTTGTTCCTGACTCTCAAGTCAGTCGCTGCAATTATGACGGCAAATTCTCGATGGGGCCGGGACAAAGCGATACACAGAATTTCTGCTACTACGACAGCGCGTATCGGATTAGGCTTATCATCTTCGAGGATATTCCCACTTCTAACGACTATACGCTCGTAGCGGTACCGTAGGTGATGAAGCTATGCCATAAATGGGTTGGACGTCTCCTTAGCTCGCTCCCATGCTGCTGGGAGTTACTCGATGCCCCTTCTTGAATTCCCTTACGGCGCTCTTCACCGTCAACTCCACGCGGAGGCTGATGAGATTCGCAGCATGCTCGGCCTCAGGCACTGGCCGCAAAGTCCCGAAAGTAGCTATTAGGCGATCACCGCAATGCACAGTCAATGGGTCATGCCCGTTCCGTACTTTGTCTCAGTCGCGCTCACCAGTCCTCGACCGGGATCAGCTCGCGTGGTGGCCCAGAGGGCGGCGACGGAGGTAGTGGCGGTGGCGCGACTGGAACTTTGGCGCTGTCCTCGCGCGTGCTCGATGTGGTAGACGTGTCGGATTTCCTAGACTTCTTGGGCGCCTTCGTCTTGGGCGCTTTGGGCGTCTTAGGCATCTTGGCAAACCTGGGGAGACGCGCCAGCCAGAGGATGCCCACCAGTGCGAAGAAGTCGCCGAGCAAGGCAACGGCTGGCCCGATCTGCCGCGTATACGTCACCGCGCCGACATCCACGTGGGTGGTACTGTAGAGCCAGACCAAAAGAACTGTGAATGCCACATTCGCCCCGACGAGCAGGAGGTAGAAGACGCGCGTGCGCAGCCGGGGCGCCCAGGTGCGCGCCAGTAGAACGCTCAGGCCGAAGAGGACCAGCAGCAGAGGCGCGCCCCAGAGGGCGAACGCCGCCACGCCGTCGTTGATGGCGTTACTGTAGGTGGCTACATTGTCGGGGGCATGCATCGTCTGCTCGATCACGCGGACAAGATCCTGCGCCGCCGTGTGGCTACTGGTCGTGGCGGGCTTATGTCCCACGGCGGCCACAGTCCGCTGGAACCAGGGCAGGAACGACGCGACTCCGATGAGCAGACCGCCTATGAGAAGAGCCAGACCAGCGAACCGGCGCGATCCACGACGGGGCGCTACCGTCGGCGGGTGTGTGGGCAAGGATGACACGTCGGAAGGGGACGGCATGGCATGCTCCTCTCGGCGGATGGCTTCTCAGCGTGTGTTTGCAATCGGCAAAGAAACCGAGCAAAATGTGTGCCAACTCACTGTAGCACATAACCCGGACAGTGCTCTCACCCTGATTCATCCAGCGCATCGTCGAGCGCCTGCTCCAGTGGCAGCGCGCGCCCTTCCGCCTCGATGCGGGCGTAGTCGTCGCCCAGGGCATCGCGCGCGGCCTGTTCGGCGTCGGCGGTGGCGTCGCGGTCGAGCGGATGCTGGTCGGAGCCGATAGTTTGCCGTAAAGCTGCGGCAGCGCCTAACTGGCGCGCAGCCCGCTCCATCTGGCCAGATGCGGCGGAGATGCTGGCAATAGCTACCAGCTCGCGCTCGATGCGCAGCTTGTCGCCCAACTCGCGGCTCAGCCGGAGCGCCTCGCGATAGCGGTCCAGCGCGCCCTCAAGGTCGTCCTGTTCGCGGGCAACGTGGCCGAGGTAGAGCATCGTGATCGCGCTATGGGAAAGGCTGCCTGCCCGCTGGTTGAGCAGCAGACACTCCTCGAAGTACGTCTCAGCGCGCTCGTAGTCCATCTGGAAGTAGGCCGTCTGGCCCAGACAGGAGAGCGCCCGCGCCAGGATCCATTTATCGTCTAGCTCGCGGCTAATTGCCAGCGCCTCTTCGGCCAGCGACGCCGCCTGATCGAGACGCGCCTGCTGCACCGCCAGAAAGCCGAGAATCGTCAGCGCTATCGCCAGCCCTTCGCGGTCGCCCGTCGCGCGGCAGAGCGCCAGTGACTCTTTGCCAAGTCGCTGGGTCTCGCGGACGTCGCCTTGCGTGCTGGCCAGCGTCGCCGCCCCCGCCAGCGCGCGCGCCCGCGCCGCCAGCAGCGCGCTATCACCTCGTGACGTGACCTGGGCCGACTGCTCCAATAGACTCGCCAGCCAGCTACGCCCTTCGCTCAGATAGCCATGGACGTACCAGAAGCGCCAGAGCGCGGCGGCCAGCCGGAGCCCCAGCAGGGTATTCTGGCTGTCGCGCGCCCAGCGCAACGCCACCCGCATGTTGGCGTGATCGTGTTCGAGGCGATCCAGCCAGGCGCGCTGGTCCGCTCCCGTCAGCTCGCGCGCCGCCTGCTCGGCCAGATCGGCATAGTAGGCGGCATGGGCCTCCTGCGCCTGTGATAACTCGCCACTGGCGGAGAGCTGCTCCATGCCATACTCGCGAATCGTCTCCAGCATGCCGAAGCGCGACTCGCCGTCCTCGTCCTCATGCTGGCGCAGCAGGCTCTTATCGACGAGTGAGGCGATGCGGTCCAGATACGTAGATGGCGGCGCGCCATCGAGCGCGCCATTGAGCGCGAGCGCCGCGTCGAGGGTAAAGCCGCGCGCGAAGTGCGTCAGCCGACGGAAAAGCGTCTGTTCCTCCGGCGCGAGCAAGTCGTAGCTCCAGCCGATGGCGTCGCGCAGGGTACGCTGGCGCGCGGGCAGATCGCGTGGGCCGTCGGTCAGCAGCGCAAGGCGGCTGGAAAGCAGCGGCGCCATCGCCTGCGGGGAGAGCAGCCGGGTACGCGCCGCCGCCAACTCGATGGCAAGCGGCAGACCATCCAGGCGGGCGCATATCCGCGCGATGATGGGCAGGTTCTCCCGCGTCACGGCGAAGGTCGGGCGAATGGCGCGCGCCCGCTCGATGAAGAGCGCCACAGACGGATTCTGTACCAGGTCGCTCAACTCGGAAAGCTCGGCGGCGCGCTCACCCTCGGCGGATATCGGTATCTCCAGCGGCGGCACCGGATACTCGTGCTCGCCACGAACGTGCAGCGCCGCGCGGCTGGTGACGAGTATCCGCGTTCCAGGATGGTCGGCCAGCACGTCGGCGACCGCGTTGGCCGCGCCAATCACCTGCTCGAAGTTATCCAGCAGCAGCAGCACGCGCTTGCCCACCAGCCACGTCCGCAGGCTCGCCGCCCCACCGGATTCGCGGATATCGAGCGCGCGACTGATCGCTGGCAGCACCAGCGCCGCATCGCTCAGGCTCGCCAGCGGCACGTGAAAGACACCATCGGCGAAGGAGACCATCACATCAGAGGCTACTTGCAGGCCGAGGCGCGTCTTACCGATGCCGCCCGGCCCGGTCAGCGTGACCAGCCGCACGTCATCCCGCAGCAAGAGCACGCGAATCGCGCTGATCGCCTCGACGCGGCCGACGAGCGATGTCGGCGGTATGGGCAGCGTCTGCGCCCGGACGGTGCGGAGCGGAGGGAAGTCCTGTGGCAGATCGGCGATGACGGCCTGATAGAGACGCTCGGACTGCTGCACGTCGCGCAGGCGGTGCTCGCCGAGGTCGCGCAGGGTGACGCCTTCTGGCAGCGCCTCGCACACCAGGTCGTATGTCGGCTGCGAGAGCACGATCTGGCCGCCATGGCCCGCCGCGCAGATGCGCGCGCCACGATGCACATCCAGCCCAACATAGCCGCCCGCGGCGATCTCCGGCTCGCCCGTGTGCAGCCCGATACGCACGCGCACGCTCGCGCTATCCGGCCACTCGGCCGCCGCCAGCGCCCGCTGGATGTCGGCGGCGCAGGAGAGAGCGTCGGGTGCGCTGGTGAAGGCGACGAAGAAGGCGTCGCCCTGGGTATCCACCTCGTAGCCATGGCAATGCGCGAATGCGGCGCGCAGCAACGACCGCTGCTGGGCCAGCGCCTCGCCATAGCGCGGCCCAAGCTGTTGCAGCAGGCGTGTGGACCCTTCGATATCGGTAAACAGGAAAGTGACGAGGCCGGTTGGCAGCTCGGACACGAAACGGCTCTCCCTGCTGAATATTCCCCTCGCCATCGTATCACATCAACCAGCACCTACCTGATTAGGTTTCTGATTCTCGCTCAGTTTCAGCGGCGGCGATTGCTTCGAGCGTGACTTCGATCACCGGCAGGTGGCGTGGCAAGAGCAGTGGCCTCAGCAGGCGCGCCGTCTCGCAGTAGAGGTTGAGTGCGGCGATACCGATTGCATCGGCGGGCAATTTATGGCTCGCATCGACGACAAATCCGGCGGCGAGGCGGTGGTAGCGCGTCCAGGCGGAATCCGCGCCTGCAGAATCCTGCGCCTGCCGGTAGTAGCTATTCTCGCTCTCGATGAGCACGCCAAGGCCGACGGCGACGGCCCGTGTCAGCCCCAATAGAGCGCCATGCGCGGCATAGAGCGTGGCGGACTCATCCCCGCGACTGAGCGCGCCCAACAGCTTATGCGTCTCCTCGGCCAGACCCATCACCATCTCGCTGGCGTAGGCGCTGGCTGCCGCGCGAAGCGGCTCCCAGACGAAGTCGCGCGCCTGCTGGTGCAGCGCCGCCAGCGTGCCCGACGGATCGTGCAGGATGCGCGCCTGCCGCAGCCCCGGAACGGCGAAGATCGCTACCTCTGGCCGCGCCATTTCCACCTGTTTCGCGGCGATGGTGGTCGTAGAGACGCTGACCAGCCGCCCGTCGCGGATGGCGAGGGTGTACCGTTCCTCGCTGGCTACGGGCATCGTCGTGGCGTAGCGGATGATATCGATGTCGCTCCAGCGGGTCGCGTCGCCGCGCGCATAGCTGCCCGCCAGCGCGATGGCAACAGTATCCGCGACCGCTAGCTCAGTCACAAGGCGCTTGAGAAATGCTTCTGGTAGCTTGAATGCGCTCATCTTGGCCTGTGTGTCAGTCAATAGGGATACCTGGCGCTGAAGATCGCCTGTGGGTCTGGCGGCGCCCCCGCGCCGTCGCTCTCCAACGCGAACATCCACAGCATACCATTCTGGCTGGTCGGCGTGTAATGGATGCAACAACCCGTGTGTGGCGCCGCACCCAGCTTCTGCCATCGGGTTGCCCCCATCGGCAGGCGATAGACCATATAGCCCTCGTCGTAGACCAGCAGCGCCCCATCGCTGGCAATGCCCGCCATCTGCCAGAATGATACTATGGGCGGATAATACCAGGCGTGGCCACCATCCGCTGTGCAGGTGAGCGAGGCAGTGGAGTCGTAGTATTCGGCGCAGAGTCGCCACGGCTGGTTGCCTGTCGGCTGCTGCACCATATAGACTCCGCCGCTGCTGTCGGGAATCGCCATCTGCTGCCAGTGCGCGCCATCGTCGGTCGAGGTCCAGAGGCCGCTGGTATAGGTTTGCAGCAGCAACGCACCCGTAGTGGGGTTGATCCAGAACTGCCGCAGGTTGGTTGGGGCCAGATTCGCGTCGATCTCTTGCCAGGTACGCAGGTGATCCGTGCTTTCGGCGAGGATGGCGCCCGCGCCGTTGGGGCCGACATTTGGCTTGCTCATCAGCGCGTAGGTCACATTGCTGCGGGTGGCAAGCTGCAGAATTGCCTGCTGCGGCGGCAGGGACAGCGATTGCCACGACTGCCCACTGTCGAACGTTGCCTCCTGTGGCCCGCCGAAATCTTCCCCAGCAATCACCACTGATGGGTCGAGCATATCTACGACAAGCCCAGCGCACGAATCCCACATCACCGGGATAGGAGTGGTATACGCCCAGGATGCGCCGCCGTTATGCGTCACGACGACACGCGGATGTCCCGGCTGCGTCTGGTCGCCCGGTATGGCGCAGGCATAGGCCGTTCGGCCATCGCTGGCCGCCACCTGCAAATCCGAGACATGGAACTGCATGCCGAAGCCCGCGGGCAGATTGGCATGCGCCCAGGAAGCAACATTGCCCCAAATGGGCGGGCCGCCGGACTGGATGACTGCCACGGTCGGCAAGGGGGGCTGTGTAGGAAACGGCGTTGGTGTTGGCGGGAGCGGCGTCGCGGTGGCGCTTGGTGTGGCGGCGGCGCGACCGCACGCCGAGAGCAGCAGCATCGCCAAGAGCAGCGTAACACAGCGCAACGTCGGAATCGGTCGCATGATGAACGCCTCCCAGGACAAGCCCTGCAATGACCGGACAGCGCCGTCGCTGTCATCATGTCTATATGACGGAAGCAGACAGATAATCCGTCGAGGCGCTGGAAAAGTTGCACGTAGCGCTTACTCGTTATTTTTTCGCGGACCGCTCTGTGGCATGGAACTTGCCCGTATAGCGAAGATGCGCGGCGCAATGAAGCGCAGCGGACAATCGCACAGGGAAAGGAATATCGCACGATGAGCGAGGACCAGTGGAACGACAACCGGGACGACAATCAGGACGAAGACCTGGGCGACAGGGGCGACAAGGACACCCTGAGAGGCAAGGTGAATCAGGCCGCCGGAAATGTCGAAGAGAAGGCCGGCGATGTGCTCAACAACGATGAGATGCAGCGCCATGGCCAGGAGAAGCAGATCAAAGGCCATATCCAGGAAGGCGCTGGGGACGTCGAGCGCAAGGCGGACGATATCCTTGACGACGATCACTAGAGCTGCTGGCCAGTAATGAATGCGGGTGCGCTGCCACAAGGATGTGGCGTCGCGCACCTTCTATTTCCTAGTGCATACACAGCCTTCCCGGAATGCCCCCACCCTCGCGTCTTCTTAGTGCCACCCCCATGGCATGAAGTTATCTCCTCAGCATGACCGATATCAACTTGCTTACTAATATTGTGCTGGAATGATCCTCTTGACAGACGACGAATCGCGAGGTATGTTAAGTATGCTTAACGTTAAGTGAACTTAACATGATCGACGAGACGGAGAATACCGTACTGTGGCAAAGGGTGTCGTTAACTGCCTGCGCGAGCTACGCCAGGAGCATGGGCTGACGCAGGAGCAGCTTGCCGCCGATCTGGAGGTCACACGGCATACGATTCTGGCGCTCGAGGTGGGGCGCTACGTGCCGTCCATCGAGTTGGCGCTGCGGCTGGCGGCCTATTTCAATCGGCCACTCGAAACGATCTTTTGGCTGGACCCAGACGAAGACGCCCGCATCCGCGGACAGGCGCCTTCTGAACAGCATGCCCAGAAACACGATGGAGGGGGCAGAGATGATGGAGACAGGAACGATGGCTGAGCAGCGCCCACCACAACGAAACGCCAGAGCGCGAGGTCGCCGAAGGAATGTCTCGCGGCGTCTCATCGGGATCGCCTACCTTGCGCCCGCTGTGGCCGCACTGGTCGCCGCGCTCGTGACGTGGTGGATTGGTCGGCTGAACCCAATCAATGCGCTGGTCTTCGCGCTCGCCGTGGCGGGGACGCTTCCAGTAGGCATCCTCGCGTTGCGGGACGACTATCCTGGCTCGCGCGACATGGATGAGGGGCAGCGTGCGATGAACTGGGCGGCGCAGTCCGACGCATTCTACGTCGCCTACCTTGGGCTGTACGCCCTGTTTTTCAGCGTCATCTTCTTTCCAGCGCTCCGCGACGCCATGCCGGTAGCCATCGGCGTCTTGCTGCTGCTGATCTCGCTCACGTGGCTGGGAGGGTACATGTGGCGGCGCTGGCGGCCATAGAGGCGCTGACATCTTCGCGCTTCGGCATTGGGGGATTATATGCGACGACTCTGGAAGCGCTTCTTCTGGGGAGCGCCAAGCCACAGGGGCATTGCCTGGGCAGGCGCGGTAAGCGGTCTGGGGTTGATTGGCTTCGCGCTCCTCATGCTTGCCATCGGACATGGCATACCGCTATTCATGGTGGCTATTGGATTTCTGGGCCTGGCAAACTTTGGCTGGGGCGCAGAGCTTCTGCCCGCGGACAAGACCAACGCCGCGGGCTGGATGCGTGTGGGACGCTGGGGCAGCGCGCTCGTCGGCAGCGCTCTGGCGGCGCTCAGCCTGTTCCTGAGCCTGACATTCGGCCCGGTCTATGGCGTCGTGATTCTGGGGATGGGGCTGCTCCAGGTCGTCGAATTCGCACCGGGCGGCCCGGCAAACAGGCCATAGACGGCATTTCCCATGTTGCAGGCTACGGCTGGGGGGCAGGCGCGTCGGCCTCCTCGACCAGTTCGCGGAAGCGGTAGCCGACACCGCGCTCGGTCAGGATGTATTGCGGATGCGAGGGGTCGCGCTCCAGCTTCTGCCGCAGGTAGGTAATGTAGAGGCGGAGATAGTGCGACTCGTCGCGATACTCGTGGCCCCAGACCTTCGAGAGTAGCGTCTCGTGGGTCATCAGCCGCCCGGCGTTGTTCACCAGATGGTAGAGCAGCCGATACTCGGTCGGGCGAAGCGTCACTTTCTGGCCGCGCACCCAGACCTCGCGGCGGGCGAAGTCGATCATCAGGTCGCTATCGACGATGATGCGCGTCTTGCGGGCGGGCGCGGGCGTGAATGTCCGCCGGAGCAGCGCCCGGATGCGCGACTGCAACTCGCGCGGGCTGAACGGCTTGGCCAGATAGTCGTCGGCGCCAATCTCCAGACCCTTGATGCGGTCGGACTCCTCCTGGCGGACGGTCAGCATCACCACTGGCACATTTGAGACCTCACGGATATGGCGGAGCGTCTCGAAGCCGTCCATCTCCGGCATCATCATGTCGAGGACCACCAGGTCGGGCAGGTCATCCTTGAGCCGGTCCAGCGCCTCGAAGCCGTTCGACGCGGCGACGACCCGGTAGCCCTCGATCTCGAGGTCCAGCCGCAGCACATCCACCAGCCGTGGCTCATCATCCACCACCAGCACCGTAATGCTGCGCGGGTCAAACCCCTGTTCCATCGCCCTGCTCCTGTATCGGGTCTATAGCTATTGGGTCTATAGCGCCCCCAACGGTATCCATCTGGTTTTCGTGCGTATGCTGTGCCTCATGGGGCGCGCCGAAGAGCACCACCGGCAACTGCGGCTTCTCGGTGCGCGGCAGGCCGAAGAAGAAGGTCGAGCCAGCGCCCAACTCGCTCCGCACCCAGATGCGACCCCCATGCGCCTCTACGATGGCGCGGCAGATGTAGAGGCCCAGGCCCGCGCCCGCCGCCCGCCGACTCGCCGAATTGTCGAGCTGCTGGAAGCGCTCGAAGATGCGCTCCTGCTCGCGGAGCGGGATGCCCTGCCCGGCATCGGTGACGCTGACGATTACCTCATCGTCGGTCACCTGCCCGCGCACGCGGATATCCAGCCCCCGCTGTGAATACTTGACCGCGTTATCCAGTAGATTGAGCAGCACCTCCTCGATGCGCCCGCGATCCGCATAGACCAGCGGTATCTCCGCCGGGAAGCGTACCGAGATCTTGCGGTCTGGGCTGCGCGCGAGAAAGCGCCGCACCACCGACCGGGTCATCTCCGCGAGATCGAGCTCGCCGCGTTCCATCGTCAGCCCACCGGCCTGAATGCGCGAGGCGTACATCACGTTGCCCACCAGATGGTTGAGCCGGTCGGCCTCCTCCTCGATGGCGTGCAGCCGTTCGCGGAGCGCCTCGGCGTCCCAACGGGCATCCGCACGCGCCAGCGTCGAGGCATAGCCCTTGATGATGGCAATCGGCGTCTGCAGCTCATGCGAGACGACCGAGACGAAGGTGGTGCGCAATTCTTCGGCCTCGCGTGTGCGGGTGATGTCGCGCACATTGAGCACGCCGCCCATCGGCTGGCCCTGCGCCGCCTGGTAGGCCGCCGCCGTCACCGAGACGTTGACACGCTGGCCGTCACGAGTCAGCAGGATCAGCTCTCGGTTGAGCGCCGTCCTGCCACTGGAGATCGCCTGCAAGAGGGGGTCGCGGTCGAGGCCAAGCGGCTTGCTCTGCGGATCGTGGGGCCGCAAGACATCATAGTAGAACTTGCCCATCACCTCATGGGGATGCCAGGCGGTCATCGTCTCCATCGCCTGATTGAAGCCGGTGATACGCAGCGCCGGGTCAACGGTGATGATGCCGTCGCCGCTGAAGTAGAGTATCGAGCTCAACTGGCGATTCTCCTGCTGCAGCCGACTGCGTTCCTGATGGAGTCGTATCACCGTCGTCAACTGGCTCAAGAGCGCCTGGCGGCGGCGCGCATCAGCCAGCGGGCGGGAGCTGGAGAAGCCCGCCGGGCCGAGCAAATGGACCTCGCCAATCGCGCCCTCGGCATCGGCGAGCGCCAGGGTCGCGATCTCGCCGCCCCAGTATTCCGGCAGCACGCTGACGCGCGGGCGGCCGTCCATCGGCAGAGGCACGGCGTCGCTGGCGAGCCGGTTGACCAGGCTCAGCGCCGCCTCCAGCCGGATGCCATAGGCGAGCACGGCCACCTCGCCATCCCGTTGGGCGACACCGCCTCCCGATTCTTCGGCAGCGCCGGTATCATGGAGCGCCAGCACGCCCGCGCCGCCGCCGACGAGCGCCACGGCAGAGCTGAGCGCGCGCCGCAACGCCTCGCCCGCGTGCACCTGTTCCTGTGTTCCAGTAGGCCAGAATATTGCCATACGATAGGTGATCCGTAACATAATCTCGGCCATGAATGGCCGGAGTAGAGAAGAAGGCCATAAATGGCCGCCTCGCCCGTTGGGCGAGCAGGCGCCCAGAACGTCCCCGACGGCTTTCAAGCCCGCTGCTCTCTTACTCCGGCCTTTTAAGGCCGAGAGCGTCATTACGGGGTCGTCTCGCCCAACTGCCCGCACGCCAGGGAAGGCCCATTCCTGATAAAATACGGGCTACGATATAGTACCATATTTCGGCAGGCTGGCAGGTTCTTGCAGGCAGGAGGCGGCGGATGCGCTTCGATATTTTCACGCTCTTCCCCGAGATGTTTCGCGGGCCGCTGGACGAGAGCATCCTGGCGCGCGCCCGCGAGCGTGGCCTGCTGGAGATCGCGCTGCATAATCCGCGCGATGTCACCGCCGACCGTCATCACATCGTCGACGACTATCCCTACGGCGGCGGAGCGGGCATGGTGATGAAGCCGGAGCCGCTCTTTACGGCTGTCGAGCAGGTCGGAGTAACCGGGCCGATCATCCTGCTCAGTCCGCAGGGGCGCGTCTTCAGCCAGCAGATCGCGCGCGAGCTGGCGACAGAGCCACGCATCACGCTGATGTGCGGACACTACGAGGGCATCGACGAACGGGTGCGCGAGCATCTGGTGACCGACGAAATCTCGCTGGGCGACTTCGTGCTGACGGGCGGCGAGCTGGCGGCGATGGTGCTGGTAGACGCGGTGGCGCGACTGCTGCCGGGGGTGCTGGCGGATGGCTCGACCGAGGAAGAATCGCACACGGCGGGGCTGCTGGAATATCCTCACTATACGCGCCCGGCGGAGTTCCGCGGCTGGCGCGTGCCAGAGATACTGCTCAGCGGCAACCACGCGGCCATCGCGCGCTGGCGGCGCAAAGAGTCTCTACGGCGGACGCGCGCCCGCCGACCCGACCTCTTCGCGCGGCTAGAACTGACGCCGCTGGACCACAAGCTCCTGGCGGAGCTGGACGCCGAGGCTGAGACTGAGCGCGATGGCGAGGATTCCGCTGATCAAGAGTAGCGATTGCGCTATGAAGTCGGTATAATGAGTGGCAGAGCGCCATCCGCGCAATGGTATGTATGCGGATGGTATGGTGTCGGATGGCCGACGCTCGCAGTCCCGGCGATACGCGCACCGTCAACGTGCGCTCAATTTTCAGGTTTTCAGGCAGTGAGGAGTTCGTTTCCATGACGTATGTGATCACGCAGCCCTGTGTCGGTGTCAAAGATGCATCCTGCGTGGATGTGTGTCCGGTCGACTGCATTCACCCGGCACAAGGCGAGAGCGACTTCGAGACCGTTGACATGCTCTATATCAACCCCGAGGAATGCATCGACTGCGGCGCGTGCGAACCTGCCTGTCCTGTCACCGCCATCTTCGAGGAGAGCGCCGTCCCGGTGCAGTGGAAGGAGTACGTCAAGATCAACGCGGACTACTACGAGGGTAAGTGACCCACCCGTTTCTTGACGCGCATCACACCGCTGGCCCATGCCTGGGATGATGTTTCCCATGAGCATGGGCCAGTTCGTGTTTTCCGCCAGTGGGCAAGTTGGCTAGTAATCGAGCTTCGCGGCATGGGTGCCCCGGCTAAGAACGGGTTGTGATTAGGAACTCTCGCGATATTCTCTCGATCAGACATCTTCGTTGCGCTCGCTTTGGGTAAATCGTGTCTCGATATACTCCACCACCATCTCAACACTCATCTCAACATCACGCGAAGCGTCGAGTTCTAAAACCGGCTCCTTCCAAGGAGTGACCTCCTTCCGTCGAGCTTCGACCTTGTCCCAGGTGACTTCGCTGAAGCCGTGGAGGTTCCGCACACGGGATTCAAGGCGCTGCTTGTGAAGTGAACGTTCAAGCGCGACAAGGAGGATGATCAACTCAACTCCATGTTTCTTCGCCAGCCCACGCCAGACATCTTTACCTTCTTCCTCGGCATTGACGGCGTCGATAATCACTGAGTTTCCGAGCTTGATCTGCTCATCGGCGAGCGTTGCCGCAACAAGGTAGGCTGCTAGACCTGTCTCAAAGCTCTTGGCAATGCCAGCCGTGATAATAGCTGACTCGATGGGATCAACGGAAAAGATAGGCAAACGCAGACGTTTTGCCAGCAGTTCGGCGATAGTGCTCTTGCCAGTCCCAGGCAGGCCAGACAGGACGATGAGGTGTGGCCCGGTCATACGCCTTCTCTTCCCTGGCATGCTCACACACGTGCTGGCAAGCATGGCTCCGTGGGCGATTTTGGTCGACATTCTTAACGTCTCGCGCGTCTGCCCACCGCGACTTGCAGGGCCAGACACCCTACCCGCCGATACTTCAATTCTCGCTGGCTGCGAGTCCCGCTATTCTTCGTCCTCTTCGGGCAGGAAAAGCTCCTCGGTGTCCTCGGCGCTGCCGCCATCCTCTTTGCCGTAGCGCGAGTAGATCGGGTCTGGGCCCCACGCGGGCGGCCCGCCGTCTCCCAGGGAGTCGGCCTCCGGGCTGTCGCCCGTATCACCAGGAATCTCTCCCTCGGCGCGCTCGCGCGAATCCGCGACGTTCAGGATCACATCGTCGGTGGAGGTGAAACGCTTGCTCGCGGGCAGCCGCAGGTACAGGGCCGACGGCAGCTTGGGGTAGCGCGCGCGAATCTCGTCGCGGGTCAGTCCCTCTTCGCCCCAGTCAAGTTCGTCGAGCGCCAGTTCGGCATCGGTCAGCTCTTCAGGCGTAAGAATCAGCGCGGCCACCTTGCGTGGCAGAGAATGCGGTGAATGGGTCACGGTGTTCTCCTCTCGTTTCAGCCAGACGGCTCACACTACCGCAATGCGCGTGCCGCCAGTCTGCATCACCAGGGGCCACCAGGAGCTACTCGGCGGGGCGAACCTCCACCAGATTGCTGTGGAACGTGCTCTGGCCCGCCAGATCGGCCAGCGCGTCCGAGGTCGTCCAGTTGACGTTGTGGCCATCCACACTGCGTGATTGCCAGCGGCCCTTCGGCGCGGCCACAACCCCCGGCGCGACCTGCTCCGAGATTACCGCCCGCAGCCGACACTCGCCGCGCGCATTCGCCACCACCACCATCGCGTCATGGACGATGCCCCGGCGGCGTGCATCCTCGGGATGTATCTCGATCCAGGGGATAGCGCCCTCCTTGGCGAGCAAGCCGGGCAGGTTGGCGAGACTGCTGGAGGTGAAGTGGTGCGCCGCCGCGGTAATCAGCGTCAGGCGTGTGTCACCCTCAGACCTCTCGGCAAACTCGTCGGGCACGATATACTCCGGCAGCGGATCGAGCCCCATGGCCACCAATGCGTCGCAGCGCAGCTCCACCTTGCCCGAGGGCGTCGGGAAGTGGCCATCGCTGAACGGCACATCACGCTCCGGCGGAATCGTCAGCGGCACGGTCCCCTCGGCCTGGAGCCGCTCCAGCGTGATGCCATCGAGCAGCGGATTGGTGGCGCGGGTGGCGTCCAGCACCTCGGCGATGGCCTCTTCCGCCGTCTGGCGCAGCCACGGCTCGTCGTAGCCCATCGCCGCCGCCAGCAGCCGCATCACCTCCCAGTTGCTCTTCGCCTCACCCAGCGGCGCAATCGCCGTCTCATTGTACTGGAGATTGCGATGGCCATAGGCCTTGTGCAGATCGGTCTGTTCGAGCTGGCTGGTCGCGGGCAGGACGATATCGGCATAGCGCGCGGTGTCAGTCAGGAAGAGATCGTGAACGACGGTGAAGAGGTCGTCGCGCATCATCCCTTCGATAATGCGCCCGGTGTTGGGGGTTGAGGCGAGCGGATTGGCGCAGAAGGCGTAGAGCGCCATGATCGGCGGATCGCTTACCTCTCCAGTCAGCGCCGCGCCCAGCCGGTTCATATTCACGATGCGCGGCGTCGGCGGACACTCGCTGGCGTGGCCCAGCGCCTCCACATCCCAGCGGACGTAGTCGCTGGTGCTGTACGACAGCCCGCCGCCGCGCACGCCGACCTGGCCGACAATCGCGGGCAGGCTGCACACCGCCCGCACTGTCTGGCCGCCGTTGCCGTGGCGTTGCAACCCATCGGCAAACTTGAGCATTGCTGGTTTGGTCGTGCCGAAGCGCCGCCCCAGCGCCACAATTGTCTCCGCCGGAACGCCAGTGATATCCGCCACCCGCTCTGGCGGATAGCTCGCCACACGGTCGCGAAGGTCGCGCCAGCCGATAGAGTGCGCCTCCAGCCAGGGTTCGTCGTGCAGCCCTTCGGCAAAGAGCACGTGCATCAGCCCCAGCGCCAGCGCGCCATCGGTGGCGGGCCGCGGCTGGAGATGTTCGTCGGCGGAGCGAGCGGTGAGCGTGCGGCGCGGATCGATGACGACGATATACGCCCCACGGCGCTGCGCCTCACGCAGCAGCGGCAGGAAATGCGGCCCGGTCGAGGCGGGGTTGTGGCCCCAGATGATGATGAGCCGACTCTCAAGCACGTCGTCGTAGTCAGGCGCCCAACGCGCTCCATAGGTTGCGCGCACCGCTGTCTCCGCCGCCGCGCCACAGATGGAACGTTCGAGACCGCTCGCGCCCATCCGGTTCCAGAGGCGCGCGTTGGTGATGCCAAGCTGGAGCAGGCCCAGCGTGCCGCTATAGGAATAGGGCAGAATGGCGGCGGCGCCATAGCGGGCGATGATCGCCTGCCAGCGGCCCGCAATCTCACCGATAGCATCGTCCCAGGTCATCGGCTCCCAGCGGTCGGCGTCGCCTTTCGGGCCAACACGGCGTAGCGGCGTCAGCAGCCGGTCGGGATGGTAGACACGCTCCAGGTAGGGTCGCACCTTGGCGCAGAGCCACCCCTGGGTGATGGGGTGCTCCGGCGCGGCGGTAAAGCGGACCGCCCGGCCATCCTCCACACGCACCTCAGTCAGCGTCGCGCAGGTGTCGGGGCAATCGTGCGGACACACTCCCTTTACCACTCGCGTCGCCGCTGTTGTCTCCGTCGTCTCCTGCTGCTCGACCGCCATGACTGACCTCACCCCCCGACCCCCTCTCCTGTGGGAGAGGGGGAGTCAGATAACTTCTTCTGCTATCGTATCACGAGGATTGCCGCTCGATACGCCGAAGCTGGTGGCGACGTGCCTCGTGGTCCAGCGGGCCGCCGCGCTGCTGAAGCTGTTCGGCGATGCGCTGCTGGTGCTCCAGCGGCTTATTGCCGCCGAACTTGAACTTGGCCACCACGTCAGTGACGGTCATGCGGACGCCGCGAATCGACGCCAACTGGCTTCCATACGGCGTCTCGCCCGCCGTGACTGGCGCGTGCCCACCTTCAGGCTGAAAGTGGGCCAGCTGCGTTCCCAGCAGTGCGGCCAGCGCCTCGTGATCCTCGATCACCTCGCAGGTTCCGGTTAGCTGGATAGCAGCATAGTAGCTCGTCGGGATGCCATACTCGACTGGCTGGCCCTGGTTAGCGTTCCAGTCGGTGGGGATATAGGTATACGCGCCGATAACCGCCATCACGGCGACCGGATTCTCAGCCAGCGCCGCCAGGATAGGATTCGTCCGCGCCAGATGCAGCCGGATCGTCGCCTCGCCGTCGTAGACGAAGTGCACCGGGATAATAACCGGCACAGTCCGCCCGACACCAGCGGCGATCAACTGGCCAAAGTCATGCTCGCGCAGAAACGCGCGCCACTCGTCGGCATCGAACGGAACATCAGAAGGTCTATATAGCATCGTTGCTCGTCCTCGATAGTTTCATACCAATTTCGTGTAGATTCTCGGCCCAGAACCTCACCCCCTGCCCCTCTCCCACGGGGAGAGGGGAGCCAGAGTCGCCCGAAGGAGAGGCGCTTTTTGGAATTGCTCTGGTTCCCCCTCCCTCTTTAGGGGAGGGGGATAGGGGGAGAGGGCGGTACGCCAATAACAGATACGAAACCAGCACAAAGTACAACTACCTCAACAGGCTTGTTATCTCACAGGCAGTCTACACCCGAGAAATGGCATACGACCAGAGCCAGTTGGAGTGAATTCGACCAGGCCAATCGTCTCATGTGGGGCGAGATGCCAGTATGGCAGCTACCACCGCGATATCCGCCGCCGAGGTGACTCGTATATTGTCGGGCGCGCCGGAAGCGACGCGGAGCGGCAGGCCAGCGGCCAGCGCCAGCGTCGCCTCATCGGGGAAGTCGCGGTCTGGTGGCAGCGACGCATGCGCGGCCAGCAGGCGCTCGCGGCGGAAGACGTAAGGCGTCTGTGCCCGCGCCATCTGTTCCCGTGGCAGCGTCTCCACCACCAGCCCATCGCGCAGCCGCTTCACCGTCTCTTTGACTGTTCCGCCCGTGATGGCATCGCTCTCGGTATGCTGGGCGAGGTCGAGCGCCATCGCGAACAGGGCAGGCGTCGCCAGCGGACGCGCCGCCTCATGGATCACCACCCATGCCAGTGATGGGTCGAGCGCGCGCAGGCCAGCCTCCACACTCTCGCGGAGCCGCTCGCCGCCTGGAATGACACGAACATGCGCCCATCCCTGAGCTTCGGCCAGCGATTGCGCCTCGGCAAGCCGATCTTCGGGGGCGATCAGCAGCGTTTCCGCAATCTCAGGCGTCGCTTCGCATGCGGCGACGCTCCACGCCAGCAAGGGCCGTCCGGCGACAGGCGACCAGAGCAACTCAGGCGCGGGATGGTGGCTGGCAAGCACTATCGCGCCAGCCATCCCATGGGTTCGTGCGTCTGTCGGCACGATCAGGCTCAGGCGGTGCCGGTGCGCCGCACCGGAGCGATATTACTTGCCGATTGTTTTGGGTGGGCAAAGATCATCCGCCCGGCGACCGTCTGCAGCACGCGTGTTACCGTCACCTCAATCGTGCTGCCCATGAATGACTTGCCGCCCTCGACCACGATCATCGTGCCGTCGTCCAGATAGCCGACGCCCTGGCCGCTCTCTTTGCCGTCCTGCATGATGGTGACCTGCATCTCCTCGCCCGGCAGCAGAATCGGCTTGACGGCGTGGGCCAGCTCGTTGATGTTGAGCACCTTGACGCCCTGAAGCTCGGCGACGCGGTTGAGGTTGAAGTCGTTGGTGATGATCGAGCAGTGCCACTGGCGAGCGAGCTTGACGAGCTTGGCGTCTACCTCGGGCGTATTCTCGGCGTCGGCGTCCGAGATTTCGATAGGCACGTGCGAATCTTTGAGGCGCTGGAGAATTTCGAGGCCACGGCGGCCACGGTTGCGCTTGAGGCCATCGGCGGAATCGGCGATGTGTTGCAACTCTTCGAGGACGAAACGGGGGACGACGAGGGTGCTGGTAATGAAGCCGGTCTGGCTGATATCGGCGATGCGGCCATCGATGATGGCGCTGGTATCGACCAGAATCTTATCGCTGTTGCGCGCTTTGCCGCGGCCGGTCAGCCGCTCGCGCAGGCGTGTCTTTTCTTCGCGCTCCTCGCGCTCTTCGTGGTCTTCGTCGCTCTCGCGCTCCTCACGATTGGCGCGGCGTGCGGCTCGCCCGCCAAAGGCTGCCGAGGTGAGGCGACCAAAATCCTCTTTACGCACGACCGCGATAGTGATGCCGAGGTAGGCGCAGAGCAGAGCAACCACCGTGGGCAGCCAGCGGCCAAGCTGGAAGAAGCTCAACTGCGACAGCGGGATGGCGAGCAGAGCCGCGATGATGAGGCCGATGACGAGGCCGATAGCCCCGGCGACGAGGTCGCTGACCTCAGCTTTGCGAATCTGGTCGCGCACCCAGCGGTAGGGAATGATGGTGACGTATGGAAGAATGATGAAGGCAATAACGCCGCAAATAATTGCTATGCCGACAAGAAACTCCCACTGCCAGGGCGCTTTGGAACTCTGGTTGATGTCGAATCCGACGAATGCCGCGATACCGCCGACGATCACGAAGGCAGCTATCCTGGCGGCTAATCTACGTGACATGTCCTCCTCCGTTCTCTCTCTGTGTCCTTCCTGGACCTTTCTCGCTCCGATAGCCGTGCCGAGGCGTCTTTTCTCCTCTCAGCTCAGGTCAATTCAGGTCGCTCAGGCCAGCACAGGCTAACTCATGCATTGTGCTCACCGGGCGCTTACCGGTTGTTGTCCCTCCATTATACTCCCGAAATCGACCGGCAGTGCATTAGTGGTATAGCAGGCATTGTGCCATCAATCAAGCGCAATTTCAAGTGCCTCCGAGAGCGTTTTTGCCCGCATGAGCTTGATGGCTGGCGCGCCACCTTCGCCGCTGGTCTTCTCGACGACGCTCGACTCCGGCAACACGCAGCGCTTGAAACCAAGCTTGGCTGCCTCGCGCACCCGCAGATCGACGCGCGGCACGGAGCGAAGCTCGCCTCCCAGGCCAACCTCGCCCAGCAGCACCGTCTCCGGCGAAAGCTGCCGCTCGCGAAAACTCGACGCCACCGCCGCGGCGATGCCCAGGTCAACCGCTGGCTCATCCAGTGCGAAGCCGCCCGCCACGTTGACGTAGACATCCTGCGTGCCCAGCGCCAGCCCGACGCGCTTGGTCAGCACGGCTAGCAGCATCAGCACCCGGTTGTGGTCGACGCCGGTCGTCGTGCAGCGCGGATTGCCGAAGGCGGTTGTCGTCGCCAGCGCCTGCACCTCAACCAGCATTGGGCGTGTCCCCTCCATACTTACCACCACCGCCGAGCCGCTCGCCTGTCCGTGATGTTCGGTGAGGAACAGCCCCGACGGGTTGAGCACATCCACCATGCCCTCGCCGCGCATCTCGAAGACGCCCACCTCATTGGTCGCGCCGAAGCGGTTCTTGGCGCCACGCAACAGCCGATAGACATGGAATCGCTCGCCCTCCAGATAGAGCACCGCGTCCACCATATGCTCCAGCGTGCGCGGGCCAGCCACAGTACCCTCTTTGGTGACATGGCCAATGATACAGACGGATATCTGCGTGCGCTTGGCCATCTGCATCAGCCGTAGCGTGCACTCGCGCACCTGGCTGATACTCCCGGGCGCGGACGGCAACTGCGCCGACGCCACCGTCTGGATGGAGTCCACCACGATCAGTGATGGGCGCACCTGTTCCGCCGTCTCGGCAATCGCGTCGATATCGGTCTCCGCCAGCAACAGCAGGCGTGGCGTCGCGATGCCCAGACGGTCCGCGCGCAGCCGAATCTGCTGGTTCGACTCCTCCGCCGAGACGTAGAGCACTGGCCCCTCGTGCAGCGCCAGATGGCCAGCGGTCTGGGCCATGATTGTCGACTTGCCTATGCCTGGATCTCCGCCCACCAGCATCAACGTGCCGGGAACGATGCCACCGCCAAGCACGCGGTCGAACTCCGGCGAGCCGGTGCTCATACGCCGCGCGTCTACCGCCTCTACCTCGGTTAATGGCACGGGCTGTGCCACCGTCGCGCGCAAGGCGCCGCCACGGCGCGCGCCGCTCAACGCGGGCGAAACCGTCTCGACGAGCGTGTTCCATTCGCCACAATCAGGGCAGCGCCCCATCCACTTGACGCTCTCATAGCCACATTGCTGGCAGGTAAATCTTGATGTCGCTTTTGGCATGATATATCCGCTCTCTGAGATGAAGATGAAGGCATGATGAAAAACGCCTCATCGCCTGGCTAATCAGCGCAACCGCCTGTTGAGATACTTCTTTCTAACGCTCGCGCCCGTGGCAATAAACCAATATGTGCGTCCCACAAGAGCGCGGTCGGCGGACTGTTCTGCAGCCCGCGCAGGCGGCCTTTGCGGTTGCGAAGCAACCCTTAGGCGCGACTTCAGTCGCCAGCCGCCAGATACACGACGGGGGACGCATCCCCGATGGATACGTCCCCCGTCTGCCATACAACAAGGCCTACTGTCGCGAACCCACTAATCCGCGCTGCCAGAAGAAGACCCAGTGGAGTCGCTACCGCCCGCCGAAAGCGCAGCCTCCGGTGGTGGCGGCAGTCGCAGGCCGTCTGGATGCTCGCCCTGCTCGAGGACGATAGTGCCATCCCGCGCGATGGCGTGAACCACATCGCCCGGCTGGAACTTGCCCTGCAGCAGGTACTCCGCCAGCGGGTCTTCGATCAAGTTCTGGATCGTCCGGCGAAGTGGCCGGGCGCCATACTGCGGATCGTAGCCCTTCGTCACCAGGAAGTCCTTGGCGTCGTCAGGGACCACCAGCTGGATTTGTTGCTCCGTGAGCTGGACGCGCACGCGAGCGAGCAACAGGTCGACGATCTGGCGCACATGCTCCTGGCGCAGACTGTGGAAGACCATGATGGCGTCGATACGGTTGAGGAACTCCGGCTTGAAGGTGTTCTTCAACTCGCCGAGCACCTTGTCCTTCATGCGCTCGTAGTCGGACTGCGCCGCCTTGTCTTTGTCCCGCGTCTGCATGAAGCCGATGGCAGCTTCACGATTGAGCAGCGTCGCGCCGACATTCGACGTCATGATGATAATCGTGTTGCGGAAGTCCACCGTGCGGCCCTTGGCGTCGGTCAGTTTGCCGTCTTCGAGGATCTGAAGCAGCATGTTGAAGACGTCCGGGTGGGCCTTCTCGATCTCGTCCAGCAGGATCACACTATAGGACTTGCGGCGCACCTTCTCGGTCAGCTCGCCACCCTCCTCATAACCGACATATCCTGGAGGCGCGCCAACCAGACGTGCCGCCGAATGGCGTTCCATGAACTCCGACATGTCGATCTTGATGAGCGCGTCCTCGCTGCCGAACATGAACTCGGCCAGCGCCTTGGCCAGCTCCGTCTTGCCAACGCCGGTCGGCCCCATGAAGATAAAGGAGCCAATCGGGCGCTTGGGATCTTTCAGGCCAGCGCGGGCACGTCGCACCGCACGGCTGATCGTATCAATCGACTCGTCCTGGCCAATGATGCGCTTATGCAGCGCGCTCTCCATCTCCAGTAGGCGGGCGGACTCTTCTTGCGCGATCCGCATGACCGGGATGCCTGTCCACATCGAGACGATCTGCGCGATGTCCTCTTCGGTGACGACCGGCTTCTCGCTCGACTGGTCCTTGTGCCAGCCCGATTCGAGCTTGGTAATGCGCTCGCGGAGCTTCTTCTCGCGCTCCAAAAGCGCCTGCGCCTGCTCGTACTGCTGGTTCTGGATGGCCTCGTCCTTCTCGCGCAGCACCGCCTCCAGCCCGCGCATCGCCTCCTTGAGGTTCAGCGGGGCCAGCGACCGTTGCATGCGCACGCGGCTCGACGCCTCGTCAATCAGGTCAATCGCCTTATCCGGCATGAAGCGGTCGGTGATGTAGCGGCTGCCCATCTCAGCGGCGGCGCGCAGGGCATCATCGGTGATCGTCAGGCGGTGATGCGCCTCATAGCGGTCGCGCAGCCCCTTGAGAATATCAAGCGTCTCCTCGACACTCGGCTCGCGGACCATCACCTCCTGGAAGCGCCGCTGGAGCGCCGCATCCTTCTCGATGTACTTGCGATACTCGTCCAGCGTCGTCGCGCCGATGCACTGTAGCTCGCCGCGTGAAAGCGCGGGCTTGAGGATATTGGCGGCGTCCACCGCGCCCTCGGCCGCGCCAGCGCCCACCAGGGTATGCACCTCATCGATGAAGATGATGCAGTCCTGGCTGGAGCGAATCTCTTCGATGATCTTCTTCAGCCGCTCTTCGAACTCGCCGCGATACTTCGTCCCGGCGACGAGCGAGCCAACATCGAGCGTCAGCAGGCGCTTGCCCATCAGCGTCTCAGGCACTTCGCCCGCGACAATGCGCTGGGCCAGCCCCTCGACGATGGCCGTCTTGCCAACGCCAGGCTCGCCAATCAGCGCGGGGTTGTTCTTCTGGCGGCGCGAAAGGATCTGAATGACACGCTCGATCTCCTGCTCGCGCCCGACCACCGGGTCGAGCTTGCCAATGCGCGCGTGCGATGTCAGGTCGATGCCCATCTGGTCAATCGTCGGCGTCTTGGAGTGCTTCTCGCGTCCGCCTTCATGCTGATTGCCCGATTGTGAGAGCACTTGAATGGTCTGGCTGCGCACCTTTTCGAGGTTGACCCCGAGACTCTCGAGGACGCCCGCGGCAATCCCCTCGCCCTCCCGCACCAGCCCCAACAAGAGATGCTCGGTGCCGATGTAGTGATGGTTGAGCCGC
>DATBIB010000005.1:0-11191 GCA_036557205.1 Ktedonobacterales bacterium | reverse complement strand
TTCTGGGGCGGCGCGATGCGACCGATGCGCCTTTGGCGACTCGACGGCCATGCGCTCTTCCAGTCCGCGTGTCCGTTCACGGAGCTTGCTCAACTGATTCTCGTTCAGCTTACGGCGCATCTGCGTCTTCACCCGCGCCAGTTCGGCCCGTGTCTCCTCGACCTCGCGCCTCCCCTGCGCCCGCGCCTCGTTGAGCACGCGAACGCGCTCCTCCTCGATCTCCGCTCGCAGCTTCTCGGCCTGAGTGCGCTGGTGTTGCGCCTCGACGCGCTCCATAGTTAGCTGGTAGCGCTCATCAGCGGCGGCGGTGCGCTCGGCCTGAAGGTTGGCGAGCAGTCCCTCCATCTCGACCCCAGCGGCGCCGACATACTCGCGCGCGTTTTCGATAATGTCCGCTGGTAGGCCCAGTCGGGTGGCGATTGCCAGGGCGTTGCTGCGACCCGGCAGGCCAATGCTCAGCCGATAGGTCGGTGAGAGCGTCTCGACGTCGAACTCCACCGAGGCATTGGCCACGCCCGGCTGCTCGTGGGCAAAGACCTTCAGCTCGGAGTAGTGAGTCGTCGCGATGGTATTCACCCGCTCGGCCAGCAGATGCGCCAGGATAGCGCGGGCCAGCGCCGAGCCTTCGCTGGGATCGGTGCCAGCGCCCAGCTCATCCAGCAGCACCAGCGAGTCATCCGTCGCCAGCCGCAGAATCTCGACAATACGCGTCAGGTGGGAAGAGAAGGTACTCAGGCTCTGCTCGATACTCTGCTCGTCGCCAATATCCGCGAAAATATCGCTATAGACCGGAATCTCGGAGCCATCTTCGCAGGGAATATGCATCCCCGCCTGCGCCATCAGGCTCAGCAGGCCAACCGTCTTGAGCGCCACCGTCTTGCCGCCGGTATTCGGGCCAGTGATGACGACCATGCGCATTTCCGTATCGTCGTGGTCGCGTCCGAGCCAGAAATCAATCGGGACGACGTTGCCGCGCAGCAGTGGGTGACGCGCCTGACGTAGCAGCAGCCGCCCGTCGCTATTGACGCTGGGCGCGTTGGCACGCAGCAGCCCGGCGTAGCGCGCCTTGGCCAGGTGCAGGTCGATCTGCGCGAGCAGCTCGACGGCTAGAGTAATGTAGGGGCCATCGCTGGCGACCGCCTCCGAAAGCTCCTGCAGGATACGCTCGATTTCGCGCTGCTCCTCCAGATGTAGCTCGCGCAGACGGTTGTTCATCTCGACGACGACGGCTGGCTCGATGAAGACGGTCGCGCCGCTGCCCGACTGGTCGTGAACGATGCCCTTCACCTGGCCGCGCGCCTCGGCTCGGACCGGCAAGACGTAACGGTCGGAGCGCGTGGTGATGATCGGCTCCTGCAGGGCGCTACGATACTCGTTGACCAGCGTCCCCAGACGATCTTGCAGGCGCTGCTGGGCGGCACGTAGCTCGGCGCGGATGCGACGCAGGGCGGGCGAGGCGGAGTCGAGGATATCGCCATCCTCGCTGATACTCTCGCCAATGCGCGCCTCCAGGCCAGGGCGGACAGGGAGATCCACCGCCAGCGACCAGAGCAGTGGGAAGTGTTCGCTGACCTTGCGCACCAACCGTGAGACGTATTCGGAGGCGCGCAGCGTCGCCAGAATCTCGACCAGCTCATGCGACGTCAGCATCACGCCGCGTTCGGCCGCCCGCACATGCGGACGTACCTCTTTCGCGCCACGGATACCTGTATCGGGGCGTTGCTCCAGCAGCAGACGCGCCTCCGAGGTAAACGCGAGCCGACGGCGCACCTCGTTGCGGTCGTCGCTGGGCGCGAGCGTGCGCGCCAGTTCCTTGCTGGCGGAAAAGCTCGCCTCGCGGGTCAGTTGCTCCAGTATTTTGGGATATTCGAGTGTTGTCAGGCTCTTCTCGTGCATGGTCTCAATAGTATGTGAACGGCAGAACACCTGCCAGCAAGATTTCTGATGATGTTCGTGAGAGACCTCTCCCCCGATCCCTCCCGGCGCGGGGAGGGGAGCTAGAACCGTCTCAACACATGAGACGCTGGAACGGTTTCTGGTCCCCCCCTCCCTCTGAGGGAGGGGGACGCCATCATGCGCAAACATCCAGTATGCATTATACCCCAATCTGTCTGGCGTCCGGCTTGACATGCGCGCAGAGACTGGATACCATAAATACACAACAGAAGATAGGCGCGACGCGAGACGAGTACGCCAGCGCTGGGCTAGCAGCAAGCCGCGGGATGATGCGACGCGGCGCCCGGCTGGTGGAAATCCCCTCGCAAGCCTCCACCCGAAAACCGCGCACATCTGGCGGCATAAGGCGGGACGCGGACCAGCGTTAGCGGTCATTGAGGTCGTCTGGAGCCACGCGCTCTGTTACACGCGCCCGGCGACGAACAAAGGTGGCACCACGATACGCCGCTCGTCCTTTGAGATGGGCGGCGTTACTTGTTTTCCGAGGAGGAGAAGAGCATGTTAGACCTGGCATTCATCCGTGAGCATCCCGACCTGATCAAAGAGGTCGCGCGTCGACGCAAGACCGCCGTAGACGTGGACGCGCTGCTGGCCATCGATAGCGAGCTACGCAACGTCCGCCGCCAGGCCGAGGAGCAGCGCGCCGAGCAGAATCGCCTCTCGAAGGCGATCCAGCAGGCGGGAAGCGACAAAGAGGCGCGTGAGGGCTTCATCCAGCAGGGGCGTGCCGTCGCCGCGACGCTGAAGGAGCTTGAGCCACGTGAGCGCGAGCTGGAGGCGCGTCTGCGCGAGCTCTGGCTGCTCGTGCCGAATATCCCCGACGCCACCGTGCCCGAAGGCGCGGGCGAGGAGGATAACGTCGAGGTGAAGCGAGTGGGCGCGCCGCGGACGTTCGACTTCGAGCCGCTCGATCACGTGGCGCTGATGCGCGGACAGGACTGGCTGGACCTGGAACGGGCGGCGAAGATCGCTGGCTCGCGCAGCTACATCCTCAAAGGCGAAGCGGTGCTACTGGACCTGGCGCTGATGCAGTTCGCGCTCAGCCGGATCGTGCGCAAAGGCTTCACGCCGCTGCTCGTCCCGGCGATGGCGAAGGAATACTGCTTCATCGGCAACAGCCAGTTCCCGCGCGGACGCGAGCAGACCTACGCGCTGGAGGCCGACGATCTCTACCTTGTTGGCACAGCCGAGGTCTCGATTACCGGCATGCATACCGGCGAGATTCTGCGCGAGGAGGACTTGCCGGTGCTGTACGTCGGCTACTCGCCCTGCTACCGGCGCGAGGCTGGCACCTATGGCAAGGATACGCGTGGCATTCTGCGCGTCCACCAGTTCGAGAAGGTGGAGCAGTACGTGATCTGCAAAGCCGACCACGAGGAGTCGGTGAAGTGGCACGAGTCGCTGCTGGCGAACGCCGAGGAAATCGTCCGTGCGCTGGAGCTGCCCTACCGCATGCTGAACATCTGCACCGGCGACCTGGGCGACGCCAAGGTGAAGGGCTACGATATCGAGTGCTGGATCCCTTCGGAGGACCGCTATCGTGAGACACACTCGGACTCGTACTTCCACGACTACCAGGCCCGCCGCGCCGATATCCGCTACCGCGACGGCGAGGGAACGGTGCGCTACGTCCACACGCTGAACAACACGGCGCTCGCCTCGACGCGGACGATCATCGCACTGCTGGAGAACCACCAGCAGGCGGATGGCACGATTGCCATCCCGGAGGCGCTGCGCCCGTTCCTGGGCGGCCACGCGACACTGGGCAAGCCCTGGCGGTAGGGAAGACCTCACCCCCCAACCCCCTCTCCCGCGAGGAGAGGGGGAGCCAGATTCGCCCACCAGGACATTTGCCAGTCGGCTCTGGCAACCCGCGCAGGCGGGTTTTGTGGCCGTCCGAGCGCAGCAGGCGAGGCCCTTCAGGAGCGGTTTGAACCGCCGCTGTTCAGTCGTACTGCGTGAGGTTGTACTGCTGTATCAGCGCGATAAGCGAGGAGCCGGGATCGTTGTTGCTGGTATAGTGGCCCGCGTCCCAGGGAGACGCGCCGAGCGCCTTCGCTGCCGCCTCTGGCCCGCCACTGCGCGCGGCGGACGCGACCTGGTTATAGAAGCTCAGCTTGGCGACCTGAATGTAGTAACGCAGACCATCCTCTGGCGAATCGGCGTAGGCGAAGGTCGAGGGCGAACCGGGAGCAGACGTGCCGGGGACGAACGGCTCATCTATCAGGCCGCCACAGTTGCCAAAGTTATAGCCGGTAAAGGTGGGCGCCTCCCACCCCTGTTCCAGCCCCCACTGCGCCAGAATCATGCTGGTGGGCCAGCCCGTCGCCTCGTGCGCCTGCTGGGCGTAAGGCAGCGCGAAACGCACATACGCCGCCTCACCCTCGATGACCGGGCCATCGGTTGCCGAGGCAAATGGAGTGCTACCCGCCGCCTGCGCAACATTCGACTTCGATGGAATGCAGAGCTGCATCCCTATCGGCGGGTCTTTGACATCGTAGATGCCATTTGCCCGCGCGATATCTTCGACGCTCACCCCGTCAATACGGGCGAGCGAAATCAGCGAGTCACCCACATCCACCGTGTGCCAGCGGCAGCCCAACTGCGACCGCGGCAGGCCAGCGCCGCGCTCGAACGTCGCGTAGACACCCAGCGCGACAAACACCGCGGCGACCGCGCCGAGCGTGACCCAGTCACGGGCGCGCATCGGGCGCATTTGGCGGTAGCCGAACTTGCCTGCCTTGACCAATCCTTTGCCGCCCATCGCCATACCGCTCCCAATCAGCCGCAACGCGCGCCGTTTTCGGCTACGCTGGCCATCGCCGAAGATATCTGTGGTCTTACTACCTGTAGAATGATTGAGCCACTCGCTCGCCTGCGACGGACGGGAATCGTCCGCCTCAACGATGTCGCCATACTTGTCGTCGGTGCGCGACCTTGGTTTGGCATCTGGCAGGATTTTCGACTTCTTGCGCACCCCGCAAACTCCCAGGAAATGTGCATGACATCAACCCACCAGCAAGGTATCACATGGAACGGGCCTTTGCTTGCGCGATGGGAAGAAGGGGCGGTCAAGTCGTGGCGGAGAGCGCTAGGCCGTGAACAAGAAGCCGAGGAGAATGCCTAGTGCAGCGCCAGCAAAGACCTCTACCGGCGTATGGCCTATCAGCTCGCCGAGACGATGCACGTCGAGTCCGCGTTCGTGAAAGAAGTCTTCCATCATCAGGTTGAGGATGCGCGCCTGTTTGCTGACGGCGCGCCGCACGCCTGCCGCGTCATACATCACTACCCCGGCAAAGACCGCCGCCAGCGCAAAGTAGACCGAGCCCAGGCCATCCACGCGCGCCACCCCGGTCGCCAGTCCCATCACCAGCGCCGAATGAGAGCTGGGCATCCCGCCGGAGGCAAAGAGATAGCTCGGCTCGAATTTGTGGGTCGCGATCAACGCCAGCAGCACCTTTATGCCCTGCGCCACCAGCCATCCCGCCACGGCGGCCCACAACACACGATTTCCTAGCAAATCGGAAAGTGGCGAATGCATGTCGCTCCTCGTCGTTATTCCTCGGTTATTCGTCGTCGATCTCGAACTCTTCCAGCGTAAAGGAGGCCTGCCCTACGCTGAGATCGGAACGTAGCTTCTCCACCCGCAGCTCCGCGTTCTGGAGCAACTGGTCGCAGGCATGCGCCAGCCGCATCGCGCGCTCGTAAAGCTGCATCTCTTCGTCGAGCGAATGCTGGCCATCCTCCAGCCGCGCGATGATGTCATCGATCTCGGCCATCGCCTTATCATAGTCGGCCAGCCCATCGAGCGCGACGTCCGTTGCTGGTTGTGATGATCGTGATGGATCAGACCCGTTCGCGCGACGCCCCCGTCGCTCACGCTGCATAACGCTATTTCCTCTCCACCTCGGACGGCTCTGCCCGCTCGCCAGCCACGGCATCAAACGTCCCATCGGCCACGCGCACCCGGAGCGCATCGCCTGGCGCGACCTGCCCGACGCTCGTCACCAATGTATCATCATCCGCGCGCCGCACCACGGCAAAGCCCCGACTCAATGTCAGCAGCGGGCTGAGCGCATGAAGCTGCTGCGTCCGCCCACGCAGTTGCTCGCGACGGAGGTCAAGCTGAGCCTGCACCTGCACCCTCAACCGCTCGCGTGCTTCGTCCACTCGCTGGCGTGCCTGCACGATGCGTCCCAAGGGGCTGGCGCGGTCCAGCGCGTGCTGGCGGATGCCAAGGGTCGCCCGCTGAGTATATAGGTAGACGCCGACCGCCTGATCGAGCCGCTCGCGCTGCTGGTAGAGCGCCTCACGCCAGGTCCGCAAGTCTGGCACGGCAGCTGTGGCGGCGGCCGTGGGGGTCGAGGCGCGCAGGTCGGCGACAAAATCGGCGATGGTGAAATCCGTCTCATGGCCGACGCCCGTCACCACCGGAATCGCCGAAGCCACGATGGCCCGCGCGACAACCTCCTCGTTGAAGGCCCAGAGTTCTTCGAGCGAGCCGCCACCGCGCGCGACGATGATGACTTCCGCCCGCGCATGGGCATTCAACAACGCGATGGCTGACGCCACCTGTTCCGCCGCGCCGTCTCCCTGCACCAGCGACGGCGCCACCACCACCCGTACCAGCGGGCAGCGTAATCGCAATGTCCGTATGATGTCGCGCAGGGCGGCAGCCGTGGACGACGTTACCACGCCAATAACCGCTGGCGAGCGCGGCAGGTCACGTTTGCGTTCCGCCGCGAAGAGGCCCTCGGCATCCAGACGCGCCTTCAGCGCCTCGAAGCGCAGATGCAATTCTCCGATGCCCGCATCTTCCACGGCATCCACATAAAACTGGACATCGCCGCGCGCCTCATACACGCTCAGACGCCCGTGGACGAACACCGCCATCCCGTTGCGCAGGGGCGGCGAGCTGAACCCATTGCCGCGAAAGAGCACGCAGCGTAGCGAGGCGCGTTCATCCTTGACCGAGAAGTAGCGGTGCCCGGCGCCAGACTGCACGTAGTTGGTAATCTCGCCGCGCACCCAGGTGTCCTGCAGATAGTAGTCTTCTTCGAGCAGGCTCTTGAGGTAGCTGGTCAGTTCACTCACGCCGACAATGCGCATTACCGCAGGACCTCTTCCCCAGCCCCTCCCGGTGGGACGCAGGGAGGGGAGCCAGAAACGCGCCTGTCGAAAAGACAGTACAGGCCGAGTGAGCCGCGGCATTCATGCCGCGAAGGCAGCCCGCCACATCCTATGCCAACGCCAGTGGACACTCTACAGGTCGGGTAAGGTCAGCGGTCAGACTTTGAGCGGCTCGACCTTCATCAGCACCTGGCCGTACTGGACTGGCTGACCGTCGTCCACCAAAATCGTGCGAACACGCCCGGCCGCGGGTGACTCAACCTCGTTCAACACGTTGAGCGCCTCGACAGCCCCGATAATCTGCCCCTCTTTGACGCTATCGCCAGGAGCAAGGGGCTTCGCGCCACGCCGGGCAACCGCTCGATAGAACCCGACCAGCGTCGAGCGGATATCGAGAGCCTTCACCGCCTCAGCCTCGGCCTCGGGCGCAGGCTCGGAAGCGACTGTCGCGCCGCTCTCCAGCAGCTCGCTAGCGCCCAGTAGCACGGCTGGATCGAGATCCAAAGGCGCGGGCTTGCGGAGTGTGAGATGCAGACCATCACTCTCATGCTCGATGGTAATCTCTTCGATGTCGCTCTTCTCCATCAGCGTGATCAGCTGACGCAATTCGGCGACACTGAGACTGGTGGATGTCGGTACCGGGGCTGATCCGCTGTTGCGATCCGCGCGTTCGCGTACCATGGTGACTGCGCCTCCTCCCGCAAGCTCCGACGACCCCGGAGCGCACGAGCCAAAATTCTCTATGAGTTGACCCGCTCGACGTAGCCACCAGTATCCGTCTTGACGCGAATCTTATCGCCCGTCGTGACGAAGAGCGGCACCTGAACGATCAGCCCCGTCTCAACGGTGGCGGGCTTGGTGCCTCCGGTGGCGGTGTCGCCCTTGAATCCCGGCTCGGTGTAGGTCACTTCCAGATCAACCGAGGGCGGTAAATCAACGCTGAGCGCCTCGTCGTTGTAGGTCACAATCTCGATCTGCATGCCATCGAGCAGATAGTTCCTGGCGTCTCCAAGCTGCTCGCCCGTCAATGGTATCGTCTCGAAGGTCTCGTTGTCCATGAAATAGTACGTATCACCGTCGTTGTACGAGTACTGAACAGGACGGTGTTCGAGGAACGCCCGCTGGAAACGCTCGCCCGCGTCGAAGGTGCGTTCGAGGTTGGCGCCGGTCCGCAGGTTGCGCAGCTTGATCCGCACGATAGCGCCACCGCGCCCCATCTTGATGTGCTGCCAATCGACGATTGTAAAGAGCTGACCATCCAGCTCCATCGATATTCCTTTTTTCAGATCACCTGTCGAAATCATAGAATCTGCTTGTATCCTCCCGGAGCCGACCCTGTCGGTCCTTATCGACGCACGCATCGGGGCCGCGTCGCTTTTCTGTATCTGGTATGCGGGCCGCACGGTCCACGCGACCGTTCCATTGCCCGCACACGGAATTGCGCCCCACTATTCTATCACCGGAATGCCGCCAGCCGCCCAGTTACGCAGTCACAAGCGCCACGAGCGCATCGAGCGCGTAGAGATAGCCACGCCAGCCCAGCCCCGTAATCTGCCCCTTGCAGACCGGCGCCAGCAGCGAGGTATGGCGGAACGGCTCGCGCGCATAGATATTCGAGAGATGCGCCTCAACCACTGGCAGGCCAGTTCCCGCAAGCGCATCCCGTAGCGAGACGCTCGTGTGCGTCAGCCCGCCCGGATTGATGACGATAGCCTGCGCATTGGCAGCCTCCGCCTGAAGGAAATCGATCAGCGCGCCCTCATGGTTCGACTGGAAGGTGTGGATCTCGCAGCCAAGCTCGGTTGCCCGCTCACGAATCCGCGCATTGATCTCGTCAAGCGTCATCGATCCATAGATCTCCGGCTCGCGCTTCCCCAACGTATTCAGATTCGGCCCATGCAACACCAGGATACGTGGCCGCTGCTGTTCGGTCGCCTCAGCGTGACTCATCCCAACCACTCCGAACTATCCAGATTCACTGTGCCTCAGCGCCCACCGCCAGCAACGCCGCCCGCACCTCGTCGAGCGGGACATCGCTGACCACGGCGGAATGCCCCAGCGCCGTTGGCAAGACCCAGCGCACCGCGCCCGCGCGCACCTTCTTATCCCAGACTATCGCGCCCATCAGCGCCGTGGCGGAGACGCCCTCCAGACTGGTGGGTAGCCCCAGAGTGGTCAGCAGATGCTCCTGCCGCTCCACGACCTCAACCGGAGTCACGCCGAGCCGCACGCCAAGCCGCGCCGCGACGCCCATCCCCGCCGCAACGGCCTCACCATGCAGCCATGTGCCATAGCCCGCCACGGCTTCGAGCGCATGCCCAATGGTATGCCCGTAGTTCAGCAGGATACGGCGGTCGTGCTCGCCTTCGCGCTCATCTTCCTGCACAACCGCCGCCTTGATGGCCGCCGAGCCAGCGATTGCGCGCGTCAGCGCCACCGGCTCCCGTCGCAGCAGGCCAGTTGCCGTCCGCTCGATCTCATCGAAGTACGCGGCGTCGAACGCGACCCCATGCTTGACGACCTCCGCCAGCCCCTCGATATACTGACGTTCGGGCAGCGTCATCAGCATCGCGGGATCGGTCAATACCAGGCGTGGCGGATAGAATGCGCCGATCAGATTCTTCCCCTGCGGGTGGTTGATCGCCACCTTCCCGCCGATGGAGGCATCCACCTGCGCCAGCAGCGAGGTGGGAATCTGGACAAGCGGCACGCCACGCAACCAGGTCGCCGCCGCATAGCCCGCCAGATCGCCGACAACGCCGCCGCCGAGCGCGAGAATCGCCTCCGACCGTTCGGCGCGCCTAGACGCCAGCCAGTCGTAGATCGCTCCCAGTTGTGCGGCGCTCTTGCTACCCTCGCCCACTGGCACGCGACAGACCAGCGGCGCGAAGCCCGCATCCTGCAATGCCGTCAACAGTGGCGGTTCATAGAGCGAGCCAACGGCGTCGTCGCTGATGATATGGAGGCGCTTCGGCAGACGCAACGCCTTCAGGTACTTCGCGAGCGAGGTGATGGCGCCCCAATCAATCACGATATCGTATCCCATCCCCTGCTGCGTCCGGACATGCAAACGAGCGCTTTCCGCGCCATCGTCGGGCAGCAGCCCGCGCCCCACCAGACTCGCCGCGATGCGCGCCGCGGCGTCGGCAGGCGTCAACGTCTCGACCACCAGCGTCTCATCGGCCTCGGCATAGAGCGGCGCGCGCCGCCTATAGAGGCTACCCAGCCGCTGCAATGGATCGCTGCCCGCCAGCATGGGCCGCTGGCGCCCTAGCTCCGCGGGAGAGGCGGCGTGCTCCAGCAGGCGGCCCCAGATCGTCTCCGACGAGGCAAGCAGGGCAACAACGCGGCTGTGCTTATGGAGCAGCGCCCGGTTGGCCACGCGCTCGACGACCCCCGCGCCCGTCGCGATCACCACGCAGCGCCGCTCGGCCGCTGCCTTGAGCGCCGCCGTCTCGCGGTCGCGGAAGCCGTGTTCCCCCTCACGCGCGAAAATCTCCGGCACAGCCATGCCGCAGATGCGGGCGATTTCTTCGTCAAGATCGATAAATTGCCAATGGAGTAGCATCGCGAGCAGTCGGCCAGTTGCTGACTTCCCGCTTCCCGTTGGGCCTATGAGTACCACACGCTGCGCACACTTCGTCTCCATGCTGGCATTGTAGCATTCCCCACGCTCGAAAGTAAGCCAGTCCGCGCAAGCGTTGAGTCTGTTATGTCGGTTGTCAATCTCTAGTTGCGGCGACACGACAATTACGCTATACTGGCCGCATCATATTCTACTATACGCTGTGCGCGCTGTAGGAGGCGCCCATGAACAATCCTCACATCTTTGTCAGCCATAGCCATCGCGATGACGAGTTCGGCATGCGCCTTATTTCTGAACTTCGCACACGTTTGGGCGAAGAAGCGGTGTGGTACGACTCCTCTGGTGGCTTGCACGGTGGCGACGAATGGTGGAATCGCATCGTCGCTGAGATCACGTCACGCGATGTCTTTATTGTTATTTTCTCGCCTGATTCAGTGAATTCCAAGTGGGTAATTGACGAGACCAATATTGCGTGGGCGCTACGTCATCGCATTGGCACCCGCATTATCCCGGTGCTCT
>DATBIB010000004.1:0-11926 GCA_036557205.1 Ktedonobacterales bacterium | reverse complement strand
CGAGACTCTCGCCGGGATGCTCGCGCCTCGCCGCCAGAACGGTGCGGTCGAACGCCAGGTTGCCGAACTCATCCACCAGAATCGCCTGAAGTGATTCGATGGCGTCCTGCCCCGCGGAGCCGCCGCGCGAGATGGCGAAGTACTCGCCGCCGGTCAGATTGCTGAGCGCGCCGAAGGACGACTCGACGTTATCGGTCAGCCCAAGCGCGTAAAACGTGATGCGCGCCTCCTCGGCTGCCGCCGTTACGCTCTCGATGGTCTCGCCACAGGGACATCCCTGCGGGAAGCCGTCGCCACGCGCGCCGACGCCATGCGGCGGCGAGTCGCCCACCAGCACCGCCAGCCGCCGCGCATAGGGACGCCATGCCAACTCGCGTACCGCCGCCAGCACGCCATCCAGCACCGATTCCGGGCCGTCACCGCCGCCGTGGGCTGTCAGCCCGTTGAGCGTTTCGCGGGCGGCGTCGAGATCGTCGGTGAAGTCAAAGGCGCGAAAAGGCAGTGGGTCCTGCGGTGGGTGGTCGCGGTACTCCACGATACCCAGCCGCAGGCTGACCTCATCGGCCCGCAACAGCGCGTCGATCATGGCGACCATGCGCTGCTGCGCGCTGGCGATGAGGTGGGTCATGCTGCCGGTGGTGTCCACCACAAAGGCGAGATCGAGCGCGGACACCTCGTCAACGCTCATTTCTCTATTCATGATTCATGATGCCTTCCTTTCCGGCAGCGGGTACTCCAGAATCTCCATCAGCACATCAACCATCGACGGCCGCTGGAGCAGCGGGATCAGGTTCGGCAGCGCGTAGTAGTCGCCGCTGAACGTGAAGACGCTCGGCGCGATGCCCAGACCGGTGCAGGCGCGCTCCAGGATGTTAGAGGCGTGCCCCACCTTCACCAGAATCACGTCGGGGCGGGTGTTCGTCTCCTCGCTGTAGGCCTTGTAGGCGTTGGCGAAGAGCGGCGCCTGGTTCTCACCCTCATCGGTGACGAGGATGATCTGCTCGACGCGCTGCCCCTTGCGCCGCATCATCTCGATGGCCACGCCACACGACGTGCCGCCGCCCGCAGTGATGCCCGTCAGCGCCTTTTCCCACTCCGCCAGGGACGCGCCCTTGGCCTCGATGGGGTAAGCGATGGTGTCGAAGGCATAGGCGAAGAACTCGGCCTCGATGATGGACGAGATCATCGCGCCCAGTTGCCGCCCCACCTCGATGGCGACATGCATAGAGCCAGACTTGTCTAGCAGCATCGCCGTCGAACGGGTGATGCGCCCCTTGGCCTTCACCTGCGCCTCGGTGATGGCGTCAAGCTGCTCGGCCAGCTCGCCAGAGACGTTGGCCGCCTCGACCGCGACCTTCGCCTTGTAGGCGGAGACGCGCTTGTCGCTCTTAGCCGCCTCTAGCTTGGCCTCGATCAGCTTCTTGACGTCCTCGTTGTCGAATGCGCCACGCGCCTTGAGCGAGCCGATGTTGTTGATAACCTCCTGCGGGGTCATCACCTCGACCAGCGCCGCCAGCACCGTCGGCGACATCTGCTTGACCAGCGAGGTCGCCACCCGGTAGGGGATGCGATGCTCGACGAGCGCGCGCGCCTGCTCGGCGGGCGTCTCGGCCTGGCGGATGGCGCGCATCGCAGCGAAGACGCTACCCTCCGGCGGCTGCTCGCTGAAGAGCACCGCCTGCGCCCGCCCGGTGGGACGGATGTGCAGCCCGGCGTAGAGCCGCTTGATGGCCGCGCGGGCATGCAGCACCGCCTGGTCGAACTTCTCAGCCTGCTTTTCACGCTCGCGCAGGTAGCGCTCGATCTCGGTCCGCATCGAACGCGGAACGTTGACGAAGAGGCCGACCTGCTCGATCTTCGTCTCCATCGGCACGGCAGGCTTGCGAGATGCCTTACGACCGCGCCGACCCGTGGCTCCGGTGGCGGGCGTTGCGGCGGTAGCCTCAGGCTCGCTCGCCGATGCACCCGTCGCATTCGCTACGGGCACGCGCCGCTTCACCTGGTGGCCCTTGATGAAGTCCACCACGCGCGCAAGCTGGTATGGCGGCAGGCGACGCAGCAGCGCCAGGCCGACATCGCGATGTCCCTCGGCCTGCGATAGACAGAGGCAGATCACGAACATTTCCTGGTGGTCGCGCACCTCGCCGTGGTCGGCATACCACGCGGCCAGCCGCACGTAGAAGCGCGGATCCTGCGTCAGGATTTCCTGGTGCAGGGGGTAGAGTGCGGTCAGGTTGCGGTGCGGCGTCGTCAACAGTGTGTTGAGCAGATCCAGCCGCAGATCACGCTCGGTCATAGTGCATCCCTCCCTTCCTGGGAATGTGTGGGTCGGCAAACGGTTCGCGGCATGAAACGCTGGCGGCTAAAGCCGCGCCTAAGCGCCTTCGGCGGCAAAGCCCGCCCTCTGGGCCGCTGCCGCTCCGCGCGCTCATCGCGCACTTCGAGCCTATCGGCTCGCGCGTCCGCCCTGTGTGGGCTCGCCAGAGCTTCGTCACCCGAAGACGGCCTCCGGGCGGACGGTGATGTTGCCGTTCTCGTGGCGCTCGACCACGTACGGCGCGAAACGGCCAACCGCCACGTCGAAGTAATTTGCCAGGGCGGCCAGCACCTCGGCCTCGCTGGCATCCGGCGCGAGATGGAGCGCGCTCAGCGGCATCTGGCGGCTCACGCCCTCGAAGCGGACGTGCAGCATCGGCTCGGTTGGCTCGATGCGCTGGATTGGCTCTGCCATACGATTTCCTCCTTCTCCTCTTTTCCGCTACGAGTTGCGCGGAAAAACAAAATGGACGTGAGAGCGGCTGCCCCCACGTCCGACACCGCGCACGCGCGCCTATCCTCCCGTGGGATGTGGCAGACCGACAGCCAGGTTAATGAGCGAGCACAGATAGGTCTGCGCCTGCCCGAACACTGGTTGTTCCCAGGAATCATGTTTTGCGAATATCATCGGTCGCATGATCTGCCGCTTTTCTCACATCCATTTTGGATATTGTCGCGTCTCGCCGCGATGCCAGAGCGCGTCCATCGCCCTCCGGCTGCATCATCTAGTACACCATAGCAGGCGAATGTCAAGGGCAATTTCATCCGGTTGGAAAAGTCGTGCCCTTGCAGAGATGCGCAGCATGTGCTAGACTGCCCGATTGTTGGAGTTGTCTGCGCCCTCACCTGGGATGCATACATGCGCGGGTTCGATTCCCGCTAGGCCCACCACGCGGGCCTATAGTTCAGTGGCAGAACGAATCATTCAGCCTCGCGAACTCGCGCGGATGACTCTTTGCTAGCATGTCCCGTATCCTCACAACGGTTGCATACAAACGGGCTGATAACCCACTGGTCTCGAAAACCAGTTTCCCGCAAGGGATTCTCTTCGCGACCGAAACTTGTGCGGGACATGGCATAATGGCCTGTGATATCGATAGCAATCTGGCCGGGCGCGTCCTCACCAGCGTAGCCTACATTCACATTTCCAGTCTGGAAACGCAGGTTCGAATCCTGTCGCCTCTTCAGGGGCGTGGTCAAGAGGCCTAAGACGCCAGAATTCTGAATTCGCCGCTTCGCGAACTCGCGCGCCTAGCCCTTATTCACGTATACAACGTTACAGTTGTTTGATGACACAACTTTTAAGGTTCAAGTAGATCCCGAAGTCCCAGATTCCTATCTGGCCAGAAGTCGTAATGTATTTTGCATCGTTCGTTGCGAGTATCAAGCCGTTATCGATGAATAGCTTCATGGTAGTGCCCCGCACCTCAAAGCGGATTGTATGCCAGGCAGTTCCAGGATCGAAATTGGTGCTAGCGAGATCATGCCCGAAATCAGAAATATATGCCCCGCCATCTCCTGGAGGGCCTACAGAGCCTGTATAGCCGGTCCAATCGTTATTGCTAGCGACTGCGCGCGCATCAATCCCAAATGAGTCGCTGCAAATACCACTTGCCCTTATCATTTGAACCTGCACTTCGATGGAGTAGTCAGGTGTAGTAGGCTGATAGGGTGGTACAAGCGACGGTGCGATCCCCTCGCGAGCACATAAATCGACGCTGTGCGTTCCATCGTTGACGAGCATGCCGTTGTAATATTTCCAGTCCGCTGACGCGCCCCAGCCATCAAGCCCACTTGACCAATCTGCCTGATAAAGTGTCGTTCCTGGGCGAGGAACGGGAGTTGCCGTTGGTATTGGTGTGGCTGTTGGAATCGGCGTGGGCGTCAGAACCGGCGTATTCGTTGCTGATGAAGTAGGAGTATTGTTTGCGAAGATATCGCCAATTGGTGTACGTCCCGCGACACTATTTCTAGTGGCGTTTTGAAAGACCAGGACCATTGCTAGAACAACACAAATGGCCACAAACGCGATTCCAATGCGCATTGCCAGCGGTCTTGGCTCAGGATGCTTTCTAATATAGTTATAGATGCTAACCGCGGCTATGCCTACCGCCAGTAAGAGCATAATAAGTGAAATGAAATCTGAAAGTGTCATACTTGTCCTCTTGTTCATAAACATGCAGCGACTATGAACCTCGGCAGTAGCGCAATACTACCATTCGGTTTTAATGTAGTCAATAGTAGACAAATATGCTGAGATTCCGTAAGTGTATAGAGGAAATACCGTTGGTTCTCTTGCCGACGAAGGCACAAACCTCTTCACCCTAATGGATTGCTCTTGCACAAGCGTGCGCCATGTGCTAGACTGCCTGATTGGCGGAGTCGTCCGCGCCCTTACGAGAGAAGCCTACATTCACCAGTTAATCTGGCAGTTGCGGGTTCGAATCCCGTCGCCCCGACCACTTCGGGGCGTAGCTCAATGGCAGAGCTTCAGACGAATAACGCTTCGCAAACTTGCGCGGGCGACTCATCCAATCCGATATCATTCGCATGGCTCATCCATCGTGACATGCCCCGTATCCTCACAACGGTTGCGTACAAACTGGGCTTGAAACCCCCAAACTGGCTGTCAACCAGTTCCCTAAACAAAAGGGATCTCACATGAGCGACCGAAACTTGTGCGGGGCATGACCTGATAGACCTGATAGCGCTGCGTGTGTCCTCACTGGGGAAGCATACATTCACTTTGGGCTCAGGTTATTGCGGGTTCGAGTCCCGCCGTCCCTCTGGGGCGTGGCGAAACGGTAGACGCGCCTGACAAAAAATGCGGCTTCTCAAACTTGCATACGCGGCGCTTTCGTAGGAATAATTCACGCGTGGCGTAAGCCATGCCCTGCATCCTCACAACGGTTGCGTACAAACTGGGTATACAAACCCATCTGGTTCTGGACCAGACTCCCGTTTCGGGATTCTACGCCGCGACCGAAACTTGTGCGGGGCATGGCTTTCGCAGACATTGCGGATACCGATGCCGTCGGCGCTGGGCGCGCCCTCAGCGGGGAAGCATACATACTCGCGGGTTCAACTCCCGTCATCTCCACCTTTCAGGGGATGCCAACTGGTAACGTATCTTCTGCTTCTCGAACTTGCGCGTCCGGCGCTTTTACGTTTCCTCGCCACCTGCGCTCACCCTGCGGTGAATTGACGCCCCAGACGCCGCGCTCCTATACTTCCCTGTGAGCCACCAAACACCGTGGCCGACAGGAAAGACACCCGCCGATGGATGACGATTTCGAGTTAGAAGTCACTAATCTGGATACCGGCGAAACGATACAGCATCCACTCGCCCACAACTTGCCCGCTGAACCGGGCCGCGATGATGAGAACGATGACAACGACAGCGACGGCGGTGAGCCTGCGCCCGATCCATCCAGACCAGGACGCCGCAATCGTCTGCGGTCGTCCATCGTCGCTGGTGTCGTGGTGCTGGCGGTTGCGCTGGTCATCGCGACCAATCCGGCGGCGAACTCATCGCTCTACACCGTCTTTCGCTTTCCGACGCCTGTGCCCTCGGCCACTCCACTGCCCGGTGGCGACATCGTCTACCTTAGCAGGGCCGCTCCATGGGGTAGTGTCACCATCGACGGCAAGGAGTCAGCGTTCGCCAGTCCGGGTACCTCTGTCTCGTGGATCAGGCTCGCCCGTGGCCGCCATACTATTGCGGTCACACAGCCGCCATTCCCGGCGTTGCGCTGCACCATCTCCATGCCAGCCCGCCTCAGCGATACCTGTCCGCTCTTCTCGCCTACGAACAACCAGGGCGAGCAATTTGGCGGCGTGCCGAACTTTCCCGGCGGCGCGCGCTTCGTCGACCTGGGCGCGCGTTTCAGCCTGCTGCCACGAGACGCCCAGGACGCGCTGGTAGCGGCGGTCCAGGCAGCGCTAACCCTGCCGAGCACGCCCGTGACGCTCTCTCCCGGCGACCACTATCTGCGCGATGACGGCACACTGGTCGTGGCGGATGCGACGCTCGTGGCAACCTTCATCCCAACGTTGCTGCTGCCCACGCCCGAAATTTCCTCGGATAGCTCGTCGTGCATCTCGTTCTGCGATGTCTCTGGCATCAGCGAGGCAGGCAATGCCACATGGAATATCATCGTCTCGATGATCGGAAGCTGGCATATCGCCACCCCTGACAGTCAGGTGGTGACGGAGAGCGCGCCGATGTACATGAGCGATCCGCTGTATGAGGGCTTTTCAGGCTCGATGCAGGTCACGATGAGCCTGCTCTGGACGGGGAGATGGCAGGTGAGCGCGCGGAACGGCTATGGCGGCGATTGGTCGCCGACCTGCCAGACCGCGACGACGATGGCGAGCGCCAATCTGGGACACGCTCAAATCTCCATTCTGGGCATGAATACTCAGAATGGACACACCCCTGAGCAGGGCTGTGTCGTCGACATCACGCCCAATGATCCAGACGCCAACAGCCCTATCTACCTCCTCTATCGCTTCGGCGTGCTGCTCGCCGCCAACGACCTCGCCCACCACACATTTCCATCGCTCCCCTCGGCATCATCAGCCGAGCGCGTCGCGACACAACGGCTGCTCGCGCAGTCCTATTCCCCCTGAGCCGCGCGGGTGTATGCGGGTGTATGATGAGAAAACAAGAATGGAGCAGGCTAGCATGCGCATGCGAGTGATACAGGTCCACAAGCTCGACGCCCACGGAGATGTGACGCTGACTTATGAGGCGGAGGTGGCAGAGCGGCTGGCCAAGGGCGTACGGCTGGACGCGCGCTGGACGCGCCCCACGACCGACCTGGGCTATGTCACCTTCGAGACCGGCGACCACTTTACCGAGTGGTACTACACCGATCGCTGGTATAACATCTTCGAGATTACCAGCCCCGATGGCACGCTCAAAGGCTGGTATTGCAACGTCGCCGCGCCCGCGGATATTGACGACGATCAGCTCTCCTGCCGTGACCTGCTGCTGGACCTCTGGGTGACACCTGACGGAGCGACAACGGTGCTGGACGAAGACGAGTTCGCCGCCGAATCAGCGCTCGACGACGCGACCCGCGACCAGGCGCTTGCCGGACTGGCCGAGCTAGAACGCCTCGTCGCGCATCGTCAGGGGCCGTTTAGCCGCCTGGGTGGAGCTGGTTAGTTGGTTAGTGTTGTGAGGGAGGATCAAAGAGGACGGCAGTCGAAACGCCACTGCACAGCGCACCGATATGTTCCAGCCGCGTCGCGATGCCAAGCACCTGCTGCATCGGGTACGACGCGCGGGGATGCTCCCCAATAGCCACCTGCATCCGCTCATTCAGCACATTATAGGCAAGTTGAAGGTCCGTGGATTCATCCAGTATCCAGCGGGCATGCTTGCGGTCACGAGAAGTTGTGTAGATAATGGCGTTGCGCACCTGCATGCGCGTCTGCTCGACGAGATACTCGAGCAAATTGATACTGGCCCCAACCTGCTCAAGCACGTCCTCGGCCGGTAGCTGAAGGGCAAGCGACTGCGTGGCAATACGTGTCGATTCCTGTGCGATACGGCGGAAAGCCCGCCCCAGCTCCTGAAGCTCCATGATCCAGCGCGCCTGCTCTGCTGACGCACGTCCGCCCATCAGCAGATCCAGCCCAAGCTGATGCGCCTGCTGATAGCGCGCCTCGCACTCCCCGGCGGCCTTGGGCGCCTCCTGCGCGCCGTGAATTCCTTCACCCAAGAGCGCGCTGACGGCGTTAAACAAGATATCTTCGACCTCGATACCGAGCTCGGTGACCATTTCTACGAGTTTTTGGATATCGTCATCCAACAAACCACCCCATCCGAATCCGGCGCCACGGTTCGGCATTACCATGATGCCCTCCGACGGTTGTTAACGCCGCGACAACACAGCGTGCGCTTGCGCACACTGTTTCACACATGCCCCACGCGATGCAGTGGAGCACGACACCTTTATCCTGTGATGAGCTACACCAATTATCCCTGGCTCAGATGATCCCACCCCGTCGCGGCGAGCGGCTGGACCGAGCCATCCTCGTGACGTATCGTCATCCCGGCCTCCGGCGGCGTCAGCCGACCAATGACGACGGGCGCGCAACCCACCGCCCGGAGCACGGCCAGCGCCTCGTCGTGGCGATCAGGCGCGAGCGCACACAGCAGGTGATAGTCTTCGCCACCATGGAGCGCCAGCATCAGCGGGTCGCGTCCATAGCGAGGCGCAATCTCCACGGCGGCTGGGGCAACGGGAATCCGCGATGCGTCCAACTCCGCCCCCACCCCGCTACGCTCGCAGAGATGGCCCAGGTCGGCGGCCAGTCCATCGCTGATATCGAGCATCGCCGTCACCAGCTTACCCGATGCCAGCGCCCGACCAGCCTCGACGCGCGGCGTTGGCGCTACCAGTGCGCTCCGCGCTTGTTGTCGCAAAGACTGTGCCGCACCCTCCGCCCGCTTCGGATCTTGCGCTACCAGCAAGCCCGCCGCCGCCGCTCCCAGTGAACCTGTCACCAGCAGCAGGTCGCCTGGCTGGCCGCCAGATCGTGTCACCTGTGCGCCGTGTGGGCAACGTCCCAGCGCCACCACATCAATCGCCAAGGGACCATCCGTCGCCGTGATATTGCCGCCGACCACCGCCACTCCATAGCGTTGCGCCTCGTTGCGCAGACCGGCATAGATACCATCGAGTACGCCAACCTCCAGCGAGGGCGGCAGCAGCAGCGATACCAGCGCCCAGCAAGGCTCCGCGCCCATAGCCGCCAGATCGCTCAGATTCACCGCCAATGCCTTGCGTCCAATCTCCTCTGGCGTTGAGATCGTCGCTAGAAAGTGACGTCCCTCCAACAGCGCATCGACGGTAGCCACTACCAGCATGCCGGGACCTGGGTCGAGCAGCGCGGCATCGTCGCCGATGCCCAGCGCCACATCGGGCCGCGTCTCCAGATTGTCGGTGAGCCGGGCGATCACGCCAAACTCGCCGAGATCCTCCAGACGCATGGCCAAGATCCCTTCCACGGCCAGAGCGGGGAACACTCTAGCCGCCACCGCCACCCCACAGACCGTGGGCCTCCACGCCGCGGACCGCGCGCCCAACGCCATCTCACGATGACATAACGGCGCCTTTCCGCGGCAACCGAGATACCGAAGAATACAATAACGTCTTCCGGGTGTGTTGCTCAAGACCATTCTGGCGATATTGTACCATTCAGCAGATTTTGGCAGTATACCACCATTTTGGACGACCGCAAGTACTGAAATCTCCATGGGGATACTGATGTATCACATCGCGATGAAAGCGAGGGCGCGCAATGGATGTTCGGCGTTCAACTAATGATGGGGATGATGGCGAGGCGCTCGACAGGCTACGCACGATCTGCCTGGCGCTGCCCGAGGCCAGCGAGGAGGGCGGCGTTGGGAATCCCAGCTTCAAGGTGCGCGGCAAAATCTTCGCCATGCGCCATCCACAGGATGGGCGGATGTCTGTCTGGCTCAAAGCGCCGCCAGGAGCGCAGGGCGCGCTGATCCACACCAGCCCGCGGGTCTTCTTCGTCCCGCCATACGTCGGCCATCACGGCTGGGTTGGCGCGTGGCTCGACATCGCCCTCGACTGGGAACAGCTTGCCGAGCTGATCGAGGACAGCTATCGGATGACTGCGCCGAAGCGCCTCGTCGCCCTCCTCGACCACCATTGATTCTGCCATCTGACTTGCGATACGCTGAGGCTATGACGACAAGAGCAGCGTATCGGAGGAGCGGACGATGATAGGCAACCAGCGGACTGGCGGTGGCGCGCCACATGCGCCACATGCGCCATATGTCCTGCGCTACGTACGGCTGCTCAGTGGTTTGCTGCTGCTCGCTGTGGCGTTCGGCGGAATCGTCATCGAGCTGGCTCTGGCGACGAATCTACGCGAGAGCGCAAGCCAACTGGTTCCGGCCTCGCTCCACGCGGTCCTGCTCGTAACGCTGGATAGCATCGCGGGATTATGGCTGCTGGCGGTCGTGCTGGGCTGCCTGCTGACGGGCGCGATGAGCCTTGTTCTCGTCTTCACCCGGCGCGAGTGGTAGGCTCCTCATCGTCCGCAGTTGGCGTCTCGGCGTCTGCTATAGGCGGCATCGCCAGCCCGGCGACAGAGCGCGCCAGCGCCATATGCGCCCGCTCGGCGGCCCAATCCGGCGCGTTGTCGTCCGTCGCCAGGGTGGGAATCGGCGTCTCCAGAATGCCGGTCGCATGCGCCACACGCGGGTCGCGCAGGAAAGCGGTCAGCCCCTCGACCGGAATCATTCCCTCACCGATACGCGCGTGGATATCGCGATGGCTGCCACATGCCTCGCGCGCATCATTCACATGGAGCACCGGCACGCGGTCCAGCCCGATGATGCTATCGGCCTGATCGAGCACGGCGTATGCGCCCGCTGGCGTGCCGATATCGTAGCCCGCCGCCCAGAGATGCGCCGTATCCAGACAGACGCCGAGCCGCGCGCCGAACTCTGGCAGCGCTGTCAGCACCAGCGCCAGATTCTCGAAGCGATAGCCGACTTTGCCGCCGCCGCCCGTGTCGTTTTCCAGCAGCAGCAGCACGTCGTCGGGCGCGCCGGTCATCACCTGGCGCACTCCCGCCACTAACCGCTCAAGTCCAGCTTCTTCGCCGGTCCCGGTGGCGCTGCCGACGTGAAAGACGACGCTCGATGCGCCGTAGAGCGACGCCCGTTCCAGTGTGGCGCGCAGCAATGTCACCGATTTGTCGAAGATTTCAGAGCGCGGCGACGCCAGGTTGATCAGATAGGCGGCATGCACCACGACCGGCGACTGCCCATAGCGCTCCGCCGCCGCACGAAACGCCTTGACGAGCGCCGGATTGTGCGCGGGCGCCGCCCAGCCGCGTGGATTGGTCAGAAAGACCTGGATGGCGTCGCAGCCGATGCTCTGGGCCTCTTGCAGCCCCTTCGGGGTATTGGAAAGATGGCGGCCAAATCGCACAGGGCACATTCTCTTTCTTACGGCTGGCGGCTGAAGCCGCGCCTATGGGCTGCGCAAGCGCAACCGCAAAGCCCGCCTGCGCGGGCTGATAACAGCTATCGCTCTATGCTCGCCTAGGTGATTTTCGACAGCGTTACATTCACTCGCTAGCGGACGATTTCTCATTCGCCGTTTCGTCCACGCCCACAGCCGCGCGGATGCGCTGGGCGGCGGCCATGCGGAAGGCGACCGCCGCCTCGGCATCGGTCATGTCTGGCCGGGGCAACGCCTCCAGGCTGGAGAGGCCGAACTGTTGCAAAAACTCGGATGTCGTGCCAAAGAGCGTCGGTCGGCCAACCGTCGCGGCGCGGCCAACATCGACCACCAGCCCATACTGCACCAGGCTCGCCAGCGCGCGGTCGCTATTGACGCCACGGATGAACTCAATCTGCGAGCGCGTGACCGGCTGGCGGTAGGCGACGACGGCGAGGGTTTCGAGTGCGGCCGTCGTCAGCTTCACCTGCGTCGGCAGGCCCAGCAGCGATGCGACGAACCGCGCATTCTCCGGCGCGGAGACGAACTGCACCGCGTCGCCCATCCGCTGGACGCGAATGCCTCGTCCCTGGCGCTCGCACTCCTCC
>DATBIB010000003.1:0-16371 GCA_036557205.1 Ktedonobacterales bacterium | reverse complement strand
ATGGCGCGGTCGTTTGCTCTGCAAATATACACGAGTTTATCAGTCACGTTGGAGGCGGTGGAGAACTATGGCTGGACTGACCGTTCTTGCCTGGACGGGTATCGCGTCGCATCTGCCTTCACTGGCAAGCGCCGCGACAAGCCCGACCCTTTGGTATCTGACACGCACGACCGCCATCGCGGCCTATGTCGCGCTGACACTGTCGGTGATACTCGGACTGTTGCGCACGATCGCGCGGTCATCCGCCGAGCATCTCTCCTGGGTCGTTGATGAGCTGCATTCCTTTGTCGCCACACTGGCAGGGGCGTTTGTTGTCGGCCATTTACTCACGATCAAACTGGATACGTTCGTGGTGTTCTCGCTACGTGATCTGTTCGTGCCGGGGCAAGGCCCCTATAAGCCGATTGCCGTCAATATCGGCATCTTCGCGCTCTATGTGATGGCGCTCGCGTTGTTCAGCTCGTGGGTTCGGCGATTCATTCCCTATCGGTATTGGCGTGCCATTCACTATCTCAGTTTCCTCGCCTTTGCGCTGGTGACGATCCATGGCTGGCTGGCTGGCAGCGATACCAACGAGCCCTGGCTCCGCGCGCTCTACGTTGGCAGCGCGGCGGCGGTTACGTTCCTGACGGTGATGCGCCTGTTCGCGCGTCCGAAGGTTGTGAAACAAGCCGCCTAACCGCGGTTGCCCACATTCTCTCGTGACTGGTGACCTTCCGGGTCACAGCGCGACGATGAGCGTGGCCAGATCGTGGCGATAGGGCGCGCCACTGATACGCTCCCACAGCGGCGTGAAATGCTTGAGGAGCGAGGTCTGCTGCGTTTCCTGAGCACCACGAAATCCGACCAGGAGCGCGTCATCTGGATGGTCTTTGCCCATGCTGTCGAGCAATGCGATGGCAAAGACGCTATCCTGCAGGTCGCCCAGATGCGTCTGCACCTCTTTGAGTGTCGCAAGGAGCGATTGCGCGCAGGGATCGTCGTCATCCGAGAAAAGCTCCAGGGCATAGCGTAGCTGCTTGCAGGCGATGCGCAGTGGGTGAAGCTGGCTGGCCTCCTTTGCGCCATCTACCTCGGCCTCAAAGCGCAAAATGGCCTCGTAGCGACTCCAGAGCGCGCTGCCCGCGACGTGGCGTATCAACAATTGTTGGGCGCTCTGGTTGTGCGCGACCAGCCCCTTTGCGATCTTACCTGGATGATCCAGCATGCGTTGGGTTCTGGGGCGCCGCAGCGTCTTACGCAGGCGTTTGAGCGCCTTTTCCCGGCGCTCTTCGATGTCCTCGCGGAGCGAGCTGTGCGTCTCGTTGGTCTCGCTCGATTCGTCGATAGAGTGCTTGTACTCCGCCAGATTTTCCAGCAGGATATCGAGGTCACGCACGCCACCCAGATGGTCCGCCAGTGGCTGAAGCTGCTTTCGCAGCTGGTGAACACGCTGGCGTCGAAACGCTGGCGTCGTCTCCAGAAGGTGCGCCATCGTGCGCAGCCGCCGCGTAGCGACCCGCATCTGATGGATATCTTCGACATCGCTGTGATCGCAGACCGGTTCGACGAAATCGCTGATCCGCGTGAGCTGCGTAGCCAAGGCTTCCAGCCCGACCCTTGCGAGTGGCTCTCTGCCTAGCGATATACCCGGAGATGCCATTACGCCATTCTGGTGGCCTTTTGGTTGCCGCTTGCCAGTCTGTACGTTCATTGGTGAGCTTCTTTCTCCACCGCTATCCATGCGATAGGGAGCTATCCACCTGGGGAGAAGATACGTTCACGTGGCGTTGCCTCATGATACGCCATAGATCTTGACGCTTCATTGTACGCCATGAAGTGGCGCGCCTGCTACAATAGACCGGAGACTTCGCATCGTCTGATTGCGCCACCTCACAAACTGGCGTATACTGGTGCGCCAGAAACCTGGAGGTGAGATTCATGGCACAGGTCGCCCTGTATATGTTTGGGCCGCCGCGCATCGAGATCGATCACGAACCAGCCGTGATAGATACCCGCAAGGCGCTTGCGCTCTTCGTGTATCTGGCGGTAACGCGGCGGCCGCACACGCGAGATGCCATCGCCGGACTGCTCTGGCCAGACTACGATCAGGCGCACGCGCGCGCAACGCTCCGGCGCACGCTCTCGCCACTCCATCGCCTGCTAGGCGAGGGCTACCTCAGCATCGAGCGCGAGATGCTGGCTCTTCGGGCAGACGCCGCGCTCTGGTCTGATGTCGGCGCATTCGAGACGCTGCTGGCTCGCTGCCAGACGCACGGACACGCAGAGAATGTCGCCTGCGCCGAATGCCTCCCATTGCTCGGTCAGGCGGCTGATCTCTACACCGATAGCTTCCTGGCGGGATTCGCGCTACGTGATAGTCCGGCATTCGATGACTGGCAGTGGGCGCAGGGCGAGCGTCTGCGGCGCGGTCTGGCGAGCGCGCTGGAACGCCTCGCGCTTGGCTACAGCGCCAGCGGAGCGTATGATGAGGCGCTGCTTGCCGCTCGTCGCTGGCTCTCACTGGACCGCCTGCACGAACCGGCGCATCGCCTGCTGATGTCTATCTATGCCTGGGCTGGCCAGCGTTCGGCCGCGCTGCAACAGTATCGCGGCTGCGTTCAGATATTGGACGAAGAACTGGGTGTCGCGCCGCTCGAAGCCACGACCGATCTCTATGAAGCCCTGCGCGCGAAACAACTGCCGCCATTACCTGAGCTGGCCAACGGCAACGGCAATGTCCATACATCCGCTGAGGTCGCGCCCGCCACTGCCCCGAAGCCCGCTCCACTCTCTCCATCATCGCCATCCCCACTGCCGGAGCGCAGCCACATGCCGTTCGTCGGACGCGAGGCCGAGCTGAATCGCCTGCTCGACGCCTGGCGTCAGACCGCCGAGGGCGGCTGTGTAATGATTGTGGCTGGTGAGGCGGGCATCGGCAAGACACGACTCGCGCAGGAGTTTCTGCGCCAGGCGCGCGCTGAAGGCGCCGGGACGCTGGTGGCGCGCTGCTTCGAGGGTGAGAGTCATCTGGCATACGGGCCGCTCGCAATGGCGCTACGAAGCGCGCTCCCACATAGCGGCGCTGGCTGGCCCGTCCGTCTGGAGGCGCCGTGGGCGGCGGAAATCGCGCGATTGTTGCCAGAGCTGCCGGTTGCGCATGGCGATGTCGAATACCTTCCGCCGATAGAAGGCCCCGGCGCGCAGACCCGCTTCTATGAGGCGCTACGGCGCGCGCTCATCGCTGCCTGTGCCAGTACCAGCCGGGGAATTTTTGTGCTGGATGATGCGCAATGGGCCGACGGCGCGACGCTGACGTTCCTGGCCTATCTGGCGCGCCGGATCACGGACCAGCCGCTGAGCATGTTGCTGCTCTATCGCACGGGCGAGACTGGCGAGCAGTCTGAACTGGAGCATCTGCTCGGCGTTGCCCGCAAGACGGCTCACGTCATCGTCGAGCCTGGACGGCTGCGTCCCAAGGATGTGCATGCGCTGGTGACGGCCCAGTTGCCTCATGAACAGTCATCCAATGATGTTGCCACACGGCTGTATCAGGAAACCGAAGGGCTGCCATTCTTCCTGGTCGAATATCTGGCGGCCATCAGCAGCGGACTGCTCGCCGCGGAGAGCCATCCGTGGTCCTTGCCGGGCGGGGTGCGCGAGCTGTTGCGCTCGCACCTGAGCGCCGCCAGCGAGACGGGATGGCAGGTAATGAGCGCCGCCGCGGTGCTGGGGCGTTCCGCGCCGTATGATCTGCTGCACGAAGTGAGCGGGAGAAGCGACGACGAGACGGTTGCGGCCCTCGAAGAGCTGACTGGTCGCGGGCTGCTGCGCGAGGCAACCGCGGAGACCGCGAAGGCGACGACACCGGTCTATGATTTCTCGCATGAGAAGCTGCGCGCGCTGGTCTACGACGAGATAAGTCTGGCGAGGCGACGGCTGCTGCATCGGCGCGCCGCCGAGTTTCTCAACACACGCCTCGCGAGTCGGCGCGATAGCACGGTGCAGGCCAGCCAGGTTGCCCGCCACTACCTGCTCGCGGGCAACGATGCCGAGGCGGCGCACTACTATCGCGTCGCTGGGAACGAGGCCCGCGATCTCTATGCCAATGCCGATGCCTTGGAGCATCTGCGGACCGCGCTGGCGCTGGGACATCCTGATGTGGTGGCGCTCCACCGCGATATTGGCGACCTGGAGACACTGCTCGGCGAATACTCCTCCGCATTGGCCAGCTACGAGAAGGCCGCGGCGCTCTGCACCTCTGAGGAGTTGCCACCCATCGAGCACCGGCTGGGGAACGTGTACGCACGTCGTGGCGAGTGGCGTTCCGCGGCGTCGCACTACGAAGAGGCGGAGGCGGCCAGCGCTGAGGCAGAGAGTGACGCGGCATGGCAATCTTTGCTCTCCGCCGACTGGAGCCTGGCGGCGTGGCGCATGGGCGACGTGGAACGGGCACGGGCGCTCGCGGCCCAGGCGCTGAGGCTGGCCGAAGAGCCGGGCGACCTGCATGCGCTGGCGCAGGCCCACAATATCCTTGGCATTCTCTTGTCGGAGGATGATGCCGAGGCGCGTGCTCACCTGGAGCAGAGTCTCGCGGCGGCGACACAGCTCAATGCGCCGATGCTCCGTGTGGCCGCGCTCAACAACCTGGCGCATCTCTGGCAAAAGAGCGGCAACCTTGAGGATGCGATAGCATGCGCTCAGGCGGCGCTCGATCTGTGCGTGACACTGGGCGACCGCCACCACGAGGCCGCTCTGCACAATCATCTGGCCGACCTGTTGCACGCGGCGGACCGCTCAACCGAGGCGACGGCGCATGTGCGCCAGGCGGTGCTGATCTACGCGGAGATCGGCGTCGAGGCGGGGGCAGTGCAGCCAGAAATCTGGAAGCTCTCCGAATGGTGATTGGGCTGCCGTTCCTACAGCCCCCTCTCCCTGTGGGGGAGGGGGTGGCCGCAGGCCGGGGTGGGGGCCTTATTCCGCTTTGTAGCCGAAGCGCCGGAGCAACGCCTTGCGCTCGGCGATATCGGTCTCCGTCTCTATGCCCTTTGCCGCGATGCCGTCGATGACGCCGAGGATGCCGCGTCCCTGCTCAGTCTCCGCGATGATCACTTGAACGGAGTTGGCGGTGGCGCAGTAGATGTGGCAGACCTCCTGCACCGCGCGTACCGCCGGAAGCACGTTGATGGGGAAGGCGTTGCGCAGCAGGATGAGGAAGGCATGACCGGCGCCCAGAGTGAGCATGGTGGCGCGCGCAAGCTCGGTCAGCTCGTCGTCGGTGCCGCTCCACCGCACCAGCGCTGGCCCGGACGCCTCGTTGAACGCCAACCCAAACTTGATGCCTGGCGCCGACCCTACCAGCGCCTCATGTAAGTCCTCGACCGTCTTGATGAAGTGGCTCTGGCCGAGGATCAGATTCACATCTTCCGGCTTCTGAATGTCCACCACGACCGTTTCCATATCGACCTCCTGATGCTGGGATGCTCGAGATCGCGCCTTCGTGCGGACATCATATCACCGCGCTATTTTGCGTCTTTCTGCTGATGATCGCCCGCATGCTCGACGGCGTGAATGATGTCGGGGATATGGGTCATACGCCAGATGAGCGCGATGGCGCTGCCGACCACGCCTGCCAGGATGACGATCACAACGATGAGGGTAAAGTCGGCGGTGGTGGGCAGCCGGTGGCTGAGCAGCAAAACGGTCGCGGTCGCGAGTATGCCAGCAATCAGGGCAGTCAGCAAGCACCCTTTCGCCACACTGAAGAATACGCTCTCGAAGTATCGTACAATTCGGCCCATGCTGCCCTCCTGAATGGCGGTCGTTGTCTGCAAGCTACGGTTGTTCTGTCGCGTAGTGTCGTGGTCAGACATTTATCACTGGTCGCATCTTAGGCGTCTGGCCGCCTGTTGTCAACGCGCAATCTTCACAGTTCTAGCGCACCTGTATCGCCTGACGCGGCTTTCGGGTTATGATACATGAGCGGCGATGCAATCCATCTTCACCGATATTCTGAGCTCACGCCAGGGCAGGAGGATTTATATGCCAGCGACACCATCCAGTTCGTCAGCGGGGCAACCCATCAATCGCTCTGGCGCGGAGCGGCTCGGCGCGCAGGTGTATGCGCTCGTGCGCGCATGCCCCCCTGGCCGCGTGACCACCTACGGCTGGATCGGCGCCGCCATGGGCTATCCACGCGGCGCGCGCATGGTCGGCTGGTTCATGAACAAGGCGCCCCGTTGGGAAAACGTGCCCGCGCAGCGTGTTATCAACAGCAAGGGCGAGCTTTCTGGCAGCTGGGCATTCGGGCAGCGTGGTCGCATGCGCGAGCTGCTGGAGCAGGAGGGCATCGTCTTTAGCCCTGAAGGTCGTGTGGACCTCAAGCGCTTCGGCTGGGACCCCTCGCGCGACCTGAGCGATGAGGAACGCGCCGATATCCTGGCTTCCGCCGACAACGCGGCCGCCGATGTTGACGACGAGCTATTGCGTCTGCTGATGGATGATCCCGCCTCGCCCTTCCGCATCCAGCCGACAGGCCACTAATCCGCCTCACTCGTCCCGTAGTGCTGTGACGACACTGAGCACGGTGGGCCAGACACTGGAGAGTGGGTCTATCAGCTCGAAGTGGCCGACATCGGGCAGGGTGAGTAGCGTGGCCGAGTCGCCTTTGGCGGTGGCGCGGCGTACGTATCGCTCGCTCACCTCAAGCGGCAGGTCAGTATCTACCGTGCCGTGCAGGAGGAACTGCCGGATGCCCAGGGGCAGGAGATCGTACGGCGAGCCAGCGGCGTAGCGTTCTGGATACTCTGCGGGCGAGCCACCCATCAGCAGTCCCGTTGCGTTGTCGCTCAGGCCGAGCGCCCAGGTGTGGCGCAGGTCCACGGCTCCGGCCAGCGCAGCTGTTCCAGAGAGCGGCAGCGGAGCAGATGTGAAAATCGGGCTGTCCTCGGCGATTTTGTGGCGGCCAGCCAGCCAGAACGCCAGATGCCCCCCGGCGGAGTGCCCAAGCGTTAGCACATGATTCAGCGCAAAGTGGTATTGTGGCGCGAGGACGCGCAGGAAATCGGCGGCGGCAGCCACATCCAGGAATGTGCCTGGCCAGCCACCGCCTGGCTCGCCGGTGCGACGATACTCGATGTTCCAGGTGGCGAAGCCCGCGGCGGTCAGCGCAGAGCAGGCGTGGCCTAAGTGGTTCAGATCGTAGCGAGCGCGCCAGTAGCCGCCATGAATCCCAATCACGACCGGATGCGGCCCCTCGCCAGCGGGCATGCGCAAATCGCCGAAGTGCTGCGGCCCTGTTCCATAGGTAATGCGTTGGCCCATGTCGGGCAACTCGCGCTCCAGAATATCCTCGCTCACAGCGCCTCCTGGTTAGACTGCATACCCTCGCCACCGCACATGCTCAGGCGACCGGATCGCCTGGCGGCACATGCAGAGTTCGCTCGCGCTCGTAGATGACCATGCCCGGCCCGCCGCCTTTCATGTGGCGAACGTAGCGTTGCTCGGTATAGTCCACCGGCACGCTCCCCGCCAGTCGCGACTGGCTGTAGTACGCCGCCAGCGCCGCCGCCTCGCGCAGTGTCGCCTCGGCGACTGGCCTGCCGCCATTGCGGATGATGACATGCGCGCCGGGCACGCCACGCGCATGCAGCCAGGTGTCGTTCGCGCTCGCCTGATGGAACGTGACTTCCTCATTCTGGCGGCTGTTCTTGCCCACCAGCAGCGCCATGCCATCGGACGACTCTCGCCGGAGCGGTGTCCCGCCTTCGGGTCGGCGAGGCTGTTGCGCCGGCTTGCTGCTCTTATTCCCCTTGCCGCCCTTTGCCCATTTGGGTTGTTTGGGGGCTTTCACAGGCTTTTGCGGATGTTTCTCCGCCGCGCCGCGCAGATAGCCAGCCTCCACCACCTCAGCGCGCACCAGCGCAATCTCGGCAGGCGTCTCGGCCAGCGCCAGATCGGTCAACAACTGGTCTACGCGCGCCATTTCCACGTGGTTCGCCTCGATTTGTGGCGGGATCAGCGAAGTGGCCCGTTGGAGCTTGTGGTAGCGCGCATAGCGGCGATTGGCGTTCTCGACCGCGGTGAAGCGTGGATCGAGTGTGAGAGTGCGGGTGGTCCCTTCGCCGAAGGGATTCTCCAGCGTCACGCTGGTCTGGCCGCGCGCTATCTCCGCCTGGAAAGCGAGCAGCAGATCGGCCTCCTCACGGAGCGTCTGCGCCTCATCAATCGCCGCCAGCTCGCCGCGAAGCGCCTCATCTTTCCGGGCGCAGCGGTCGCGGATCGTCTGCAAGAGGTGGCGCAGATCGCGCTTGGCGCTCTCGACTGCGAGTCGCCACTCAGCGTCGTGGTAGAACGTGGCCAGCATCTCGTTGGCGCTGGCGCACGCGCGTAACGACGCGTCGCCAAACTGGCGTGGCAGGTAGACCGCGAAGGCCGTCGGGTTCTCGTTGGTTGCATCGCCGTAGACGAGCGTCGGTTCCCAGGCGTCTGTCTCAGGTAGTGCTGCCAGCGCCCGCGCCTCGGCGGCGATCCGCTCCCAGGGCAGGTCGGCGGCCAGCGGCTCATCGGGCGAGGCCAGCGCTCGCGCGGCGATCTCGCGCCCCAGTTCGCGGCTGAATCCCTCGACCTGCGTTGCCAGCAAACTCGCGACCGTCGGCGCCTCACGCCTGCCACGTCGGCCCTTACGCCGTGCGTCTCTGGAACTGGATGCCGTGACTTCTGTGGTTTGCTCAGCCTCCGCCTCTGTCAGCGCCGCCCGCGCCGCGCCAGATAAATCGCTCGCGGAAACGGCATCGCCGCGCAGTCGTGGCAGGGTCTCGCCCCGGATGGTGCGTGTCTGTGGCGGCGGATAGCGATAGGGTACATGAGGAACGCTGGAGCGATAGGGGTTAACTTCGGCGCTGACGAGGTGAAGCGCACCCAGGATCACATTATCGTCGCTGCGCAGAATGATATTGCTGAGCCGTCCCATGATTTCGACGACCAGCCAGGCCTTGGCTCCGCCTTCGGCTGCCGAGGGTCCGCGGCCAAAGCCAATCTCGACGATGCGCTCCCAGCGCGGCTGGCGAACGGTGACGATGCGCGCGCCTTCCAGGTGTTTGCGCAGCAACATGACGAAGGCGGGCGGCTCTGTGACCATCTTGCGGGGCTTCTGGTCGATCAGATGGATGCGCGCAAGCTGCGGATGGGCTGTGGCGAGCAGCCAGCGGTTGCGCCCGTTGCCGTAGCATTGGAGCGCGATGGCATGCGGTGTTGGCTGAATGACATCGTCAATCCGCGCGCCATATAGCTCCGCGCGTAGTTCATCACCCACCGCCGCCAGGGTCAACGCATCCACCGCAGGCATGGTATCATCTCTCTAGTAAGATAGTGTATCGTCGCCGCTTTTCTACCCCGCGTTCTGAACCTGGCGAAGCGGGCGCATAGCAAAGCGCCTCGGCGGCGACTCAGTATAGCACGCACCGAACTGGCGGTGGAGCGCAAAATATGTCAGATCGAGATAGCGGGCCGAATGTCTCATCGCCTGGTACGCAGTGGATCGGATCGGATGGCGCGACGATGACGCCTCCGGGCGCGGTGACGCCCTTGTTGGTGGTCTTTTCTGGCCCGTCAGGCGTGGGCAAGACCACCGTCACCAATGAGCTGGTGCGACAGGGATGGAGCGGCCATATCGTCGTCACCGCGACGACACGCCGACCACGGCCCGGCGAGGTTGATGGCGTGGACTACCACTTCCGTAGCCAGCACGAGTTTCAGCGGATGCTGGAGCACGGTGAGCTGCTAGAGCATGCGGAGGTGCATGGCAACTGGTATGGCGTCCCGGCGACACCTGTGCGCGAGAAGCTGGCGCAGGGCATCGATGTGCTGCTGACGATTGATACGCAGGGAGCGCGGACGATACGGGCACGCACCCAAGGGGCCGTCTTCGTCTTCCTGGCGCCGCGCTCGCTAGATGAGCTGGTGGAGCGCCTGAACGTGCGCGGCACCGATACCCCCGAGCAGCGCACACTGCGGATGTTGAATGCCGAACGCGAGATGGCGGAGCTGGAGAAGTACGACTACGTCATCGTCAACCAGCAGGATCATCTGGCCGAGTCCATCGACGAGCTGCGCGCAATTCTCCGTGCGGAGCACTGCCGCGTACATCCACACCGGCCTATAGTCTAAATCCAGGACGGGTATGGCGCATTCCAGCGTGATCGCATAGCCCGGCGCTCGATGGTGCGCGTCGGTGGCGATAGAGAACCACATGGGAGGGTACAGCGTGACGAGTGACAGATTCCAGCGTGCGGGAACACGCGAGCGTAACCTTGGCCTGGAGCTGGTGCGTGTCACCGAGGCGGCGGCGTTTGCTGCCTCAGCATATCTGGGCCGCGGCGACAAGGAAGCGGTCGATCAGGCAGCGGTAGACGCCATGCGCAGCGCCATCGAGGGTGTGGATATGCATGGTGTCGTGGTGATAGGCGAGGGCGAGAAGGACGAAGCGCCGATGCTCTATGTCGGCGAGGAGGTCGGCAACGGCCTGCCGCCAGAGGTGGACGTCGCGGTTGACCCGGTAGACGGCACGCGCCTGACCGCGCTGGGGCTGCCCGGCGCGATTGCTGTGGTGGCGACGGCGAAGCGTGGCACGATGTTCCAGGCGCCTCCCGGCGTCTACTACATGGAAAAACTGGCGGTCGGGCGCGACGCCGCTCACGTGATCGATCTCGAAGCGCCGATTAGTGAGAATCTGAATCGTATCGCGGTCGCGCGTGGCGTGCCCGTAAACGATGTCACGGTGACAGTGCTCGACCGCCCGCGCCACGGCGACATCATCCAGGCGATTCGCGAGGTTGGCGCGCGGGTGAAGCTCATCCCGGATGGCGATGTGGCGGCGGCGCTCCAGGCGGCGATGGAGGAATATCACGCGGCGGATGTCTACATGGGCATCGGCGGCGCGCCCGAGGCAGTGCTGGCGGCGGCGGCGATCAAGTGTGTTGGCGGGGAGATGCTCTGCCGTATCTGGCCGCGGACCGACGACGAGCGCAACCAGTTGAAGGCCGACGGCGTGGACCTGACGCGCATCTACGGCGTCAACGAACTTATCACCTCGGATGACGTCTCGTTCGCCGCGACGGGCATCACCACTGGCGACTTGCTGCGTGGCGTGGAGGTAGGCCACCACAACGCGCGCACCCATTCAGTGATGATGCGCGCCCGCACCGGCACGATCCGCTACATCACGGCAATGCACCGCTGGAACCGCGGATGAGTGAGATATCTCTCCTCGATCAAGGCGAGATACGTTGCGCAATAACGTGGAGCAGGGCGGCTACACTGCGATAGGGGTCGGTTCGGCCAGCGCGCTCCTCACATTCGAGCAGAACGTCGAGTTGGTCGGCGTCTGGCAGGGGCGCGTCGGTAGCCGCCAAGTCGGTGAATACCCGCACGCCATACCACGCCTGCACGGAGAGATTGCGCTCGGCGAGTGAATTCGTGAGGCCATCTAGCCGGTCCGCGCGAGCATGCACGCCAATCCTGTTAAGATAGGAGGCCCTGTCGAAAGCGTCTCTGGCTGCCGCCCAGTCGCCGAGCAGTCCCGGGCGCATCGCCAGGGCATCGCCGTTGCGGACGAGCAGAGAAACGAGGCCGCCGCCTGTGACGATGGCGGATATTGCGGTCAAGAGCGGATTCGGGTCGGCAAAGTACATGAGCACGCCATGGCATAGGACCACGTCGAAGCTGGATGGCGCGAAGAGCTGGTCTACCTTCTCAGCGTCCCCTTGAATCAACTGCACGCGCTCTCTCACCCCCTGCGGCTCGGCGCTCAATGCGCGCTCGAAGTCTTCGAGCAGTGACGCGGATCTGTCGAGGCCAACGATGGTGTGACCGCGCCGCGCAAGCCTCAGCGCCTGCGTCCCCTGGCCGCATCCAATATCCAGGACACGTCGTGGAGGGGCGTATGGGATATGCACGGCAAGCTGACGGGAAACCAGTTCCTGGCGGACAACTTGACGGAGCGCACCCAGACGAGAGCGCCATCCTTCCTCGCCAGCCGCGAATCCCGAGCTCATAAGCGAACTCCGCGCTTGATACAGTCTAATAGGCTCTACCGGCCATACCGCACATATGCGTCACGGGCGAGCTATTACCAGCCGTTGCGGTGCATCAACGACTCGGTCGGGCGTCGCCGTCTGCGCGCTGAGGAAGCGGTCAGCGCGAGTGGGTCGGTCGCCGCGGGATAGCCGAGCGCGATGACCCCGATGGGCTTGAATGCCGCCGGGACGCCGAACCGTTCGAGCAGCGCCTTCTCGCCGGAGGAGATGCCGAAGAACCAGGCGGCAAGCCCCTCGTCAATCGCCGCGAGCAGCACCAGCATGGATGCCATGCCAGCGTCGATATCCCAATACGGCACGGGCCAGGCGTCTGCCTCCTCCAGCCCGAAGCCAGCCTTATCCGGTTGTGAGTAGCGGTCGAGATAGGCCTTGCGATTCGAGAGCGGCAGGATGAGCACAGGCGGAAGCGTCGAGCGCATCTCCTCAGGGATGGGATCTTTCGGGTCGTCGGTGAGCATCCAGAAGTCCGCCAAAGCGGCGGGGCTGTCGAGCACGAGATACTCATTGCCCTGGGTGAAACCAGCCGAGGGGGCGTAACGCACGGTGGCGAGTATGCGGTCGAGCGCATCGCCAGGGACGGGTCGCTGCTCGTAGGCGCGCACGGACTTGCGGTGCTTGAGAATCTCGCGAAACTCCATGGATACACCCTCCAACTACCAGTCTTATTCCCCGCCAAGTATGCCTGAGAAGGTCGTCACCTCCATGCCAGACGCGCGCAGCTGGGCGACATAGGGGTTGATGCCGACGCTATCGCCCGCGATGTGGCCCATTACCAGGATATTGCCCCGCACGCCTTCGCTGGCCAGCCGCTGGGCGTCTTCCAGTGGGAAGTGGATACAGCAGATGGTATCCACGCCGTGCGTCAGATAGGCGCGGGCGACGGGGTAGCCGCCGTTGGTATATGCGCCGTGGGAGACGACGACTTTCCCAGCGGGCGCACCCCAGTCGCCGAGCGGGTTCTGCATCCGCGTCCGCGCCGCCGCAAATTCGGGCAATCGCATCAGCGCCTCGCGGACATCAGCCAAGGTCGAATCTGGCTCGCGCGCAAGCTGCTCATCCACCGTGCGCTGCATGATGCGCCTGCCGACCTCATCCAGCGGCGAGTGGATATTGAGGAGGGGTATCTCCAGCAGCCGCGCCACCGAGGCAACATGGTCGTAGTTCTCGCGCTGTGACGCCGCCTTGAATCCCTCGATGCGCGCCGCGACCGCCGCTTCCGCCACGTCCTGTGGGACGCCAGCGGCTACCATCTGGCCGACGTGCAGGTGATAGACATCCCAGAATGGGCCAGCGTAGCCCGCCGGGTGATGCGCGATGACCGCGTGATAGCCAAGCTGGCGCGCCATGAAAAGCTCTGCCGCGCCGACGTCGATGCCCATCAGGACGTGGCTGATGCGTGTGCCTGGGTAGTAGATCGCGCAGTCGCCGGGAATGGTGTCCGGGTCCCAACCTGCCATCTCGAGGGCGGTCCGCATCAGGCGCTCGGTGGTCACGGCTGCCATCGCTATCCCCCCTCAGTTTGCTGTTATGACAGTTCGATTTCCAGTGAGCGCTCAGGAACGACGAAGCCCATGCTCAGGTAGAGCGGCCGCCCCATGCTCGAGCTGCTGAGCGAGAGCTTGCCGATGTGTAGCTCGCGCGCCTGCGCCATAAGCATCTCCATCAGCGTGCGTGCCAGCCCCAGCCGCCGGTATTCGGGATGGGTATAGACGCTGGAGACGTAGCCACGGCGGCGATGCAGATCTTCGATATTCGGCGGCATCGGCCACCAAATCAGCACGGTGCAGGCAACTGGCCGCCCATCCGCCTCGGCCAGCCATGCCTGGTAGCGTCCCCCCGCCAACTCATCGCGCACCGACTCGCAATATGCCGCGATATATTCATCGCGGGTAAAATTGCCCTCTTGATACTCGGTTGCCATTTGCCAGCGAAGCTCCGCCAGCGCCTCGACATCCGCTACCGTCGCCACGCGGCAACAAATCTCGCCTTTTCCGTTTGCCATGCACTTTCACCCCAGATGATCGCAAAACGAGTGCGGTTATATGGCCTCGCGCTCGTCCTCGACCGAGGGGAGCGGCGGCACGGCATATCCCCCTCGAGACAACATCCCCTCAAACCATAGCACAGGTTCAGGATTCTTCGAGGGCGTATCGTTGTCGCAGCGGAAGAACTGGACGAAGAGTAACCAGTTGTCGCCCAAACGTTCGAGCAGAGTATCCAGCCGCGCCTGCACCTGCTGGGCATCGTGCGTATAGTGCCAGCGGTTCCAGAGATGGATGCCTTCGTCGTGTAGCTCGATGATGGTGAGCACGCGCTCGTCGGTGATGTACCGTTCTGCGAAGCGGCGCGCGCGGGCGGCATGATGGTTGTCGCCTCTGCGTGGCAGCTCTGGATCTACGCGGAACTTGAGACTGTCATGTGTCAGTGTAATCAGCCGCAGATCGCGGCGATCACCGGGCGAGAGCGCGTAACGGTCGACGTTGGCCAGCACGTCGGCGATGTGATACACCACTTTACCCTCGCCATGGCCTGGACGCGGCCATCCCCAGGCGATGCCCCGCTGCCAGATGGGATCGGCGGCGATGGCGCGTTCGAGCGACGTTTCGAGTGTAAATGGTAATGGCATAGATTGTCTGGATTGCGTGGTCAAAACAGCGACCTTTGATTTCTAAATGGGCGAGAAGCGTTTTCCTACGGGCTACTTCTCGCCGATGACAAGCGAATGCCCCGTCATGCCTGGAGGCCGCGGAATCTGGAGTAATTGCAGCATCGTCGGCGCGATATCCGCCAGGATGCCATCGTGCCGTAGCACGGCATCGGGCCACTGCGGCACGACAAAGAAGAACGGCACCGGATTGGTCGTGTGCGAGGTCAGCGGCTTACCAGTATCGTATTCGATAAGCTGCTCGGCGTTGCCGTGGTCGGCGGTAATCAACACCGCGCCTCCCTGGGCAACTGCCGCGTCCACCACACGTCCCACGCCTGCATCCACTGCCTCAACCGCTTTGATCGTGGCGTCCAGCGAGCCGGTATGGCCGACCATATCGGCGTTGGCGTAGTTCATGATAATGACATTGTAGACGCCACTCTGGATGCGTCGCACCGCTTCGTCGGTCAGCTCAGGGGCGCTCATCTCCGGCTTGAGATCGTAGGTGGCGACCTTCGGCGATGGCACCAGCAGGCGGTCCTCGCCGGGATAGGGTGTCTCACGTCCGCCATTGAAGAAGAAGGTAACGTGGGCGTATTTCTCAGTCTCGGCGGTATGAAACTGCTTTAGCCCGCGGTCCGAGAGGATCTTGGCGAGCGGCTCGTCCACATTATCCGCTGGGAAGGCGACATCCACCGGTAGCCCGGCCTCATACTCGGTCATCGTGACGAAGACCAGCCCATCCAGGCGCGGGCCGCGCTCGAACTTGCCTTCGGCCTGCGGCGGCAGTTCCGGCAGCACGAACGCCTTGGTCAGCTCGCGGCCACGGTCAGAGCGAAAATTGAAGTAGACGACGGCGTCGCCATCCTCCACCAGCGCGACAGGGTCATCGTTCTCCATCAGCACGACCGGCTCGATGAACTCGTCGGTCACTTTGCGGTCGTATGAGTCGCTGATTGCTTTCACGGGATCGGTCGCCCGCATGCCCTCGCCGCGCGTCATCGCCCAGTAGACGCGGGCGATACGATCCCAGCGATTGTCGCGATCCATCGCGTAGTAGCGCCCGGAGACGGTGGCCACATTCGCCGGGTGGTCGCCGCCAATCTCCGCGGTCCGGGCGACCAGGTCTTTCATATATTCTTCCGCGCCGAAGGGCGAGGTATCGCGTCCATCGGTGAAGGCGTGGATGTAGACGCGCTCGACGTTATGGCTGGAGGCAAGCTGGAGGCAAGCTTCGAGATGTCCCTGATAGGCGTGCACCCCGCCGGGGCCGATCAAGCCGCAGAAGTGGAGCTTGGTGTTATTGTGCCGGACGTGCGCGATGGCCTTGAGCAGCGCCGGATTCTCGAAGAAGGAGCCGTCGTGGATGGCGGCGCTGACGCGCGTGAACTCCTGTAAGACGCGCTTGCCCGCGCCGATGTTGAGGTGGCCCACCTCGGAGTTGCCCATCTGCCCTTCTGGCAGCCCTACCGCCGGGCCAGAGGTTGCTACCTGCGTATGTGGCCACTGGCGCGCGATGGCGTCGAGATGCGGCTTCTGGGCGAGCGCGATGGCGTTGGCGTCTTTGCGGGGATTGATGCCGTAGCCATCCATGACAATCAGCACCAGCGGACGCGGCACGACGTGGGACGTTGGGCTGGCCACTCCTCT
>DATBIB010000002.1:0-24300 GCA_036557205.1 Ktedonobacterales bacterium | reverse complement strand
AGTCTCTTTGCTAGTCCCTTCGCTGGGCATGCTTGGATATCCTTCCCTGCTCAGGCACGTCCTATGCCCTGGCCTTCGCTACTCCTCCAGGTCGTCAGCGTCGTCGAACTCATCATCTTCATCGTCCTCATCCTCATCTTCGTCGAGGTCGGCGACCAGGTCTTCCTGATCTGCGCGGAAGGTGTCGTTGAAGAAGCCGACTTCTTTGCCGCTATAGACGCTGACGAGGAAATCATCGCGCGGGGTATCGGCGGAGAGGACGAGATCCTCATCAATGCGCTCGATCAGCTGGGCCAGCGCGTCGCGCTCCATCTCCCGCTCGATAATCAGCGTGCCATGCACTGTGGTCGAGGTGAAATGCAGGTCCACCATCCCAATACGGGTCTGCCCGCGCACGAGGTAGTAACCCTCGGAGCTGGGAGTGCGGAAGTGACGGTCGAAGCGGAGATCATCCATCGTGTCCATGCTGCTCCGCGCGGCCATTACGCCACGCGCCTCCTTCCCGGACGGGTGCTCGATAAGCGGAGCGCATGCCCCGCCATATCATCCATTGTCGCGCATGGCACACAGCGTCGCTGGAAATCCAGCGCTGTGTTGCTGCATGCGTACGGCACAGTGTATCCGCTGAGACGAGGTGATAGCAAACACAGGCGTTGTGAAGCGCCCTGGTGCTCGTACCGTTTTGTGCCGAAGCGCGCGACAGAGCAGCAGTGATCTTGTGGAAGGGGATTATGAAATACAGTGCTCAGGCTTGCCGCGGCGCCTGAAGATCACGCGGGCGTTCGATGCCTTTCAGGCGGAAGAGCAACCGGAGCCGCACCGAGAACAGGCGGGTATCAACCGGCTTGACCACATAGTCGTCGGCGCCTGCCTGGAATCCCGCCACTTTATCCGCCGTGCTCGAACGATGCGTCACCAGCATGATGGGCAGGCGTCTGCCGCCCGGCAGCTCGCGAATCCGCTCGCACAGCTCAAGCCCAGTGCCGTCGGAGAGATCAACCTCGCTCACCAGCAGGTCAGGCCGATGCTCCCGCACCATGCGCAGCGCCTCGCCCAGACCAGCGACGAAAGTCAGCTGATACTGCTCACCCAGGATGGCCCGCAACGAATCGCGCTGTATGGTATCGGCATCTACGACGAGAACAGACATGCTACATTCCGGAGTTGGTCGCGCCACCACATTCCACCCCCAGACGCTATGCAGGGCATCTGCATCCCACCACCCGCTTATGTAGAATGGGAACGAACAATACAAGCGCTCCGGGAGCCGCACCCCCTATTTGGATGGCTCCTCATCATCGACAACCAGATCGTAGTCGAAATCCGCCGCAGCCAGATTCTCGATGCGATGCACGCGCTCTTCTGGCGTGATATTCATCACCCGCTCGAGGGTCGCGCACAACGCGCTCGGCTTGAACGGCTTGGCGAGATACTCATCGACGCCGGACAGCAGCCCGGTCAGATGGTCCACTTCTTCGTTGAGCGCGCTGAGAATGATGAGAGGCGTATTCGCCGAGGCGGTATCGCCGCGAATGCACCGCACCACCTGGTATCCATCCATACGGGGCATCTTCACATCGACGATGACGCAGTCTGGCTGCTCCTGGTAAAACTTCTCCAGGCCGGCTACGCCGTCATAGGCGACGACCACGTCATACGCGCCGGTCATCGTGACAACGCTACGAATCAGCTCAACAATCATCGGGCTATCGTCTATGATCAGCACTTTTTTCTGCACATCAGACGCTTTCTGCGCGCCCGCCGTTTGTGCGTTCATTACTGGCACCGCCTCAGCCATACACCACCGCCTCCCAGCGCCATCAGCGACCCTGCATGCTGCGCCCGGCAGCCCAATCAGCACCGCGCCCGAGAAGATCAGGCATTCTGCGAGCTTGATGCGGACAATAGTAGCATAGCCCTGAATCTCCGCCAAGTCGCCACGCGAAAGGTACCAGCCTATCCTATGTGGCATAGTACTATTGGAATGACGCCGCGCCACCGGCAAATTTTCGCGTCCGTCCGCCCATGCCGCGGCGTTTGGGCCACTGGCTGGTTACCACTATCAGTCACGCCGCCGAGAACATGGTAAGCAACAGATGCTACTAGCCAACTTACCGTCAGCCTTGCTATCGGAGAGAAGATGCCATTGACCCTGACATCAGGCTCAGGCTCAGATTCAGGCTCAGATTCAGGCCCATCCACCACCCCAGGAGGCGTCCCGCATGCTTCATGCAAACACCGATTCCACGGATACTTACTCTAAAGACGATACATCCGGGGCAAATGTTCCAGATGAGGTGGAAACATCCCCATTTGCCGCCCGTGGCCTCTCCGCCGAGCAGCGCTATTCGCGCCAGACCCTCTTCAGCGGTATTGGCCCCGCCGGGCAGGAACGTCTCAGTCGGGCGCGCGTGCTGATCGCTGGCTGCGGCGCGCTGGGGAGCGTGCTGGCGAACTCGCTGGCACGGGCGGGCGTGGGCTACCTGCGGCTGGTTGACCGCGACTTCGTCGAGGGGAACAACTTGCAGCGGCAGGTGCTCTATGACGAGCAGGACGCTCTGGATGGGCTGCCGAAAGCGATTGCCGCCGAGCGCGCGCTGCGCCGCATCAATAGCCTGATAACCGTCGACGCCCATGTGAGCGACATCACCGCCGATTCGATTGAATCGCTGCTGGATGGCATCGACGTCGTCCTCGACGGAACCGACAACTTCGAGACGCGCTACCTGCTCAACGACGCCTGTGTGAAGGCGGGCATTCCCTGGATCTATAGCGCGGTGATCGCCGCCTATGGGGTGACGATGCCCATTCTGCCCGGCGAGACCGCCTGCCTGCGCTGCGTCTTCCCCGACCGCCCGCTCCCTGGCACAACACCCACCTGCGATACGGCGGGCGTGCTCAACGGCATCGTCGGCGTGATCACAGGCATGGCCTCCACCGAGGCGCTCAAGCTGCTGGTGGGCAGCGAGCAGCTGGCGCGCGGGCTGACGTGGATCGACCTCTGGGAAAACACGTTCGAGCGGGTCGAGCTGCCGCGTTCGCCTGACTGCCCAACCTGCGGCCTCGGCAACTACGAGTACCTGGACGCGCCGCTGGATGAGAGCGGGGTGAGCCTCTGCGGGCGGAACGCGGTGCAGGTGCGCCCAGCTCAGAAGATAACGTCGGCGCTCGATCTCGGCGCGCTAGCGGAGCGGCTCCGGCCCGCCGGGGAGGTTGCCAGCAATGATTTTCTGCTGCGGCTGCGCGTGGATGGCTACGAGGTGACCGTCTTCCCCGATGCCCGCGCCATCATCAAGGGGACCGCCGACCCCGCCGTCGCCCGCACGATCTACGCCCGCTACGTCGGCGCGTGATGGGAGAACCGGCGGCTGAAGCCGCGTCTAAGGGCTACGCCGCAAAGGCCGCCTGCGCGGCCTCCAGAGAGATACGAACGTCGGGGTGCTTCTGGGAGCCTGCGCAGGCAGGCTTCGCGGATGCGCGGAGCGCAACCCCTAGGCGCGGCTTCAGCCGCCAGCCGTCTCTGGCGCCTCGATGCGGCGGTCGAAGCGGCGATAGATGGCGTGACAGCGCGAGCAGACGCGGCCATTGACATCGCGGCAGTCGGCTTCGACGAAGAAGATCTGCTTGCCGCCGCTGAGCACATGCGCCTCGAAGGTCAGCGGCGCATCGTAGGCGGGATGCTCGAAGGCCATCTCCAGCGTCACCGTCACCTGTGGCTTCGTGCCGTGGGCCAGCGACGCCACCGCCGCTCCCGTCACGATGTCGAAGATATAGGACTGCACCGCGCCCGTCACCGCGCGCCCGCCGATGCCCGCCCCGCGATGGTGCTGGCCCGGCTCGAAGTAGACCTTGGCGTGGCCATCGGCGCTTTCGACGATACGCGCGCCCATCCAGCTCACAAAGTCCATCGAGTTCCAGTACTCGAAAAACTGCGGCGTGCCTCGTGTATCGTCGTCTGTGTCGCCATTCGTAGTGTCCGTTCCCGGCTGTTTCGCGGATGTATCGTCACTCATGATATGAGCCTTCCCTTCCAGAGATGCGACGTGCGCGCGTTGCCCCGTTGCCCCGTTGCCTCGCCGTTGAGCTGCTGCATACGTACGGCGCCAGCAATGCCGCCAGCACACAGCGTACACTACCCGGCCAGCACAGGGCAAGGAAGCGCAGAATCGCCGCGATTCTTTGAGGCGCGTGAGATTCCGGCCCCCATTTTTCCCAGCACATTGCCATGCTGGCGTCCTGGCTTTTACACTAACCCGGAGAATCTATACATGAGGTGGATCTACCTGGCGTACGGTAACTCGTGAGAGCGCGGCTATTTTGGATATCTGAGGATAGCTTTGTGGAGGGGGCGCATGAGCAGGGATACGCGAAACTACGGCGGTGACTATGATGAGCGCGACCTCGACGGACGCGGTGGTCCGCCGCGCGGACGACGCCCAAACGGTGGCGGTGGTCGCGGCCCATCTGATCCTTCCATGCGACGACCGAACAGCAATGGCAACGGCATGATGCGCCCGCCCTATGGCTCGCGCGGAAGCGATCCGCGCAATGGCGGACCCCGCAACCGCGACTATGACTATGATGATGGCGGCTATTCAGATTATCCCGATCAGCCCTCGCGCCGCAGCCGCGCCGAGTATCGCGACGGGCCGCCCTCACGCGCGAGTGGTCGCTCGCGCGCCGGTGATAGCTACGAGATGGAGACCTCGCGCGCGCCACGCAGACAGCGCCGTGGCTTCGGCGAGCTGGTGGGCGAGATGTCGCGCCAGTTGAGCGCGATGGTGCGAGGCACTGGCCGCGCGATGCAGCGGGAAGCGGCCCAGATTGCCGCTGCGGGCAGCCGCAGGTCCGCGCCGATAACGCCCTCGCCAGAGATGCTGGCACAGATACAGGGCGACCTGCCACGCTACCGCCGCTCACGCATCCGCATGCGGGCGCGCAAATGGCGGCTGGGGCGGGTGCGCGCCAATCCTGTTGGCTACGCCATCGGCGTCGCGGCGGTGGTCGTCGCGGCAGTCTCGATCCTTGGTGGCGGCGGCGCGGGCGCGGTCTACGCCTACAACTATTATGATGTGCATCGTCCGGCGATCCAGAGCATCATCAACAACGCCGTCAGCGGGCAGAATACAATCATCTATGACCGCAATGGCACGCCTCTCTATACCGTCCGCAGTGACAGCGGCTACAACTATTATGTACCGCTCTCGCAGATCGGCCAGACCATTCAGGACGCGACGATTGATACCGAGGACCATTCATTCTACTCGCCGACCAACATCGGCGTGGACTTCCAGGGGACGTTGCGCGCGGTCCTCGCCGACGTGACCCACGGTGGCGCGGCCGACCAGGGCGGCTCAACCATCACTCAGCAGCTCGTCAAGCGGCTGATTCTGCACGATCCCTCGAAGCAGGTGCAGCGCAAACTGAACGAGATGATTCTGGCCATCGGCCTCAATGCCAACTACAGCAAGAGCCAGATTCTGGAGATGTATCTCAATACGATCGACTATGGCGACCAGAATCAGGGCATCGAGGCGGCGGCGCGCAACTTCTTTGGCCTGAAGCAAAAGGAAGAAAACGGCAAGCTGATCCTGGCCAACCAGCAGCTCTCCATCGCGCAGGCGGCGATTCTGGCGGGCCTGCCGAATAATCCGACCTACTACCTGCCAATTGCGTTCTCCTGTGATAAGGCGCCCTGCGACACCAGCCAATGGGCCAAGCCCTGCACGAACGATCCAACCGACGGCGTCTGCGATCCCAGCGCCGACTACGTCGACAACTGGGGTCAGTTGGGCCACGAATGGATCGTCTGGCGGCGCGCGCGGGTAGTACTGCAAAGCATGCAGACGTATGGCACAATCAGCAATTCCCAGTATCTCGATGCACTCAACCAGGTGAAGGATATCCTGGTGAACCAGGAGATAGACCACTGGGCAGGACTTACGAATGGCAGCGCCGTTGATACAACCAAGCGGGCGCCCAGTTTCGTAGACTTTGTGATTGACCAGTTGCAGACGGAGTTTGGCGTTGACCCCACCAGCCTGGCGACCGCTGGCTGGAAAATCTACACAACGCTCGACCTCAAATTAAACGATTACGTCGAGCAAAATATCGACTATTACATCAACCAGTATCACACGGTGCCAACGTCAACTTATGGCGACGCCGTCCGTCCAACCAATCCTCCTCTGACGCAGAGTGCCAACGCGCATGATGGGGCTGCGGTGGTGATCGATCCCTATACCGGCGATGTGCTGGCGATGGTTGGCTCTGCGAAGTATAACGACAAGAATCCCCTGGTCGCTGGTAACTACAACGTGGCCACATCACCGCGTAGTCTCGGTTCCTCTATGAAGGGCATTGTCTATGCGACTGCCTTCCAGATGGGCTGGACGCCGAGCATCATGATGCAGGATTCGCCTATCTGCATGCCCGGTAGCGGAGGCTCCGACCAGGATTATTCGCTTGTGCCGGGATGCAAGGGGCAGTCAGTCTATGTACCACATAACTATGGCACTGACGGCTACAACGGCTATGTGCCGATTCGGATGGCGCTCGCCAATTCTCTCAATGTTCCTGCGACCGAGGCGATGTCGTTCGTCGGCGATACGCCAGCGCTTGCTACTAACTTCATTACGATGGCACGGCGCCTGGGGATTAGCGACGAGATTCGGGATAAGGATGGCACACTCCTTAAGGCTGGTTTAACCCAAGGCGCAGTCGGCCCCACGACGGCCCTTGGCACGCAGTCTGTCCCATTAATTGAACTGACGAACGCCTACGCCGCCTTCGCGGATAGTGGCAAGCACGTCCCCTACCGGGGCATTCTGCGCATTGAAGATTCGGCGGGTGACTCCTGGACCGCTCCAACTCCCAAGCCAGCGCAGGTGATCAGCCCACAGGCGGCCTATATGCTCACCTCGGTGCTCGCCGACAATAAGGCAAGAACGCCAGCTTTCAATGAGCCAAATCCCCTTGAATTCCCCGATTACTCGAGCTTCCAGGTTGCCTCGAAGACTGGTACAGGTTCTGGTCGGAACGGGCCAAGTGACATCGTCACGATAGGCTACTCACCCTACTTAGCGGTCGGCGTCTGGGTCGGCAATGCCAATAACGCCGATATGGCTTCGAATATCCTCGGTATTGCGGGCGCTGGCTATATCTTCCACGACGTCATGGATTGGGCGATGAAAAACTACAAGTGGACGGGGACGAGCACCTTCCCGATCCCGCCAGACATGGCGATGGGTGCCTTTGGCTGCAACGCCGGGCTGGCCCCGTATCAGGGCGAAGCAGGGTCGTCGGGCGGCAATGGTACCGGAAATGGCAATGGCGGCAACGGCAATGGCGGCAACGGTAGTACCAGCAACGTGCCGATGTGTAACTATCGCGACGCAGTTCCCGGCCACTTTGTGAAAATCTATGGCAGTGGAGCAGGTAATCCAGCACCGGATATCGACTGGTACATCCAAGGGCAGCAGCCGCTCAACTCGTGAGATTACCAACGCATGAATGTAGGGCAGCCAATCGGTTGCCCTATTTATTTTCCCCGAGTTCAGATTTGGCGCTTCTTTGCTGTTGACAAGAAGAAAGCTACCTGCTATACTTGCGCCCGAGCCAGGAACGGCTCAGCTTCGCACCATAGGAACGGGCTAATGGATAAGCCCAATAGCAGGAGGACACCTCGATATGGGATTCGCACGTGGATTGGCAAGCAACCGATGGGTTCGTGTGTCTCTCGCAGTGGTTACGGCAGTACTAGCAATTGTGATGACAGGCCAAAGTGGCGTTGCACTGGCATGGGGTGGCAAGGGAAGCGCGCAAAGCAAAAGCAGTGTGTCGCCCGCAACATGCACACCATCATCTTCGGCTCCAAGTGGATTAAATGCGCCGATTCACTATGTCACCAGCACAACGGGCGTGAATGTCCGCCAAGGACCAGGGACGGGATATTGCGTTATCGCAACGCAAGGATATCAGGCGGACGTTGTACAAGTTCCAGGAGTAAGCACAGTCAACGCCAACGGATACACCTGGATGAAGGTGGCTTACTTTCAAGGCTTGTGCCGCTATTGTAGTAATTATGACTGGTCGCACACTGGCTGGATAGCAACGGCAAACTTGGCTGCTGCCACCGGCAACTATACCTGCGAGGTAAGTTCTGGGTGCGATGAGTATCAAGGGGATATTATTGGCTCAGGTTGGCAGTTCGGCGGCCCATATCCACCAACTAATCCTCAGCTCACGCAGTCGCAATGTTTGAACTATAATCCAGGAGGCACCTATAATCAGTGCTTTTGGTACAACTACCATCAGGTTTTTTACTTTCCAAGTGGATATGGTGGCGCAGATGTCGACAACCCTAATTGGTTTGGCTCAGCTGCCACTGCTAATACCCTTTCCCAATTCGTCTGGAATTACGATTGGTGGGCGCATTAGCCTACAATAACAGCAAGACAGGGCAGCCGGGTGGTTGCCCTGTTGTTTCAATAAGAGACTAGCGAGAAATTACCGCGCGCCCGACTGCTCCGCGTCACGTGCGCGGGCGCGCTCGTGCTGGGTCAGCAGGCGCTTGCGCAGGCGCACGTTCTGCGGCGTCACCTCGACCAACTCGTCATTGTTGATGAAGTCGAGTGACTGCTCCAAGCTGAGGTCGACGATTGGCGAGAGGCGCACCGCGATATCCGAGGTGGACGAGCGAATGTTGGTCGCCTTCTTCTCCTTGCAGACGTTGACTGCCAGATCATCCGGGCGCGCGTTCAGCCCGACGATCATGCCCTCGTAGACCGGAGTGCCCGGCTCGATGAAGGTCTGGCCGCGCTGCTGAGCGTTGTTCAGGCCATAGGTGACGGCGACGCCCGCCTCCGAGGCGATCAGCGCGCCATTGCGGGCGATGCCGATGGGGCCGAGCCACGGCGAATAGTCCGTCAGCATGCTCGACATCGCGCCGTTGCCCTGGGTCAGCGTCAGAAACGCATTGCGGAAGCCGATCAGGCCGCGCGTCGGGATGTCGTACTCCAGCCGGACGTTGCCCTGGCCATCGTAGACCATGTTCGCCATGCGTCCCTTGCGGATCGCCAGCGTCTCGCTGATCGCGCCAATGTAGGCCTCGCGCGTATCGATCACCAGCCGCTCCATCGGCTCCAGCACCCGGCCATCCTCGTTGTGGGTGATGACCTCCGGGCGCGAGACCTGAAGCTCGTAGCCCTCGCGGCGCATCGTCTCGATCAGAATCGAAAGATGCAGCTCGCCCCGCCCAGAGACGATGAACTCATCGGCGGTGCTGCCGTCCTCGACGCGCAGGCTAACGTTCGTCTCCAGCTCGCGATAGAGCCGCGCGCGCAGTTGCCGCGACGTGCTGAACTTGCCCTCGCGCCCGCCGAACGGGCTGGTATTGACGCCAAAGGTCATCTTGAGCGTTGGCTCCTCGATGGCCAGCGTTGGCAGCGCCTCGGGGTTGTCGAAGTCGGCGATGGTGTCGCTGATATTGGCGTCGGCGATGCCCGTCAGCGCGACGATATCGCCCGCGGTCGCCTCTTCCACCTCCAGCCGCGCCAGCCCGCGCCAGGTGAAGACCTGGCCCACACGCCCGCGCGACATCTCGCCATCGCGCGAGAGATGCGCCACCGCCATCCCCGGCCGGACGCGCCCGCGCGTGATGCGGCCAATCGCGTACTTGCCCTTGTAGTCGTCGTAGTCCAGCGTCGTTACCAGCATCTGGAACGGCGCGTCTTCCTCCACAACCGGCGCGGGCACAGTGTTGATGATCGTCTCGAAGAGAGGCTCCAGGTCGGTGTTGGTGTCGTCGGGCGAGAGGCGGGCGATTCCCTCGCGGGCGATGGCGTAGAGCACCGGGAAATCGAGCTGATCGTCGCGCGTCGCCAGTTCCAGAAAGAGGTCCTGCGTCCAGTCGAGCACCTGCTGGATGCGCGCGTCGCGGCGGTCGATCTTGTTGATAACCACAATGGGCCGCAGCCCAAGCTCCAGCGCCTTCTTCAGCACGAAGCGCGTCTGTGGCATCGGCCCCTCGACGGCGTCCACCAGCAGCAGACAGCCGTCTGCCATATTCAGTACGCGCTCCACCTCGCCGCCGAAGTCGGCGTGTCCGGGGGTGTCGATGATGTTGATCTTGATGCCGCGATAGGTGATTGCCGTGTTCTTGGCGAGGATGGTGATGCCGCGCTCGCGCTCCAGTTCATTAGAGTCCATAATCAGCTCGCCGACCTGCTGATTGTCGCGAAAGATATGGCTCTGCTTGAGCAGTCCGTCCACCAGTGTCGTCTTGCCATGGTCAACATGCGCGATGATCGCCACATTACGAATGTCGTCACGGACCCGTCGTCCGGTCTCAGTCCCCTGCATTTCCGTTGCCTGCATATTCCCTCAAATGTCTCTCAAAGTCCGCTATATTCGCAATGATGATTGCCGAATTCACGCACGTTCTCACTATCCACAAACATGGGCTGGCGCAGCGCGCACCCTCAAGAGTATATCATCAATAGGCGGGCGAATGCTGTGTAATGGGGCGAGCGGTTGAAACCGCGCCTGAACGGCGTCGCCTGCTGCGCACGCTCCGCCACGAAACCTGCCTGCGCAGGTTCCACAGACTCCGTCCCAACTACTACCCTCGCTGACCAGCGCCGGATCCATTTCCGCAGCCCGCGCTGGGCAGCCGTGCGAGCCGAGGTACGAGGCGAGAAGCGCGCGACGAGCACGCGGAGCGGCAGCGGCCTGTAGGGCGGGCTTTGCGGCCTTCGCCAGAAGGCTCATAGGCGCGGCTTCAGCCGCCAGCTTCTGTGCCACCCATACATGATCTCGTGATACCATGCTCAGTATGAGCACAACCGACGAGACGAGCGAGGACACAATACCAGCCGATACGTACCACGACGACACCATCGTCGCGATTGCCACCCCACCCGGCGTTGGCGGCATCGGCATCGTCCGGCTGAGCGGACCGGAGGCGTTCGTTGTTGGTCTGCGCATCTTCCGCTCGGCGCATCCGCTGGCCGAGGCAGAGGCGCCGCCCTCGCACCAACTGCTCTACGGCCACGTGGTGGAACCGAACAGCGATACCGTGATAGATGAGACGCTGGCGGCGTTCATGCGCGCGCCACGGACCTATACCCGCGAGGATGTCGTCGAGATTTCAGCGCACGGCGGGCCGCTGGTGCTGCGGCGCATCCTCGAACTGGCTCTGGCGGCGGGCGCGCGCGCCGCTCAGCCGGGCGAGATGACGCTCCGCGCGTTCCTCAATGGCCGCGTGGATTTGGCGCAGGCCGAGGCGGTGATGGCGCTCATCAACGCCGAGACCGACGCGGGCCACCGGCTGGCGCTGCGACAACTTCAGGGCGAGCTTTCGGCGGAGGTCGGCGCGGCGCGCGGGCACGCGATGGACGCGATGGTGCGCATCGAGGCCAGCATCGACTTCCCCGAAGAAGAGGTGCCGCCGCCCGACCCGGCGGAACTGGCGGGACTTATCGCCAACGCGCGACAGATTATCGAGCGGTTGCTGGCGGGCGCGGACCGCGGGCGAGTGCTGCGCGAAGGGCTGCGCGTGGCGCTGGTGGGCCGCCCCAATGTGGGCAAATCGAGCCTGCTCAACGCGCTGCTGCGCACCGAGCGCGCCATCGTCACGCCAGTTGCCGGGACGACACGAGACACGGTGGAGGAGAAGGCGCTGATTGGCGGCCTGGCCGTTCAACTGGTCGATACCGCCGGGCTGACGCCGAGCGATGATCCGGTAGAGCGTATCGGCGTGGAGCGGTCGCGCGCGGCGGCGCAGTCCGCTGACTTGCTGCTGCTCGTCCTCGACGGCTCGGAGCCATTGAAGGCGCTGGATGCGTCGGTCGCGGCGGAGCTTTACGAGCTGACGGAGAGCGAGGCCAGACGGCCAGCGATTCTCGTGCTGAACAAGGCGGACCTGCCGCGCCAGCTTTCAGACGAGGCAGCGCGGGCGCTCTGGCCCGGCGCGCCGCTGATCGCCACATCCACCATTACCGGTGAGGGGCTGGCCGCGCTCGAAGGCCAGATCGCGGCGCTGGCGCTGGGTGGAACGGCCCAGGCGGGCGATGCGCTCGTCTCCAGTGCGCGCCACAAAGATGCGCTACGCCGTGGGCTAGAGCATATACAGGCGGCGGAGGTGACGCTGGCCGACGGCCTGCCGCTCGACTTCGTGGCTATCGATCTGCGGGCTGCGCTCGAGGCGCTGGGCGAGATTACCGGCGAGACCGCCACCGCAGACCTGCTCGACCGCATCTTCGCCGAGTTCTGCATCGGCAAATGAGCCGCAAGGTCATCCCTCATCTTCCCCCCAGAAACGCCAGCAGCTCGGCGTTGACTGCTTCGGGCATCTGCTGGTTGAGCCAGTGGCCAGCCGTCGAGAAGCGGCGGACGCGCAGGTCTAGCGCCCAGCGTTCCAGGCCATCGGCCATCCATGGGCCAAGATAGGGGTCCAGTTCGCCCCAAAGGAGCAGTGACGGCGCGGTAATCACGCGCGCGGGAGAGAGGGCTGCCGCGCCGTGGCGCAGAAGCTGGCGATAGTAGCTGAGGGCGGCGGTCACCGCGCCGGGTCGTGCCATCGCATCCACAAATCGCTGGATATCCTCATCGGTGAGCCAGGCGCGTCTGCGATCCGCCGACCGGAAGGTGCGCCAGAGCTGGCTATAGTTGTCGCGGGTGATGCTGTTCTCGGCGATGCCGCGCAACTGAAAGTAGCCAACATAGGCGCTGCGGCGAAACTGGCCAGGATGCCGCCACTCGCGCGTCAGCGTCGCGGGGTGCGGCGCGTTCAACACCACCAGCCGCCGCAGAAAGTCCGGCTCGCGCATGGCAAACGTCCAGGCGATCACACCTCCCCAGTCGTGGCCGACGACATCTGCCTGCCGCTCGCCCAGCGCCTCGATCACGCCGCGCATGTCGGCGGTCAGCGTCGCCAGGTCGTAGCCGCCGGTGGGTTTGTCAGAGAGGTTGTAGCCGCGCGTATCCAGCGCCACCACGCGCCGGATCGCCGCCAGCGCCGGAAGCTGGTAGCGCCAGGAATACCAGCAGTTTGAGAAACTAAGACTACTTCTTGCACACAACTCCGGACAAACGGTGAGTGCGTTGACTGAGTTGGCATGGCAGTTCAACGATTTACCGGGATACGATACGAGAAGGCGTATCAGGCGTTGTCAGACACAATAGAGAGCTATATGATAGATGAAGCTCGGAAGCGATGCGCATTCTACTGCTCCCAGAGACAGTAGAGGTAGTGATCTCACGGCTTGATCTCGGAGTGATCTTATGGAGCATTCATCCCTCGCGTACGGTGTTGGAGCCGATGCGCCATGGACGGAACAATTTGTTCGTGTCAATGGGATTACTCTGCACATCGTGGAGGCGGGGCCAACGACTGCGCCTCTCGTCCTCTTGCTCCATGGCTTTCCTGATCACTGTGCCTCGTGGCGTTTTCAACTGCCTGCCCTCGCCGACCGCTATCGAGTCGTCGCGCCCGATCTGCGAGGATACAATCTGTCCGATAAGCCTGCATGGGGATACGACGTGGCGACCCTCGCCGCCGACATACGCGAGTTGATTTATGCGCTAGGCTACCATGAAGCAGCCATTGTCGGGCATGACTGGGGCGGCTTCATTGCCTGGGTCGTCGGTATCCGCGAACCCGAAGTCGTGCGCAAGCTCGCCATCCTCAACGCGCCACATCCGGCAATGCTCACTCGTGGGTGGAAGCATCCCGGCCAACTCCGCCGCAGCGCCTATATCGCCCTTTTCCAGTTGCGCGGTATCGCCGAGCGCGCAATAGAGCGTGAGAACTATGCCCTGCTCTGGCAGACCCTCCGTGCGGCGGATCGCGGACGCGCCTGGCTCACCGATGACGATATCCAGCGCAACATCGACGCCATACGTCGCCCCGGAGCACTCAGTGCCGCGCTCGAATATTACCGCCAGCTTCCCCATGCCCTAGCACAGGCCAGCCCCATGCGCGTCATCCATGCGCCTACCTTGCTACTCTGGGGTGAACTGGATCCCTATCTCGGCCCATGGATGGCCGACGAGCTGGAGCCATGGGCGCCTGATCTGCACGTCAAACGCCTCCCCACCCTTGGCCACTGGCCCCACTTGCAAGCCCCTGAGCATATCAATGCTGCACTTCAAGCATTCTTGTGAATGCGACAATGCATAGGTCCGAACTCGCTGGATCTATGGGGGTTGACAGCAGCGACAGCACAAGCCTGCAAATACTGAGTAGGTATTAGTTTGACCTGCCGTCTCACGTTATGCTGCGGTCGAACCATTTGGGGCTACACCCTGTACCACAGTGCCGCTACCATCTTGTACCTGATCATACGTGAAAAGCGTAAGCCACCCGATTGACTCGGGCCGAAGAGCATCCGGCAGCGTCACGAAGAGGTGGCGACCTTGCACCTCAACTTGTCCCTCCTTTTGTTCGACCTCTGGCCCAAAGCAGCGAGCAGCCCATGATGCACTTGCAGGCTGGATGAAAGGATATCGATACCGCATCGTACCTCTCTCCTTGTCCGCTTCATCTCAGCGCGCAGACGGTCCGTAGGACTTGTGAGCGTTTCACACTGCATGTAAACTACGGCTGCAACGTGCATACTTCCCCGTTGGTTTCATAAATGCCACACTCAAAGAGTGTTCCCGTTTAGCAAGAGTCCAATGCCCAAGAGCCATGGTGGCGGGCTACACACGCACTCAAAATAAGGGTGTCTAAAGAATCCCGTGTACGGATTCCGAGCACGTCCGTCTGCTCTCTCGTTTGATTCAGCTATCACGACAAGGCTAGCCGCGGCACAATACAAACGGCGGGATAATGATGCCAATTGGTGAGGATAATGATCCCAGTTGCTATGGATAGAATAGTGATACCTTCCCGGCTTTAGACAATAGGCGATATTAGAACCGAGTGGTATTTCACTGGTGAGATTGTCGAGACTAGTTTGCGAGCCAAGCCGCTTTGAATGTGATTGAGGAGTGCTAACCAAACCGACTATGTGATGGACGCGATCATACGACTAAACACGGCCTAGACGCTTGGCTTGTCTAGGTGTCGAGAGGAATGTCGAACTGCCTTGCCCGGCGGCGCTGGCAAGACCTGCGAGCGGAGGCTGGGAGTAAGGCGGTGCGCCAGAGAGGATGGACCTCTTGCGATTAACCATTGAGTTTTCCCGGCGCAATAGCGCCCGGACTCCTTGACAGTCGTAGGGCGGATGGCGTTCCGCCAAGGCCGAGAGCCACTGCGCTGGGCTACCACCACGGCGAAAGCCTGCCGCTCTGAGATGCCACACGTCACTAGCGGTTACACGGCCTACCGTTGGTCAAACGGCCTTCGGGCTCTTTTGTGAGCAGTACACCAGGTCGCGCCCAACTCCAAATCCGCTCGTCCAGCAGCCGCATGAGCCGGGCGTTCTCGAGTTCTCTCGCGCAGCGGCGCTAGATTCGCCACGTTCATATCGCTGTCGGTTTTGCGCCAGCGCTAGAACGTCGTCTCGACGATTTCATATGCCCATTTGCCCAACAGATCTCCGCCACCTTCTACTCGCCCCGTTCCACTTGCTGCAAAATTCCGATAATCTGCTCCTGCTTGATCTGCCTCTGCCTCATCTGCCCCCCAATGCTTGTCAGCTCAGCAGATCGCTAACGCATCCACTGACTGAAATCTTGAGGAGCATGTCACGAGGGGATGGCAGTAGAGCGCGCTGCACCCGCACTACTACACATGTGCTCATCTATGCTTGTACCCAGCCTCGCCTTGCCTGCACATGGCCCAATAATTTGGCGCATGATCGACAATTTATTGCACGTATTGATAGTACTATTGCTCCTTGCAATTTTGATCCGCGTAATGTATAGTTGTCGGTGACTGGGTTCAGCTAGCCAGGAATGGCTGCGCTGCGTGGTGACAGAAAGCATGAGGCTAAGAAAACGTAGAGCGAAGAACGCCCATGTTTTCTAGCGTCTTTGGCTCAACCTAGCGCGATACAGCGTTGATTGCGTAGAGGGTTGAGGCACGTCACCATGCCACGGAAGGCACAGCGAGGCGGACAATTTAACTCGGAGTCCCTTACTCACGCATCTGACCGTGACGGGCGGTCTCTCAGCCAACCTCGTCCCGAGACGATCATCGTCCACAACTTAGACGGCCTTCGTGTGCAGCGCAACGACAGGTTGCGTGTGCTTGTCATTGACAATACCTGGATTCAGCTATCGTCACTTGAATATTTGTTTCTGCTGCCTTTACTTCAGAACTTCGGGCAGTATGTTTCATCAGCCACCCTGCTGCAAGCGGTTTATGGCTCCTCGTATGAACCACGGGAGGCGCGGCGGCTGGCTAAACTGGTTTATCGGCTGCGCTCGAAACTCGCTCCGCATGACCTGACCATTGAGACTGTGATTGGCACATCATACCAAGCACGGGGATATATATTGCAGCGGATACCGCCGACAACAGCGGCTAGTTCCACATGGCGTACCATTCAACCATCCTCTCCTTGCTAAGGCTCTGCACGCCCTAAATAGCCCCTAGTGATAGCAATGCGTCTACGAGACCTCCCCGGTCCAACAACGCCAGGCTGCCTCATGATCTGCAGGCAGGCGATACTCATGTCGAAGCTATAGAGAAGATGCAGTGCAGTAGGGAGTCCACGCTGCACTGAGTGCTGAGTGAGGTAATGTCTAGTTCAGCACGCTCCCCTTGGTAATACCGCCCTTCCATTATCCCACCCAATTAGGATTGCTATCCCACAATTCTCAGCGAGAAACCGCTATTCTTACCGTACAAGACCAAGCAGGATATGGTTTGTAGGGCCAACTAGCTCCAGAGCCAACACCGTCACCTGAATGTGCAAAGTATGGGGAGCAACCCGTTCAAACTATTGTTGTACTTGCATGTGCGCCTGCACCTGTTCCAAAAAGGAAAGGCACTCTTACCAGTGAGGAGAACGATAGTTGGCGCCGACTTCTCCACCAGTATGTGAATCTGCTTAGGCTCAGCATTTCGTGTAGTGGGAACAGTGCTGCCTCGTGAATAACTCCCGTTAGGTCTCCCCCAGCTGGACCGCAAACACTCCACGAGAGCTACGGGGTATCTATCGGGAGACAACCTGGCGCACCAGATCACTGGTATCCGAGGTGGCACGAGGACAGCATTGCCGAGAAGAACAGGGGTTGGTAAATAGAAACTGGATGGCTGGGAGATACTACATGAATAAGTGCGATGAGTGGCGACCCAAGATTAAAGCAACTCTCACTGTGTCCGTTTTGTTTGTAGTGCCCCGCGAAGCAATTAGCCATGCTTGATACCCGCCGGACATACCAGCGCAATCTCATTAGCACACATAAACCGAGGATGCAACAGATGAGTCAAAAGAGCAAGGCTGCAGCAATAAATCGCCCACCTGCCAATGGCAATAGCGCCAGCGATGAAGATACCCGCTCCATAGCTACCTCCAACAGAACGAAGAAACAGATACGCCAACAACGGCGAGATAAGGGGATAATGCAATGTACTCCACGTGACCTGACGATCCTCACCTGGATTGGTGAGCAGTACGCTGTGCGCTTTGACCACCTACAACTCCTACTCGCACGCCAGCCAGGTAGACCCCTCCATGTCCCTGGGATACTTGGCGTGACAACGACCAGTGATCTCGTCGCACGGTGGCAACGTGCTGGACTGGTTGAAACGCAGCACTTAGCAGTGCGCACTCCGCGATGGGTCTGGCTCTCAAAAGTAGGGCTAACCCGTATGAACCTGGCGTATCTTCCCTATCAGCCGAGACTTGCTGCTCTCAACCACCTGCACGCGGTCAATGCTGTCCGGATGCGGATTGAGCAGCACTACGGACCTTCGGCCAGTTGGCAAAGCGAACGGTCATTACGATCAGAACGTGGATTCGCTCCGAAAAACATCCGTCAGCCACACCTGCCCGATGGCGTTCTCACGCTTGACAGTGGGCAAGATGCACAATGTATTGCCATCGAGGTCGAACTGAGCTTAAAAGCTCCTGATCGCCTCGCTACCATTTTGCACGCGTTGTCGACGCACTATCCTGCGGTCTGGTATTTCGCCTCACCGCAGACAATGCGTGGACTTGAGCGGGCGCTCGTGGCGCTCGACCCACAACTTCGACGCGTGATGCGCCTGTATCCATTTGATGAGCAGGCATGACATGCCCAGCATCGTCGCATAAGAGCGATTGCCAATCTACTTGGAAACGCTCATGTCTCCTTTCACGAAAGGACTCGTAGATGTCGATGCGTCACCCTCCAGCAGCTTCGAACACGGAAGTAGACATTCTACCCCATCTCTTACTGTTCGCCGCACTTCTCCTAGTCCTGGTAGTGGCTTGGCCGGCTTTCCTTGGAGGATTGATCCTGCGTTTCCTTCTAGGCGCCAGGCCGTCTCGTCGCTGGTGGCTCCTTGCCATCGTCGCGCCTGCTGCCCTAGTCTGGGGTTATGTCGCGCTTCACGCGCTAGACCTCAGGTGGCAGGTCATAACTCTATGGCATGTGCTGCAACTGCATGCATGGATACTCCTCGTTCCCTCTCTATCTCCGCTCTGGCAGGCCTCGTTGGCGCTCACGCCCTTGATAGCTGTTGCACTCCTCCTGCTGGCTCATAGGTCGAACACGGCCCAGGCGCTATTGGCTACCCAGGCACAGCAAGCGAGTGAAGTAAGCCGCCTGTCTCGGTCGGCCGCGCAGCATGTCCACCACGCGCCATCGAGCATAGGCCATCGAGGCCAAGCGGTTACACGCACCCTGGCATCCCGCGACGACCAGCTCATCAACGGTCTGATACTTGAGCGTAGTGGGTCGAGATTCCGGTGGAGTACAAGTTTCAGACGTTGCCTGTTTCCCTTGCGCCTCGCTCAGCGAGGCCTGCGTTGGCGATATGGTCATGCGCGAAGACCCCAGACGGTTGTTCTGGGATGCGCCATTGCCGGGGACCTGGCCGTTCCGGGGAGCCTTTGGCGCCAACGACAAGGGCTAGATGATGGGTGGCTGGCGATTCCCGAAGCTGAACTGCGTCTCCCAGGAGTGCTGCTTGGCGCATCCGGTACGGGCAAAACAGAGACGGCGTTACGTCTAGCCACAGAGGCGGCAGGCGCGCTCGGCTGGCAGGTGATCTACCTGGACGCCAAGGGCGATGTGAGAACGGCCGCACGTTTTGGGGCAGCAATGCACGCTGCGGGGAAACGACGAGTCGAGATCTTTCCAGCAACCCATTACGACGGTTGGCGTGGCGATACCACTGATATTCTCAACCGGCTCCTCCAAACACAAGACTTCACCGAGGAGTATTATCAAGCCGTCGCCAAACAATTGCTGTATCTCGCACTCACGCTTCCCGGTCGTAGCGGTCCAGCACGCGGGGCCAATGATCTCCTCGGGCGTCTGGATCTCGCCACGTTGCGTACGGATTACGAGGGACGCCCAGAGGCGCGCAAACTCGCCGGAATCGATCCGAAACAGGCCCATGGCGTGTTCGCACGTTACGATGGCTTTTTCTCCGCACTTGGAGGCCAACTCGATGGCAACTGGGCATTTGAAGACGTTGACGCAGCCTATCTGCTACTTGACGGCTTGGCATTGAAAGAGGAAGCAGCCAGCCTGGGACGTTTTCTGCTCGACGATTTCGGCCACTATGTCTCGCGGCGCAAGGATGCGAATCGGCGAGTGTTACTCATTGTTGATGAGTTCTCAGCCCTCGCGCTTAAGGCCGATGCGGCGAATCTCTCGGAGCGTCTCCGGGGCCACGGGGCCACTATCTTCGTGACGAGCCAGAGCTACGCGGGCCTTGGCGAGCAGGCCGACCGGATCCTGGAGGCAGCGAATCTGCTGATCCTTCATCGAACCGCTGATCCTCGCCGCTTGATTGAACGTGCAGGGATGCAGCGCGACATTGAGGCAATACACATGGTAGAGGAGGACGAACTTACCGGGCGCGCGACACTCCGGCCACGTGATCGGTTCAAGGTGGACCCGAATCATGTACGCGCCCTTGAGCCGGGCGAAGCCTTTGTGATCGCCCATGGCCGCGCCGAGTGGGCTCGCATAGCGCAAGTGCCTGTTAGCCAAGATGTCGTGGCTGAGGTACATGCCACACTTGTACGGGCGCTGGCCACAGCTCTCGACCGTCGACGGGCGCTTGTGGCGCCAGCGGGCGTGGACCAGCCGCTGGTCCCTGAATTCTTGGGGTCAGTTAGAGAACATAGCGTCACCATACCAGCGATTCTAGGCAACGGTTCTGGAAAAACGCCACGGCGCAAGCGAACACGCACTCTGCGCAGGCCGATGGCAGAAACAGAACCTACCGCATCGGCGCCACCTCGAGCAGGGTCGGCAGTCACGGATACATCCGATAACGGTACACTGGCTGGGCTCTCAGCTATTACCCCTTATCAGGTGTCAGACGCTCCAGACACTTCGGAATTGTCACGAGAAGGGGGTGGTGAGCCAGGCGACGTGCGCCCGCGATAGGCCCCAGCGTACGGTCCACAGCTCCTAACGACTAACAGCGATACACCGCAGAGCCATACTCGCCGTACTCAGAGCGAAAGGAGAGAAGAAGAGCAAGCAGAATTGACGATATGCTGACAACACTCCTCAACAGCCCCTTGCCTGAGAGATGCTGCGAGAAGGCATCGTCTGCGTTATCACACATGGACAACATCAGGCGTTGTAGACAACAAAGGAAAAAGAAAGGAGCAGCGGTAGCGCCGACAATACCAAACGATCTCCATAATCGTTGGCGCATACCGCATTGCAGCTATGACCTACCACAACCATTCTCCTCGCACGTTTATGGTCGATACCATTCCTCTATCCACGGTCGAGGTAGATCGTCGTAGCGATGGCATCTATCTCGATGGGAAGCCGCTCCAGCGTGTCCGTGTCATGCCCGATGGCTGCATCGAATTAGAAGCGTTCGATCCAGATAGCGAGGTAAACAATTGGACAGTTACAGTATACGTTCATGGCCACGTCTTCTGGAGCATACTCCATGACGGGGAGGACCCAAATGCCGAGTATGCTGGAGTCTTAGAGGCCCAATTAGCCTCCATTCGGGCAATCACACGGTTCTATGAGACGTGGCCTGGCATGCCCAATGTCTAAAGTTCCGTTGTGATGCGCGGGAAACCTCGCAAAATGTTTGAGAGAGTAAGCGTTGGATGGAAGATGAACCACTTGTTGCAACGCGCGGCTAAAGGCTAGAACAGTCTACGCACATCATTAGTAGTGGGGTGGTGTTCGTCGCGCCTAGCGCAGATGTTTGAGCAGAGTCGAGACATCTCGACTCTGCTTTCTCATGCAATAACACAATTAGCGCAGGCGCCATCACTGGGGCTCAGGACGAGTGAGCAGCGAAAGGCGTATCTAGGAAGAGATCTCGCGTTTAGGTACCCTCTGACAGCCACACGTCATCAAGCCAGTTGGGTCAGATAGCAGTGTTGATCGTGATTCTTGCACACACCTTGCTATGTATCTTTAATCTGCGCTTGATTCTCGCTTGGAGGCCGGCAAAACGATCTGGCGCGGCTCGATGGCGAGCGCATTCGCGAGCGCACGGATGTTCCGAAATTCGGGCGTCGCGCGGTCATGCTCCCAGTTCCAAAGGGTTTGGAGCTTGACCCCGACTATGTCAGCCAGTTCTTGAAGCGTAAGGAAGTTCTCTGTGCGCCATTCCCGTATGGTTTTGCGTATGGGCTCCTGTGCCATGCTCTCGTCAGTATCTCCCTACTTACGCTCCACTATAACGTAATTGCGATACGCTTCCCCAGACTTCCACAATCAAACATATTCTTGCACTTAAGTTTTATCCAGTCAATCGCAAATTCATACCTATTCTATTACAATTTCATTAAAAGGTTGGGCATCTGGCAGTTGCCAGTCTGTTCTATGAGCATCGCGAGTAGCTGCTCGCATGGAGCATCAGGTCCCCTGACAGGCATTTTCCTGAAAAACATGTCCGGGCAGGCAGGTTCGATGGATTCGTCCATCTTTTATGCGTTCGTAAAAGATGGAACATCTCCGAATCTTCTGGGGAACAGGACGAACACTTTCAGCAACAAAAGGTGTTATCAATGCCTAAGCAATCGGACCCAAACCCACCAGCAGTGATCTCTCCTTTCGACACCATCAAACACACCGATGACCAAGGAGACTACTGGAGCGCTCGTGAACTGGCTCTGCTCCTGGGCTATAAGCCAGCCTCCTGACACAACTTCGAAGGCGTGATTGCGCAGGCCATGGAGTCGTGCCGCAATGTTGAACTGTCTGTCGAGCAGCACTTTATCCGCGTGGAGACACAAAGTCCAACCGCGCGGCGTCGCTACACAGTCGTTGATTACCACCTCTCACGCTATGCCTGCTATCTCATCATCGAAAATGCCGATCCTTCGAAGGAAGCAGTCGCGCTTGGACAGACCTATTTCGCCATTCGGACGCATCATGATGAGATCAGCACCACCCGAGAGCAGGCGCGACGCCTCGTTGAAGAGCGGGAGAAGTTGAAACGCTATCACAGAGTCTTGTTTGAGACGGCACATGGACGAGGCGTGCTGACACCTGCGGACTTTGCAGTCTTTGAGGATCATGGCTATCTGGGGATGTATCACGAGACGGCCCAGCAGATTGGCGTGCGTAAGGATTTGAAACCCAGACAAAACATCTCGGATTTCATGGGCGTGACCGAGATGGCAGCGAACGGTTTCCGTGCGGCGCTGGCCAGTGAAATGCTGGTGAGTGAAGACGTACAGGAGAAAGACGCGGCCAACCAAACGCATTATCGTACAGGAAGTATTGTACGAAAAGCTATGGAAGACGCACAGGTACCTCCGCCTGAGAAGCTGCCCACACCATCGAGGAGCATTCAAGAGATCAAGCGCGAACTGGCACGCCAGCAGCGCATCGAAGAGGAGGACTGCACCGGTCTCTGGGCACTCCTGCTGGAGCCATCAAGCGAACCTCTCGCTCAGAGCGACGACTCTTCCGCGAGCGACCCTTCAAACAGCGCCGGAGCAGACTCGCAGTAACTGTGGGCCAAGCGAGAGTTAGCCCGCTCCAGGCGACACAGGTAGTCGTAGTGGTCATCGAGCCATTGACGGTCACCTGCTGCTCAACGCGATTGCCTGCCCCATCGTAGAGGAAGCTATCGGTGGTCGTCGGACTGCTCGGCGCATTCTGCCAGGTAGCTAATCGTCCCTCGTTGTCGTAGCCCAGCTGCGCCCCGGTTGGCGTCCCACTACACGTCGTGGTGTTGTCGGGGGCGCGGCAGGTCATGTCGCCCACCGCATCGTACTTGGCGGTGTAGGTTGGGGTTCCGCCGCTGCCGATGCTGGTGACCGCATGCAGGTGGGCGCTGTCGCCATAGGTATAGCTGCCCAGCGGACCACTGGTCAGCCGATCCAGATTGTCGTAGCTGAAGGTCTGGGTGTAGCTGGCGCTGCTCAAGCTCCCAGGAGTCAGTGAGCTACCACAGCTGGGTGTCCCAGTAGACCCGGCCCAGACCAAGCGGTTCTGTTCATCATAGCAGAACGCCTGGTTGTCCGTGCCTGCCGAGAGGGTTGTCGCCACTTACGTCACGTTGCTCGCCGCGTCGTAGCCCCGCGTCTAGCTCTGAAGCCGCAGGTCCAACCTAACTCTTAATAGATCATAGTTGGTGATCGTGTTGGGCAGGAAGTTTGGAGCGTAATTTAAGGATTGTGGCTGCAATACCCAAACCAACTAAGAGGCTTCCCCCTCCGATCAAGATCCATGGATCTAGAATATCCTGAAGGAATGCAGGCCACAATTGGGAAGCAGATGCAGTGACTAGTAGCAATGAACCCACTTCCGGTAATGCACCCGTTATGCTCCATGAGTAAGGAGAACGGCGAGGGTCCCGACGAAATAGCCTGATGATAACAATGGGCCATATCACTGCGTAGACGACGCCCACACTTAGCATCATGTACCAGACAATTGTTGGTATTGGCATACTACCTGCCCGTCTATTGTAGTGAGGACAACGACGTTGATACTAAGGACATATCACCCTTCTCCTCCGATCAGGCTCAGTTCATCCCCTATACCATTGAGAATGATTAGATCAGCCCCAACGATACCTACCGTCGATATCAACATTCCGACCGCGTTTCCCAATGCGACCGGACCAATTACCGGAAGGGTCAGTAGCCTCAGCGACAATGAGTCGATGAAGAGATATATAAATGTGATCGCCGCTGCTATTGTATAAACTCCCGCCGCGAAGCTCGTAACGTTGCTTGGCGTCCA
>DATBIB010000001.1:0-16261 GCA_036557205.1 Ktedonobacterales bacterium | reverse complement strand
TTCGTATCTCTCGCATCTATCGTGTGTGATGGATTTAGTGGTTGCCGTTTGACTCACGCAGCGAGCGCCCAGTGCGCCGCAGGAAGACGTCGTCCAGCGTTGGCCGCGCCAGCATGACCGAGCGAATCGTGATATGCTCGGCATCGAGCGTGCGCAACACCTCCGGCAACACCGTCTCGCCCTGCGAGACGTAGAGCTGCACGCCCTCCGCCGTCGGCTGAATCTCGCGCACGAATGGCCGCTCGCGCATCAGGGTCGTCACCTGCTCCACGGCGTTGGTCTGCATATCCAGACCCAGCGAGACGATATCGCCCGCAATCTCCTGCTTGAGCGTTTCGGGACTGCCCTGGCTGACGATCTGGCCGTGATCGATGATGGCCAGTCGGTTGCAGAGTCCGTCGGCCTCGTCCATGTAGTGGGTCGTCAGGAAGATGGTCATCCCCTGATCGTGCAGCGCGCGCACCTCGTCCCAGATGCGGGCGCGGCTCTGCGGGTCGAGTCCGGTGGTCGGCTCGTCAAGGAAAAGCAGGCGCGGGTGATGCATGATGCCCAGCGCCACGTCGAGCCGCCGTTTCTGGCCGCCAGAATACGTTTTGACCAGCCGGTCGGCAAAGTCTTCCATGTCGAGTCGGGCAATCAGCCCCGCCGCGCGCTGACGGGCCTCTTTGGCGCTCATGCCATAGACGCGCCCCTGCAAGAGTAGATTCTCACGGCCAGTCTCAATCGGTTCCGCGCCGCCAACCTGGCTGACGTAGCCGATCTGCCGCCGGACCTTGCCGGGATCGCGCCGCAGGTCCAGCCCGCAGACGGTTGCCGTGCCGCCGCTGGCGGGCATCAGCGTGGTCAGAATGCGCATCGTCGTCGTCTTGCCCGCGCCATTGGGGCCGAGAAAGCCGAAGATTTCGCCCTCGCGCACCTCCAGGTCCACGCCGCGCACCGCCTCGACGATGCCCTTGCGCGACTTGAAGGTGCGGACCAGCCCCTTCGTCTTGATGAGTGCAGGGGCGTGTGGCGAGCCGCTGTTGGTTGCCTCGGCGGAGGTGTGAAGCTGAGAAAGAGTATCCACGCGCATATCCTCCTTATGTTGGATAGTGGTTGTCGATTGCGCCTTGCCGGATGATGTCGCCGAACGTCGGCGCCTGCCCATAGAATGCCCCATTCTTTTGGCTGGCGCGTCCATCGGAAGGTGGATTGCGGGGTGGATTGGATGCGATTTGGATGGCATCGAGCGTCCAGGGGGTAGGGGGAGAGGTCACGCCTTGATGCTGAGCCTGCCAACGGCATCGAGCGTCAGCGTCGCGGGATTGGGGCCGGGCAGTTCAACTTTCAGTGATGTGCCTTTGTTGCGCATTTCATCGGGCGGAAATTCAGCGATGATCGGAGCATAGGTCGCCTTGCCGCGTATCCACAGCCCGCCCGGCGCATGGATGCCGACGATCTCGATATTGCCCGGACTCGTCGTTACCACATGCGATTTGCCCGGCGTTAGCACCACCTGCTCTAGCCGCACACTGCCCGGCGTCGCGGTAATCTTCAGCTCGCCGCCGCTGTTGACCACCCGCACGTCGCCGGGTGTCGCCACGATATCGAACTTGCTGGTAACGCCGTGGACGACGACGCGCCCATGCACCGCCCGCAGCTTCACCTCGGCCGGGTTGCTCGCGCGCACTTCGATGCCGCCATGGACGACATTCGCCGAGAGCGAGCGCATATCGCCGCGCACGCGGATATCGGCGCTGACATTGGCCAGCTTCAGCGCCAGGTGGTCGGGGAGCCAGAGGCGGAAGCTCACGCCGTTGCCCATGTAGAAGAAGCCGCGCTTCTTGCCGACGAGATAGAGTAGTGAGCCGACGCGCTCAACCGACCAGGAGGCGTTGCCATACACAGTCGTCTCTACGCGCGGAGCATCGGCGCCGGTGATGACGCTCAACTCGCCGCCGAAAGTGGCCACCTCGACGGCGGTGATACCCGTCAGATCGAGCGCGCTGCGGTCGGTGCTGGTGGTCATGGCAGCCTCCCCTGGCGAGCCGCGACACGCCCATCTATACGCCCGTCGTCATCGAGCAGTCCCAGCGCGCGGGCGCGTGTCACCGCGCGCAGTCGGTCCGGCGTCTGCAGCTTGGCATAGAGATGGTGGACATGCGTCTTGATGGTGCTGAGCGCCACCACCAAATGGTCGGCAATCTCCTGATTCGAGTAGCCCTCGGCCAGCAGCCCAAGCACCTCCGCCTCACGCGCGCTCAGCGGCTCCGGCAGAGCGGGATGTGTCTGCGCCTGGGGCTGGGAGAATGCGGGATGCGACTCATACGTCTCAACGCCCGCCAGAACCAGCAGCTTCGTGCAGTAACCCGCGACATCCGCCCGAACCGAATGAGCCGCACGCACGAACTTGAGTAAAGAGATCAGCGGCGCGCCCAGGTCTAGGAAGAGACGTATATGGCCCTCTGGCATGCCCTGCGCCACTGCCTGCCCCAATGCGGCGAGCGCCTGATCAGCCTTGCCTGACGCCTGCCACACAATCGCTTGCAGCGCGCGAATCTCAATCTCATAGGCCATCTCGCCGCTGGCCACGACCCCCGGCAGTAACCCATCAAGCAGCGCCTGAGCCTCAACAATTTCGCCCATTGCCACCAGGACACGCGCGCGAGTTAACTCCTCCAGCGGGCGCATGATCGCGTTCTGGCCGACTCTGTCGCGGATGGCTGGCATCCAGCGCTCGGCGTCGGCCAGGTTGCCCTGCATGAGCGCAAGTCGCGCCGAGGCGGCGGCAATCAGCGGTGGCAACCACGGGAATGTCTGACCCTCCCGCTCAACCTCGCGCAGCAATCCATCGGCGCGCTGGAGCGAGGCAAGCGCTTCCTCCGGCTTACCCTGTGCCTGATAGACAAAGGTCAGCCAGAGGCGAGCATTCACCTGGTCTTCAGTGTCATTCCACTGCTCGCCAAGCGCCAGCGCCTTGTGGAAGGCGTCTTCCGCTCCGGCGAGGTCGTTCCACTCATAGAGCTGCCACCCCAGATTGCTCCAGGCGCTCCCGGCCATTGAGCGCGCCGCTTCGCCCCGGGATTCGGCCAGCGCGATGATCTGGCGCGAGAGGCTCGCCGAGAGATGGAGCTGGCCGCGCGCATTGGCGAGCAGCGTGCGCATATCAGTGGCGAGCGCCGCCATGAACGGGCTACCCGCCGCAATACTGAGCCGCGCCGCCTCGGAGTAGGCGTCATCCGCCGCGGCAAGATCGCCCTTGTGGCGCCAGGCATGCCCCAGGGTGACGGCCACGCCACAGCGGCGCAGGGTGTCGTCATCCATCAGGCATTCGTGTGCCGTCTGGGCGTAGGTGAAGGTGGCGTCGGCGTCGCCATGCATCGAGGCGAGCACCGCACGGTCGGCGGCAATCCGACCGACGAGCAGGCGGTGGCGCCGCTGTTCGTCGGCGGTGGCAGTCGGCATCGCGGCGACGGCATGCTCGGCAGTGGTGATGTGGCGGTCGGAGGCGGCGAGTTCCCCATGCGCGAAGGACGCCTCGGCCAGCGAGAGGCAGAGCGCGGGCCGCTCAGCCAGAATCTCCTCGGGCACGCGCTGAAACAGCCCAATCAGCGCGTCCACATCGCCGCGTCGCATCAGCTCGTCGGCGATACGCTCGAGTAGGTTGGCGGCGGCGGCATAATCAGGAATGGCGAACAGATGATGGGCTGCCTCAGTGACCTGACTATCGCCTTCCAGCCAGCGCGCCGCCCTCCGGCGCAGCTCAGGCACAAGCTCTGGCGATTCCTCGCGCAGATGGTGGCGCAAGAGGTCGGCAAAGAGGTGATAGTAGCGATACCAGCGCCCCTCATCGTCGAGCGCGACGACGAAGAGATTGGCCCGCGCGAGCCGTTCGAGCATGGCCCGGCCATCGGCGCGCCCGGTCAGCGCGTCGCAGAGCGGTGCGCACATGCGGTCGAGCAACGAGGTTTGCAGCAGGAACGCGCGCACGTCGGCAGGCTGGGCCGCGAGCGCCTCATCGCCCAGATACTGCATGACATGGCGGTGGCTGCCGCTGAAGCTGGCGACGAACGCCGTAGGGTCGGGATGCTGCTGGAGCGAGAGCCCGGCAAGCTGAAGCCCGGCGATCCAACCATCGGTCCGCTCGGCCAGCGCCAGCGCATCTTCGAAAGGCAGCCGCACGTCCATCACCTCGGCCAGAAACTCGGCGGCCTCATCCAGCCGGAAGCGCAGATCGTCGGCGGTGATCTCGTTGACCTGGTCGCGCGCGCGCAGACGCGCCAGCGGCAGCGGTGGCTCGCGGCGTGACGCCAGATAGAGATGGAGCTGCGCGGCGGGATGTTCGAGCAGACTGGCGAGTGTCTCGTGAATGACCGGCGCGGTCATACGGTGGTAGTCATCCAGCACCAGCACGAGATCGCGCGGCGCGGCGACCAGCGCGTTCATCAGCGCGCGCAAGACGATGGGCAGCGGCGGCGCCTGCATCGAGCGCAGCATCGCCAGCGCGTCGCCGGTAACGCCAGGGGCGGCCTGCTCGAGAGCGGAAAGCACATAGGCCCAGAACTGGCCCGGCTCATTATCGCTCTCGTCGAGCGAGACCCAGGCCACCGGCGTCTCCATCTGGCGCACCCACGCGGCCAGCGAGGTCGTCTTGCCAAAGCCCGGCGGCGCGGTCAGCAGGGTCAGCGGACGCTCCAGCCCGCGCTGCAAGCGATGCCAGACGTGTGTGCGGTTCACGATGCGGGCGGGTGTGCGCGGCATCAGCATGCGTGTCGCCAGCAGCGGCGTCTCGCTGGCAGCCGCCGAACGTTTCACGTCAGATGCGCGTGGCCTACGGCGGCGCGGATGCTCATCATATCCATTTGTTACATAACGCGCGGTGGATGGAGCGGCCTCTAATCGCGCGAGGGTCAGGTCGCCGTCGCGGCCCAGGTAGCGCTTGGTCATGCGCCCGTCGGTGCGATGGTAGGCGTACCAGTAGGCGCCGCCACGCTGCACCTTCTCTTTGCGCAGGGTGTAGATATCGCCGGACGCGCGCTGGAAGGAGAACGAGGAGACGTCGGCCAGCCAGGCGAACCACCCCGGCGTATCGGGCGCGATGGGCGGCCGGAGCGGCGCGTTCTGCTGCCACAGCTCGTAGCCGCCATGTTCAGGCGACCAGCGGAGCAGGTTATTGGCGCGACGAGGCATCGGCTGCTCCTCCTGTCTGCTCCCGCTATGCTACCTAACGCGCCTTTTATTCAATAATATAAACGACGATATTCACTTTTTCAAGATGCGGCTGGCGATAGGGTCTGCTACCCCAGGGCAGAAATCACTCGCCCCCACCTGATGACATCTGCTGCTCTCGCTCCATAACCCGCGCAGTCATGAAGTCCACGATTTCCTGCGCTCGTTCGCGCGAGCGTTTAGTTCCATCCCATGCTGGCCATAGCTCTCGAATCACGTGCGGGCTGTAGGCGAGCTGCACGCGCCAGTTGGTGAGCCACTTTTCGTTGACGATCATCTTGACGTAGCGATGTGTTCCCCGATGGCGGCCGATCACCTGTATCTGCTCGTACCCGTCGCCCCACAGCGCGGGATAACAATAGAGCTTCGCGCCTGGGGCAAAATGCTTGCTGCCCCGGCGTATCTCTCTACCACCTGGACCATACGGGCGCTCCCGAACCATGTTGGCGACCGGACACCACACCGGGCCAACCATCGTCGCGGTATCTATCTCACGGAGTTGCTTGAAGTCAACTGCCTGTCGCTCACCATGTATCAACACAAGCAGTTCTGTTGTTGGCTCCTCATGCATTTCACGCGCCGCCCAGGCAAAGGTATCATCCTCATATGGAATGTGGGTGAAAAGCGTATCCATACCCTCAACCAGCGACCCGAGAATAACGACCTCGTTGTGTAGAGGTGGCTTCCAGTAGGAGATCGTGTGGACAAAGTACACAGTATTATCTACCCGCACCTGCACGAACCGCGTCATTGGGCTGCCCCCAATTGAGAGGCCCGATGTCGTAGAGGTAATTTCGGCGCGCATAACGCTACTCCTGCCTGAATGAACACTTACGTTTGTCGTGGTGCGCCCGAGAGGAATCGAACCTCTGTCTCCGGCATCGCGAACCGGTACTCTCTCCACTGAGCTACGAGTGCGAATGATTGATTGTTTGGATGAATGGGGGTGATCAGCCGGAGTCGAACCGAACGTTACGCGGATTGAACCGCGTCTCCTGACCGCTGAATGATGATCACCACTATCGGGTCCCAAACCCGGCGCCCCCGACGGGAGTCGAACCCGCTGCTTTCTGCTCGACAGGCAGATGTGCATCCCGGTACACTTCGAGGGCATGCTGTATGTGAAAAAGCGCCAAAACGACAACAAAAAAACGCGCGTTCCGCTCGGTCTGCGGTTCGCGCGTGCTGGTTGATCTCTATCGCCCCGGTGGTTGTCCCAACCTGGAGCGCGTCATGCGTCAGCGTTGGGTGAGCAAACTGGAGGGGCAGCAAGTCATCTGGCTCGCGCGCGCCGAATCGTCAATGCGACGATCATCGAGCGGCATCTGCCACGCCGGGCGCACGACAATACGCACCGGCGACGAATAGGCGCGGCGCGGCAATGGTTGATACGCGGACAGGCAGAATGCCATCATCTCCAGAAACCTCTACGCTAACGATGCAACATGTCGCGCGAAGTATATGCGCTGGCCTGCTGCCGTGTCAAGGTGAGTACCAGCGCTCTGGCGGCGCGGGAGTATACTCTAGCTTGGAACCTCCATGTGTGGGACTGCCTTTGTCGTGTCATCATCACGTCGCAGGAGCGCCTGTCATGTCCGATATTGCCCTCTTCGAGCTGCTGGCCGCCATCTGCGCGCTGGTGGCCGCTGTCTTCATCTTCGACCAGCATCTGCATCGCCCACGCCCCTTCAAGCTGACGTGGTCGCTGGGCCTGCTCTTCTACGGTATCGCCGCCGCCGCTGCGTTCGCGGGCGCGCTCGACCACTGGACGGTGCTCGAATACAAGCTCTGGTATTACTTCGGCGGCATCATGACCGCGGCCTTCCTGGGCCTTGGCTCGTGCTTCCTGCTGGCGCCGCGGCGTGTGGCCTGGGGTTTCGCCGCCGTGATGATCTTCCTGGCGGGATACGCCGCCGTGCGCATCGCCCTCTACCCTGTCCCGGTGGATGTCGCCGCGCAGATGGCCAGCGCCCCCTTCAATGAAGTCACCACAGTCAGTACGTTTTCGGTGCTGCCTGGCGACATGGCGGTTGTGGCTATCGTGATGAGTATCACTGGCGCGCTCTGGCTCTTTGGCGGCGCGCTCTGGAGCGCCTGGACCTTCATCCGCCGACGCACGCCCGGCTATCGGGTCATCTCGATGGCGCTGCTGGCGCTGGGCGCGATCTTTCCCGGCATTCTAACGGGGCTGCAACGGCTCGGTTATAGCGCCGCCGCGCCGCTCAGCGAGTTTCTCGGCGCGGTCTGCCTGCTGGCTGGGCTGCTCATCAGCCTGGATGTCTTCAGCGTTTTCCGCATCCCGTTTACCTCGATTGTGCTGCGCGAGCGTCGTCCCGCCAGCCCGTCACAGTCATCGGCGACGGCCAGCCACTCCTGATTGTTTGTATGGTGTGCATGTGCGAGGAGAGATTGACTATGCGGACCCGCATCGCCGCGACCCTGCTGTGCCTCTTGCTGGCGTTCTCGCTGGCCGCCTGCGTGCAGGCTGATCGCACCGTCGTCCTCAACAGCGACGGCTCCGGCGTCTACACCTTCACGGTGGGGATAGCGGACCAGCTGGTCAACCTTGGCGGCAGCGCTCTCTCCAAGAGCATGGATGACTTTGGCACGCAGGCCCAGCAGGGCGGCGGGAGCTTTAGCCGCTATGAGGCGAACGGCTTCAGCTACTGGAAGTATGTGCGCCCGTTCCACTCGGTGAGCCAGCTCAATACCATGCTGCCCGAGTCCCCCAATACCGGATCATCCAACGGCGCACCGAGCGCGTCCACCGTCAACGCCAATGACACATTGAATGTGGTAGATAATGAGGGCTTTTTCACCACGACCTTCCACGTCACCGGCTCCATGAGCCTGGTGATTCCAAACGCCGATCAGGCCACCCGCGACCTTTTCAAGGATGCGCGCCTCTCGGTCGCCATCACCATGCCCAACTGGGTCAGCGAGCAGCACGGCGGCACGCAGAACGGCAATACCGTGAGCTATGCCGTCGCCTTTGGCCAGTCCGCCACGATTGATGTCACCGGGGGCGGCTATAACGCGCCGCATATCATGCTGGTCGCGGGCGGTGTGCTGCTGGCGCTGGCGCTCTTCGCCATCGGGATGTTCCTGCTCTGGCGCGGCAATCGCCGTCCCTCTAAGCCAGCCGCCTACGCCTCGACCTCGCCCTACTACATGCCGACCCAGGCAAGTGGTGAGACGACGTTCCCCGCAACGCCCAACTATCCAACGGACTTCCCGCCGCCGACACTGCCGCAGTCCACGACGCCCACACTGGAGTAGCTGCCCATGAGCCAGTCAGCCGATCAGGAGCGAGCGGTTGCCTTCGTGCGCGCCCATGGGAGCGCCAGCGAGCAAAGCCGCCTGCGCATTCTGCTGGAGGGCGCGCGGCCTACCGCGGAGGAGGAAGCCGTCATCCTGGCGGACCAGCGGGCCGATGGCGGCTGGGCGCCCTTCTGGGCGACGGACTATAGCTCTGTGGACGCCACCTGCTTCCGGCTGGCGCAGGCCGAGCAGGGCGGCATACCTGCTGGACATGACGCGATCCTCCGCGCCGTCTGGTTTCTGCGTGACCGCCAGCGGGACGATGGAAGCTGGGAGGAAACCGCCTCCACAGCCGATGTCGCGCCACCCTGGGCTATGCCCGGTGACCTGGCCGCGCAACTCTATCTGACGGCAAATAGCTCCTACTGGCTGGCGAAACTATTACCTCACGACGATGCGACGGCCAGCCGTGGCGCGGAGGTCTTGCGCGCCCATCTCGACGAGAGCGGCCGGATGCCAACATTTCTCCATGCCCATTGGCTCGCCGCCGGAGCCTGGTATCGTCTGGGACAACACGAGCTGGCGGAGCGAGTGCTGACCACACTGTCCGATTGCCTGGATGCGAAGACGCCCGCCAGCAGCCTCAGCTGGCTCATCACCACCCTGCGTACCGTGGATGTTCCGGCGGACCACCCCGCTATTATGAAGGCGCTCTCGCTGCTGGAGGCAGGCCAGCGAGTGGATGGCAGTTGGGCGAGCGAGGATGGGCCAGCCGCCGATGCGCATGCGACGCTGGAGGCATTGCGCGCCTTGCGCCTCTGTGGTCATGCGTAGCTACGCGCACTGGATGCAGCAGTAAAGGTGAGGCGACACAATGCCCATCGAACGATCCCAGACGCCGTTAGGCGGGGAGCAGATCGTAACTCTCGCACGCCAGTTGCTGGACGCATCCACACTATGCTCAATTGCTACCGTGTCGCGCGATGGCCAACCGCACATCAACACCGCGTACTTCGCATGGAGCAACGCGTGGGAGATCGTCTGGCTCTCCGAGTCCGCCGCGCAGCACTCCCAAAACGTGCGCGCCAATAAGCTGATCGCCATCGCCGTCTACGACTCTCACCAGGAGTGGGGGAACTCGGATCGCGGCATCCAGCTCTTCGGGCGCGCGCGCGAGCTGAGCGGGCAGGCCGCGCGGAACGCGGCGACGCTCTATCTCCAGCGATTCACGCGCTTCTCCCACGACGCCCTGAGCGCTTATCGCTTGTATCGGTGTCAACCTCAGCGGATGAAACTGTTTGACGAGCGCGCGCTCGGCTCGGCCACATTCGTAACCGCCCGCATCAAGAAGGGTGGCCAGCTCACATGGGAGCGCACTGACATCTACCGGCCTACCGCGTGAGACATGCGCGCACTATGCTATACTCGCCATAGAGCCGCCCAAACCTGCCGCAATCCCGGAGGGAGCCAGCCGTGCAGCGTCCCCTGATTCCGCCGCCGTTCGACGCCGTCGCCGCCGAATACGCCATCGCCGAGGGGGTGGTGGATGTGTATGCCGCGCCGGAGAGCGGGTCCGAGGTGGTGACGCAGGCGCTGCTCAATACGCCGCTCACGCCGCTGGATGCCACGGATGGCTGGCGCGCCATTCAGTTGCCCGACTATGCCGGATGGATAGCTGAATCCGCGCTGGCGACGCGCGCTCCGTCCCGCGAACAGGTAGCCGTCGTCACCTCCTTATGCGCGCCGCTCTATGAGATGAAAGAGCCAGCCAGCGAGGTCTATGCCACGACGGTGCTGCCGCTGCTGGCAGAGGCATCCGCCGGTTCGCGTGTTCGCGTCGCGCTGCCCGGCGGGCGCTCCGGCTGGATCGAGGTGACGAATTGCGCCGTGCGGTATGCGAGCGAGCCATTCCCGCCATGCACGATAGACGAGATGCTGGCCTTTGGCCGGGGCCTGCTCGGCGTGCCGTATCGCTGGGGCGGCGGTACCGTGCGCGGACTCGACTGCAGCGGGCTGGCACAGCTCTGCTATCGCTACGCGGGCGTCACCATCCTGCGCGACGCCGACCAACAATATGCCAGCATCCCCTATGTGGTTGAGCGCGGCGATCTCCGCGCGGGCGATCTGGCCTTCTTCGCGCGCGATGGGCGTATCGTCCACGTCGGCCTCATGCTCGACGCCAGCCACATGCTGCACGCCGACGGCTCGGTGCGTCATCAGGTGACGATCAACGCGCTCGACCCCGACTTCGAGGACTATAGCGCCCGGCTAGCGCAGCTCTACGCGGGCGCGCGGCGTCCGCTGCCAAAGGCGGAGCCGTGATGGCCGAGACGCCCGAAACACCAACACCCACCGACAACTCCGACGCGCTCAGCCAGGAACTCGACGCGATGCTCCAGACGCTCGGTGGGCGCACGGCAGTGGCCGCGCAATGCTTCACCGGCGAGAAAGCGGCGATTCGCCTGCGCGCGGATGAGGTATTCCCGGCGGCGAGCCTCGCCAAGCTCCCGATTGCCATCGAGTTGATGCGGCGGATAGACCTCGGCCAGTTCGCCCGCGACGAGCGCTTAGGCACCTCGGATGAGCCGCGCGCGGGAGGTGGCGGCGTGCTCGACTATCTCGATTCCGCCACCTCGCTGACGCTGGATGACCTGTGCACGCTGATGCTGATCGTCAGCGACAACACCGCCGCAAACTTCCTGCTGGGCCTGCTCGGCATGGGCGAGATCAACGAGACGATGAGCCGCCTCAAACTCACTCATACCCATCTCGCGCGGCGCTTCATGGATATGGAGGCGCGAGCGGCCCACCGCGACAACGTGACGACGGCGAGCGAGATGCTGACGCTGCTCACGCTGATTCGCGGCGGCGCGCTCCCCGGCGGAAAACACATCGCGGCGATGCTGGCCGAGCAACAGCTTTTCGATGAGCTGAAAGACTGGCTGCCATCCATCGCTCACCTGGCGCACAAAAGCGGCTCGCTCGACGACACCTTCGCCGACGCCGGGCTGCTCAGCGGGCCGGGTGGCGCCTGCGCCTATGCCATCCTGACGACTGACCAGGATAACATTCCCGTCGCCCGCGCCGCCATCTGCCGCGCCGTGCGCACGCTGTGGGACGCCTGGTGCGCTGGATAATATCTGGTTCCACTCTCCCGGCGTTAGCTGGGGGAGGGGTCAGGGGAGGGGCTGCAACCTTGATATTGCCCTATCGCGGGATCTGGCCGCGCATCGCCGAGGACGCCTTCATCGCGCCAACGGCGGTGATCGTCGGCGATGTGACCATCGAGTCGGGCGCGAATATCTGGTTTGGCGCGGTGCTGCGTGGCGATACCGCCCCGATACACATCGGACCGCGCGCCAACGTGCAGGACGGCTGCGTGCTGCATACTGACGAGGGCGCGCCAGCCATCGTCGGCGCGGAGTGCACGCTCGGTCACGGCGCGATTGTGCACGGCGCGACGATTGGTGACGGCACACTGGTCGGTATGCGCGCCACGGTCCTCAATCTGGCGGTGGTCGGCGCGGGCTGCCTGATCGCCGCCGCCACGCTGGTTCCTGAAGGTAAGCAGTTTGCGCCGGGCCAGCTGGTGATGGGTGTACCAGGCAAGGCGTTACGCGCGGTGACAGAGGCCGAACAGGCGCGCATCCGCGATGGCGTCGCCCACTATCTCGCCTGCGCCCGCGAGTATGCCGCCGCGCTCGCGCAGGCACAGGATCATGAGAAGGAGCGATTATCGTGAGCACACCGACTCCCACTGGCGCCGATATCATCCGCCACTGGCTGAAGACCTCGCCCTTCGTCGGCTATCTCAGCATCGGGCTTGTCGCGCTGGAGCCGGGCAAGGCGACGCTCCGGCTGCCCTATGACAAAACGGTGACGACCATCGGCACGGTGGTCCATGGCGGGGCCATCGCCACCCTGCTCGATAGCGCCGGAGCGGCAGCCGCCTGGTCAGACGCCGAGGTACCCGCGAATGTCCGCGGCACGACGGTCAGCCTCTCCATCTCCTATCTCGCCGCCGCCGACGATGAAGATGTGCTGGCGACCGCGCGCGTCCTCAGTCGTGGCCGCAGCCTGGTCTACCTCGATATCGACGCCACGACCGCATCGGGAAAAGCGGTCGCGAAGGGGCTGGCGACCTATAAGATCGGCTGAGGCGGATATCTCACCGTGCTTCTAAGAAGCTGACTGGACACGGTATGGGACAGCGATAGAGAGGGCGAAGAATGACGAGGAGGATCTCGTGTCTGAGCGGTACGCCCAGTTAGAGAGAACAATCCGCGATCATGTCGCGGCATTTAATGCTCAGGATCTTCAATCTCTCCTTGCCGGGCTTGCCGAGGATGCGGTCTGGCAAACGGGCCAGGATACATTCTATGGACGTGATGAGCTAGCCACATTGTTCAGCGAGGCATTTCGTACCATCGCGCCGGAGCTTGCTATCCGCTCCATGCTCGTAGATCAGGACCGAGTCGCATGCGAGCTGCTAGAGATCTTGACCATTGATGACGCTATGCGCGAAGACTTCATCGCCGGATTCTACTCTGTTGATGCGAATGGAGTGATCACATCGGCCAAGATCTATCGACAAGGCTCCGCCGACATCTGACATCGACGTGATGCGAATCTGCCTCATGCGGCCTCGACACGCCCGCTCTCAAGGCCTGTTTCAAGCGCTCACTTAGTGTGGCGAGTCCTCGGCGAGCAAGATGGCCTCGGCAACCTCGCGCATGGACTTGCGGTGGCTCATCGAGAACCTGGCGATCCGCCGGTACGCCTCCTGCTCCGTTAGCTCGTATTTCTTGCGCAGAAGACCCGACGCCCGTTCGACATATTTGCGTGTTGCCAGCTTGTCTTCCAGGTCTGCGACTCGACCTTCCAACGCCAGCCGGTCGCGATAGCGGGCGAGCGCCATCTCGATGGCCGGGCGTATCTCGCTCGAGCGCCACGGCTTGGTGATATACATCACGACGCCCGCATCGGCGGCGCGCTCGATCAGCTCGTCGGCGTTCATCGCTGTCAACAGCATCACCGGCGCGATACGCTCGCGGGTGAGAATCTCCGCCGCGGTAATGCCGTCCATCTCCGGCATGCGGATGCACATGTTGACCCTCCCCATGGCTGAAGCCAGGGGATTCCTGGGCTGCTCACTGCCTGCTTGGGCAAAAGCCTCATCACCGGTCTTACACGAGCATTGGTGGCTTGGTTGTCACCACCGCTCCACAGGCGTAGATTTCCGCAGGCCCTGCGGTATGGAAGCAGTCTAGCAGACAGAAAATCCTCTTTCAAGTGGACGGCAGTGCTGGCGTTTCATCCCCATCGCTGAAGCAAGGGCCTTCACGCCAGAGTGTTGATGACCAGATCGGGCCGTAGCTCGCGGGCCAGCGCCACCGCGCTCGCGCCATTATCCGTCTCGCCTACAACGAGATAACCCTGGTATGTCAACTCCTCCTTGAGGTCCTGGCGGAGGACTGACTCATCCTCGGCGAGCAATAGTCGCGCGGGCATCGCTCTCGCCTCCTGCCTGGTGTGCTATCTATCAGCCTACCATTGTTATGTCACCAGGCTGACGCTACCGTCAAGCTATATGGCAGACCTACCGAGGACATTCGTGTTATCTTTGCGAGGCTAGCGTGTGTTAGAGGATATCCACAGGGTGCGATGATCGAATGTGACATAGGAAGTGGTTAGCGCATGATCTGGACGATTCCCAGCAGGCTCCGGCGCGGCAGACGTGGCGCGCGCCCGCCGATACTCCCTCGCTGGCTCGGCGCGCTCACTGGCGCATCGCCGCTCGACGAGACGCCATCGGGCAGCGAGAGACGGGCTGCCCCAGCCCAGCAGAACCGGGCGGAGGCGCGCGAGGCGACCTTCGAGCAGTTTTTCCACGCCCATGAGGGCGCCATCCTCGGCTATCTCTGGCGCATCACCGGCGACGAGCAGGCCAGCCACGACATTGCCCAGGAGACATTTCTGCGCGCCTGGCAGCGTTTCGAGCAGGTCAGCCACTACGAGCAGCCGCGCGCCTGGCTCTTCCGCGTCGCCACCAACCTCGCCAGCAATCATCGGCGCCACCGCTCGATCCACGACGCCACCATGACACGCTTTAGTCTCGTGCATCCCGCCACGCTCGATCCCGCCACGGGCGTCGCCGAATCGGCTGCTGTCCGCGCCGCGTTGCTGGCGATGCCCGTACGGCAGCGGAGCGCGCTGGTGCTGCGTGTCGTCTACGGCCTCTCGATTCCCGAGATTGCCGAGGCGCTGGGAGCTTCCAAAGCAGCCGCCGCGATGACGCTTTCGCGCGCCCGCGAGGCTTTCCGCGCGCACTATACGCAGGAGGAGACGCGATGACGACCGCCAACGCCTCATGCCCGCTCGGCATTTCGCCCGCGACCATTGCCGCCTGGCGCGATGGCGCGCTTGCCAGCGATGAATCGGCGCGGATCGCCGCCCATGTTTCTGGCTGTGAAGCCTGTCGCCACGAGATCGCGCTCTATGAATCGCTCGACGATGCGCTGCGCCGCCAGTCTGTGCCCGCAAGCGACGGTCGCCTCTGGCGTGCGGTGCGGTCAGGGATGGCAGCCACTCAGGGGCCGCGCAACACCCGCCGGACGGCACGCCGTATGGCGGGCGCGCTAGGCGCGCTGGCGGCGGTACTGCTGCTCGCGCTCGGTTTCGCCCAGCTCTTCCAGGCGCGCGGCGGCGTCAGCTATCATCCCGGTTCCACCGCGACCACAGTGCAGGGCACGCCCACGCCGCTTCCAACCGCCGCTCCCGCCTCGCCTGCGGTACGCGTCGCGTCGCCCAACTGGCAGACGGGCAATTTCCCCGCCAGTGGGATCACCTTCGGCGATCGATCGGACGATATCCTCTCGTTTGGCGTCGCATCCACCGATGGGAACATCGCCTATGCCTGCTACAGCCAGACTTCGAACACTGGGGGACATGTCAACTCGCAGATCACCATCTACCGGACATCCGACCGCGCCATACATTGGACACGCCTCGCGCAGTTCCCCTGGCCAGACGCGCAGACCTCCGACTGTACAGTTCAAGTCGATGCATTGGATTCCAGCCGTGTTCTTGTGAACATTTTGGGGGGCGTTGTTGGACAGACTGATACGGCGATTTGGTATGAATTGACTGAAGATGGTGGCGCAACGTGGACCAAGTTGTCCTATAACGACGGTCTCTCGTATCTGGCGACAGCCAATGGGTGCACTTATGCGATTCGCTGGCAGGTGGTAGGACAGCAGAGCAATGGGCTGCCGAAATATGACATTCACCTTTCGGTAAGCACCGATCACCTGCGCACGTGGCAGCCGATTGACGGTGCTTTGACTGATCCAGTTCAGAACCAGGGTGTCACCCGTTTTTGGCTAAACCCGGACGGCGAACTGCTCGCTGAGGCCACGACGAGCACAACAAACGCAAACGGTATACCGACGACGACCGGCAGGTCACTCTGGCTCTCGGACGATGGCGGCGCACACTGGAGCGCATTCCCACTTCCGAACCTCGGCGGTGGAGGTGTCAGTAATAGTTTTATTGGCTCCTGGACAGTGCAGCAGCCCACCACGCATGGCCAGGCATGGCGATTGTGCGCTGATGAGATGGCCAGTGATGGCAGGACCACTATGGGCATCGTCTGCACATCTGACGGCGGCCATACCTGGACCACTCGCCCGTATCTGTGCGTGAGCGCACCATGTCTCGCAGGAACGTCCCCTGGCTTTGCTGGGTCGGGCGATACATTGACGGCCGATGGTTCTCTCTTGTTCATCGCTCC